>JAZORC010000019.1:0-38988 GCA_045656405.1 Tidjanibacter sp.
ATTTGCCGTCTTTGTTTTTTCACGCCTTTACGCCTCTTGCTCGCCACGACCGCACAAGGCAGTCGCTTCTCCGCCGCCAATGCAAAGTGCGGGTCTGTGGTGCGCCTTCGGCGCAGAGTTTATTCGTCTTGATATGGCTGCTGAATGTCAGATGGTTGGTATCTGCCGTTCATTTTTTGTGCGCGTTCCGAGCACCCCGCTCACATCCAAGATGCTCGCTACCGAATTGGTGTGGCTCTTCAAACGGATGAGATGATGGGATTCACGAATTTGGGTTTATTGGTCAAAATACGCTAAAATCCATGCCCTAAAATCAATAGGAATGCTCCCCTCAATTGGCGGGGCGCTCCACTCCAAAGGTGTGAGGGTAAATAGCATGGCCACCCAAGTACGGGTGGCCATGTTTTTTGAGGTTTAGTCATTCATCAGCACGGGCATATAGATGGTTTGCCACAGCAACAGCTCGTCATCGTCGTCGTGGATCTCCTTGTAGGAGAGTTGGTACTTTATTGTACCATCCTTTTGTGGGCGTGATTTGAGTTCGTAGAGTTCCACCTCTCCCTTTTGGGATTGTGCGTAAAGTTCGGGGAAGTGTTCCTGGATGATTCTCTCTTTGTCGGGGCCGGCACTAATGGTGGCCCACTTGGCGTGGCTACATCCTGCGATCAGGAGAATAGTAGCGATGAAAAGTAGTAGTTTTTTCATAACTGTATAGGTTTATCGGTTGGAATATAGGGTTTGGTAATCAGCACTTTAATCGTTTTTAGTATCCGATTCGGTTGAAGAAATCGAGGAGGAGGTGGCCGATGCGGGGGGAGTGGTAGATGTAGGAGCCGTGGTCGGCATTGGGGACTATCATCCACTCGCCCGAGGGGATACTCTCGCCAATGAGCTGCGTGTGCTCGGGGCGGATGAGGTCGCTATCGCCCGAGAGGATAAGTGCAGGGCAAGAGATGGTCTGCATATCCTCGACTGTCATTGTTGGCTCGTTCAACATCATAATATTCAGTGGATTGGGGTTGGTTTGTGCAAAGAACTCCGCCTCGAATTCGGGCACCAGTGAGCCCCTAACAAAGATATTGGCACCACCCGTAGCAATCGCCCCCAGAGTCCCGGGGTACATCACCTCTGTCATCAAGGCCACAATACCGCCATCGCTAAAACCAAACACTGCGGGCCTCTCCAAGCCCTTGGCAGTGATAAATTCGTGGAGGTCGGTGGCCATATCGTGGTAGTGGTACTCCGCAAGTGGGGCATTGGCACCCTGACCGCGCGAATCGAGCGCATAGACCATATAGCCCGCCTGTGCGAGTTGGCGCGTTGTGGTCTCCATATCGTTGTGGCTACCGCCATTGCCGTGCAGGAGGATTACGGGCCTACCCGCGCCCTCGGCAGCGTAGAAGAGTGTCACATCGCCCGCATCGAAGGTGTCTGTGTAGCTTACATATCGGCCTCCGCACGCCGAAAGTAGGGTGGCGAGGGTCAGAAGGATGATTTTGTGGATTTTCATAGTCGGTTAGTTTTTGTTTTCCCAAAGTTAGGAATTTATTTCTGTATGACAAAATGGCAGAGGCGGGTGTATGGTACGGAATTTGAGGTGGTATGGAATGTAATTAACCCAAAATCAGAACAATGAGCAGCAAAATCAATTTCAGCATAGACCGCAAAAATGCACGCGAGGGCGAGAGTGTGATGGTTGCCTGGGAGTGTGGAATGCCCGATGCGGTAACTCTCACCATCGAAAATGGCTACGAATCCTCGCGCATACAGCTGCCCGACAGTGGTTCGCGTGCGATACTCATCGGCAAGTCGAAGGGTAAAACAACTCTGCGCCTCACGGTTGCCAAGGGTGGGAAAATTGAGCGTAAGGAGCTCACCATCAAGGTGAAAAACATCAAGCCCATACGCGCCAAGGCCTACCGCCCACGCACCAAATTCTCGCTCCGAGATGTGCCACGAAGGGTGGGTGAGTGGTGGCGCTCGTTCTGCTCGCAGGTGTCGTATGCGTGGCGCACAATGCCCCCCAAACGTCAGCGATTCTACAAGATACTGCTACTTGTTTTGGCGATTACTTGGATGGGAAGCGCGTGGCGAAATGCTGGGTATAGGGCTGGTTACGAACAAGCCATCCGCGATACACAATCCACCGAAGTTGTTACGGCAAATCCCTCAATATAAAATAAATAGCGCACCTCGAAAAGGTGCGCTATTTGCATTTATACCCTCCTCTAAATGTTCAGTAGCCAGAGGGTGTAGAGCACATAGATGACAAAGAAACTAACGCCCTCAATGCGGTCTATGCGCTTGCGACCAAAGGTGAGCATCGAAATGAGAATAGCTACCACAGCCGAGAGCATTACCAACAAATCGGTGGAAGTTATGCCGCCAAGTTGCAGGGGGGTAATAGTGGCGCTCGTGCCCAAAATCAGCAGTATGTTGGCGATATTAGAGCCGAGAATATTACCAATTGCGATGTCGGTTTTACCTTTGAGTGCCGAGATGAACGATGCGAAAAACTCGGGGAGCGAAGTGCCAGCAGCGACGAGTACAATACCGATAACAGCCTCGCTCAAACCCACTTTGCGTGCAAGGGTTATTGCACCGTCGAGGAAGAGGTCGGAACCCCACACAAGACCACCTAATCCACCAATAACCATAACAATAGCCAACCACATAGGGTGCTCTTTGGTGGTGGATTGTGGCTCTTGGGCACTCTCCGATGTGGGCTGAATGTTGGGCTGATTCTTGCCCGAGCGTATCATAAACCATAGGAATAGGCCGTAGAGCAGGAGTAGCACAATGCCATCCACGCGGCTCAAAATGTTGCTCTCGCCACCCCACAGAGAGCCATCGAGTGCGAGCAGACACAAGAGCACCGACACACCCAAGCAGATGGGAATGTCGCGCCTGATGTTCTCGCGAGTGAGGGCCAGAGGGGCGATAATGGTGGTAATGCCGAGAATGGCGTAGATGTTGAAGATATTGGAGCCCACGACGTTACCAATCGAAACATCGCTCTGACCACCAATGGCACTCATCACGCTCACAACAAACTCGGGCATCGAGGTGCCCACCGCAACAATGGTTACACCAATGAGAAATTCCGAAACGTGCAGACGTTTGGCAATAGCCGAGGCACCATCGGTGAGGAAATTGGCACCTACGGAGAGCAGTACGGCACCTAACAGTAGTTGTAGAATAAACATCGTTTGTTATAATTATTATTTCGTATGGATATATACCTCCGAGAGAGGCTCGTATTCATAGGGGACATAGTGCATCATCTGTCCCACGCGGAGAGAGCCACTCGCGGTGGTATAGGTTACGGTCACGAATGGGGCACTGCCATCCTGAACGGCTCTCTTGCCAAGCGCATCGAAATTGCCCTCCTTCAAGAGTGCCAAAACCCTCTCTTTATCCTCTTGTCGGTAGCCATCGAATCGGCGAGAAATCCTCTCGCCCGTTTTGAGATAGATGACCTCGCGTGAGGGGCGAATGAGTTTCACGATGCCGATGATCAGCACCGTAAGTCCTACCGTATAGAGCCCAATGCTCCAATTTTCTGCCTCCGAGAGAGTGTTCGCCAGAGCCAAAATCATTATGCCCACAAGGGTAATAATGGCAGGAATAAGGCGACTTTTATTCTTCATTGCAACCAACTGCGGATAGTGTGCGCAGAGGTCTATTTTGTTGAGTATATTGTTCATTTCTATTGTATTGCGTATTTAATGTTGGTATGGTATAAACCAAGTAGAAGGGTGTCGGTAAGAGCCAACAACCTCCAAAGTTTGTGGAAATTTTTTTTGGAAAAAAGTGGAAATTCAGGGATTTTGCTGTGCGCTAAATTCTTATGTGGCGCAACGCATAGATGTAGTAATCCTTGGCGAGGGAAGTGTTGCCCAGAGTGCAAGTGTGGCACACGATGGAGAGTGACCTCTGCGAGCCTGCAATGACTCTGGTAGCCACCCAATGGAGGGGTTGCTTCGCCAGGGTGCGCTGTCGCCCAAATGTGGTACGAGAGGTGGGTGCTACATTGATGTGAACTTCGGGGAGTAGGGCAGTGTGGGTTGTGCGCTCCTTGAACCAATCGCGTTCGTGGTCGGCAGTGGTCAGTGTGGCACACACCTCCGCACTCTCCGTACTATTTGCCTTGACGGGGAGTAGCGAGTTGGTCGCAAAAAGCGTCACCAATACACAAAACAATAAACCACAATAGCTCTTTCTCATCTTCCGAAAAAATACTCTCCTGTTATGGCCACCTCTTTTGACCAAACATTTAACAAAGATAATACTAATTTGCGGAGATTGACAACCTGAATGGGGTAAATGTGTATTGAGTTTGCAAAATAATTTCTACCTTTGAGTCGTTAAAGGTGAAAAATTAGCGATACTATGGTAGAGAAATTCAGTGCAGACTACATCATCCCTTGCTACGATACGGATATGAACCAGCGACTCAAACCTGCCGCCTTTTTGAATATGGCGCAGGAGGCTGCCAATAACCACGCAGAGTACCTCGGTGTCGGCTACGACACTTTGGATGAAACACATCAGGCGTGGGTGCTCTCGCGTATGAAGGTGCAGTTCGAGAGGATGCCAGTATGGCGCGAGAAGGTCAATTTGAAGAGCTGGCACAAGGGTGCAGCGGGCTTTATGTTTCTGCGTGACTTTGTTATGACCGATGGTGAGGGAGCACCTTTGGTGAAGGCTACGACCTCGTGGTTGGTGATTGATATGAACACCCGTAGGCTTGCCCGCAGGGGTGCCTTCGCGGAGTTTGCCACCGACGAGGAGCGTTGTATCCGCGAAGATGCCATCGAGGAGCCCGCAGCGAAGGTCGCACTGCCCGAGGGTGTGGAGTTGATTTCCACAACCACCCACAAGGCTTCCTACTCCGACCTGGATATGAATCGCCACGTCAATAATGTGATGTATGTGGTATGGGCTATGGACGTTGTAGGGTTGGAGGTTACCACCGAGAGCGTGTTGCGCGAGTTGGAGATTAACTTCAATGCCGAGGTGCGCCCCGAGGAGGTGGTGGAGATTTCGCTCTACCGCTTGGCCAACACCAACACCTACTATGTGGAGGGCAAAGTGGAGGGTAAAAACTCCTTCATCGTAAGGCTCTCTTTCTAAAAGAGAATATAGATATAAAATGAGCGCGAGCCAAATAATTTGGCTCGCGCTCATTTTATGTACTAAACTTATTTGCCACCACCCATACGGCTCTTCTCATCGTAAGCACCGCTCTCTACACTTCGTGCGCGGAACATCTTGCCACTCTGGAAGTTGTAGCGGATGCCGAAGGTTACAGAGCGCATCCAGATATTGGGAGAGATGAGCTCTTTGCTGAAACCCTCACCCGAGGAGTGAACTCTCTGGTCGGAGGTGGGTAGGATGTTGTTGCATCCGAGGGTGAAGACGAGATGGTTATTGAGGGCTATCTTCTTCAATGTGAGCGAGATATTACCACTTCCCTTTTGGGTGAGGTTGCCCACCTTTGCATCGGTCATAAACTGTCCCGTAAGGTCCAAATACCAACTCTTTGTGGAGGAGAGGGTGAAGGTGTTGGTCATATAGCCGTGAGCCATAAAGTTGCGGTCGTTGGCCTGCTCTTTGACGATACGCTGGTCAATCATCACACCCAAGATGTTGGCATTGATTGTCCACCACGATGCCACCTGCGCGGGAATAGAGAGTTGGGCGTAGTATTGATAGACGTTGTTCAGATTGACGTGGAGATATTTAAGGGTGCGTCCCGTGGGGTCGGCATCATCCACCATTGCAATCTGGTTTATCATTCCCTCTTGTAGGGAGGCACCCAGCGTCAGCGAGTAGCGGTAGAAGAATGTACCTGTAAGTGAGAAACTGTTTGCATAGACGGGTTTGAGTTCGGGATTACCCACTTGGTAGGAGTACTCCGAGAGTTGGGTTCTAATTGGGTTCATTGTCCAGAACGAGGGGCGCACTATTGCCCTTTTGTAGGAGCCCGAAAGTATTACGGTCTGCGAGGGGGTGAGGGGCATCGATGCATTCAGATGGGGGAAGAGGCTCACATAACGCTCCGAGAGCTGGGGTATGGAGGTGTATTCGGCACGCAGGCCTGCCGAGAGCGATGCACCCGAGGAGAATTTTGTAGAGTAGATGCCATAGAGTGCCGCTATGTGCTCGTTGTAGTCCGTAAGGTTGTTGTACTCTGCCAGTGGCACCCACTCGTCGCCACGCTTGTAGGCGTAGTCGGTGGTGCTGTAAGTGTCGGTGAGAGAGTATTTTGCACCAAACGATATGGTCGTAAGGTCGGAGATCTTCTTCTCCACCGAGGCGTTGAGCGTATAGTAGGAGTAGGTTGCCAACGAGTGGTTGTGATAGAGCGAGTCGATGGGAGTACCAGCCACGCCACCGATGGTTGTGGTGAGGGCATCGGTGTTGTTGTTCTCGCCCTCGGTGTCGTTTCTTGCCCAGTCGGCAATGATTTTGAGAGTCGAGCCACGTTCATCGAGTGTGCGGATGTAGTTGGCGGTGGCCGATTGGTGAGTTGAGCCGTTGGACTGCTCAAAGATACTATTGTGCAACTCGGAGTAGTCACCGAGGGTGTAGGTGAGTGTGCTGGTGCTGGTGTTGAGCGCGTATGGCGAACGGTAGATGTTGTACTCCACACCGAGGCTGCTCCTCTCGTCGAGGTCGTAGATGGCACCCACCATACCGCCACCCGAAAGTTTGCCATTGCTATTCATATCCGTGGTTGAAGAGAGCGTTGCGCCATTGTCGTAGCGGGTGTGCTCTTCCATACCATATCCGCCCATTTCGCTTGTTTGGAGCGAGAAGTTGCCGTAGAGATTCCACTTGCCACTCTTGTGATTGAGGTTTCCGTTGGGACCTATGTAGTAGGTGGGGAAGGTCTGCGTGGCTACATTTGCGCCCAATGCCACCGAGCCGCTTGTGCCACTCTCGCGCTGTTTGCGGAGGGTGATTTTTATGATGCCACTTGCCGAGTTGGCGTCGTAGTCGGCACCGCTCTCGGGGATGATTTCAATCTTTTGGAGATTTTCGGCAGGGATAGATTTGAGGTAGGCCATCAGTTGGTCACCCGTCATACGCACCTCCCTCTCGTTGATGAGAATTTTCGCCCCCGATTTGCCGTTGATGCTTATCGTGCCACTCTCGTCGGCATATACCGCAGGGGCCAATTTGAGCATTTCGTAGCTGTCGCGCCCCTTGGCAAGTAGGCTCTCCGAGAGGTTGTTCATCACAAATCGGTCGGCCTCACGGGTTATAAGATTGCCTGTAATGGTCAGAGCCTCAATGGCTTCGGCACTCTCGGTGAGGGTGATGGCTCCGAGGTTGGTGTCGGTTGTGAGAGCCACATTTATTGTTTTGTTCTCGTAGCCCACGCAGGAGAGAGAGATGGTGAAGGAGCCCTCTTTGGTCTTGAACTCAAAGTCACCTTTGGTGTCGGCAACGGCCATCTGGTGGCTTTTGTTCGCAGGGTTGTACTCCTCACCTTCGGGGGTAAGGAGTATGGATGTGTAGGCAATGGGCTCGCCCGTGGTATTTACCACTTTGCCTTTGAGTTGGAGGGTTTGGGCACTTGCAATGAGTGTGGCAAGTAGCGCGAGGAGGGTTAGGGTGATTCTTTTCATACTCGTGTCTGTTATATTACATTGAAGTGTGAATTCTGCAACAAATATATATATATATATATATATATAATCGCAAACTTTTGCAACTTTTTTTGCAAAAAAGTGCCACGTTTGGAGGCACTTTTATCTACTATTCCTCGTGGCGAGAGAGCGAACTTCCGAGGGTGGAGTGGAATATTCTCTCGTGTGAGATGTAGCGGTCGTAGAGGTACAACAGTGCGATGACTACGGCTATCGCCATAAAGCCCGCAATGCCCGTCATACCCGTAAGGAACCTGCTGCCACCAGGTATCAAGATTACGCCAAGTCCCGCAAGGGCATTAAGGGTGCCGTGGATGAATACCGCAGGCCAGAATGTGCCACTCTTTACCACAAAGTACAGCTCCACAATACCTCCAAGGATGCAGAAAAGCACCATCATAAATATGCCTGCAATCCTCCCATCGGGGTAGTTGTGGCCCATAAGAATCAGGGGCGCGTGCCAAATGCCCCATACTACGCCAATTACAAGTGCGGCAACTATGAACTTCTTACCGCGCAGTGCATCAACCATATAGAATCTCCATCCATACTCCTCACCAAATGCGAAGAGAGCATTGATGGTGATACCTGCCAAGAGGCCCGAAACAATGGTGGTGAGCATCATTACCCAGCCTGGAACAGCATTGAGTTCCGCCATAGCCTCCTCGGGGAGTGCGCCCATACCTTGTGCCTGCATCAGCGCAACCATCCCCTCCTTCATAGGTACAACATCGCTAAATAGTCCCGAGAAGAGAATCGACAAGGCCACCATTGCGGGCACCGTAGCAATGGCTACGAGCCAGCTCCAACGGGGGCGGAAGCGGAGCAGAGAGTTATCTCTGGGCACAATTTTGATGCGTGTGCTGTGGGGACGGCGGATGGTCAGCTCGCCACAAATGGCCTGCAAAATGAAAGCTACAATGGCGGGCAGAAACATATAGACCATTGCAAATTTTTGGTAACCAGCCAATGCCTCCAACCCCATTTCGGGGCCCGTAAAGCCCGTTGTGAGGTGGTAAACAAGAGCAACAACCCAACTGATGCCAAGGGTGGCGGCGGTGTAGATTAAAGCTTTTTTCATACCTTTTGGTTTTTGTCTAACGTCTAACGTCGAGAGTCTATATTTTTTAGTGTGCAAATAGTCGCCTACGGCGTTAGAGGGTTATTTTAAGTCGGTGGGTTTGGGATTTTTGGGTTTGCGTCCGCTCTTGCGGAGTGCCTCGGCGATTATCCACTGCAACTGTCCGTTGATGCTACGGAACTCGTCGGCTGCCCACTTTTCGAGGGCATCCATAGTCGCAGCATCAACTCGCAGTACGAAACTTTTGGTGGATTCTTTTGCCATATTTTTTGTCTAACGTCTAATGTCTAACGTCTAACGTCTAACGTCTTCAATTAATTATAGAGTGAGCCGGTGTTCACTACGGGCTGGGCGCTCTCGTCGGCACAGAGAACCACCAAGAGGTTGCTCACCATTGCAGCCTTGCGCTCCTCGTCCAAATCAACAACACCATCGGCTTTGAGTTTGTCGAGAGCCATCTCAACCATCGAAACAGCACCCTCCACAATCTTCTCCCTTGCACTGATGATAGCATCGGCCTGCTGGCGACGCAACATTACGGCTGCAATCTCGGGTGCATAGGCGAGGTAGTTGATGCGAGCCTCCACAGCCTCAATGCCGGCAATGGTAAGCCTCTCATTGATGGTTCGGCAGAGGAGTTCGTTAATCTCATCGGCACCGCTGCGGAGTGTGGGCTCGTTACTGTTGGCCGAATCGGTGTTGTCGTAGGCAAACATACCTGCCACCTGACGGAGTGCCGCATCCGACTGCACGGATACGAAGTTCTCAAAAGCCATCATACGGCCAGCAAGTGCGCCAATACCCTCAACGTCACCCTTCTTGTCAATCTTTACGCTCGAAGCCATAGTCTGCGAGTCAATCTCGAAGAGGGCTTTATAGGTGTCTTTAACTCTCCAAACCACCACTACGCCAATCATAATAGGGTTACCATTCTTGTCATTGACCTTGATTGCATCGGGGTTGAGGTTGCGCGCGCGGAACGACACCGACTTTGCGTTATAGAAGGGGTTGGTCCACCAGAAACCCTCCTCGGTGAAGGTGCCTTTGTACTTGCCAAAGAAGACCATAGCCTTTGCGTTGTTGGGCTCAATGGTGCGGAAGCCTGCACAAGCAATGCTCATTACAGTAATGCCGACGATGCCCCAAACGGGTACCTCATCACCCACAAGGGTTGCAAAGTCGTAAATCGACACGCCCAAGATTGCGAGCATTGCAAAGAGGGCAACAAATCCGTTCATTCGGAAACCTTTGAATTCAAACTCTTTCTTTTCCATAGTTGTTCTGTGTTAGTTAGGGTTATTAAAGTTATTTGTTTTGCTAATTCAAAATAATATCAAAATGATATTACAAAGTTAGGGCAAATTTTTGAATATGCAAGGGTTGGCGCAATTTTTTTTCGATTTAATTTGCGCGTGGTAGTATATATAAATAGGTGTGGGGGTAGGGTAGTTTGTGATTACGTCGCTACGAGCCACACAAGGTGGCTCTCTGCTCCGTGATCACTTTGTCCCGCAGATGTGAATAAAAGGAAGACCTGCACAGCAGGTTCTCTTTTGTATTAGAGCGGGCTTTATTGAATAAATTCAACAGCCCGCTCTAATACAAAAGACCACTCGCACATTGCGAGTGGTCTTCCTTTTATTCTCTGTCGGGGTGAAGTGATACGAACACTCGACCCCCTGCTCCCAAAGCAGGTGCGCTAACCGGACTGCGCTACGCCCCGAATTGATGGTGCAAAGATAGTGATTTATTTCTAAAATCCTAATATTTTTTCACAAACCAATCGGAGCGAGTTCTTATCTGTTTGCCTTTTTACGCTTTTTGGGTTTGGGCATAGGTTTATACCTATTGAGCAGGAGCAAAACCTCGCCGACAAGCGACGTATCCTCCACGTCGAGCACCACAAAATCCTTTGCGCCAGGGAATGGTGGGCGTTGTTCGGCACTCGACAAAACCTCGGACACGCACTCTATACGCTTGACAAATACGGTGTTGTCGCACACAAACACGAGTGGCTTCTCGCCAGCATAGACGCAGTATTCGCCAAACATCGGGCGATACCAGAGGTCGAGCCCCGTGCGGGCGGCCTCCATCTGCGCAATGACAAACTCTATGTAGTCGAGGGTTGTAGCCATCGTTAGGCTGGGCTATTTATTCTCTTGGGGGAGAGTCTTGTTGAGCAGGAATGCACCCACAAGTGCCGAAATGATGGTACCACAAAGGATGCCGAGTTTGGCCATATCGAGCATAACCCTACCCTCTGCGCCCAGAGGCGAGTAGGAGAGGTCGGCAATGAACATCGACACCGTGAAACCAATACCGCAGAGCATACACACGCTGGCAAACGACTTCCACGAAACTCCCGTAGGTATCGAAGCAACCTTCGTCTTGATGGCAAGCCACGAGAAGGAGAATACACCGAGAAATTTGCCGGCAACCAAGCCGAGAATGACAGCCAGACTCACGCCCGAGAAGATGTCGGTAAAGTGAACACCACTCAAATCCACACCCGCATTGGCAAATGCAAACAGGGGAAGGATGATGTAGTTGATGAACTCACGCAGGTCGTCCTCCAAGTGCTGCAAGGGGCTGATGAGGTGGTCGGCAGCCGACTCCACACTTTTGAGCATCTGGATTTCGTCGTTGCTGAACACAACCGTCTGGTGTGCATCGGTCACTTCCACTACGGGGAACTCGTTGATATTGTTACGGATACGCTCAATGTAGTGGCGTGTGCCTTTGCCGATACTTGCGGGAATGCAGAGCGCAGCAACAACACCCGAAATGGTCGCGTGGATGCCCGAGTTGAGCATTGAGTACCACATAATTGCGCCAAAGAAGAGATAGAAAGTCTTGCTCTTGACGTTGTAGTGGTTGGCAATGAGCATTGCAACAACGCACACCAAGGCCACAAGCAACCACATCCACTCAATGGAGGAGGTGTAGCAGATGGCAATAACGATGATACCGCCCAAGTCGTCGGCTACGGCAAGGGTGGTGAGGAAGATTTTCAGACCAATGGGCACCCTCTTGCCAAACATCGACAGCACGCCGAGCGAAAAGGCAATGTCGGTGGCCATAGGAATCGCCGCACCGCGCATCATACCCGCGCTATCGGGGCACGAAAGCACAAAAATCAATACGGGGATGAGCATACCACCACACGCACCAATGATGGGAAGAATTGCCTTCTTGATGGAGGAGAGCTCGCCCACGAGAATCTCGCGCTTAATCTCCAATCCCACCGAGAGGAAGAAAATAGCCATCAGGAAGTCGTTGATGAGCACCTGAAAACTGAAAGGCTCACCGTGGTGTGAGAATATGTTGAAGTCACCAAAGGAGATAGAAACGGGTGTTTCGAGTAGGCTGAAATACCACTCCTTGATGGGGGTGTTGGCGCAGAGGAGTGCCAGAACGGTGGCTGCAATGAGCCAAAAACTTGCTGTTGCGTACTTCTTGAACAGACTTAAAAATGTGTAATTTTTCATCTCTTACACAGTCTTTGTGTTAAAGTTGTTTGTTACCTATTTACTAACCAAGTGTTTTTGTGTCCCACAAGGGTGACGGGATATGCACACAAACCCTATGCTCCCCATTTTCGACACAAGGAGCCTTTCCCTGAATTTCCAACCACAAAAATAGCGCATAAATCGTTAGAGTGTTCTTCGCAGCTCGATTTTATTTCCCATTTTGGGATAAGTTTTGTATCTTTGTGGTCGATTATGGGACGAATTTTGGCTATTGACTACGGATTGAAGCGCACAGGTATTGCTGTGAGCGACCCTATGCGTATAATTGCGGGAGGGCTGGAAACAGTGCCCACCGCGCAGTTGGAGCAGTGGTTGGGGCAATATATGGCCGCCAATGACGTTGATATCATTGTGGTGGGCAAGCCTACGCAGATGAACGGTGCCCCCAGCCAGTCGTGGGCCGCAATTGAGCCCTTCGTTAAACGCCTCGAAGCCCGATACCCCGACTGCCGAGTGGTCTTGCACGATGAGCGATTCACCTCGGTGATTGCCCATAGGGCGATGATTGATGGGGGAATGAAGAAGATGGCACGCAGGGATAAGGCGGTGGTTGATAAAATCTCCGCAACCATCATCCTCCTAAGCTATATGGACTCCCTCGCATACAAACAACTGACAACGCAACGATAAAACTAAAACAGTATGATATACCCTATTTATATCTATGGCTCGGGCGTGCTCCGCAAGGAGTGTGTAGAGATAGACGAGAGCTATCCCGAACTCCCCAAACTCATCGAAGATATGTTTGCCACAATGTACGCAACCGATGGCGTGGGTTTGGCAGCTCCCCAGATTGGTAAGGATATTCGCCTCTTTGTGGTGGATGCAACCCCCTTTGAGGAGGATGATGCAACCGCAAAGGATTTCAAGAAGGTCTTTATCAACCCCGAGATTTACGAGGAGAGCGAGGAGGAGGTGCTGATGAATGAGGGTTGCCTCTCGGTACCCGGCATCCACGAGGATGTCTATCGCCCCGAGAGAATCAAGATTAACTACCTCGATGAGAACTTCGAGGAGCACGATGTGGAGCTCACCGGCTGGCCCGCACGCATCGTACAGCACGAGTATGACCACTTGGAGGGCTACGTCTTCACCGACCGCCTTTCGACCATCCGCAAGACGCTCCTGCGCAACAAACTAAACGCTATGGCCAAGGGTAAATTCTCCTGCGCCTACCGCACGAAACAGAAATAATAGAAAAAACGACCTCTTTTTGAAGCGAGGTCGTTTTTTTTTGTGCGTAGTCAGCCGTTAATCAATCTTCACGACTCCCGTTTTGGGGTTGAAGGTGAGTTCCATTCCGTTGGAGAGCTCCACTTCGTGGCCTTCGCCCTCCTGCTCAATGCTCATAATCATCATATTGGGGTACTCATCCCAGACGTAGGTTGTGATGTACTCGGGAATAATATCTACGGGTATGGAGTCGTTGCGCAGCTTGATTTTTGTCCAGTGACCATTGGCATCGAAGTTAATCTTGGAGCCATCCTTGAAGAGCACATTGTAGGTGTTGCCGTGGCGGTGATGGTGGGAGTGAATTTTGCCGATTTGGTCTTTGGCAAAATAGTGGTGGATGAAATCTTGCGCCTGCTGGGGTAACTGTTTGAGGGTGATTTCTGCTGCGCTCACCGAGAGAGCCGCAAAGAGTGCCACGAGGCACAATAAAATACCTTTTTTCATAGTTATAATATTAGAAAGAGTAAAATGAAGTTTACTCTCCGAGGGTGTGCAAAAAGGGTGCAAAACCTCCCCTTGTGTGGCGAATGTGAAAAAATAGTTGCCTGCCCACGACTTTGGCACGCACTTTGCGAATATATAGACCGTAGTCGCAAGACTACAACAAGGTTTCTTCATTTATTTAAGTTTGGGTTAGTAGTTTTGAAAAGGTAGCCGTTGTGAAACGCCTACCTTTTTTGTTTTGTCGTGGTATAAACTTAAATAAATGAAGAAACTGCGTTTCGTGCCTTACCCACCCCCTAAATCCCCCGCCTCTGGCAGGGGACTTGGTTTCGCCTTTCGGCTCAAAAAGTGGTGTGGTAAAACCACATCTCTATTTTCAAAAGTTTGGGGTAGTAGTTTTGAAAAGGTAGTCGCCCAGAAACGCCTACCTTTTTTGTTTTGTCGTCTGCCGACAACCACCAACTGAAAACTGATAACTCAAAACAGACCTCACCCGCCCTACGGGCACCCTCTCCTAACTTATGAGAGGGTTTTTCTTTTGTTTACGGGTGTCTTTTTTGATACCCGTGAACAAAAAAAAGGCTGATTGCTCTCCATTTTCAATTCTCCATTTTCAATTCTCAATTCTATTTCGTATATTTGTGAAAATCAATAACACGTTACTACTATGGATATTTGGCAGATTTGGGCCATTGTGGCCATTTTGTTTGTTGTGGGAGAGATATTTACCTCCGGTTTCGCGCTCATTTGCTTTGCGGTGGGATGTGTGGGTGGTGCCATTGGTGCCACGGCGGGTGCTACGCTCAATTGGCAACTCGGCATCTTTGCCATCGCAACTTTCGTTGCGTTCCTCGCTGTGCGCCCCTTGTTGCGTAAGCTCTCCGCAAAGGATAACGTGCCAACCAATGCCGATGCCCTCATTGGTCGCACCGCCAAGGTGACCGAGTGCATTGAGGCGGGTGGCACGGGCCGTGTGGCTGTCGATGGCGACCTCTGGCAGGCTGTGAGCGACGAGCAGACCGACATCAATGTGGGTGAGAAGGTCGAAATCCTCTCCCGAGAGAGCATTATCCTCACCGTAAAACGCAAATAATCAAACTTTTACCAAAAATATTATAACGATGGAAAATCTCTATGTTATCATTGCACTTGTGGCAATAGTTGTCATCTATGTGCTCTCGGGCCTTACCATTGTTCAGCAGAGCGAAACCTGCATTGTGGAACGCTTGGGTAAGTACACCAAGACCCTCACCTCGGGTATCAACATCATCTGGCCTATCCTCGAAAAGCCACGCCGTATCTATACGCGCCACTCGCAGCAGGATTGGAACGGCAATGTTCTCGTCTCGTTCCGCTACACTCCCCGCATCGACTTGCGTGAGCAGGTCTATGACTTCCCCGAGCAGAACGTGATTACGAAGGATAACGTGACCACACGCATCAACGCTTTGCTCTACTTCCAGATTGTCGACCCCGTGAAGGCAGTTTATGAGATTAACAACCTGCCCAACGCTATTGAGAAACTCACCCAGACCACTCTTCGTAACGTCATTGGTGAGTTGGAGTTGGACGAAACTTTAACCTCGCGCGACACCATCAATGCCAAGTTGCGCAATGTGCTCGATGAGGCGACCAATAAATGGGGTGTGAAGGTCAATCGTGTGGAGTTGCAGGATATTACGCCTCCCTCGACTGTTCGTGACGCTATGGAGCAGCAGATGCAGGCCGAGCGTGAGCGTAGGGCGAAGATTCTCCGCGCCGAGGGTGAAAAGCAGTCGGCAATCCTCTCTTCGGAGGGCGAGAAACAGTCGCAAATCAACTATGCTGCTGCCGAGAAAGAGGCGCAGATTCTCAAAGCACAGGGTGAGGCCGAGGCGAAGGTGTTGCAGGCTAATGCCGAGGCAGAGGCTATCCGTAAGGTGGCAGAGGCTATCTCGAACACCAAGACCGACCCCGCAACCTACCTCTTGGCTGTGAAGTATATCGAAACACTGCGTGAGATGGCCAGCGGTCAGGATAGCAAGACTGTCTATATGCCCTATGAGGCATCGTCGGTTCTCGGCTCGTTGGGCGGAATCAAGGACTTGTTCCCCACCAAATAGTTGCATTGCCGAGCACCCCTTGTGGGTGGCTATACATAGAAAGAAAAAAGAGGGTTGCAACCCTCTTTTTTTCTTTTAGAGATTACCGCTAAAATCCACATCGAACATCTCGAAAGGTTCCAATAGTGCGTCAATCACAACAGCCGCTTCGAGCCTTGTTATGCTCCTTTGGGGCCTGAAATCTTCGAGCCCCAACGACTCCCACCACTCCTCTGCGGGCGAGGGGAGTGGAACCCCCAATCGGGCTACAACATCGAGCAGAGTTCCGATTGCGATTTCACCCTCTCCGAGGGCCAAGTGTCCATTGTAGTACCCCTCGGGGTGGATGTCGGTGGCCAAAAGTGGGGCGTTTGCGCGGAAGAGAGTCTGATTTGCCCAACCAATATTCCTGCCCTCGCCACGCAGGATACCCGTTGCGCCAATGCGTTGGAGCGCCTTGAAATGGCGATGCTCCTTTGGTAGGTCAATATAGGGCATAATGTAGCATCCAGCAGCAAGCAGGGCTCCCTGCACCTTTCTAACCGACACTTCGCGCACCCTTTTGCCACTCTTTACGGCAAGTGCCGCAGTGGCACCTGCGGCCTGTCCGAGTTGCATCACCACGGGTTGGAGGCGAGTGGCACCGTTGATAAGGTTGGAAACCGACACCGATTTCTCCGTAACCAAAAGGTTATCAACCCCTTTGGGGACAATGACTCCCAGAGGAACATTGAACGAGGGAATGGGGTAGAAGTGCAGGTCGGGGAGCTTGCGCCACTCGGGGTGTCGGAAGTGGTGGTGATCCACGGCATAGTCACCCACAGCGATACCTGTCCTATAATAGGGCACCTTGTAGTCGTAGGGAGCTGCTGCGGCATCCATCGTAAAGAGGGCCTCACCCACAATGCGCCTCGATTCTCTGTGGTAGGGGAACATAGGAAGTCCATCTTCGGTGGGGAATACGTCATCTGCAATGCCCAAATTCTTCATTCCGAGCTGTGTCTGGATGAAGTAGATGAAGCAGAGGGTGAACTCTTTGGCCTGCTCGTAAGCCTCGGCTCTCTCTTTGGGCGAGGAGTCGATAGTGTTGGCGTAGAAGTCGTTGCCATAGATTGGCCAATTTATCATATAACGCCCGCCGGGGGTGCGACCATAGGTGAGCATCATTTGCGCTGGCCAGATGGTCTGTCCCGTTTCGGTCACTTCGCTACTCAACGAATTGATGCACGAATTTGCAAAATGAGATGGGTTATATCCCTTGGGTTTGGGGATGGTCATATCGGCCTCGGGGCCGTAGTCTTTGAGGAAGGCGACGTAGGTGAGGTCTTGGATGACATCGTTGGCCTCTTCGGGGGCAATGCTCTCCCCCGTGTCGTACTTGGAGTCCATACCGATTCGGTACTCCACGCCACACTCTTTGGCCACATCGCCCAACTCGGTACCATCAATGAGCACCTTGCACGCAATACCCCTTCGGTGTCCCTCCTTGTTGCGATAGACCACTCTCCAACCATCCTCTTGTTTGCTGATATTCAGTACTTTTGCGTTGCGCTCAACTGTGAGGAGGTCGGAGCAGGAGTTGCAGATGTTGGTGAGAATCTCCTCTCCGATATGTGGATCGAAGTTTATGTTGCTCACCCATCCTGTTTGGAGCGCGGGGTATCCACCATAGCGGGCGGCAAGAGAGTCGGCAAACTCTCCAAAGATACCACTTGGCATCTTGTAGTTACCATCAATGCAACTCACACCTGCCGAGGTGAGCATACCTCCAAGCCACACACCCTCTTCGAGGATGGTCGCCTCAACCCCCATTCTGGCCGCTTGCACACCAGCACTCACGCCCGAGGCACCTCCGCCAATAATCAATATGGAGGTCTGCTCGGTGGAAACACACGCCACAGTAAACATCGCAACAATCCCTAATAGTATTCCGTATCGTTTCATACCTAATATATTTATGTTGGACTCTCGACGTTGTCCGCGACCAAAGGTGGGCAAATTTTTACTCACCAATGTAGAACTCAATCATTCGTTGGATGGCCCTCTGGCAGACGGGGCAGAATTGGGTGGCGGTGTTGTTGCGCATACGGCACACAACGGCAGGGCGGTAGGCCCCCTTGGTCATATAGTTCGCACCCTCATAGGCACCCACTGTGTAGTTATCCTCGGCCTCTTTTGTGGGCTCGCTGGGGATAGTCGCGCCCTCGGGCATCATATCGGCCCACTTGCTCTGGAAATCCACAAGGTTGGTGATGTTCTGCTGCCAAGGCTCATTGGTGGCCGTAAGTGGGTTGGAGGCAATATCGGGGGTGGAGTAGAAATACTCGTCGGCAAGGCCCGCAAAGCTGTGTCCGAACTCGTGCACCACAACGGGGGCAAAGGCCGAGTGGTGGGCAGTGGTTAGGGTGTAGGAGTTGTATATGCCACCACCTCCATAGGTGTCGGTATTGGCGAGCACGATGATGTGCTCATAGGGGATTCCCGCCAGCAGGTCGGACATACGGAAGATGGCACTTGTGGTGAGGTAGCGGTCGGCATAGAAGGTGTCGAAGTGGCTATCCACAGCACTCTGGCACCACACACCCTTGCGAGGTATGCTCACACCACTCGTTTGGCTCACACTCTCCACGGCTACAAAGTTGAAGTGCTCCCTCATACTCCCAAATGGTTCGTGCGAGAAGAGGGCCACGATGGTCTTCTCGGCATCCTTGCGGAAGAGTGCCATCTCCTCCGCGGTGTAGCCCTCGGCTACGATTGCCACATCAATCTTCTCGCCCTCGGCACTACCACTCCACAATGTGGTGTGTGGTGTTTGGGGCTTGCTGTCGAGGTTGCGGATGAGTATATCGGCGGGGTTGAGGTCGTAGAGCATCTCGGCTGCCACCTCCTGCGATGGGTTGTAGAGAACCACGCGGAGTGTTGCGGGAGCAAGGGGTTGGGGGGCGAGTATGGTAAATTCGTAAGCCCTCTGTGCTACCTTGGCCTCATCCATTGCGAGCCACTCCTGGAAGAGCGACGAGAAGGTTGTGCGGTAGATGACCTCTCCCGTAGCCTTGTCTGTGAGCGACAACTCGCCATCGCCACGCAGGGGTACCTCCGAGAGGTTGTGTTTGCGACCACTCCAACCATCCCACGAGTGGAGTGCGCGGAGGGTTACGGCCTGCGAGGTGGCATCGCCACTGAAAATCAGGTCGGTGCGCAGTGTGCGGTTGGTGAAATATTGGTCGAAATTTTGCGCATAAAGGCTCCCGACCATAGTCAATAGGTAGAGTAATGTAACTATCCTCTTCATATCAATTTTGAATTTTGAATTCTGCATTTCGAATTATCACCTATGGTGATATGGTTCGTGGTTGATGATGGTCATTGCGCGGTAGAGCTGCTCGGCAAAGATGGCGCGTACAATCTGGTGCGAAAAGGTCATACGCGAGAGCGAAATTTTGCCACCGGCACGCTCATAAACCTCCCGTGAAAATCCGTATGGGCCACCAATGATAAAAACGAGTCTTTTGCAACCGCTTGCCATCCTTTTCTGCATCCAATCGGCAAACTCCTCGCTGGTAGGTTGTACCCCTCTCTCGTCGAGAAGAGTTACATAATCAGATGGTTGCAACAGTCGCAGTATGCTCTCACCCTCGACCTTCTTCTGATCGGCCTCACTCATCGAGCGGGTGTTTTTCACATCGGGGATGATGGTTATTCCAAAACGGGTGTAGTGTCCGATGCGCCCCTTATACTCCTCCACGAGGGCATTCACTTCGCGCGAGTCGGTCTTGCCGACCACAATCAGTTCGATGTTCATTGCGCAGCCTCGGGAAGTTTCAGGTCGCTATTCCACTCGCCCGAGCCATAGACCACGGGGCGTTCCTTCTCGCGCTCTTTGAGCCACTCGTAGCACTTGTACATATTGTAACCACCTCCCGAGTTGCCACCCAAGCTCCACGCCACCACCGAGGGGTGGTTGCGGACACGATGGTAGGAGGCAGAAACCCTCTCAATGAAGTCACCCAACCAAGAAGGATTATTAGCAAGCGTCCCCTTGCGTGAGCGGTCACCACCTTTGGGGTCGGTGTTTATGTTAGCCTGCTCCACAACGTACATACCCACTCGGTCGCAGATGTCATAGAACCAATAGGGCTGTGGGTAGTCGATGTAGAGAGTGTTGATTTTCTGCTTTTTGAGTGCACGAATGTCGGCCTCGGTGCTCTTGGCTCCTGCCGAGGTGTTGTAGTGTGCAGCGTTGATGGTCACCTCTTTACCATTGCGGTAGAGTGTGCCTTCGGAGTAGGTTGTGGTGCCAAAGCCCACCTTGATGTTGATATACTCCGAGATGATACCTCCGCGTTTGAGATAGAGGGTTACGTCGTAGAGTTTTGGGCTCTCGGCACTCCATAGACGCTCCATTGCTCCATAGATGTTGGTGGCAAAGTGGATGGTGTCGAGGCTCCTACCCTTCACGTCCTCCTCGCGTAGGTCGTAGTATTTGAGCTCCTTTTCGGGCGAATAGATGTCGTAGCCCACCGAAATCTGCTCGGTAGTACGACGCGAGGAGCTGACAACCACATCCATCTCCAATACTCCGTGCCTCTGGGTGGCATCGGGCTTGGCATTCACGATGATGTCGTGAATCCTGATGGGGGGCTGTGAGTAGAGGAAGAGTTGCTCCTCCAAGGGGTTCTCTCCCAACATCTCCGCAGGGCGAAGGTCGCACTCGGCGGGGGAGGTTATCTCAATACGGGTGGTGCCGTCTTTGAGATAGTTGGTGATGAGAAACTCGGTGGGTGTGCGGTCATCCCTACACTCGCCAACCTCCGCGCCATTTACCCTGATGCGCTTCTCGGCACTACCGCCCTCGGTGTGGAGGAACACATCCCTGTCGCGCCATACGAGTGGCAAATTCACTTCGTAGAGCTTTACAACCTCGCCATTCTCGTTTGTGGAGGTGGAGGTGAGGCGATAGAGTAGGTTCTGGTAGTACCTCTCTGTTCCTCTCTCTCCCTTCTCGGCGGCGTTACGAGTGGAGTAGGATATGAATTCGGTGCGTCGTGGAGCCACCCCCTTGTAGGTGTAGCCGTTGGTACTCTGTGCCTCAATGGCCCAGACTACCAGCAGTGCGCAGAGTGTGAGTAGCGTCTTTCTCATCGGTTGTTTGATTAAAGGTATGTCCTATTTTGAAAAGAGCCCCCGAGGGTTGCCTCGGAGGCTCTTGGTCGTTATCTACGAAATGAGTCGTGGATTAATCCTCAATCTTTTCGAGTTTAACGGTGAAGTGGCGGAGGATAGGAGCCTCCTCAATGATACGGTAACCGTGGGTAATCTTCTCTGCCCTTGCCTTGATGTTCTTCAAAGCAGCAGCGATTACAGCCATATGGTTGTCGGTGTAAACCCTACGAGCAATAGCCAAACGGGTGAGCTCGAGGTCGCTGTAACGGTTCTCGCGGGTAACGGGGTCGCGGTCTGCCAAAATCGAACCAATCTCGCAAGCGCGGATACCGGCCTCCAAGTAGAGCTCAATAGCCAAAGTTTGAGCAGCAAACTCCTCCTTGGGTACGTTGGGAAGCATCTTCTTGGCATCTACGAAGATGGCGTGACCACCTGCGGGACGCTGGTAGGGTACGCCGTAGCGGTCGAGAAGTTTGCCGAGGTATGCTACCTGACGCATACGAGCGTCGAGCTGCTCAAACTCGGTGTTCTCGTCAAGACCAACTGCCAGAGCGTTCATATCGCGACCAGCCAAACCACCATAGGTTACAAAGCCCTCGAAGGAGATGCAGAAGCGTTTTGCAAGGTCGAACTCCTCCTGGGTACGCATAGCGCAGAAGCCACCCATATTAACCATACCGTCTTTCTTTGCGGAGATGGTCATAAGGTCTGCGTAGGAGTAGATCTCCTTAACAATCTGTTTGATGCTCTTGTTGCCGTAGCCGGGCTCACGTTTTTTGATGAAGTATGCATTCTCTGCAAAACGAGCCGAGTCAATCAAGAGTTTGATGCCATACTGGTGGCAGAGCTCCGAGGTCTCGCGGATGTTCTTCATCGAAACGGGCTGACCACCTGCGGTGTTGTTGGTGATGGTCAATACACAGAAAGGAATCTTCTCCTTGGGATATTTCTCGAATACTGCGCGGAGTTTCTCGATGTCAATCTCGCCCTTGAAGGGAATCTCCAACTGGGTATCTTTTGCAGCGTCAATGGTGCAGTCGATAGCGGTTGCCTTGCGCGACTCGATGTGACCTTTGGTGGTATCGAAGTGCGAGTTACCAGGAACGATGTCACCCTCTTTTACCAAGCCCGAGAAGAGTACGTTCTCGGCAGCACGACCCTGGTGGGTGGGCAAGAAATACTCGAAACCGAAGATGTTCTGAACGGCCTTTTTGAGGTTGAAGTAGGAGGTTGCACCTGCATAACTCTCGTCACCGGTCATCATTGCTGCCCACTGTTTGTCGCTCATCGAGCCGGTGCCCGAGTCGGTCAGAAGGTCAATGAAAACTTGCTCTGCGGGGAGTGCAAAAAGGTTGTAGTTGGCCTCTTTGATCCATTTCTCGCGCTGACGGCGAGTCGAAGGTTTGATAGCTTCTACCGTTTTGATGCGGTAAGGTTCTGAATAAGGTAATTTCATAATACTTTTGTTTTATAAAAGGTTAATTTATGTTGTAATGTGTACTTTCTCGTGCCTAAAAGATGACTCTTGCCATAAGAATGCAATTATCAACCTACAAATATACTCCTTTTTATGGAAATTGTCTAAAAAAGGTGGGTAATATTGCACTTTTTTGATACTTTTTCGAAAAAGAATCACTACATTTGTGACCTCAATTAGTTTGGCGCATAGTGTGCGATTGGAAGCATCTGTGGTGCCAATGGTGAGTTTTTGGCAAGAGAGATTGAAAGATAAACAAAATAACAAAATTTGAACTATGACAGTACGAATTATTGATTTGCTCGGCACCAAGCCCGAAGGACAGGATGTGGTTGTGAAGGGTTGGGTGCGTACCAAACGTGGCAACAAAAACGTGGCTTTCATTGCCCTGAATGACGGCTCGACCATCAACAATATTCAGGTGGTTGTCGATATGGCTACCGCCGATGAGGCCCTCTTGAAGGAGGTGACCACAGGTGCGTGCCTCTGTGTGAAGGGTGCTCTTGTGGAGTCGGTAGGTTCGGGTCAGCCCGTTGAGGTTCAGGCAAAGGAGATTGAGATTTACGGCAAGGCCGATGGTGAATACCCCTTGCAGAAGAAAGGTCACTCGATGGAGTTCCTCCGCGAGATTGCCTACCTGCGTCCCCGCACCAACACCTTCGGTGCAGTGTTCCGCATCCGCCACGCTATGGCCTATGCAATCCACAAATTCTTCGACGACAAGGGTTTCTACTATTGGCACACTCCTCTGATTACCGCTTCGGATTGTGAGGGTGCGGGTGCTATGTTCAACGTAACGACCTTCGACCTCAATAATGTTCCCAAAGGCGAGGATGGTAAGGTTGATTACTCGCAGGACTTCTTTGCACGTCAGACCTCGCTGACAGTTTCGGGCCAGTTGGAGGGTGAGTTGGGCGCACTTTCGCTCGGCCAGATTTACACCTTTGGCCCCACTTTCCGCGCCGAGAACTCCAACACTCCTCGCCACTTGGCAGAGTTCTGGATGATTGAGCCCGAGATGGCATTCTACGACTTGGAGGACAATATGGCCCTCGCCGAGGAGTTTATCAAATACTGCGTTCAGTACGCTTTGGACAACTGTATGAGCGACTTGGAGTTCCTCAATAAGATGTTCGACCCCGAGTTGATTGAGCGCTTGCGCGGTGTTGTGGCTTGCGACTTTGTAAGGCTCGACTACACCGAGGGTATCCGTATTCTTGGTGAGAGCGGCAAGAAGTTCGAGTTCCCCTGCACTTGGGGTTGCGACTTGCAGAGCGAGCACGAGAGGTACCTCGTTGAGGAGTACTTCAAAAAGCCCGTCATCCTTATCAACTATCCCAAGGAGATTAAGTCCTTCTATATGAAACAGAACGAGGATGGCAAGACTGTTCGCGCTATGGATGTACTCTTCCCCAAGATTGGCGAGATTATCGGTGGTAGCGAGCGTGAGGCCGACTATGGCAAACTCAACGCCATCATCGAAGAGCGTGGTATGAGCAAGGAGACACTCTGGTGGTATCTCGACACCCGTCGTTGGGGTTCGGCTCCTCACAGTGGCTTCGGCTTGGGCTTCGAGCGCCTCTTGTTGTTTGTGACGGGTATGGCCAACATCCGTGATGTGATTCCATTCCCTCGTACGCCCAAGAACGCCGAATATTAGTCGAGCACATCTCGCACCGCATCTGCTACGTTACGCTCGGGCTCGGATTGCTCATTTACGCCCTGTAAACTGCGCATCCTCGCCCATCGCAAGCCTTGCATCTGCGGTACGATATGCACTCGAAGGGAATTGAAAAAGAGTCTTTAAGGGCCTTAATGACCTGTCCTTAAAGTCCTTAAAGACCTTAATAAATCCTCGGACACGAAGTGTCCGCGACGTTAGACGTTAGACGTTGGACGTTAGACGTTAGACGTTGGACCCAAAAAGACTTTAATGAATGAAGAGACCACAAAAACATAATAGTGGTCTTTTTTTCACGTTAAAGTATAAAGTTATGAGTTCATTTAGTCAGAAACAGGTATTGGGTTTGAGCCAGAAGCTCTCGCCCCAACAAATCCAAATGATTAAACTCCTCGAACTCCCCAGCTTGTTGCTCGAACAGCGCATCAAGCAGGAGATTGAGGAGAATCCCGTTTTGGAGGAGAGTGTCAGAGAGTCGGAGGAGAGCGCCGAACCCAAGGAGATATCGGTTGAGGAGTATCTGCGCGAGGACGACACCCCTGCCTACAAGATGCGCACCAACAACTACTCCAAGGACGACCGACAGCCTACGGTCTACATCTCGGGTGGAAGGTCGTTGCAGGAGTTTTTGGAGGAGCAGTTGGGTTACAAAGAGCTCTCAACCAAAGATATGGCTGTGGCAAAATACCTCATTGGAAGTTTGGATGACGACGGTTATCTACGTCGTGACCTCATTTCGGTGTCGGATGACATTGCGTTTAGTGTGGGGCTTGACCTCTTGCCCGAGGAGTTGGAGAGAGTACTTCACATCGTGCAGGAGTTGGAGCCTTCGGGTGTGGGTGCAAGGAATTTACAGGAGTGTCTACTCTTGCAACTCCGTTCTATGGAGCCCCTCGGTGAGGCACAACAACTTGCCCACAAGATTCTTTCGGACCACTTCGATGATTTCGCAAAGAAACACTACGACCGCCTACTTTTGCGTCTTGGTGTAGAGAGGGATGAGTTTGCCGAGGCGATAGAGGAGATACGCCACCTCTCGCCCAAGCCTGGTAACCTCTATGGCGATGCGACCGACGATGCTGCCCCCTATGTTGTGCCCGATTTCATTCTCGACTACCGTGAAGGTGAGTTCGACCTACGCCTGAACTCCTACAATGTTCCCGATTTGAAGGTCAATCGCCACTATATGGAGATGATTCGCACCTCGCTTGCAGGGGGTACAACCAGCGAGCAGGATAAAGAGGCTCTCCAATTTGTCAAGAGTAAGATTGACTCTGCAAAGTGGTTTATCTCTGCCATCAAGCAGCGCCACGATACACTATTGGGCACAATGACCGAGATTTTTGAGTATCAGAGGGAGTACTTTACCGATGGCGACACCAAGAGGCTCAAACCAATGATTTTGAAAGATATAGCCGAGCGTACAGGGTTGGATGTATCGACCATTTCGAGGGTTGTCAATAGTAAGTATGTGCAGACTCACTTCGGCATCATTCCTCTCAAAAATCTCTTCTCGGAGGCGATGCAGACCGATAGTGGCGAGGAGGTTTCCTCCTATGAAATTAAGCAGATTCTCTCGGACTGCATCGAGGAGGAGGATAAGCGCCACCCCTTGACCGATGAGGCCCTTATGAATATTCTCAACGAGAAGGGCTATCATATTGCGCGTCGTACTGTTGCCAAGTATCGCGAAATGCTCAAAATTCCCGTAGCTCGCCTACGCCGTCAGATTTAATAGCTCCGACACACATATATAATATATATGAACACCGCTCGCCTACCACGCCTTTTGGCACAAGGAGTCACCACTCTGTTCCACCCTCTTACGATGGTTGGGTGGATTGTGGCTATGGTGATGTTTTCGCTCGCTTCCCCATTGGTCTATCCTCTCCCCGTGAGATGGTTTGTGCTGGGTACGGTGGCGCTTATGACCATCGGTGTGCCACTGCTCTTTTGGTGGCTTGTGAGGCTCTTTGGTGTGCGCGGAAAGGGGGATGCAGTGGAGCGTCGCACCTCCATTATGATGTTGGTGCTTGTGGCCCTCTGCTACACCTGTTGCGGTTGGATTTTCGATGATATTGTTGTGCTCTACCTTGTGCGCAAGATTCTCTACACCGCCACGGCCGTGGTTGCCTTGTTGCTTGTTTGCGAGTTTGTCTATCCGCTTGATTGTTATACCACCTCCATTGGTGCATTGTTGGGTATGATGTGGATGTTGCTCGTTGTGGGCAATGTGGAGCTCTTGGCCCCCTTTATTGTGGGTGTAGTTGCTGTGGGAGCTGTGGCCACTTCGCGCCTCTATTTGACCGACAGCAAGGTTGGTGCGGTGGTTTGGGGTGCACTTCTTGGTTTTGCACTCTCGGCCGTGGTTTTGATTTTCATCTAACGGATGCAGATGATAAACAAAAAGCGAGCAGACTCGAAGAGCCTGCTCGCTTTCTCTATTTTGCCTCCCAAGGGGGAACTCCTTACTCGGCAACCTCCTCAACCTGGTTGGGCATTACGGGAGCCTCATCGGCTGCACCCATAATCTGCTCAATCACTGCATCGCTTGCAGGCGAGTTAGCCTTCTTGTGCGACGACATAGCAACGGTCGAGAGAAGGCTCAATACTACGATACCGATTGCGAGGTACCAAGTAGCCTTTTCGAGCAAGTTTGCGGTCTGACGAACACCCATAACCTGGTTCGATGCGCCAAAGTTGGCAGCCATACCGCTCTTGGGGCTCTGTGCCAACACCGACAATACAAGCAAGATGCTGGCGATAAGAATCAAAATTACAAGAAATGTGTACATTGTGTTGTGTGTATTTAATTATTTTTTATTGTTCTCTTTTTCCTTCTCGGCGTTTAGGCGCTCAATAAGTTCGGCAAAATAAACACTTTTTTGCGAATCTTGCAAACTTAATTTTTGATATATCTCAATTGCAAGGTCAAAAAGGTGTTGTTTTGCATAAATTTCTGCCAATTCCTCGCTCACGAACTCCTCATCCATCTCCTCCTCGGAGGAAATCTCATCCATCGGAGCGTCGTTCATCTCCTCGTCAATGACAATGCGGTGTTCTCCCTCGCGCAGAAAGTCGTCGATGATTCCGAGCATTGCACTGCGGTGCAACTCCTCATTGGAGATGGTTTTCAGGTGTGCCAACGAGGGGGTGAGCCTCTCGCGCATCCTTGTGGCAAAGAGAACGCTGTCGGGTGCAGCAACACCCCTATGGTGTAGCTCCATCCTTACCGTACCCCACCAAGGATAGTGCTCTGCCCACACTTTGAGTTGCTCGGTGGCTATTTTATCCAATCCACTTGCCATACTACCAATTCGCTACGGCAGCGTTGAAGATATCCAGCACCAATTGTTCGCAAATCTCCGTAATGAGCGTATCCTGTACATCCTGCAACAGCGACGTTGCATCGTACTCGGCAAAGGCACTGAACGACTTATTGTAGTTATTCTGGGGCTCAAAGACGTTGGTGAACTTCACCTTCACCGTAATTGTCAAGCGGTTCATTGCCGCAGTCTCGGCAGCTGTAATTGCCGCAGGAGTGGAGGTGTAGTTTGTAATCTCGCCCTCGAAGGCCAAGTCACCACCACTCGATACGAGCTGCAACTTTGTCTGTCTTGCGAACTTATCCTGCAACGCATCCGTAAGTGTGGAGCTCAACGAAGGGGCAACCATCGGTGCGTTGTTGGGGAAGTAGGGTACACTCACCGTTTTGGCTTCCAATGGAAT
The DNA here is from genome assembly GCA_045656405.1 of Tidjanibacter sp. Classification (GTDB taxonomy): domain Bacteria; phylum Bacteroidota; class Bacteroidia; order Bacteroidales; family Rikenellaceae; genus Tidjanibacter. The sequence goes on from JAZORC010000019.1 coordinate 28,081, forward strand.
GGAGGCACCCGAGAAGGAGTACTTTACGGTACAACCGCTGGTGGCACCCATCACAAAGGCAACGAGGGCCACAATTGCTATCTTGCTAAATTTCATCTATTCCGAGGTCTTTGATTTTCCTATAAAGTGTTCTCTCGCTCATAAAGAGCTCTTTGGCGGCATCCTTCCTTTTGCCACCATTGCGACGCAGGGCCTTTACAATAGCCTCCCTCTGCACATCCTCTTTCGAAAGGGGGCGCAGTGGCTCGTCAAATACCTCCTCGCCAATGGCATCCTGCATCTCGCGTTGGTAGTGTTGCGAGGTGGGAAGGTAGCCAGCAACAGGAGTCTCGGTTGGCTGCTCGGTGGGGTAGGAGGGGGTGTTACCACTCATCACCTCCATAAGCATACGTTTGACGTCCGAGATGTCGCGCTTCATATCGAAGAGTACCTTGTATAGGAGCTCCCTTTCGTCGGCAAACTCCTCGCGCGCACCGCTATTCATCACAATGGGGGTGGAACCTGCACCCTCAATGGGGAGGTATTTGCGCAGAATCTGCTCCGAGATTATACGCGAGGGCTCAATTACAGATATTTGCTCTGCGACATTTTTCAATTGGCGAATGTTGCCCTTCCAATAGTAGTTTTCGAGCAGCACCCTTGCCCCCTCATCGAGTGCGATGGCGGGCATTTTGCAACTCACCGACACATCCGATGCAAACTTGCGGAAGAGAAGGTGTATATCCTCCTTACGCTGGCGCAGGGGAGGTACGGTGATGGGTACGGTGGCGAGCCTATAATACAAATCCTCACGGAACTTACCCTCGGCAATAGCCCTCGAAAGGTCTACATTGGTTGCAGCCACAACCCTCACATTGGTCTTCTGGGGCTTCGAGGAGCCAACCCTCATAAACTCACCCGTCTGCAACACCCTCAAAAGGCGCACTTGGGTGGAGAGGGGCAACTCGGCAACCTCATCGAGAAAGATGGTACCCCCATCGGCCTCCTCGAAATATCCCTTGCGAGCATCCACTGCGCCCGTAAAGGAGCCCTTCTCGTGGCCGAAAAGCTCGGAGTCGATGGTGCCCTCGGGAATGGCACCGCAGTTTACGGCAACATACCTCTGGTGCTTGCGAGAGGAGTGGTGGTGGATAATCTGGGGAAAAAACTCCTTGCCCACACCACTTTCGCCCGTAATGAGCACCGTAAGGTCTGTTGAGGCCACCTTTACGGCCATCTCTATGGCGCGGTTGAGTGGCTCGCTATTGCCTATTATTCCAAATCGTTGTTTTATTGCAAATAAATCTAACATTCCGGATGTGTCTAACGTCTAATGTCTAACGTCTAACGTCGCGGTCGCTACGCGACCGAGGAGTTAATTAGTTCAAAATTCAAAATTCAAAATTCAAAATTTAGGGATGTTAAGAAAAAACGCCCTAAATTCTAAATTCTCAATTCTCTGTCACCTCAAATGGGATGGGCTCAACATCCAACTCAACACGGTCGTTGGAGGGAATCATTCCCCAAATGAGCGAAATGAGGGCCATAGCTACCGCAATGAAGGCGATGATGGTTATGCCGTCTATCTTCTTGCGGGTGAAGTGGGCCTGAATCTTGCTCTTACGCTGGATAGGCTCCTCCTCTTCCTCGATTTTGCCCACAACCTTGGGTTGGGGTGCGGGTGCTGCGGGACGAGGTGCGGGTTGCTGTACGGGGCGAGGTGTTACTGCGGGTGCCACTTTCTGTTCGGCAGGTTTTACGGGCTCAATGGGAGTCGCAATTTTGGGCTCGGCAGGTTTTGCGGACTCGGCAGGAGCAACCATAGTGGGTGTTGCCGATGCAGGCATTTCAACCACATCCTCTTCGAGAATATCTACCCCCTTCTCAAATTCGGGAAGCGACTGTGCGAAGGGGTTGAACGAGAAATCGACACCACCATCACGACGCGAGAGGAGTACGCCTACACCATCGAGAATAAACTTTTTGTTGGCGGTAAGTTGCTGCTTTATGGTAGCAACATAGGTATTCAAAATCTCGTTGGCTTTGCTGGGGCTCACATCGAGCGTGTTGACAATAAGGGAGGCAAGTGTGCCGTCGCTCTTTTTGAGCATCTCCATAAATACAATCTCACCACTCTCTTTGCGACGAATGAGTGTGCCCACCTCGGGGATTATAATCCTTGTTTGGGTGGCGATGTGCTGTGCGATGATTGCACTGATTTTGCTGGTCATAACTCTATGTTGTTTTTGTTTATTCCTAATAATAACCCCCAAAAATAGCGATTATTATTGAATAATCTGCCAAAAAGGCAGAAAAATATGACAAAATAGCGCAATGAAGGGCATTTATGGTAGGTTGAAAGATTGAAATGCCCTTTTGTTAGATTCTCTTTCTCTAAATATCCTATTCGTTAAATCTGACCTTATAGTAGGAGCAACCATAGCCAGACCACAAACCCAAAGCATCTCCCGATAGATTTGACGGTGGGTTGCTTTGTGGTGGGAATAGGGGGTTGAAGGTGTTTATCAGATTGTTCTCCCAGTGAATCCAGTAGTTGTAGCTTGCTTCGGACATTGTTGCAACACGCAGAGTAATGGTGTCTGCTTTATTGAACACAGGGGTGTAGTTCCTCTCATTTACGAGATCCAAAGGGGGGAGAATGGGGATATCTCTCGAAGCCTGTATGCCATCGAAGATACCCATCATTGTTGGAATCAGATAGGGGCTATTGTTTGTGGAACAGTCAATCATATAAGCAGGATACCCATCTGCGGGAGGAACGGTTGCGCTTATGGTAAAGTGTTCATCGTCAGTAGATTCCAATGCAATGTTTTCGAGAGTTGTACTTGGAGGTATGGTGGTTGTTGCGCTCCAAGTGTGACCAGAGTAGTCTATGCGTATCGAGTAGCTCTCGCCCTCTTGACCAATAATCTCGGAACCTGTATAGATGAATTGCGTAGGGTAGTTCTCGTCGTATCGTCCTGTGAGTATTTCGCTCCTTTGGGAGTCGCTAACGGTCACTTTTGCCCAACGCACAATCATATCTTGAAGGGTGCTTGTGTCTATCTCTTCCTGATAGGGATGGGAGAGGGAGAGCATTACAATGGCACTGCGTCCGTTCTCAATGCGACCATCAACAACAAGCCGTTGTTTGTATTGAGCCTCTGGTTCGGACTCAATAGTACATCCACACAAGATGAAGAGTGTGGATAGTATGGCGGTTATGGTAAGGCGATTGCTCATTGTGCTAAAATTTGAATGACCAGCTCACAGATGGCACTATTGTGTATATTATGTGTTTGCGTTCCTTGATGTGTATAAGGTTGGCATTGGTGCTGTCTTGTCTTGTTTCCCACGATATCATGAGGGGGTTCTTTTGTGCATAAACATTATAAATGGAGATGTTTATGAGGTTTTCGCGTAGGTGTTTGGATGGGATACGATAACCTGCCGAGAGGTCCAAATGGTGGGTGGCGGGTAGGCGTGCCCCATTATAGGAGCTATACTCCTTGGAGATAGTTCCACCATTCAGATAGAAGGATGTGGGGGCTGTGTAGGGTGCGCCGGATGCAAGAATGAATGTCGCCGAGAGTACCCAGCGTGGTGACGGGTCATAGGTGGCAAGTAGCGAGAGTGTGTGGCGTCTGTCGGAGTGGGCAGGGAAAGCCTCTCCATTATTGAAACTATCAATCTGACGCAACGACCTTCCGAGTGTGTAGTTGGCTCTAATTGAACAAATTTTACCAATGTAGCTTAAACTTGTCTCCACACCATAGGAAACGCCATCACCCGAGTGGAGATAACTATTGTAGTTGTAGTTTGTGGACAAGAAATGGGAAATAAGTTTGTTGAACTCGATAACACCAAACATGCGACGATAGAAGGCCTCTACCGACCAATTTATGGCCCCATCCGAGGTGCGTTGTTTGTAGCCAATAGAGAAATTGTGGGAACGTTGGGGCTGATAATCCTCTGCCGCTCCGATGTAGAAATCTGTGGCAAGCGATGTGTTGGATTGTGGCACGAGTTGAAGGTATTGTGCCATCATATTATAGTTGGCCCAGAGTTGGCTTGTGGAGTTGAGCGGAAAGGTTAGCATAATGCGAGGCTCTGGGTAGGCCCATCTTTTGCCGTTGAGGTACATGCTCATCCTAATGCCCGAATAGACCCTAACTATTGGATGTGGGCTCCACTCGGAGGATGCAAAAACGGCCATTTCGTGGGTGTTGTCGATATGTTGAGGAAGGTCCAGCAGGTTCTCCAAATAGATGTGTTGTGGGGCGATTTTGCGGTTGGCGTACTCTAAGCCCCACATAATTTTGGCGCGTTTCCCAACAAAAGTTGTGACATTACGCAGACCAGAATCTTGAATGCCGGCTATAATATCAGCGCTGCTACCAGCCAAGGTAACGCTCATATCGTTACTGTATGAGGAGGTGTAGATTGTGTTCTCCATAACGATATTATCCGAGAGGCGTGTGGTTAGGATGGCCGACCCAACCCCATTCCACCAACCGAACTCTCCGATGATACTGAATCTGTCGAGCGCAAGGAAACCATCGTCACGATTGTAGTGAGAATTGACGGTTAGTATTCCAACTTTGCCAAGGTCGGCAATCATCCCCAACTCAAAGTCATAGAATTCGTAGTTGACATCCTTATTCTCTACATAAAGTCTATTGACGAGCCACGAGACGTGTGATTTCCGGGCAGAAGCGAACACTGCAAATCTATCTCCAATGGGGACTTGCAGAGCAATGGAGCTTCCAATAAGGCCAAACTCACCATCTATTGTGGTTTGCTGTGGCCTTTGAGAGTGGGTGCGAAGATCGATGATTGAGGAGCTCGCAGAGCCATACTCTATCGGAATATTGGATTTGACAAGGGTGAGTTTTTCTGTGTGGGAGGAGTTGATAATGGGCATAAAGTCGAACAAGTGGGGCGGGGAGTAGAGTGGTGCTCCATTCAAGATGATACGATTTTGTCCGTAGTCACCACCTCGGACCACAATACCCGAGCCCTCCGAACTGGCCGACACGCCTGGTGTGTATTGAAGAAGGCGCATATAGTTGAGCGACCCAGCAAAGCGGGGAAGGTTTTGCGATGCGCCAATGTTGATGGATATATTTCCGTTCTCGTCGCTGGAAGAGATGGGGGGATGGTTCCCAACAACGCTGATGTCATCCACAAAGATGTACAACGAGGTGGTATCCTGCTGTTGGGAGAATACCGCCTGGGTACATAGAATTGTTGCGAGGAGTGTTAGTAGTGTTTGTCGCACTGTGGATGGCTTTGATATGAAACAAACGGGACCACTGCCAATGAGTGGCTCGGTCCCGTTCTCATTCAGAATTTTTATAGGTTATGAATCCATAAAGGAATTAACCACCGAAGTTGAATAAATCATCCGCTGTTTGTACAAATTCTTCGGCTACATCTATGAGCGACGAGAATGCTCGCTCGGTGAAGAATCTGTCGAATGCGAACTTGCTATCATCGGGGAATACAAGAATGGGCTCCTCCGAGTAGTAGCGATACCACTGTCCATCCCATTCGTCATACCACTCATCTGCAAGGTATGCTTGCCACTTAATGTCAGCAACTTTCTCCTTGGTGTCGGTGTAGATGGCTACTGCCTGAACTTTCTCGTTGAGTTGCTCGCAGATTTTGTTGGACTCCTCTTCACCATCGTAGTTTTCGTAGATGTTGTCGAAGGTTTTGTACATACCTTTGAAATCACCAGAGATGAGAATTGCAAAGTCGAGAACTTGGATTTGTGCCTCACCAGTCTTTACCTGCTCCAAGAAATATTCGGAGGGGTCGATGTCGGTATGATTCTCGGCGCAATTGTCACACCAGTAGCTATATATCCAATTGTCGGGATTTGTGAGGTCGTTGATGGCAACAACCATTGCACCATTCATCAGGTTTTTGTCGTTTTTACTGATGGAGGCGGTTACACTAACTCCTTTGGGATTGGCATCCAATGCTACCGAAATCTCATAACCTCCATTGATAGTCATAGTAGCTGTGGGTGCCATTGTCTGATTGTCGGTCAGATTGGTGGTAATGGAGATATTGGCGTGTTCTACGCCATCGATTGTCAGTGAGAATTCAATGTTTGCAGGAACATATACAATATAGTGCTCACCATCATCTACATTGTCCCAATCCCACTTTTTGCAGTTGGTCCAAGAGATGTTCATCGTGTCATTGCCCCAGCAGAAACGAATGGCGTTGGCCTCAATCCTTGTCCTATCCCACTTGTAAGTCAAAGCATTGAATGTATAGCAGTAGCCTGCATATGGATTCAATTCGCCATCATTGGGGTCAATTATGATATCTTCGGAGATGGTTCTGGTTACAAGGTCTGCAAGTTTGGCAGGTGATAGGCTTGCCGCAGTCTTGATTGCCGCAGGAACAAGTTTGGCTGCATAGGCAGCGGTTGGCTCTTCGAAGTAGCCCAGCAACTCGTCAAAACGCTCTGCGGAGTCGCAGATGTCATTAACATCCTCGGGATTGAAGTACCCAATAAACTCAATGGCGATATCTTCAAGCCTCTGCTGGTGCTGTCCAGGAGTCAAAGCGGATTCACCGAACTCGTCGTTGCCACCCGTGCCGCCATTCTCATTGTTGGTGCCACCGTTTTCGTTGTTGGTGCCACCGTTTTCATTGTTGGTACCACCATTGTTTTCGTTGTTGATATCTCCATTGTCGGGAATGTTACCCGAATCGACGGGAGTACAAGCACTTGCAAATAGGAGCGCCATAATGATGGCAGCTCTGGTTGCTAAATTCACTATTTTCATAACGTTATAGAGTTATTGATTGTTAGATGCAATATCTGGTTCTTTTGGTGGGCTTATCTTGCAAGGTTTTCAATGCTTATTGCAAATTCCTCAACGGCGTCAATAAGCGATGAGAATGCGCGCGCTGTGAAGAAATCTTCGAATGCGAACTTGCTGTCGTCGGGGAATACAAGAATGGGCTCTATTGTATAGTAGTAGTACTCATAATAGCCAATTTCGTAGTCGTACTCCTCGTAGGTTATTTTGCGAGTTTGCCATACAATGTCGGCAATCTTCTCCTTGGTGCTTACATAGGCAGCCACTGCCTGAATTTTCTCATTGAGCACCGAGCAGACTCTCTTGTAGTAGTCCTCTTCGGAGTCGGAGCTATCCTCAATGGTTTCAATAGTGTTGAAAAGACCATTGAAGTCGCCAGAGGCAATGATTGAGAAATCGAGTATGGTGAATTGTGCTGCGCCTGTTTTGATGTGTTCGGCAAAGTATTCACTTGGGTCAAGGTAGGTGTAGTATTGGTCGTCCCAATCATCGTAGTACTCGCAAACCCAGTTGTCGAGGTTTGTGAAGTCGTTGATTGTGGAGGTGATTAAACCCGAAGCCAAAATAGTCTTGTTTTTGCTAATTGAGGCCTTGGCGCCAATACCTTTGACATTTCCAGTGAAGGCGATATTGATTTTGTAACCACCATTTACGGTCAGGGTGCCCTCTGGTGCGTAGGTGTAGTTGTCTGTGTGGTTGGAGTTGATATTGATGCCGATGTGCTCTTTGCCATCAATTTTCAGAGAAAAATTGATATTTGCGGGAACATAGATAACATAGCGTTCGCCCTCCTCTACAAAGGTCCATTCCCAGCGTTTGCTGTTGGTCCAAGTAATCTCCATAGAGTCTTTACCCCAACAGAAACGGATGGCAGAGCTATCTATTGCGGTTTTGTCCCATGTGAATGTGGTGGTGTTGAAGGTGTAGCAATAGCCTGCAAGTGGATTCATCTCACCGCTATTGGGATCGATAACGAAATCCTCGGTTGTGGCTCTTGTTATCAGTTGCGAGAACTTTGCGGGCGATAGATTTGCTGCCGCCTCTGCGACGGTGGGCACAATCTGGGCATAGTAAATCTCATCTTCGTTGAAATAGTTGAGGTAGTTTGTGAAATCATCGATGGATTCCACAATGCTCTGTGTGTCATTTGCATCGAGATGATTTATGAACTCAATGGCGATGTCTTCAAGTTTCTGTTGGTGTTGTCCGGGAGTTAAATCGGAGTTTTTCTCGATTTCCAATTCAACATCACCAATGCTATTTCCACCATTGGAGTTGCAGGCTGAAAGCAGGAGTGTGCAGGCTGCGAAGATGTAAAATAGGTTCAGACTTTTCATAACAAATAGGTATTAGTTTCAATTTAGTTGTCACAAATATAATATTTTTTGCTTATAAAGGCAAGTTTAACCCCTTTTTTCTCAAAATATTGCGCTGTTGAGGGGCTCTTTGAGGAGGTGTTGTGTCAAAAAAAAGTGGGAATATTTGGTCCAAAAGAGATAAAAGTTGCCAAATAGTTGATAAATTCAAAAAGAATTATTTGTTTTGCATTGTGAAACTTTTGAAAAAGTAAGTCGATTACTTTGGAAAATTTTTCGGAAAGTAGCGAAGATGGATTGTGAACTAAAATTGTTTTTGAAAAAATGAAGAACAAGTACACCGACCTTATTGAGCAGACCTACGACTGGCCACAGAACGAATTTTCTGTGGAAGACAATGAGCTCTATTTCCACAATGTGCCACTGATGGACATCATCAAACAGTATGGTACACCTCTTAAAATTACCTATCTGCCCAAAATATCTTCGCAGATTCAGCGCGCCAAACGACTCTTCAATGTGGCAATGGCAAAGGTGGATTACAAAGGTACCTACAACTACTGCTACTGCACCAAGTCGTCGCACTTCTCGTTTGTCTTGGAGGAGGCGTTGAAGAACGATATCTATCTGGAAACATCCTCGGCATACGATATTCCACTCATCAATGCACTCTACGAGCAGGGCCTTATTGATAAGAATATGTATGTGGTTTGCAATGGTTTCAAGCGTATGCAGTATGTGGAGAACATTGCAGGTCTTATCAATTCGGGCTTCGAGAATACCATTCCTGTGCTCGATAATAAAGAGGAGCTGGATCAATTGGAGGGGCTGTTGGAGAAGTCCTGCAAGCTCGGCATCCGCATTGCAGCGGAGGAGGAGCCCAAGTTTGACTTCTATACTTCGAGGCTCGGTATTCGCTACAACGACATCGTTGAGTTCTACAAGAAGCGCATCAAGGGCAACAAAAAATTCAAGCTCAAAATGCTCCACTTCTTCATCAATACCGGTATGAAAGATACCGCCTACTATTGGAATGAGTTGAATAAATGTATTCAGGTCTATTGCGAACTCAAAAAGATTTGTCCCGACCTGGACAGCCTAAACATCGGAGGCGGATTCCCCATCAAGAACTCACTCAACTTCGACTACGACTATGAGTATATGGCCGAAGAGATTGTGGCACAAATCAAGAGTAACTGCAATCTGAACGGGGTGGAGGAGCCCAATATCTTCACAGAGTTTGGCTCATTCACCGTTGGCGAGAGTGGTGCAACCCTCTTCTCGGTACTCAATCAGAAGCAGCAGAACGATAGGGAGCGTTGGTATATGATTGATAGTTCGTTTATGACCACTCTGCCCGATATTTGGGGTATCGACCAGCGTTATCCTCTGCTTGCCATCAACCATTGGGATAAGCAGTATCAGAGGGTGTTCCTCGGTGGCTTGACCTGCGATAGTGAGGACTTTTACAGCGGTGAGTCCCACTCCAATGCGGTCTTTTTGCCCAAGTTGGACGATGTTGAGGAGCCCTTGTATGTGGGTTTCTTCCATACGGGTGCCTATCAGGAGTCGGTGGGTGGCTTTGGTGGTATTCAGCACTGCCTTACCCCCGCGCCCAAGCACATCCTCATTGATATCGACAAGGAGACGGGCGAGTACTACACCCGCCTGTTTGCCAAGGAGCAGAGCTATCGTTCGATGTTGCGTATTTTGGGCTATTAGTCCGAGTAAGATTTCAAACAAAAACTCCTCTCAAACCGAGAGGAGTTTTTGTTTGTTTTAGAACCTCCAACCTACCGAGATTTGCAACATACCCGAGTAGACATCCTCGGCCTCGGGGGTGAGGGGTGTCAGGCCGTAGCGATACCTGCCTTCGAGAACCATACCGAAGTCGAAGTCGTAGGCCAAGCCGGCCAGGAGTTGGATGTTGAATCGGTTGAAGCTACCATCCAAATCGACCTTCTCGTCATCTACCTTGGCGCCTGTGTGGATGAGGTAGTCGAACGAGGCACCCATCTGCAAATTGAGGCCGTCGATGACGTAGTACTTGCCCAGCACAGGCATCGAGATGTAGTTGAGCCTTACGCTCGCCTTGACATCGTCGTTCTCGACCTTGAAGCCCTGCATCGAGAAGAGAAGGTCGCTCTCGATTACAAACCAATTGCAGGCCACGCTCTCAAAGAAAAGACCTGCCGAGACACCGGGGAGGATTTTTGCGTCGGGGATGCCGTTGGCGGTGGCGAAAGTTGCGCCCACTTTGGGGCCCCACGCCCAACTCTGTGCGGAGATGGTGCCAACGGTAAGAAGTGCGGCAGCGCAGAGGAGAAGAAGTTTTTTCATAATACATCTATTTTTATTGGTTAAACTTTGCTGTCAAAGAGGGCCTTTGGGGGCACTCCCGACAACTTTTTTCCTCTACTCTCGCAAAACGAGTGCCACGTTTTTTTTCTTTTGTCTAATGTCTAACGTCTAACGTCAAAGGTCTAATGTCGCGGGCTCGCAGTTCGCGAGCCCGAAAACGAGAGATTTTCCATAAGTCTTATAGGCCCTATATGGTAAATCCCTCTCATAAGTTAGGAGAGGGTCCGCGTAGCGGGGGTGAGGTATGTCAAGTCCGTCTTGCCACGACTCATTGCAGATGAGTCGGTTGGCATCTACCACGCTTTATTGCGGGCAACGTGGTTGCCCGCTTTTCTTTGCCACTTTTGGTGGCAAAAGTGGCGCAAAAGCCACGCACGACATCTCTGGCGGGAGGGCGGAGCGCAAAG
>JAZORC010000020.1:0-109219 GCA_045656405.1 Tidjanibacter sp.
GAACCAAAGTTACCTTTGGCAAGTTTTAAAACTTTTTTTCTGCGAGCTCTCGATGCTACGGCATTTACTGATCTTGGCATAAAAAATTTAAGTTTTAATCGAAAGATTAGCGGCGGGTTTCTCTCCCACTCTTCGGGGCTAATTCTCTCTTTGGTTAAACAATAACTCTACGGGTTAAACTTGATTATTTAACGAGGAGTTTGCGAAGTTTGGCTGCGTCGGCGGGAGTTACGATTGCCGAGTAGTCCAAGTTGCGTTTGCGTTTGGTAGATTTTTTGGTGAGGATGTGGCTGTGGTAAGCGTGTTTCCTCTTAATCTTACCAGTGCCGGTGAAGTCAAAACGTTTCTTCGCGCCGGCGTTTGTTTTCATTTTTGGCATTTTCGATAAAATTTAATTGGTTAAACAGCCCGCAAAGATACAAATAAAATTGAAAATGAAAACTATAAAATTGAAATTTATCAAAAATGTATTACCTTTGCGGTCGCAAATGTTCCCTTATGGGTGGAAGGTTTGCATTGGAAAGATGGCAGAGTGGTCGAATGCGGCGGTCTTGAAAACCGTTGAACAGCGATGTTCCGGGGGTTCGAATCCTTCTCTTCCCGCCCCGAAGAAATTAGCGAAGGCGACTGCTGAAAAGCAGTCGTTTTTTTGTTGCCCTACGCTTGGGAGCTCGCTCACAAAAGCGTAGGACAACAAAAAAGAAGGCCTCAATGGTGCCTTCGCTAATTTCTTTGAGCATTAAGGATTTAGAGGGATCACAAGCGTAGCGAGCCTATGGCGAGCGCAGTGCAGTAATCCCTCTAAATCCTCAATCGCTCCTCGGGGCGAAAAGAGAGGGATAAATCCCAAGCCTTTACATTCCCCCTAAATCCCCCTTTAGCAAAGGGGGACTTGGTTGTTGGTCGCGAATGCAACCAACAATATTTTGCAGCGAAGGGATCACAAGCGTAGCGAGCCTATGGCGAGCGCAGTGCGGTAATCCCTCTAAATCCTTAATCGCTCCTCGGGGCGAAAAGAGAGGGATAACACCCAAACTTTCACCAAAGTCAGGAAACAAGAGATTCGGGTTTGGGTTAGATTTATTATATTTGTAACCACAATTAATCACCATTCAAGTATGAGGCGTTTTTTATTAATAGCAATGGCGCTATGTATGGCGACCACCACACTGATGTCACAGCCAAAAGTTATTGCACATAGGGGTTATTGGCAGGCCGAGGGTTGTGCCCAGAACTCCATCTCTTCGCTCCGCGCGGCTGGGGAGTTGGGGTGCTGGGGCTCGGAGTTCGACGTGTGGATGACGGCTGACGACCACCTTATCCTCTACCACGACGAGGAGTTCGAGGGACGCAGGGTTGAGGAGCTGACACTCGAAGAGATAAGACACCACCGTCTCGAAAATGGCGAAGAGTTACCCCTCTTGGAGGATTTCCTGCGCGTAGCACAGGAGTACCCCGACCTACACCTTGTCTTTGAGCTCAAAGCTCACAACAATAGGGAGCAAGAGCGCAAGGCTGTGCGCGCATCGGTGGCGATGGTTGAAGCCCTGGGGCTTGCCGAGCGCACCGACTACATCAGCTTTTCGAAGGATGCGTGCTTGGATTTTGTCGCCGCAGCACCCCACGCAAAGGTCCTCTTCCTCTCCCTCACGGGGGCTCTATCTGCCGAGGAGATTGAGGATTCAAATCTTTCGGGTGCCAACTATTTTCACCTGTTTTATAGGCTCTTTCCTCGATTTGTGGATAGACTCCACGAGCGCGGTTTGGAGGCTGGCGTGTGGACTGTCAATAATAAGGGTGCTATGCGCTGGATGGTGAAACACTCACTGGACTACATCACCACCGACCGCCCCGATGTAGCCCTGACGCTCACGGGTATTGGAAAAGACACCCAAGACTAAAAGGGAAAGATGGTCGACGGTTGACGGTCGACAAAAAAAGAGCGGTAGATGCCAACCGCCTCATCTGCGATGAGTCGTGGCAAGACGTGATTATGACGGACCTCTCCCGAGCTTTGCTCACCCTCCCCTAACCTAGGGGAGGTGCCGTAACGGCACTTTTGTGAGGGTGGTGCTCTCGAAAGTTTCGATAGAAATCAAAAAACGCATAGAACGAGATGAATGCAAGGCAGAGGCGTAACGCCTCTTTTGTGCTGGTGGTGCTCTCGAAAGTTTCGATAGAAATCAAAAAAAACGCATAGAACGAGATGAATGCAAGGCATACGAGAAAGCGGGCTCCGCAGTTTACTGAACGTAAATGAGGAAGCCCGCTTATCGAAGTATAACGCAGCAGTCGCTCGTTATATGCGTTTTTTATTTGAGGTCGCGCCAGTGAAAGATTATCAAGTAAAACACTGCAATGGTTATGTAACTATCGGCAATGTTGAAGACGGGCGAGAAGAACAAATCACCGCCCACCAAAGGTATCCAATCGGGGAAATAGAAGAGTGGGAAGTAGAGCATATCAACAACCTTACCGTGGAGGAATGGGGCATAGCCTCCACCCTCGGGCAAGAATTGTGCAACACTCGTGAAGGTCGACTCGGAGAAAATCATACCATAGAAGGCGCTATCAACCATATTGCCAATGGCTCCAGCGAGAATCATCGCAAAGCAGACAACAATACCCCTCTTGACTCCATCCCTGCGCAGTTTGCCCACAAACCACACAAGCACACCGATGGCCACAATACGGAAGAGGCTCAAAGCCAACTTGCCATACTCGCCACCAAGAGCCATACCGAAGGCTGCGCCCTCGTTCTCAATAAAGCACCAGCGGAACCAATCGCCCAGCACATTGTGGCTCTCACCGAGGGTCATTGTGGTTTTAACCGATATTTTCGCAATCTGGTCTATGACAACAAGTCCCACAACTATCAGCCATAGCACCCAACTCTTTATACTCTTTTTGTTTTGTTCCATTGTGTTGTTTTCTTCCCGAGAAGTTTGATTAAAAGTTTATCTCATTTTCCCTATCGCAGTGCGAGTTCTGTTTCGCCAATGAGGTAACCATCCATATAGATTTCGGCCTTATGGACACCTGGTGCGATTTCGGGATAGTTGAAGAAGATGCTCACATCGAGGTCTTTGTTGTCGTAGTCCACCTCTCGCTCTGCCGAGTAGCTAATCACATCGCCCTCAAACTCCATTATGCACTCCGAGCCACCCGAGAGGACCATACCATCGGGACCTATGATGCGCACATAGACATTGCGCTTACCGGGGATTGTGAGCTCATTGGCGGTGAGGGTGAGCGAGGTGCGGAACTTCGACGCACGCGATGCACGGGTGACATTCGTTCCGCCCGTATTGTAGGCTCCGAGTGTTATGTTACGCGCCTTAACGATGGAGCCAAGTTTGATTTTGTTGGCCATCTCCTGCGCCCTCTCTTCGGCAATATTTGCGCGTGTGGTTTCGGATGCCACCTTCTTGCGGATTACGATATTCTCATCGGCAAGCTTCTTATTGAGGGTGTTGAGCGAGTCGATTTGGTGAACATAGCGACGCATAATGGTGCGCAGAGTTCCCAACTCTTTCTCATACTTGCGGAGTTTCTCGCGGTTCATATTACGCTCCTTTTTCAGGCGCGACATCAGCGAATCGGCCTTATCCCTCTCGATGGCAATGTGTGCCCTCAACTCGTTGCTCACCGAGTCGTTGCGGAGGTTGATGTTGTCGATTTCGGTAATCAGGCCGCTGATTTGATTGTTGAGCGTATCGCGCTCAATGCGGAACTCCTCCTTGATGTCGGCCGTCACGCGGAAGTGCTGGAAGGTGAGCAGTCCGAGGACAGCCACCAGAGCAATGATGATTATGCGGTAGCCTTTGAGAGTTTTTTGCAACTCCTCGGGGCTCTTTGTTGATTCCTGTTCGTACTCCTCCTCTTTGTAGTCCAACTCATCGTCTTCGTAGAGGTCCTTATCGTCGTATTTTGCCATAGTTCTCTATTGGTTTAATTTATGAGGGTGCAAATATAGCGTTTTTTTAGGAAATCATTCCGTAGTCAATCGTATTCTTTGGTTTATAGCGCTCACGCAGGGCCACAAGGAGTCTATTCTCGGGCTTGGAGAGCGCGGGATCGGAGTCCAAGATGGAGGCTGCCACCATCCTCGCTTGCTCCAAAATCTGCCCATCGGTGGAGAGGGATGCAATGCGCAAATCCACAGCCTCACCACTCTGGCGCGTACCATTCACATCACCCGCACCGCGCAGTTTCAAGTCCAACTCCGAGAGTCGGAATCCGTCGTTGGTCTCCACCATAGCCGAGAGCCTTGCCTCCGCCTCGCGCGAGAGGTTGTCGCCACTCATCAACACACAGTAGCTCTGGTTGCCACCCCTGCCTACCCTACCTCGCAATTGGTGGAGCTGGGATAGTCCAAATCGCTCGGCACTCTCAATGACCATAACGGTGGCGTTGGGGACATCCACACCCACCTCTATAACGCTCGTGGCTACCAATATATTATTAACTCCCTCCGAGAAGAGCCTCATAGCCTCCGATTTATCCTCGGGTAACATCTTGCCGTGAAGGGCCCCCACTTTATATTCGGGCAAGGGGAACTCCTGCACGATGTGCTCAAAGCCATCGTAGAGGTTTTGGTAGTCCATCGCCTCGGACTCCTTGATGAGGGGATAGACCACATAGACCTGACGACCTTTTGCAATCTCACTCCTCATAAAACCATTGAGTTTGAGTCGCAGAGCCTCTTTCAGATGGTAGGTTTTGATAGGTTTGCGCCCTGCGGGCATCTCGTCGATGACCGACACATCCAAATCGCCATAGAGTGTCATTGCAAGGGTGCGAGGGATGGGTGTTGCCGTCATCACAAGGATGTGAGGGGGTTGGGAGTTCTTGGTCCAAAGTTTAGCTCTCTGCTCCACACCGAAGCGGTGCTGTTCGTCTATGACTACAAGGCCGAGGTTGTCGAACTGCACCCTATCCTCAATCAGTGCGTGGGTGCCAATCAGAATCTGCACCTGGCCCGAGAGTGTGCGCTCCAAAATCTCGCGCCTTTCGCGCGTCTTGGTGGAGCCCGTTAGCACCGCCACACGCCCCTCGCAAGAGGTCCCCACCAACATCTTCGTGATGGATGCATAGTGCTGACGTGCAAGAATCTCCGTTGGAGCCATCATACACGATTGGTATCCGTTGTCGCTCGCAAGGAGCATTGCCATAAGCGCCACAAGAGTCTTGCCACTACCCACATCGCCCTGCAAAAGTCGGTTCATCTGGTGTCCCGAGGTGCAGTCGGAGCGTATCTCTTTGATAACCCTCTTTTGTGCCCCCGTGAGGGTAAATGGTAGGTGGTTTTCATAAAAATCGCGGAAAAGCTCGCCCACGCGAGGGAACAAAAAGCCATTCTGCATTGTAGTTCTTCCCGCCTTCACCCCAAGGATGCCGATTTGCACCCCAAAGAGTTCCTCGAATTTCAGGCGATAGATGGCCCTTTGGAGCAGTTGTGGGGAGGTGGGGAAGTGGATATTTTGGAGTGCCTCGCGGCGCGAGAGCAAATCGAGCCTGTGAATCAACTCTTCGGGGAGCGTTTCGGCAATATTCTCTTTCACCCTCTCCCAAAGAGTGCACATAAGGCCATAGATTCCCTTTGAGGCAAGTCCTACGGAGGTCAGTCGCTCGGTGGTGCCATAGACACCCTGCATACCCATATTGCCACGCGAGAGGAATTTTTCGACCGTTTCCAATTCGGGGTGGACAATATTAGGCTTGCTGCCGAAGAATGTGGGCTTACCCAAAACGAGGTACTCGCGCCCAACCTCCAACTGTTTCTCCACCCACTTGGTCTGCTGAAACCACACAAGTTCAATCTGCCCCGTGGAGTCGGCAAGGGTTGCCGAGAGGCGTTGTTTGCGTCCCTCACCCAGGAAAGCCTTGCCCACAATCCTACCCCTCAACTGCACAAAGGCGTTGGAGTTCTCCTCCGAGAGGGAGGCGATTCGATAGACCTTTGTGCGGTCGATGTAGCGGTAGGGGTAGTAGTGCAGAAGGTCGCCCACCGTCTTGATTCCGAGTTCGGAAGAGAGCAGTGCGGCGCGCTTTTCACCCACCCCAGGGAGGAATTTTATGTCCATATCGGCTCGCATAAGGCAAAGATAACGCAAAATAGTTGTATATTTGTCCGACAAAGCAGGAAAAATGATGGAAAAATTTTGCGATTCACTCACATCCTTCCGCCGCCGCACCACCCGCGAGGTGCGCGTAGGCTCCCATACCATCGGTGGCGATAGCCCCATTGTGGTGCAGACAATGACCAACACCCGCACGATGGACACCGAGGGCTCGGTGGCTCAAATCGACGCCATAGCCCGTGCCGGTGGTAAAATCATAAGGCTCACCACGCGCGATGAGAGGGAGGCCGCCAACCTCGCACCCATCGGTGAGGCTGCACGCACTCTCCACCCCGAGGTGGCACTCGTGGCCGATGTTCACTTTGTCCCTGCCGTGGCAGCCGTAGCAGCCACCACAGCCGACAAGGTGCGTATCAACCCCGGAAACTACAACGACCGAGGTGGAAAATTCGAGGAACTAATTGACCTCTGCCGAGAGCGTGGCGTGGCACTGCGCATCGGTGTCAATCACGGCTCCCTTGCCAAGAAGATATTTGACCTCTATGGCGATACCCCCGAGGGTATGGCAGCATCGGCTATGGAGTTTTTGGAGCGTTGCCGCCAACTCGACTTCCACAACGTTGTCGTGTCGCTCAAAGCGAGCAACGTGAGGGTTATGGTCTATGCCTACCGTCTGCTCGTGAGAGCTATGCGCAAGGCGGGTATGGACTACCCCGTACATCTGGGCGTGACCGAGGCGGGCAACCTCATTGAGGGGCGCATCAAGTCGGCAGTGGGCATTGGTGCCCTGCTGGCCGATGGCATTGGCGACACCATCCGCGTGTCGCTCACCGAAGCTCCCGAGAACGAGATTCCCGCAGCCCAAAAACTTGCCGACCACTACACCGCCCGCCCCGAGGAGAGTTTTCCCGAGGTGGATGAGTCGCTCTTTGAGGCCTACGAGTACAAACCTCGTCCATTTAGCCAAACGCCCGTTTTGTGGAGTGAGGTAACCAATCCCGAGGAGTACGAAGTTGTGGAGGCTGTGAGCCACCACCCCGTGCAGGAGTGGAGAAGCCAACTCATTGGCCACACCCCCACCAAACCCGTAGTTCTCCGTCGCAAATATACCACCACCGACAAATACGACTTTGCCATTGAGGCTGCGGCCGACTTTGGCGTGATGTTCATCGACTCGCTCGCCGACGGCATTCGCATCGAAAACCCCAGCTTCTCGCAAGAGGAGATTGACGAGATTGCGCTCCTTATTCTTCAAGCCGCGCGTGTGCGTATCTCTCGCACCGAGTATATCGCCTGCCCCTCGTGTGGTCGCACACTCTACGATATTGAGAGCACTCTGGCCGCCATCAAGGAGCGTACAAGCCACCTTGTGGGGTTGAAAATTGGCGTTATGGGGTGTATTGTGAATGGCCCAGGTGAGATGGCCGATGCCGACTATGGCTATGTTGGCGGCCTTCCCGACCACATCTCGCTCTATCGTGGCAAAACCCTCGTGGAGCGCAACATACCACAAGTAGAGGCCATAGACCGCCTTGTGGAACTCATCAAGGCCGACGGCCGTTGGGTGGAACCCAAATAACAAACTACAACAATGAAGATTCTTCCACTCACATATCTCGGTTCGCAAGAGTGGTGGCAGGAGGCCCTCGCCCCCGATGCCATCATTGATGTGGGCGAACATTTCGTAAAGCAGACCGCTCGTAGTCGTTGTGAGATTGCCACAGCGGCAGGTCGTATGTCCCTAACAGCCAATGTGGTGAAGGGCGCAAGCATCCACAAACAAGCCGTCAAAGATATAAAGCTCGACTACTCCAAACGTTGGCAGCATCAACACGCCGTTGCCATCCGCTCGGCCTACAAGTCATCCCCCTACTACGACTACTATGCCCACCATTTCGAGCCCTTCTTTGAACAGCGCAGGGAGTTCCTCTATGATTTCACACGCGAACTTATGGAAGTGGTGTGCAGAATCGAAGGGTGGAGTGTGCCACGCATCTCGGAGGAGTATATCATTGCTGGGGAGGGTGATGTGGACCTTCGTGGCCACAACTTCCTCGGCCCTCGCACCGATAGCGCCACCTATTGGCAGGTCTTCTCGGAACGACTCCCCTTTGAGTCCAACTGCTCAATTATCGACCACCTCTTCAACGAGGGAAAGGTATAACGTCGAAAGTCGAACGTCTAACGTCTAACGTCCAACGTCGCGGGGGCTCCATTTTTTGGAGCCACCGAAAACGTATTAGGGAGGTTAGGGAGGTTAAAGAGATTAAGGAGAGAGCCCTACACTCCCTACACTCCCTACACTCCCCCAAAAATTGAAAATGGAAAATGGAAAATTGAAAATTAATTAAGTTTTCGGGCTCGCATTTGCGAGCCCGAAACGTTGGACGTTAGACAAAAAAATAGCGAGTGCTGATTGTGAGGCGAGTAGTAGGCGCACAAGAAAGTGGCTCCGCAGTTTGCTTATCGCAAATGAGGAAGCCACTTATCGCAGTGCAACGACCTAATCGCCCACAAGATGCGCTCGCTTACAGGTCTTCGGCGTAGGTGCGCGGTATCTCTATCGTCACTCGGTCGGTAATGCCACGCGAGGTAACCTCAATGGTATTGGTGCCTCGCTCCATATCAACCTCCTCCCACACAACAGCGCCATCCACACTCTCCTTGGAGCCGAGGAAATGACCATTGATAGTGAGTTCCGCATCGGGAAGAGAGGTATAAACCTTGATGGTTTGGAGGGTATCTGTGCGACGTGCCCAGCGCTTCTCGGCGATGTGGAGGAAGTCATCATTGGTATTCCAGCGTGCCTTATAGAGGTAGAATGCATCCTTACGCACCTGACGATTGAAACTCACAACACCCATATCACACACTCCTCCTGCCGAGCGGTGGGTATCCACCGAGGCGTAGTCAAAGAGTCCATCGACAAAGATGCCCCACATACTCCTATCGCCCACAAGTGAGCCGAGGTAGGTTTCGTGGAAGTAGGTCTGCCACCTCTCGGGGTGCCAACTACTCGAAGAGAGAGGTTTTTCCAATAGGTCGCTCTGGTGGAAGATATTACCACCACACTTATAGCTCACAGCCGAATGTAGTGCGTTCCACTCGGGTACGGAGTGGAGTTGCTCCTGCCATACGGCAATATCGGAGGGAAGTCCCTCCATCCAACCGAAGGAGTGGCTCCACACCACCAAATCGGTCACGAAGTTTATCTCTCCATCCTGATTGCTCCATCCCGAGGTGAGGCGCGTTGGATCGAGCCTCTTGGCCAAGGAGTGGAGTGAGCGGATGTAATCCACAGGATTCTCGCCCCTAATTTCGAGCTCCGAGAAGAGGTTCCACGCCACCACCGAGGGGTGGTTGTAGTTTTGGTATATCATCTCGTGGAGTTGCTCGTTGCCATTCTCGCGGAATTCGGGGGTGTCGAAAAAGCCTTTACCATTGAGCGTTGTAGCCCCCATAAAGGGAAGGTCGCAGAAGACCAATAGGCCGAGGCTGTTGCAGATGCGGTAGAAGGATGGGTGGTGCATACCGCCCACCACGCGGATGGTATTTGCACCCATCTCGCAAGCAAACTCCACATCCTCCATCACCTCCCTCTCGGTAACAGCCATACCCGATAGGGCCCTATCTCGGTGCATCAGCACGCCCTTTATGGGGTATGGTTTGCCATTGAGCATAAAGCCCTCGGGAGTTATGGAGTAGTAGCGGAATCCGCTTTGGGTACCCACCTCATCACATCTCTCGCCACCCACCGAGAGGGTGACTGCAAAGGTGTAGAGTGCGGGGTCTATGGTTCCATCCCACAGACGTGGGCTATCCACCTCGAATGGGATAAAGGTGCTGGTTATTCCTTCTATTGTGCGCACCTTTTGGGTTGCCGAGAGTATTTCGTCGCCATCGGGGTCCTTCACCGAGAGGGTGAGGGTTGCGCTCTGGGGGCTCTTGGCACTCACCTTCACCTCCACCTCTCCCTTGGCGCTCTCTTGGCTCACCTTGGAGGTGTGAATGTAGATACCATTGGAGGAGTAGTGATCGATGGCGATATGTGTGGGCTCCTCAATAATGAGGCTCACTTCGCGGAAAAGACCACCATAGGATATTTCGTTGCCAGCAGTGGGCATAACCTCTGTGTGGAGGCCATTGTTGACAATCACCCACAACAAATCCCTACCATTGAAGTTCACATAGTCGGTGATTTCGAATGTAAAGGCCGAACTACCACCCTCGTGGCGACCAACGTGATGGCCATTTATGAGGAGGTCTGCAACGAGATTGGCACCTCCAAAGCGGATATAGAGGCGCTTACCCTTCCACTCGGGGCGGAAGTCGACGTAGCGCAGATAGTTGCCCGTACCGCGCCAATAATCGAGCCTACCACCCAGCGCATCGGAGTTCCACTGGTGGGGTAGATTGACAATGGTGGAGAAATCTTCGGAGTAGGTGAAGAACTTCCAATCTCGGTTGAGTGTATAGGTCTGTCGTGCCTCCGCAGGGCACATAGCTACAAGGAGCAGCGCCACACAAAGGAGGAGTTTTATGGTTACGTTTTTCATCTTCATTTTGGTCTTCTCTGGTATCATTGGTGCGCCAGATTTGCACAAAGGTAAAAAAATAACTACATTTGAGAAAATTTTTGGCACCACAAACTACCCTTTGGGTAGCAAAGTGGCTCTTTTTGACCCAATAAACAGAAAAACGATGAATATAATAGACATTATTTTGGCCATTGTGCTCGTGTGGGCACTCATCAGTGGATTGCGCAAAGGACTCATCTCACAAGCAAGTTCCTTCGTGGGACTACTCTTGGGCGTGTGGCTCGCCTTCAAGTTCAACGACCAACTCTCGGCGTGGATTGGAGTGGAGGTGGAGGGCATCCTCGCCTACGTCATTCTCTTTGCTCTGGGTGTGCTGGTGGCGTGGCTCTTCTCGCGCATCTCGGGATGGATTCTCAACGGCATTGGACTTGGTTTTGTAGACAAGATTGGCGGGGCCCTTCTCTCGCTTGTGGTCTATTGTTTGGTGTTGAGTCTTTTGCTGGGGCTCTTCCGCAACATCAACTCATCGCTCAAAATTGTGGAGCCCGAGGTGATGCAATCCTCTGTGCTTATTGGCCCCATTGAGAGGGTATCGGATGTGGTATTCCCCTACCTTGTAGAGGCAAAGGATGCCATCATTGGTAGCGACTCGTTCCAATTGGATGGCGAGGGGGCATCGACTATGAAAACTACTAACACACAACAACTATGATACAAGAGGGCTTTGTAATTGAGAGTACCGGCAGTTGGTACAAAGTGGAGATTGAGGGCGCGGTCTATGATTGTCGCACTCGGGGCAAATTGCGCCTTAAAGGGGTGCGTTCCACCTCACCCGTAGTTGTGGGCGACAGGGTTGGCGTGGAGTTCTCCGAGGAGGGCGACGGTGTCATTGTGAGCGTTGCCCAACGTCGCAACTACATCATCCGCCGAGCCTCCAACCTCTCGAAGGAGAGCCACATCATCGCAGCCAATATCGACTGTGCAGCGGTGGTTGTGACCATTGCAGCCCCCGTTACAGCCCCCGAATTTGTCGATAGGTTTTTGGTCACCTGCGAGGCCTACAAAGTTCCCGCAGTCATCATCCTCAACAAGATAGACACCGCACGAGAGCACCCCGAACTGCTCGCCAAGTTCCACGAGATATACTCCTCGGCAGGCTACCGCATCATTGAGTGCTCGGCACTTACGGGAGAGGGTGTGGAGGATGTTGTGGAACTCCTACGGGACAAAACAACGCTGCTTGCGGGCAACTCGGGTGTGGGCAAATCCACCCTTGTGAATGCCATTGAGCCCTCGGCTGCGGCCAAGACGGGAGCCATCTCGGAGGCCCACCTCCAAGGCAAGCACACAACGACCTTCTCGCACGTCTATCCCCTCTCGTTTGGAGGTAGGCTCATTGACACCCCTGGAATTCGTGGTTTTGGCCTGATTGACATCAAACCCGAGGAGCTCTACCACTACTTCCCCGAGATTATGAGGGTGAGCAAGGGGTGTAAATTCTACAACTGCACCCATACTCACGAGCCACAATGTGCCGTTATGAATGCAGTGGTAGATGGTGAAATCTCCGAGAGTCGCTATGAAAGTTACCTCAAAATGCTCGACGACGATGGCAAATATCGCTAAATCCAAAGAGTGGTACGACGAGCGCACGGAGTACCTCGCGGAGTTTATGCTCCCCGAGCGCTACGCCACAATGCAGAGAGTGGTGGCCGACCGCACGAAATATATGACCGTCTGTGCCGAGAATACCTTTCACCCCCAAAATGCGAGCGCTCTGGTGCGCCACTGCGAGGCCTTTGGTGTTCAGGAGCTGCACGCCATTGAGTTTTTGTGTGGCTTTCAGGCCAATACGCACATCGTTAGGGGAACAGACAAGTGGGTGAACATCCAGCGCTACGAGACCACCTCGGAGGCTGTCGCCCATCTCAAAGGCGAGGGCTACCGCATAGTTGCCGCCACACCCCACACCAACGACCTCACACCCGATAGTTTCGACGTGACAAAGGGCAAGTTTTGCCTCGTGTTTGGCACCGAGAAGCAGGGCATCTCGCCCGAGATTATGGAGGTAGCCGACGAGTTCGTGAAGATACCGATGTATGGCTTTGTAGAGAGCCTCAATGTGTCGGCCTGTGCCGCGATTCTCATTCAGGGCCTGGTGGAGAAGATTCACCGTAGCGAGGTTGAGTGGCGATTGAGCCCCGAGGAGCGCAGCAAGTTGCTCTACGAATGGATGAGGGAGAGCATCAAGGACGACGAGGGCATTCTGCGCAAACGATTTGGAGAAGACATTTAGTGTAAAATAACTAATGGCTGACAGCCAACAGCTACAAAAGAGAGAGAAATGAAACCAATTATCAAACCCGTATCGAGAGCCCTTCTAATGAAGGAGTTAAGGGAGGAATTTTTCTTGCGCGAGACGGTTCGTGCAGGCAACGAGATATACATCATCACCGCAGCCGAGTGTCCCAATGTTATGAGGGAGATTGGTAGACTTCGCGAGTGGGCATTCCGCAGTGCGGGAGGTGGCACAGGTGAGCCTGTGGATATCGACGAGGACGACTTGGCACCCGATGGATACAAACAACTCGTGGTGTGGGACCCCGCAGCAAAGGAGATTGTGGGTGGCTACCGCTTTATTGTCTGTTCCCACAAGGAGCAAAAGCACATCTCCACCGAGCACTATTTCCAATTCACCGACAAATTCCGCGAGGAGTACCTCCCCCACGCAATAGAGCTTGGCAGAAGCTATGTTCATCCCAACTATCAGAGCACCCGCGCCAATGCCAAAAGCCTCTATGTAATGGACAACATCTGGGATGGTCTGGGGGCGATTATTGTCAATAATCCCGACAAAAAATACTTCTTCGGCAAAGTTACCATCTATGGTAACTACAACACCGAGGCAAGGAATATGTTGATGTATTTCCTCCACAAATATTTCCCAGGGGAGGAGGGGCTCTTCAACCCCATCAACAAAATCGAGATGAACATCGACATTGAGTCTATGGAGCGCCTATTCTCGGGCGAGGACTACGCTGCCGACCATAGGATTCTCAACCGCGAATTGAAGGAGAGAGGCGAGCACATTCCTCCAATGATTAACTCCTATATGAACGTATCGCCCAATATGCAGGTCTTCGACACGATTTTGGCCCCCGACCTGGGCGAGTTGCAGGATACGGCCATCATCCTCTCCATTCCCGACCTCTATCCCCACAAGACCGAGCGCCACACTCGTGGTCTGAAACGTCGTCGCCCATTGCGCCGCCTCTTCGACCACACGATGATTGCCATCGACAATGTGGTTACGGGCCGTGCCGCATCGGGTGTGAAGGTGGCTCTGCGTCGCCGCAAAACCGAGCGCACAAGGCGTGTGGCAAGGGGTACCGACCTGCAAGAAAAAACAACAAAGAAAGAGTAGCCCCCACACAATAAAGAGGGCTACCTTCGCATTATATTTGTGTACCGATACGAAGCACACAAACCGACCTGCTCTATGAACAACAACGAGGTGAACATACTCTGGGTGGATGATGAGATTGAACTGCTCAAACCCCACATCCTATTCCTCAAAGGCAAGGGTTATGATGTGGATACCTGCAACAACGGCTACGACGCTGTGGATATGGCGCGCGCAACACCCTACGACCTAATCATCCTCGACGAGATGATGCCAGGTATGACGGGACTCGAAACCCTCCCCCAAATCAAGGAGGTGAGGCCCTCGGTGCCAGTGATTATGGTGACCAAGAGCGAGGAGGAGAACATTATGGATAAGGCCATAGGCTCCAAGATTGCCGACTACCTCATCAAACCCATAAACCCCAACCAGGTTCATCTCTCCATCAAAAAGCACGTTATGAGGGAGAGGTTGGTGACGGAGCAGACCACCGCCGACTATCGTGCCGAGTTTGGCAAGATTAGCCTTCTATTGGGGCAGGCTCGCTCGTTTGCCGATTGGTGTGCCATCTATCGCAAGATTGTGGGCTGGGAGATGGAGCTCACCGAATCGAAAGACCGAGCAATACGCGATATTCTCGCCTACCAAAAGAGCGAGGCAAATACCGAGTTTGGCAAATTTGTGCGCCGCGACTACCTCGACTGGATAAACGGCTCCGATGAGGACCGCCCAACAATGTCGCACACCCTCCTGCGCAACCGCATTGTGCCCGATGTGGAGGGGACTGGTGGAAAAGTCACACTACTCGTTATCGACAACTTCCGCTACGACCAATGGCGCACTATCCTCCCCCTATTGCACCCCGTCTTTGACCTCATATCGGAGGATTTCTATTGCAGCATCCTCCCCACAGCCACACAGTATGCCCGCAATGCACTCTTTGCGGGACTTATGCCTCTGGCTATCGACAAAATTATGCCCGAGAGGTGGCTCAACGACAACGAAGAGGGGGCAAAGAATAAGTACGAAGAGGAGTTTCTGCATAGGGCCCTCACCCGTATGGGTAAGAGCTGGAAGGTGAGCTTCGACAAACTCATAAAGCCCGAGGCGGGGCGTAAGCTCATAGATAACATCCAGCACGTTAAGGAGGCTGACTTCTCGGTGATTGTCTATAATTTCCTCGACATCCTCTCCCACGCGCGCACCGAAACGCAGATTATCCGCACCCTCACCGAGGATGAGGCAGCCTTCCGCTCCCTAACGCGCTCGTGGTTTGAACACTCGGAACTCAACACCCTCCTACGTCTGTTGGCCGAGGCTGGACATACGGTGATTATCACCTCCGACCACGGCTCCACAAGGGTGGAGAACCCCGTGAAGGTGCAGGGCGACAAGGAGACCTCACCCAACCTACGCTACAAGATGGGGCGTCACCTCAACTACAACCCCAAGGAGGTATTTGAGATTACCCGCCCCGAGGATGCCCAACTTCCCCAGAGCAACCTCACGAGCAGCTACATTTTCGCTCTCGGCAAGGACTTCTTGACATATCCGAACAATGCCAACCAATTCATCCGCTACTACCGCGACACATTCCAACACGGAGGAGTGTCGATGGAGGAGATGATTGTCCCCTACATTGTTCTGCGCCCAAAGAGTTAGGTCATCACGCGATAGGCACAAATGGAGAGGCCCGCCAACTTTCTTGGCAGGCCTCTCTTACATTTTATCTCTCGTTTTGAAACGACTTTACCCTATTTTGCAAATTTCTCTTTGTGCTTTTCGAGTTGTTTTTTGATTGCATCGATTGCTGCATCTACCGACTCCTCGAACGATTTGCTCTGGTGCTCGGCAATGATAGTGTCGGTGGGCACCTCAATCTTAATGGTTGCCACCTTGTTGCCCTGCTCGGGGTCTTTGTCGAGTTTGAGGATTACCTCTGCGGCTGTGGCACGCTCCACGAAACGGTCGAGTTTGTCCATTTTAGCCTCAATGAAGTCGATGAGCTTCTTGTCTGCATCGAACTTGACGGATTGAATCTTTACGTTCATAATATCCTCCTTTTTTATTGTGTTTATATTGTGCCCTCTCGGGCGTTGTCTTCTTTTTTGTCTCTTTTTTATAAAGGGTTTCACCTTCGCGACTTTTTATAAAAAGTCGCCCAAAAATTTTTAGTGTAGCCCTCTGCTGCAATTCTATCCACCGCCTTGCTTCGGAATCCCGACACAAGTGTACGGTTGTAGCCCTTTTATGGTTGTATGGCCGAGCCTCCGAGGGAGCCTACCGCATTGCCCAACTTGCCATCGGGCGGTGTAAGTTTCTCGCCATCCTCCGGCACTGCCAAGCCACTATCCTCTCTACCTTTGGGGCACTGCGACCACGCAAGATAGCAATAATTCACCTTCTTACCTTCATCAGTGAGCTCAAATTGGATTTCATTTTTAAACCTTACCTCCAAATCATAGAAAACATCAATAGACAAATTGGCGTATCCCGTATCCTTGAAAAAACTATAATAAACATCTGTTATTTTACCATCTGTCGAAGATATATCAAGCGCAATTATCAGTGGTGCGCCATCAAGTGTTTCTACTTGTTCTTTCGAAAAAGCGTCATCGACAAACGACTCCAATTTTAAGTTCTGACTATAATTTAAGTCAATGAGTTCAAGGATTTCATCATCTATTACATCTCCATTAGTATAAGTAATATCACCTCTTCCTGGGTGGTTGTTTATGTTGTATATGTTGATTTGGTATCCCATTAACGTGTCACACACATAAGTGTAATTACTATTCACGATAGTATCGCTCTTATAATCACCTTCGTGATATACCGAATAGTATCGTTGCGCAAATGAAATATCCGCACACCCGAACAGCAATACAATATGTATTAAGAACCTTTTCACGTTTTCATACATCTTTTATGGCAGTCCAACCGAGCCTCCGAGGGAGCCTACCGCGTCACCCAACTTACCATCGGGCATTGTAAGTTTCCCATCCTCCGGCATCGTTAGCCCGCCCTCTTGTCTACTATTTCTTCAAACTCTTAAACTCAATTTTGAATCTTGAATTTTGAATTTTGAACTCCTCTCGGATGGGCCGAGTGGTAGATGGATTTCAGTCGGGAGATGTTGTTGTGGGTGTAAATCTGCGTTGTTTGCAACGAGGAGTGGCCCAGCAACTCCTGTATCTCCCTGATGTCTGCCCCCCTTTCGAGCAGCAACGTGGCGAAGGTGTGGCGTAGGACGTGGGGGCTATGTTTTCCCTCTATGCCCCACTCACCCAGCAACCTCTGCACCGCACGCTCTATCTGGTAGCGACTCATAGGCTTGCCTTCCGATGTTAAAAATAGTGAATTTTCACCATTTGTGCAAATATTTTCGGCCGTAAATGCCAGAAAACTTTTCAGCACCGAGCGCAAGGTGCTCACAATAGGCACAATGCGTTCCTTCTGCCCCTTGCCCACCACTCTGACGTGGCTCAACGAGGGGGTGAAACTCTCGCGCGTGAGGCTCGTAACCTCCGCCAAACGGAGCCCTGTGCAGTAGAACAAAAGCACCAAAACAGCGTTGCGCCTCGCCTCAAAATCCTCACTCTCCGACCTCGCCACCAACTCCTCCACAAGTCGCATCATTCGCTCCTCGGGGATGTAGGTTGGCAGGAGTGATGGGGTTTTCAGTTGTTTGCTGGCAGTCAGTGGATTGCGCTCAATCTGTCCCGAATCGTGGAGCCATCGGAAGAGGACTTTCAGCGAGGATGTTTTGGTATTCACCGAGGAGGCTTTGTAGAGTGGCTCGCGGTGCTTGCGCCCACCCGAGGTGACAACCCTTTTCTGCTTTGTAAGGTGCATAATCCACCCTCCAAAGTCATCGGCTGTAACACTTGCGGGGTTGAAATTCTCGGGGGTGGTACCACACCACTCTATAAACTCTCTGCAATCGCGCAGATAGTGTGCCACAGTCCCCTCCGAAAGACGCTTTTCGCCCCTCAAATACTCCTCAAATTTCGTCAGCATCTCCGCCATTCTCTCCTCTTTTGGTGCTTCTACTCTTCAAAGATAACAAAAAAATCGCGAACATCTGCCGATATCCGCGACTTTTTTATCCGTCTGAATTGTCGAAGCGTCGATTAGAACGAAAACTCCACAACAGCGCCGAGAACTCCGTAGCTATTTCGGTATATATGGGTATAATCTCCCGAGAGCCGTGAGCTACTGCCCTGCAAAAACATACCCGTAAGACCAAGCGAAAACCACTTAAACTCCACACCTACGGTTGGTTGCCAATACAAGCCATCCAAGCCGTCGAGGTTTGTGATATTTGAGCCATAGACACCAATTTTGTTGTCGAGGTAGGGGGCAATCCATCCTCTGCCCATTTTGATTCTGCCCTGAATATATGTCGCAGGGAGAAAATACTCTCCAAAACTTAAACCCATACCCAAGAAGAAATGGCTGTCGAACCACTTGCCGTGAGAGATTGAGCCCATAGGTACGTGTTCTGGCGACCACCCTGCACTAACGATTGTCTTCCAATCGCTACTTTGCGCAAACGCCCCAATACCCACAAAGCACAGAGCGCAAAAAATAACAATAAACCTTTTCATAGTTCTTGACAGTTAGTGTTTATTATTGTTGTTACTGTAAACCCAAAATTCTCCAAATATATCCATCGGAGTAGAGGTTTTCGCAAATATACGGAAAAACTCCGAGAAAAGAGGGGAAAAATATAATATATTTTTTCGTTAGTCGTTAAAAAATGTATAACTTTGCGCGCTAAATACCCCCTTTGTGCGCGGATGCGTACGCAAGGCGGGCGAGCGTGTGGAAAGAACACACGAAAGAAAGCAAGAGAAATAGTATGAAAGCAAGAGAGATAATCAAGTGGGTAATCGCAGTTGTGGCAGTAGCGGTTGTGGGTTGTAGCCCCTTCAACAAGCTGCTCAAACTCAACGACTCGGAGCAGATGTATGAGGCCGCCATCAAATACTACAACGAGGGCGACTATCAGCACGCACTCCAACTCTTCACTGAGATTGCACCTCGCTACGCATCCACAATGCGTTCCGACACGATTATGTACTACACCGGATGTTGCTACTACAAGGAGGGCGACTTCGACACCAGCGCCTCTATCTTCGATGAGTACCGTCGCACCTATGGTCGCAGTCCTTTGTTGGAGGATGTGGAGTATATGCACGCTATGGGCTACTACTTCGCCTCGCCCCAGCCCTCGCGCGACCAAACGACCACTTTGCAGGCCATACGCTCCATCAATGAGTATATGGAGCGCTACCCCAACTCCCCAAAGTTGGGCGTGTGTGAGATGAGGCTCGAAGAGCTCCAAGGCAAGCTCTACGACAAGTCGTTCATCAATGCTCGCACCTACTACAAGACCGAGCGCTACAAGGCAGCCATCATCGCACTGCGAAACGCCCTGGCAGAGTATCCCGAAACCCCACACAGGGAGGAGATTCTCTTCCTAACGCTCGACGCAAGCTACAAGTTGGCAGCAAACTCCATCTCAACCTTGCAGGTAGACCGCTACCTCGATGCAATGGATGCCTACTACAACTTCATCTCCGAGTTCCCCAATTCGAAACACGCAAGGGCCGCCGAGCGTATGCATAGGGGTTCCAAGCGTTTCCTTGCCAAGCACAATGCCGATGGCCAGGGAGTCGAGGGCGAGGAGTCCGAAGATGGGGCACAAACCGCAGAATAATAAAAAACAAGAGATAAAAACATAACACCACCACAAAACAGGAGGAATACTATGGAAATCAAAAAGAATGTTCCCAACAACACTGTAACCCGCAAACTCACCGACATCGACGGCCCCACCGGTAACGTCTATGAGTCGGTGACCATCATCGCAAAACGCGCAAACCAAATCGCAACCGAACTCAAACAGGAGCTCAACCGTAAATTGGCAGACTTCTCCTCTTCGACCGACGCTCTCGAAGAGACCTTTGAGAATCGTGAGCAGATTGAGATTTCGAAATACTACGAGCGCATTCCCAAGCCCACCCTCATCGCTACCGAGGAGTTCCTCGATGGTGAGGTTGTCTTCAAGGAGAAGAACTAATCACTCCGCATCGTAGAGACACACATTAAGGCGGGTTGGGGAGTAGAAAAAAATCTTCCCACCCGCTCGTTTATTCACAACAAACCCACAAACACACCACAATGTTACGCCACCTTACGGTTGAAAATTACGCTCTGATTGAGAGACTCGATATGACACTCTCGCCCCACCTGAACATCATCACAGGTGAGACGGGTGCGGGTAAGAGTATTCTCCTCGGTGCGCTCGGCTTGGTGCTGGGCGAAAGGGCCGATATTGCCACCCTCAAAGAGAGTGGCAAGGGGTGTGTTGTGGAGGGTGTTTTCGACATCTCGGCCTACTCTTTGGGGCGCTTCTTTGAGGACAACGACCTCGAATATGCCGACGAGACCATCATCCGTAGGGTGATAACTCCTGCGGGCAAGTCGCGTGCCTACATCAACGACCTGCCTGTGACTCTCTCTCAACTCAAAGAGTTGGGTACGAAACTCATAGACATACACTCCCAGCACCACTCACTAATGTTGGCCGATGAGGGGTTCCGTATGGGCATTGTGGATGCTCTGGCGGACAACCTCCCTTTGCGCGAAGAGTACGCAGTTCGCTATGCAGCACTGCGCACCGCCGAGAGGGAGCTCTCCGACCTGCGCGAAAAGGTGGAGGCAGCAATGAAGGATAGGGAGTATGTGGAGTTCCAATACAACCAACTCTCGGCTCTGCGTTTGCGCGAGGGCGAGTTGGAGGAGTTGGAGAGTGAGCAACGACTATTGGACAATGTGGAGCGCATAACCGAGGCTCTGGGCGAGGGCGGACAGATGCTCGACGAGGAGGAGAACGGTGTGCTTGCAAGGCTCAAACGCATCGAGAGTTCCTTCCAAAAGGTCAAGGATGTTTATGCCCCTGCCGAGGAGATTGCCGAGAGGGTGCGCGGCGCCCTTGTGGAGCTCAAAGATATCTCTGCACTGCTGGGCGAGGGCCGCGAAAGGGTTGATGGCAACCCCGAGAGGGCTCGTCAGGTTGTGGAGCGCATAGACGCCATCTACACCCTTATGCGCAAACACGGTGTGCAGAGCGTCGAGGAGCTTATGGCCATCGAGCGTGACTATGCCACAAGGCTCGGTATGATTGTCGACGCCGATACCAACCTCGCCAAATATGAACAGGAGGTGGCCGAGTGCCACAAGAGGGCTACGGAGGTGGCCACCAAACTTACCGCCTCGCGCACCAAGTCGGCCAAAGTGCTCGCCCAAAAGAGCGAAGAGATGCTCGCAAGGCTCGGTATGGAGCAGAGCCGTTTTGTGTGCCAGGTGAGTGAAGACTACAAGGAGCTAACACCCTCGGGTGCCAACCACATATCATTCCTCTTCTCCTCCACATCGAAGTTCCAGCCACAGCCCCTCGAAAAGGTGGCCTCGGGTGGTGAGCTTTCGCGTGTAATGCTCTGCTTAAAGGCATTGGTGGCCGATAAGACCGAGATGCCAACCGTGGTCTTCGACGAGATAGACACAGGAGTTTCGGGACGTGTAGCCGATGCTATGGGACAGATTATTGCCGAACTATCTGCCACCCGTCAGGTGGTAAATATCACCCACCTGCCCCAGGTCGCATCCAAGGGCGACACCCACTTCCGAGTATTTAAGGATGGTGGCACCACGCAGATAAAACTCCTCAACCACGAGGAGCGCATAGATGAGGTTGCCGCAATGCTCTCGGGTTGTGACGTAACCGAAGCCGCACGCGCGCAGGCACGCACGTTAATAGGATAAAGTAAAGACCACTCCGAAAAAGAGTGGTCTTTACTTTATCCTATTTTTTGCGCCTCTTTTTGCGCTTCTTTTTGCGCCTTTTTTTGCGCCTTTTTTTGCGCCTTTTTATAAAAAGGCGTCCCAAAAATTTTTGTGCGAAACTTCGTTTCGCTTTCACCTTTGCTCCACCCTATTAGGGAGGTTAGGGAATTTAAGGAATTTAGGGAGTTTAAGGACCTTAATGATTCCTTGCGCCGAAGGTACCTAACACTCAATTGAGCAGGCGCGCCACCAACTCTCTCACATCGTCGGGGCCAGAGCCACAGCAGTCATAAGTCACCGTGTGGATGCCAAACTCGGATGCAGCAGCCGTATTGGCAGCCTTATCATCGGCAAAGATGGTCTCGCTGGGTTCCAAGCCATAGCGCGAGAGAATAATCTCATATATCTTCCTATCGGGCTTATTCACCCTCTCGGCATAGGAGACAACAGCACCATCAAAGAGGTCAAAGACGGGGAATTTGGATATCTCGGCATAGAACTCCTCCGACATATTCGAGAGAATATAGCACTTGATACCCTGTGCTTTAAGTTCGCGGATAAGCTCCTCGGTCTCGGGGATGGGTTGGAGCAGTTCGAGGAGTCTTTGTACCTGATTGTCGGCCTCCTCCAAAGTGAGATTGTAATCCTCGGCAAGCATTCGTGTCACCTCCGCACGGGTGTAGGTACCACGGTCAAACTCACTCCAATACTCGGGGAAAGCCTCATCGGCAGAGATGAATGCAAAGGTGTTGCCCAGCACCTCGCCAAGCCTCTTGAAATCGCGCCCGAGGACCACGCCCCCAAGGTCAAATATTGCGTTCTTAATCATCTACTTATCTATTTGGGTTAATGCGGTTAATCAATCTCAAAGCGACGTTTTGTGGGACTCTCAACCTCAATCTTCACAGTCATCACATCGTCGGGTAGCAGAGCCTCTATCTTCTCCGACCACTCCACCAAGCACAAGCCCTCGGAGTAGAAGTACTCCTCATAGCCCATATCGAGTGCCTCCTCGGGGGTGTCGATGCGGTAGAAATCGAAGTGGAAGATGGGGCGACCATCCTCCGCATCGTAGCGATTGACAAGGGCAAACGTGGGGCTTGTAACCACATCCTCACTACCCAGCTGTGCGCAAATCTCGCGTATGAGCGTGGTCTTACCCGCACCCATAGTGCCAAAAAATGCCACCACATTTCTACCATCCAATCGGGCGAGAATCTCCTCCGCCACCTCGGGCAAATCGCCCACTCCATTTATACTTATCTCTTTCATACCTTTTTTCTTTTCGCGCCTTTTTTCGCACCTTTTTCTTCGCGCCTTTTTATAAAAAGGCGCCCCAAAAATTTTTATGCGATACTTCGTATCGCCATTGACTTTGCTCTACCCCAATCAGGGAGGTTAGGGAATTTAGGGAGGTTAGGGACATTAAAGTCCTTAAAGTCCTTAATGACCTTAATAAACCTCTGCGCCGAAGGCGCACCTTAATTTTCCATTCTCCATTTTCAATTTTCAATTCCCAGCGAGTGGGTTTTGTGGAGGGCTTTTTGTGCCAATCCGAGCAAACAAGTCCGCAGTTTACGAGATGTAAATGAGGAACTTGTGAGCCGAAGGTTGGTGCAAAAAGCACCCACAAGGCACACTCGCCCGTATCTACTTAAACTTCACAACGGTAATCCCCGCGCCACCTCTATCGGGGTGGTCATCGGTGGCAGAGGCCACCTGTGGAATATACCTCAAATAGCGGCGCACCTCCTCTTTGAGCGCACCCGTACCCTTGCCGTGCAGAATCGTGACACTGCCGATGCCCACCATTATGGCATCGTCAATAAAATCCTGCACCACATCCATAGCCTCCGCAGCCCTCATACCGCGGATGTCGATATTGTCCTTGAAGGCGAGTTTGCGGCTCGAAATATCCACACTCACGACGGTGCGAGCTGTCGTGGGGCGTGTCATCTTCTTGAACTCACTCTGCGATATGGCCTCCAAGCGCTCGATGGCTATGGTGGTCATAATCTGGCCCATAGCAACCATTGCCTTCTTACCCTTGACGCTCATAACCTCACCAACGCCCTCCTGACCTGCAATGCGCACCTTGGCGCCCACCACAATGGGCAACTTTTCGGGCTCTTTGGGTTTCACCTCCTCGGCCACCTGTTCGCCACGCTGGGCCTTACGCTCGGCACGTTTTTGTCGTCTGCGCTCAATCTTCTCCATCTCGCGCGCCACCTTCTCGCTCTCGGCCGATAGATAATCAACATCGCTCTCCACCTGCTCCCTCACAGCCTCAATCTCTCGACGTGCAAGGCGGGTGGTCTCCTTGTCGGCCTGCGACTCACGAATCACCCTCACGGTGTTTTCAATCGTGCGGTTGGTCTGGTTGAGAATCTCCTTGGCATCCTCCTTGGCTTGGCGGATGATAGCTGTGCGTTCCTCTTTGAGGGCCGCCAATCGGGCAGCATACTCACTCTCCATCTCCTCCACACGCCTATCGGCAATGCGTATCCTCTCCCTCTTCTGCTCCCAATAGTTGCGGTTGCGTGCCACCTCACGAAGTTGGCGTTCGAGGCTAATAACCTCCGAACCGGCCTTCTCGGAGGCACTGCGGATAATATCCTCGGGAAGCCCTATCTTGCGGGCAATCTCTATGGCAAACGAACTTCCCGGCTCACCCATCTCCAAGCGGAACAAGGGGCGAATGTTCTGCACATCGAACATCATCGCACCATTGACCACACCTCGGTGGTTGGATGCAAAGTACTTTATATTGGTGTAGTGGGTGGTGATGATACCATAGGTGCCCGACTCCACAAATCTTTCGAGCATAGCCTCCGCCATAGCACCACCCATCGTGGGCTCCGTACCACTACCAAACTCATCAATAAGTATCAGCGTCTTCTGGCCAGCCCCCGCCAACATCTCCTTCATATTGGTAAGGTGCGAGGAGTAGGTACTCAAATCGTTCTCTATGCTCTGTTGGTCGCCAATGTCTATGAATATACGCTCAAAAATTGGCAGTTCACTCACCGCCGAGGCGGGAATAGCCACACCCGACTGGAACATATATTGCAACAGTCCCACCGTCTTCAAGCAGACCGATTTGCCGCCCGCATTGGGGCCCGAAATAACCAAAATTCTCCTTGCGCCATTAAGCACCAAATCGAGAGGTACAACCTCTTTTTTCTCTCTGCGGTGGCTCTGCTCCAAGAGTGGATGGCGAGCACCCACCAATCGCAAGGTGCCCTCCTCGGAGAGTATGGCCTTATAGGCACCATTATCTACCGCCCAGCGAGCCTTACCTCGCAAGAAGTCAAAGAAGGTCAAATATTTACGACTTGCACCTATATTCTCCCACTCGGGACGGATGGAGTCGGTGAGTTCGGTGAGGATGCGGATAATCTCGCGTCTTTCGGCATACTCCGCCTCACGCAGAGCGTTGTTTATCTCCACCACCTCCACAGGCTCAATATAGACCGTCTTACCCGTTGCCGACTCGTCGTGCACAAAGCCTTTGAGTTTGCGCTTATTGGCAGCCGACACGGGAATCACAGGGCGACCATCCCTCACCGAGAGCGACGTGTCGGGCTCCACAATGCCCTGACGAATAGCCTCTGCCAAGACCGCGTGGAGTCTTTTGGCCGCTTGCCCCTCGTGGGCACGAATGGTACGACGTATCTCATAGAGCTCCACCGAAGCACTATCCCTCACCTCGCCGTGGCGGTCGAGAATGGTATCTATGTGGCCCACCACTTCGGGATAGTCGCTCACCCTCGCCGAGAGCTCCGCCATCAGAGGATAGCGCTCCCTCGAAGAGAGGAAAACCCTCATAGCCTCACCCACACACTTCAAGCCCGAGCGCAAGAGCACCAACTCCTCACACTCCAAAAAGGTTCCCACCACCGCGAGTTTCGCCACCACGGGTGCAAACTCCACAAGTTCACCCTTCGGGAAGGTGTGCTCCATCATTAGAGCCAATCTCACCTCCTCGGCGATACTCTGGCGCCACTCCACCTCCTCGGCCCCTGTGCAGAAATCCATCTCCGCCACCAACTCCCTGGCACCCTGCGTAGAGCAGAGGTCGGCAATCTGCTGACGAATACGGTCAAAACCAAGTTTTATTTCGAGTTTTTTATTCATTCCTTTTTCTTCGCGCCTTTTTTCGCACCTTTTTGTAAAAAGGTGCTACCAAAAACTTTTAGTGTAGCCAACCGTTACGATTTCTACCCGCTGTCTTACTTCGGAATCCCTGCATTAGGGTGCGAACTTTCTATTTCTCTGTCACTATGAACGCACCAGCAAAGTTCTTCTCGGCCTCGGCCTTGATGCGTTTGGCATCCTCCAACGAAGTTGCGGGCACCAAGCAACGCCACTTACCCGAGGAGGTCTGTCGCTGGACAATCTTACCCGCCCACTTACCAAACTTACGGTCGGTAGGGTCGGACCTTTTAGAGAGGGTGCAAATCTGCACGAAGTATTTTGTAGTAGGCTTCGAAGTCTCCACTGCGGGCTTCGACGCGGGCTTGCTCTCTGCGGGCTTTGTTGCGGGTGCAGGTTTGCTCTCCACTGTGGGTTTGCTCTCCGCAGGTTTTGCACTCTGCGCCACGGGTTGCACAGCAGGTTTGCTCTCCGGAGTGGGGCTAACAGCCACCTCACTTGCCTTCGAATTACACCTTGTGCGGTACTCGCTGAAAGCGTCAAAGAGCGACTTGGCAACCTGCTTTTGTCCCACCTCACTATGGAGGTAGTCGCGGTCACCCTTGTGTGTCATAAAACCCATCTCGGTGAGCACCGAGGGCATAGCTGTGCGCCACAGTACAAGGTAGGGGCCCTGACGCGCACCTCGGTCGATGATGGCGGTATTCTTGGCGTAGTGCTTCTGCACCATCTCGGCAAAAATCATACTCTGCTCCGAGTGGGCATACTGCATAAGTGAGAAGATGATGAAACTCTCATCGCTCGAAGGGTCATAGCCCTCATATTTCTCCTCGTAGTCACCCTCCATAACGATTACCGAGTTCTCCCTCTGCGCCACCGCGAGATTCTTCTCGCTCTTGTCATTACCCATAATGTAGGTGCTACTACCGTGCGCCTCATTGTTCCCCACAGCGTCGGTGTGTATGGAGATAAAGAGGTCGGCATCGGCCCTATTGGCAATGTCGCCTCGGGTGTGGAGCTCAACAAAACGGTCATCCTTACGGGTGTAGATAACCTTTACATCGGGATAGGCCTCCTCAATCATTCCACCAAAGAGAAGTGCCACTTTCAGGTTGAGGTCTTTCTCCTTCTTGTCGCCCCAAGTACAACCAGGGTCTTTACCGCCGTGTCCTGCGTCGATAACCACCGTCGAGAGTCCTTTCTCGGTAGCATCGATTTTACTTTGTGCAGATACCACGGTGGGCACTGTGAGCGTTAATATGAGCAGTAACTTTGTTGTTAATTTCATAGTTTTTACTATTTTTGTTGGATGATTCTCGCGCGCACAGGCGCAAAGAGTCACACATTTTTGGTTTTTTGCCGACTTTGTCGGCAAAGGTAATGATTTTTTACGAGATTTTGGTACAAAAAAGGATAAAATACACACTCTTTTCGCTGGTAGCACTGATGATAAGCGCTACCCTTGGGGCGCAAAACCTCCCTACGGGAGAAAAAAATTTGCACTCCCACGAAGACCACGCACACCAAATTGTCGAGAGTCACCGAGAGCCCACCGACACCCTTATCCACAGGGCCGAAAATAGGGCTATCGACTCACTCCTTGTGCTCCCCTCCGACACCGCAGGCAAACGCAAGCAGCGCAACTTCCTCGACGAGATTATCAACGGTAAAAACAAGGACTCGCTCTACTACGACGTAAGGGGCAAGATGGTGCACATCTACGAGCAGGGCGATGTGACCTATGGCAATATGAACATCAAGGCGGACTATATGCGTGTGATGATGGACTCAAAGGAGATTCTGGCCTACGGTAAGGCCGACACCTCCGCATACGGACACACACGTCCCGAGTTCACCGAGGCGGGCTCCACCTATACGATGGATACGGTAACCTACAACATCGACACCAAGAGGGCGAAAATCTACGGTGTGGTAACCAAGGATGGCGAGGGCTACCTGACGGGTAAGGAGGTGAAGATGATGGACGACAAGTCGTTCAACATCAGTGGCGGTGTCTATACCACCTGCGAGGATACCAACCACCCCCACTTCTACATCAGTATGTCGAAGGCGAAGTTTATCCCTGGCAAGAAGATTGTTTCGGGCCCCCTCTACCTTGTGATTGCCGATGTGCCCCTGCCTGTGATGATTCCCGAGATATTCTTCCCGATGAACACGGAGCGTAAGACGGGTTTCATTATGCCCTCCTATGGCGAGGAGAACACTCGTGGTTTCTACCTCAAAAATGGTGGCTACTACTTCCACATCAACGACTACTTGGATTTCAAGCTCACTGCGGGTATATGGTCGCTCGGTTCGTGGGAGGTCAATGCCGCCTCCACCTATCGTGTGCGCTACAAATACAACGGCTCGGTGGGCATCAACTATGCACAAGTGGTAACAGGCGACAAGGGGTCGGCCGACTATAAGAGTGCGGGCAATATGAAGATTACTTGGACCCACTCCCAAGACTCCAAGTTCAACCCCAACTCCACATTCTCGGCTAACGTAAACTTCTCCACCCCCGGATATAACAAGGATGCGTCGAACAACCTCACGGACTACCTCTCGGCACAGACCACCTCGTCTGTCTCCTACTCCCACTCGTGGAAAGGTACCCCTATGAGCCTCTCGGCCAACCTTAACTATTCACAGAACTTCAACACGGGAGATGTGGCACTCGGTCTGCCCAACATCAACTTCAACGTCAGCCGCTTCTACCCCTTCAAGCGTAAGGTTGTGGTGGGCAAGGAGCGCTGGTATGAGAAGATTGCAATGACCTACAAGGCGCAGTTGCAGAATAGTATCAACACCAAATATGAGGATTTGGCAAAGCCCGAAACACTCGGCAAGTTCAAAAACGGTGTCAAACACACCATCCCCATCAGCGCCTCGTTCAACGTGGGTGGCTTCCTCAACGTGTCGCCCTCGGTGAACTACAACGAGAGGTGGTATTTCCGTCGTGTGAATCAGAGTTGGGACCCCGAGGTGGGAGCCATCGTGCAGGATACCACCCGAGGATTCTACCGCGTCTATGACTACAACGCCTCCGTTTCGGCCAACACCACCATCTATGGTATGTATCAGTTCAAGAACCCCAACGCATTCTTGAAGGCCATTCGCCACACCATAAACCTCTCGGCAAGCGCCTCCGTATCGCCCGATTTCGGCAAGGAGAGCTATGGCTACTGGAAGGAGGTGCAGTCCAATGCCGAGGGTACGCAGACCAGAAAATACTCCCCCTACTCGTCGGAGATGTATGGTGTTCCTGGTAGTGGTCGCAACGCGAGCCTCTCGCTCTCCATTGCCCAAACCCTCGAAGCCAAGGTGGCAAGCGACCAAGATACAACAGGTATGAAGAAGGTGAAGGTCATCGACGACTTCTCATTCTCCTTCTCCTACAACTTCCTGGCCGACTCAATGAAACTCTCGACCATCCCCGTGAGGATTCGCTCGAATATCATCAAGAACTTCGGTATCAACATCTCGATGACGCTCGACCCCTACGAGGTGGATAAGAGTACGGGTAAGCGTTACGACAGGTTGATGCTACGTCGCGGTATCCCAGGTAGGATTGCCTCCACAGGTTGGTCGTGTGGCTACACCTTCCGCTCCTCGGACCTCTACACCGAGGCGACCATCAACGACATCTCGAAGCAGTACCCCGAGTACTCCAACCCCTATTTCTACGACCCCAACGACCCGTTGGACCCCGCACTGCGACGACAACTGATGACCTCGCAGTACTACGACTTCTC
Organism: Tidjanibacter sp.; assembly: GCA_045656405.1. GTDB lineage: Bacteria > Bacteroidota > Bacteroidia > Bacteroidales > Rikenellaceae > Tidjanibacter. Next base: position 29,792 of record JAZORC010000020.1, read on the forward strand.
GATGCCGTGGAACTTCTCTTTCAACTACGCGATAAACTACACCAACAATGGCATAAAACCAAAGATTACCAACACCCTGGGTTTCAATGGCTCACTAACACTCGACAAGGATAAAAAGTGGGCTATAACCTATTCGGGCGGTTTCGACTTCGAACAAAAAGAGCTCACCCCAGGTGTGGTAACACTCGTGAGGGATTTGCACTGTTGGCAGATGAACTTCTCTTGTGTGCCGTTTGGCTATCGCAAGAGTTGGAGCTTCAACATCAGCGTCAAGTCGTCGCTCTTGCAGGACCTCAAATACGAGAAGAACTCCTCGCACTACGACACGATGTATGATTAATAGAGAATTAACAGACCCCTCCGTCACTTCGTGACACCTCCCCTAACTTCGTGGAGGAAAATTGAAAATGGGAAATTATCTCTAAATTCCCTAAACTCCCTACCCTCCCTAATTGGGGTAGAGCAAAGTCAATAGCGATACGCAGTATCGCATAAAAGTTTTTGGTGAAGCTTTTTACAAAAAGGTGCCGTAACGGCACTCTTGTGCTGGGATTGCTAATGTAAGGCGTAGTAAAGGCTACACTAAAAGTTTTTGGGCGACTTTTTACAAAAAGTCGCAAGAAAAGGAAGAAAACAAACAACGCAAACTAAAAAATAAAAAAGAGATGAAAACTAAAATTATGACTTTTATTATGGCAGCGGCTGTAATGACCGGTTGCGACTCTATGAGGAACAACCCACTTGTAAATCAGGGTAACACCCCCTATGGTACTCCCGAGTTCTCGAAAATCGAGTTGGAGCACTATATGCCCGCATTTGACTACGCGTTGGCGGAGGCAAGGGCAGAGATGGATGAGATTATCAACAACCCTGCGGAGCCTACCTTCGAGAACACCATCGTGGCTATGGAGCGTAGTGGCGAGCTGTTGAACCACGTTTCGACCATCTTCTTTGTCCTCAACGGCAACGAGACCAGCGACGAGATGCAGGCTTTGGCCTTGGAGGTGCAACCCAAACTCATCACCTTCTCCAACGACATCAACCTCAACCCCACACTCTGGGAGAGGGTGAAGAAGGTTTATGAGGGCAAAGATGCACTGAACCTCAACGAGGAGGATGCAAAACTCTTGGAGGACACCTACAAGGGCTTTGTGCGCAATGGTGCCAACCTCTCGGAGGAGAAGAAGGAGCAGTATAGGAAAATCTCCGAGGAGCTCTCTTCGCTCTCGTTGCAGTTTGAGCAGAATGTGCTGGCTGCTACCAACGCCTTCTCGCTCAACATCACCGACGAGGCACAGGTTGCAGAGTTGCCCGCCTTTGTGAGGGATGCTATGGCTGCCGAGGCGAAGGCTCGTGGCGAGGAGGGTTGGACCGTAACTCTCCAACAGGCAAGTATGTTCCCCTTCCTGACCTACTCTTCGAATAGGGAGTTGAAGGAGAAGGTGTGGATGGCCTCGAACACCAAGTGTGTGGGTGGCGAGTACAACAACCTCGACATTGTAAAACGCCTTACCGATTTGAGGCTCGAAGTTGCCCACCTGTTTGGCTACGAGAACTACGCATCGTTTGTTCTCGAAGAGCGTATGGCAGAGAACACCGCCACTGTTAATGCTTTCCTCGAAGAGTTGAGGGCTGCGACTATTAAGTATGCAAAGAAAGACTACAAGACCGTTGCAAGGTTTGCACGTCGCAATGGCGCCGACTATGAGATTATGCCCTGGGACTGGGCCTATTGGAACGAGAAATATAAGGTGGCAACCTTCGACTACAACGAGGAGGATGTGAAACCCTACTTTGAGTTGGAGAATGTGAAGAAGGGTATCTTTACCCTTGCAGAGAGGCTCTATGGTATCCGTTTTGTAGAGAACAAGGAGATTGATGTTTATCACCCCGATGTGAAGGCCTACGATGTTTTGGAGGAGAATGGCGACTTCCTCGGTGTTCTCTATATGGACTTCTTCCCCAGAGCTACCAAGCGTGGTGGCGCGTGGATGACCGCCTTCCGCGAGATGAAGAGTGTGGATGGCGAGGAGATTCGCCCCTTCATTTCGCTCTGCGGCAACTTCACCAAGCCCACCGAGAGTGCACCTTCGCTCCTGACCTTCGACGAGTTTGAGACCTTCCTCCACGAGTTCGGTCACTGCCTCCACGGCCTGTTTGCAAAGGGCACCTACGAGTCGCTCACCGGCACCAATGTCTATCGTGACTTTGTGGAGCTTCCCAGCCAGGTGTTGGAGAACTGGGCAATCCAGCCCGAATTCCTCGACATTGTAGCCGTTCACTACCAGACCGGCGAGAAGATGCCCGAGGAGTTGCGCAATAAGATTATCGACTCGAAGAAATACCTTGCAGCTTATGCCAACATTCGCCAGGTATCCTTCGGTACCATCGATATGGCCTACCACACCATCAGTGAGCCCATTGAGGATGTTATGGCCTTTGAGCGTGAGGCTTCGGCTTCCACCCAGGTGTTGCCTGCGGTTGAGGGCACACATATGGGTTGCTCGTTTGGTCACATCTTCTCGGGTGGCTACGCTGCTGGCTACTACGGCTACAAGTGGGCAGAGGTGTTGGATGCCGACGCATTTGAGCTCTTCAAAGAGGAGGGTATCTTCTCCCGCGAGTGTGGTAACCGCTTCCGTGAGGAGGTTCTCTCGAAAGGTGGCATCCGCCATCCTATGGAGCTCTATGTTGCCTTCCGTGGCCACAAGCCCGAGACACAGGCTCTCATTGACGAGATTTTGAAGTAAATCAATTGTCTAACGTCCAACGTCGGAAGTCTAACAACGCGGGCTCGTTGGTATGAGCCCGAAAAGTATTTTGGGACATTTGACGTTAGACGTTAGACGTTAGACAAAGAAAATATGAAGTACAGACTATCGGAGATTGCACAGATTGCCACAGGGGGCAGACTTCGGGGGCAGGATGTGGAGGTGCGTAGCGTTATGACCGACTCGCGCCACAGTTTTGCGCCCGAAAGCGCACCTATGTTTGTGGCCATTGCTGGCGTCAATCACGATGGTCACAACTTTATTGGCGACTTGTACCGCCGAGGCGTTAGGGCCTTTATGGTGGAGCGAGAGATGGAGTACGGCGACTACCCCGAGGCGGGTTTTGTTGTCGTGGAGCGCTCGCTGCGTGCCTTGCAGAGAGTGGCGGCCGACTATCGCTCGAAGTTTGGGGGTACAATGGTCGCCATCACGGGCTCCACGGGTAAGACAGCCGTGAAGGAGTGGATTGCCGAGTGTGCCCCTGCGGGTGTGAAGGTTTTTCGCTCACCCCGAAGTTACAACTCACAGTTGGGCGTTGCCCTGTCGCTCCTTATGATGGAGGGCGATGAGGATTTGGCGGTGATTGAGGCCGGCATTTCGCGCCCCGACGAGATGGCTCGCTTGGAGGCTATCATCCGCCCCGATGTGGGTATCTTCACCTCGCTCGAATCACAACACGACGAGAATTTTGTTGACAGGGCTCATAAGGCAGCCGAGAAAGCCGTGCTCTTTGCCCGCACCCGCAAGGTTATCTACAACTCCTCCTCACACCACATTGCGGAGGCTTTGGAGGCCGTAGTTGAGAAGGTGGGGGTTGATAATATGAGGTCTATGGTTGGCGAGTTGTATGCCACCTTGGGCTACGATAGGGAGGCTGTGGAGTCCCACCTTGCCAACTCCGAGCCCGTACGGTTGCGCCTCTCGTTGGCAGAGGGATTGGGTGGCTCGGTGATTTTGAGCGACACCCATAACTCGGATATCAACTCCATAGCCATTGCCCTCGATTCGCTCCGCGAGGTGGCGGGTGGCAGACGAAGGATTGTGGTACTGTCGGATATGCTTTATAGCACTCTTCCCGATGATGAAATCTACTCGCGTGTGGCGAAGATTACCGCTGCGGCCGAGGTGGATATGGTCATCGGTATTGGTCGCTACATTGCCGCCAATAAACACTTCTTTGCAGAGGCTGATGAGTTCTACTCCTCGACCGATGAGTTCCTGAAAGTGCTCTCACAAGATAAGTTCGAGGGTGCTGCGGTGCTGATTAAGGGTGGGCCGATGTCGGGTTTCGACAGGATTGTCCATACCCTCTCGCGCCGAAGCCACACAACGGTTTTGGAGGTGAATCTCTCGGCCATGGTGGCCAACCTCAACCGCTACCGCGCACGACTGCCCAAGGGTACGAAGTTGATGACGATGGTCAAGGCCTCGAGCTATGGTCACGGCGACTACGAGATTGCTGCGGCTCTGCAACACGAAGGGGTGGATTACCTCGCGGTGGCATTTGCCGACGAGGGCGTGCTCCTGCGTCAGAAGGGTATCACTATGCCCATTGTGGTGCTCAATGCCGATGCTGACAGCTTCTCGCTTATGACCTCCTACCGATTGGAGCCCGAGATTTACAACTTCTCATCGTTGGAGTCCTTTGCCGAGGCTGTTGAGAAGGCGGGTGAGAGCGCCTACCCCATACACCTGAAAATTGATAGCGGTATGCACCGACTCGGTTTTCAGATGTGTGACGTAGAGAGGCTCTCGGAGAGGCTCTCGGCCCTAAAAGCGGTGCTCACCGTCAGGAGTATCTTCTCCCACTTTGCCACTGCCGATATGCCCGAAGAGGTCGCCTTTGTACGCAAACAACAACACTCCTTTGCGGAGATTTCGGAGGCTATAATGGCCACTCTCCCCTACAAACCCCTGCGCCATATCAACAACACAGCAGGTATGGAGTATTTTGCCAACTCGGTCTATGATATGTGCCGCCTGGGCATTGGACTCTATGGTGTGGGTGAGGGTGTAAGGCCCATTTCGAGGCTCACAACACGCATCGTACAGATAAAGGAGCTCGGTGAGGGCGAGAGCGTTGGTTATGCACGCGCGGGCAAAATTGTGCGTCCCACAATGGTTGCCACCATCCCCATTGGCTATGCCGACGGCCTTGATAGAAGGCTCGGTTCGGGAGCGTGGAGTGTGTGCGTGGCAGGCGTGAAGGCCCCCATTATTGGTCGCGTGTGTATGGATAGCTGTATGATTGATGTCACGGGCATTCGCTGCAAGGAGGGAGATGAGGTGGTTGTTTTTGGTGGCGAGGGTGGCTCCGTGGTGGAGATGGCCGAAGTGCTCGGGACAATCCCCTATGAGGTTATGACCTCCATATCTACGCGCGTAAAACGCATATACGTCAAAGAGTAAAGCCCCCAGAGAGAATGAAACCCTACGGCAAAATATATATGCTCCCCTGCCCCATTAGTGAGGGCAACCCCTACGATGTACTCCCCGAGAGTAATAGGGCGGTTATGGCGTCGCTCGACTACTTCATTGTGGAGAATGTACGCTCGGCACGTCGCTTTTTGAGTGCCGCAAAGATTGGGCGACCAATAGAGGAGTTGGAGTTTGCAGAGTGTAGTGAGCACACCACCGAGATGGAGATTGAGCCCCTCTTGCGCCCCATTTTGGATGGCAGAGATTGTGGTATCATAAGCGAGGCAGGACTGCCCGGTGTTGCCGACCCTGGTGCCGATGTGGTTGCTGCCGCCCAAAAGAGAGGTGTGGAAGTGGTGCCCCTTGTAGGCCCCTCGTCAATACTGATGGCACTGATGGCAAGCGGTCAAAATGGCCAGAGCTTTGCCTTCAACGGCTACCTGCCTATCAAACCTGCCGAACGCACAAGAGCTATCAAAAATTTCGAACGCAGGGCCATACAGGAGGGGCAGAGTCAAATATTTATTGAGGCCCCCTATCGTAACGATAAACTCTTTGGCGACTTTATTGTCACTCTTAATCCCACAACACGCCTTACGGTGGCGGTGGATATCACATCACAGGGGCAGGTTATCCGCACCCTCGCAGTGAGCGAGTGGCGCCAGGCCCCAAAACCCGAAATGCACAAACGGCCTACCATATTTATTATAGGACGATGATTTGCTTTGGACTGATGTCCAAGGTCTAACGTCTATTGTTTCGGGGGCTCCAATGTTGGAGTCCCCGAAAGTTTTTTAGGGAGGTTAGGGAATTTAGGGAGGTTAGGGAGATTAAGGAATTTAAGGACCATCAGCCGACTTCGGGCTCGCAACCGCGAGCCCGCGACGTTGGACGTTAGACGTTAGACGTTAGACGAAAGTACAGACCTCTCCCGCCTTTCAGGCACCCTCCCCTAACCTAGGGGAGGGTTTTCCTTTTTATTCCCTCTCCTAGGTTAGGAGAGGGTGAGCAAAGCTCGGGTGAGGTCCGTTTTTGGCGCAGGTATTAAAAAAGATACCCGAGAGGTTTGAGGCTTTAAGGTCATTAAGGACCTTAATAAGTTTTCGGGCGCATCGCGCCCGCGACGTTTGACCAGACTGCGTCTGCTCTAAAATGCTCACGCTCGGCATAGTCTGCAAGCAGCCTCTGCCCTCGCTTACTCGCATTTGCGACGTTGGACAAAAAAACGCAGAGAACGGAGGGATTTTTGTGCCAAAAGAAGGAGCGAGTCCGCAACTTACTTAACGTAAGTGAGGAACTCGCTCTCTGAATTTTGGTGCAAAAAGCACCCGTTATATGCGTTTTTAGAAGAATTTAACGCGCTCATCAACAATCTCCGCACCCTCGCTCAAAGCCTGATCAATGCGCTCGTTGAGATAGTAGAGCTGATAGGAATCGAGGCGAACCTTCTCATCCTCGGCAGTTACATTCTCCTTGTCGGTGCGACCCTCAACGGTGAATACATAGATACCGTAGTTGCCAGCCACAGGAGCCTCAATGGTACCCTGCTCGGCAGTGGCAATTGCGCCCACAAGTTTCATATCGGGACCCACACCGATGATAGTGTTGGCATTGCCAAGCACCTCGGCAGCCTCTACAACTTTGCCATTCAACTTCTCGGCAACCTCGTCGATGGTGGTAGCACCTGCAATCTGTGCCTCAACCCAAGCAGCCTTGGACTCATTGCGGAGCTGATTTGCGATACGAGTACTTACCTCCTCGATAGGCATATAACCCTCCTTGCGGATGTTGGTAACGGTAGCCACAACATAGTCGCCATCAATCTCCATAACGTCGGAAACCTTGCCAACTTTGTTGTTGTATGCCCAACGCACGAGCTCACGAGCATCCGAGAAACCGCTCACGGTGCGGTCGGTGTTGCGGATACGAGCGTTGCGTTTTGCTACACCGAGGTCGGCAGCAGCCGATGCGAGGTCGCTATCGTTAGCTGCGGCAATGAATTTATTAGCCTCGTTGGCTACGCCCTGGATAGTTGCGTCGCCTGCAACAACATCGTAGGTGATGGTTGCCACCTGTGCTTTGCGCACGGGTTTCGAGCGGTAGGTGAGCTGGGCAACGTGGATGCCAAACTGGCTCTCAACCTTCACAACCTCATTGAGGCGAGCATCCAAGAGTGCATTGCTGAACTCGGGAACCATAACCTCGGGTGCGAATTTACCCAAATCGCCACCATTCTGTGCGGAACCATCGAGCGAGTATTTCTCTGCCAACTCTGCGAACTTCGCACCACCTTTGAGGGCTTTCACGATACTGTCAGCCAACTCATTCTGGTCGAACGAGAGGAGGATGTGGCGAGCACCAATCTCATCGGGCATATTGCGAACCTCTGCGATGCGAGCCATAGTGTAGGTGTTACCCTCCAATACGGGACCGTAGAGCTGACCACGTTTGTTGCCAAATGCGTAGGGTTTGTACTCCTCGGCAATCTTCTCTGCCGAATAGTATGCGTTGTCTACATTGCTGTGCGAGTTGGCAGTTGCAAACTGCAAAGCGTTCTCGGCAGCCTTGAACTCCTCTGCAAGAGTCTCAACAGCCTCTTTTGCCTCTGCAAAGTCGGCCTCCGAAGGCTCGATGGGGAATACAACGTACTCTACCTCGCGGCTGGTCTTCTGGCGGAAGAGGTCTTTGTGCTCGTTGTAGTATTTCTTAATCTCTGCTTTACCAGGAGCTGCAACCAACGAATCGGCAATGGTGTAGTAGGGTTTAACCACAACCTTCGCAGCCGAAGCGGTGTTGGCAGCCTTCACAGAGTTCTCCACATCAACATTGTTTGCGGTGAAACCTGCACCAACCAAAGTGGTGAAGTTCGACACAAGGCGCTGCTCGGCAGCTTTCTTCTTGATGTAGTTCCAGAGGTCGTATGCCATCTGGTTGGTCTCCACCTGCGCAAGGAAGTTACGCAAAAACTCGGGGTTGTAGCCACCGGTGGTGGGGTCCGAGAAGAAGGAGGTGATGATGGGCGAAAGGAAACCACCCTGAATCATATCCACAACCTCCTGGTCGGAGATGGTAAGGCCCATACGAGCGAACGAAGGTGCATAGGCATTAGCCATCACCAAGTCGTTCCAAGCCTCATTGTAGATTGCATCGTACTGTGCTGCGTCGAAAGCGCTGCTACCGTAGAGTGCGGTGTAGATGTTCTTCACATACTCGGTCTGGTATGCATAGGTCTGGTATTCGATATTCTGACCGTTGATTTTACCTACGCGGTTTGCACGCGAGGTGAAGATGCTGCCATTGCTGAACAAGTCGCCCAGCAAGAAGGCGATAAGACCAAGTGCGATAACGATGGTTACGATAACGCCACCTTTGGTTCTCAAATCATTTAATGTTGCCATACGTTGAGTTTAGTTTTTTTGTTTATTTATTTTGTTTCTTTGTTTCCAAATTTTGCGTTTTCCCAAAATCAGCCTCAAATATACTACTTTTCTCAATAAAACCTATCACAAAATCCTAACTTTTGCCAATTCTACCCTCGAAGAGGTAGATTTGAGGATTTTTATCTCCCTGCCCTCGCTCTCAATAACGGTGCCCACAGCAGGAATTCCGCCATAGTGGTCGATGATGTAGCCCGCCAAAGTGTCATACTCGCCCTCCTCCGAGAGGCCCAAGCCGTAGCGCTCATTGAGGTAGGCAACCTCCAAGCGGCACGAGAGCACCCACTGTCTGTCTTTGAGCACCTTCTCCACCATCTCGGGCTCGTCGTGCTCGTCCTCAATCTCGCCTACAATCTCCTCCAACACATCCTCCAAAGAGATGATTCCCGCAGTGCCTCCAAACTCGTCAATAACAACTGCCACGCTCTGCTTTGAGCGTATCATATCGCCCATTAGTTTCTCGGTCAGCATCGCCTCGGGCACATACCTCACAGGCATCAAAATCTCCCTGATATTCTTGGGGTTACGAAATAAACTCTTGGTCGTAACATAGCCCACAATATTGTCGATACTATCCTCCCACACAAACAAACGCGAAAAGGATGTTTCGATGAATCTCTCGGTGAGTTCCTCAATGCTGATGGTCGCCTCCACAGCCTCCACATCAACCCTCGGAACCATACAATCCCTCACCCTCAAATCCGAGAAATCGAGGGCATTTTGGAAAATCTTTATATCGTTGGTCTGCACCTTCTCACTCTCGGCACTCTCATCAATCAGATGTTCGAGGTCTATCTTGCCGAAGCTCTTGATGTTGTGTTCCTCCTTAACTTTCAGCCCCACCATACGCATAATACCAAACGAGAGGGCGGTGGCAAACTTGGCAACAGGAAACAAAATCAGGTAGATAAGGTATACAGGCACGCTCAAAGCCCTAAAAAAGGCATTGGGGCGCATCTTGAAAATACTCTTGGGGGTAAATTCACCCAAGAAGATGATAATAAGCGTCGATATGATGGTCTCCACAACCACCGCATCCTCCGCCATAGCAATTCCCATCTTCCCGGCCAAAAGGTGGATGAGTTTCGCCATAAATGTCGAGTAGATAACAAGCACTATGTTGTTGCCCACCAACATAGTGGTGATAAACTCCCCAGGCTTGCTCGCAAAGCGCTCAATTATGCGCCCCACAAGACCACCCCTCTTACGGTCTATCTCCATACGAAGGCGATTGGCACTGGTGAAGGCAATCTCCATACCCGAAAAAAAGGCCGAGAGCGTCACCGACACCACAACAATCACTATGATACTCAACAAACTTTGCATTTTTCTTTTTCTTGTCGACCGTCAACCGACTTTTTCCTTGCGACTTTTTGTAAAAAGTCGCCCAAAAACTTTTAGGCGATACTGCGTATCGCTACCAACTTTGCTCAACCTTAATTCGGAGCCACCTTCACAAGAGTGCCACTCTGGCACCTTTTTGTAAAAAGTCGCTCCTTTTTGTCGCTTTCTCCTCCGCTTTTTTCTCCGCTTTTTTCTCCGCTTTTTTCTCCGCTTTTTGTAAAAAGCGGAACCAAAAACTTTTATGCGATACTTTGTATCGCTTTTACCTTTGCTCTACCCCAATTAGGGAATTTAGGGAATTTAGGGAATTTAGGGAGATTAGGGACATTAAAGTCCTTAATAAACCTCTGCGCCGAAGGCGCACCTTAATTTTCCATTCTCCATTTTCAATTTTCAATTCCCAGCGAGTGCATATCGTGGAGCAGATGCAAAACTTGCGACCAACCACCTACCCCGCGAGTGGGTTTTGTGGAGGGATTTTTGTGCCACCCCCCTACCCAGCGAGTGCATATCGTGGAGCAGATGCAAGGCTTGCGATGGGCGAGGATGCGCAGTTTACTAAACGTAAATGAGCAATCCGAGCCCGAGCGTAACGCAGCAGATGCCCACGAGATGCGCTCGCTACGAGAGGTGCTCACTACTCTTGTGATGCATCAACCCACATCCTACCCTCGCTCTCGCGGAACACCCAATCCTTAAACTCCGAGTCGGACTCGAAGCCCTCACCAACAAAGACATCCTGACCATCGACAATCTTACAATCGACGTTGGAGTATATTTTGTCGGTCTTTTGGTCCCAAAAGAGTTGGTTGGTGTAGAGTTGTCGGCCGTCGGCACTTGTGCCCACAACATTACCCCTGGTTTCCCACAGTTCCCTCTTCTCATAGAAGATGGCGTAGTCGGCGCGCAGGCGCGAAGCATCGCCACCAAGCGAGTCGAAGGTCACAATGTTGATGCCCCTACGGAACTCCATATAGGGGTCGCGTGCAAACTCATAGCGCTCCATAAGGGGTGTAGTAAAGCGGTACTCCTTGACACCATTTTTGGTATTTACCATCGTCAGAGTGTCGCTCTGCTGGGTAATCATCGTCTCCATATTGACCTCTTTGGTCTTGGGAGCCCCCGAGCACGAAAACAGCAAGATAGCACCTCCCACAAGAGATGCTACCATTGCCATTCTATATATCTTCGTTGCTATCACTATTTTGTAGCTCTAACGGTAGTGCCACCCGACACCCAACCGCAATTTACGGTGTAAGCGTCACCCTCCTGCAAACCGCGGAAGAAGCAATCTGCCTGTTTGGGGAAGTAGTTGCGGTAGGTGGTCAAGAGCGAGGAGCACAACTCCTGCTGTGCCTCGTTGCCCTCGAAGAAGCCACGAGCCTTCGCCACCAAGTCGTATGCCAACCAGAATACGGTCTGCTTGTCGAAGCCCTCGCAAGTTGCGCCGTCAACATAAGCCTGTGCAAGGCAGAGGTATGCCGAACCATTCTCGCCATTGTACTCAATAGCCTGTTTTGCCCAAGTTGCAGCCTCCTTCGAAGCGCCAGCCGAAAGCTCGGTACCCGAGATCTGAACGCAGAGGTTCGATTTCAATACAGGATCATTTTCGAGTTCAACAGCCGAGCGGAGGTATTCGAGAGCCTTTGCATAGTTTTTGTTTGCCTCAAATGCGCGGCTCAAAAGCTGTGCAGTAGCAGTCGAGGGGTTCTGGGCGTAGTATTTCTCACCCACAAAGAGGAAGAACTCGCTCTGGCAGTTGTTGCGGGCCATAAGTTTGAAGGCCTTCTCAACCTGTGCAGCATCCTCGGGATTCTTTGCGAGCCTATCACCAAAGATAGTTTCGAGGTTCTTGCAATCAGCAGCACCCGAGGTAATCAGAAGAGCATCAAAAGTGGTCTTTGCCTCGGGGTCGGTCACCTGGTCCATCTTCGAAGCCATAAACTCATACTCGCTCATAAAGTGGTCGGTCTCCACATTGAGGTTCTGGTACTCCTCAACAAGAACGGTGAAGTACTGGTTGATGAAGGTTGCATCCACATCGGTATCTTTCTCAATAGCCTGACGGAAGAGCTGCAACATACCCTGTTTGTCCTCCGAGCGATATTTGTAGTAATCTTTGGCCTTGTTCTTCAAGATATAAACCTCGCCATACTCCTTGTCGTCAGCAAAAGCAGCCAAACGCAAGTCCCAAAGGTTCATAAGAGCCTCAATGTTGGCAACCTTCTCTGCCATACTCTTCGAGCGAGCGATTTTGTTACGATAGATGTTGGCGCCATAAGCATAAACGCTACTACGAGCTTTGGGGCAGTTCTGAATCAAGGTGTTCATATACTCCAATGCTTTGTCGTAGTCTTTGTTGTTATAGGCATCGGTGAAGAAGTTGAAGATGCGAACATTCTCCTCCCTCTCGGCAGCAGTGGCATTCTCACCCCACTCGGGACCATAGGTAGTTGCGGGTTTCTGCTCCTCAACCACGCCATTCTTTGCAGCAGCAGCCTTCTGTGCAGCGATAATCTTGGCGATTTTCTCCTCCTCGGCTTTGCGAGCTTTCTCTGCCTTCTCGGCAGCCTTGCGCTCCTTCTCTGCCTTTTTCGCAGCAGCCTTCTCTGCTTTCTCGCGAGCTTTACGCTGTGCAGGGGTCTCCTCTACCTGCTGGCTCTCCTGGGTCTGTGCCAAAAGAGTGGTGGTGTTCATAGTGCCTGCCAATACGAGCGAAAGCACAACCATCGATTTGATTACAATCTTTTTCATTGGTATTAGTGTTTGTGTTATATAATTTTGTTTCTTGTTTGTCTAATCTCTTCTTCTACCTTAAAGTCCTTAAAGCTAATCATACTTAACCTTCACGAACCAATAATCCTCTCCGAATAGACTAAATCCAACGGTGAATTTAAGATAGTTCTCCTTGGAGAGTCCTGCGCGGGTTGTACCCCTTTGTCCCAACTCCAAGCCGAGGTTTATGTTCGAAAGTCCTGTCATTCTCAAAGGTATGCCCATACCGAAGGTTAGCGCCACATCGCTTATGGGCTGGTTGTTGAGCACCACATAGTTTTGGCTCCAACGCAAACCCGCACGATAGGCAAATCGTTTGAAGGCATTACGCACATCACCAGGGTTGGGGGTGTATTGGCCACCCACTCTCACTGTGTTGGTATTGCGGAATGCGAGGTTAGCCTTCTGGTCGCCAACATTGCGCGAGCCCCAATCGGCAAACTCATAGTCGACACCGATGCTATATCTGGGGCGGTGGAGATAGGCACCCACTGCATAAATCGAGGGCATCGAAAAGTCGGAGATGGTGGTTGTACTCACAGCATACTCACCAGGGACAAGGGTTGTATTGAGGGGCACACGAGTCTCAACCTCATTGCCCATCTTGCCACCAATCTGCCAAGTTGCACCCACCGTCAAAACCCTATTGGTCTCCGAAATGGGGGTCCATTGCATACCGAGTTTGCCAAAGAAGCTATTGACCAACTCTGTGGAGGTACCCGAGAGTGCATAATAGGAGCCACTACCTGTAATGGAGGTTGGCTGTGCGCTGAACGAGCGCAGGATGCTACCGTGGTAGTAAATCAGGTCGGCACCAATGGAGAAATTCTTGAAAATCTCATAGCCCACACCTGCCTTGAATTGGGTAACATCACCCGAGCCCGCATAGGAGTAGAACATCTGGCCAATGCCACCAAGCACATCCTGATTCTTGTCGTAGTAGTTGACATTGTAGCCCACCGAGCCATAGGGCATAACGCTAACGCCCACACCCAGACCTTTCGCCAGGGGGAACGACATCGAAATATCCCTAATGTTGAAGGTATTGTAGGCAGTTTTAGCCTCCGAGGTACGAGCATAGAAGTTTTGTCCCTCCATATCGAAGTTCGAAAGGAACGAATTGCTCCTCACCGAACTATACGATGCGGGGTTGAGTGAGTTTACATAGAGGTAGTTGCGGAAGCCAACACCCGCACCACCCATCGCGCGGATGACAGCGTTACCCTCCTGATGGATATCTCCAATACCGTAGAATGTGTATGGCGAATAGGTGTTCAGACTGCTCTGTGCCGAGGTCATAACCACACCTCCGCACATCAACGCCCACGCCAGAATTGCCACTATTTTACTTCTCAAATTCATTCTCTTTCGTTGCTCTGATTTCACGTTCATTATAGACGTAGTCTATATGAATCTCGCAAATATCGTGTTTTTTAATCTTTTTTCAAAGCATTTGCCCCCTCTTTCTGCATTTTTCCGCCCAAAGTGGCAATTTTCACGCACCAATGGGGCTATTTGGTGGCCTGCTCGGCAGCAATTGCGGCACTCAAACCATCCAAAACGTCGCAACCCATAGCTATGCTATCTACCTCTCTAACGACCAAATAGACTCTATTGTTGTTCTGTTTGAGGACAAATTTATCGGCGCGGGTGGTTATATAGCGCAAAATGCCACCAAAGATGGAGCTCTTATAGTAGAGGCTCCTTCCATCGGCGGGGAACCAAAGGAGCATCAGGCCATTTTTCACCTTTGCCCTCTCAATGCCGAGTGCCACAGCCCTCCAACGCAGGCGCACAATATCCACCAGAGTGCGTGCCTGTGGTGGCAGCTGGCCAAATCGGTCGGTCATCTCCGACACAAAGCGCTCAATCTCACCCTCCTCGGTAATCCCATCCAATCGGCGGTAGAGTTGTAGTTTCTCGCTCGCAGAGCCCACATATCTCTCCGGAAGAAGTGCCGCCAAGTCGGTCTCCACCTGGCAGTCGGTAACGTAGCGCACATCCTCGGGAAGTGCCACCTCGGCACCCTCGCCCAGAATCTCTTCGAGCCCCTCGGTGCCCTCCGTGCGAAGCTCCGTAATCGCCTCGGCGAGAATCTTCTGATAGGTCTCAAAGCCCATATCGGCAATAAAACCACTCTGCTCGGCACCCAAAAGGTTACCGGCACCGCGAATATCCAAATCCTGCATTGCGATGTTGAATCCCGAGCCCAAGTCGGAGAACTCCTCGATGGCTCTCAACCTACGCCTTGCATCACCCGTTAGGAGTTCGTCGGGGGGCGAAAGGAGGTAACAAAAACTCTTCCTGTCGCTCCTACCCACCCTACCTCGCAGTTGGTGCAACTCGCTGAGTCCGAAGCGGTGGGCATTGTTGATGATTATCGTATTGGCATTGGGGATGTCAATGCCGTTTTCGATGATGGTCGTAGCCACCAGCACATCATACTCGCCATAGATAAAGTCCATTATGAGCTTTTCGAGTTGTGGCGCGGGCATCTGTCCGTGGCCCACAACAACCCTCGCCTTGGGGCGCAACTTCTGCACAAGAGCAGCTATACGCTCAATATCCTCAACCCTATTATGCAGGAAATAGACCTGACCACCCCTATCGAGTTCGTAGTCGAGAGCCTCCTTAATGATTGCCTCATCGAAGGTGTGCGACTCTGTAACGATTGGTTGGCGGTTGGGTGGTGGGGTGGATATTACCGACAAATCCCTCGCCCCCATCAGAGAGAATTGCAGGGTGCGGGGAATGGGGGTGGCCGTCAGCGTCAGCGTATCGACGCTCACACTCAACTGGCGGAGCTTCTCCTTGGCTGCCACACCAAACTTCTGTTCCTCGTCAATAATGAGCAGTCCCAAATCCTTAAACATCACCTCTTTACCCAGCAACTTATGGGTACCCACGATGATATCTATTTTACCCTCTGCGAGGTCGGCAAGAATCTGTTTCGTATCCTTCGAGGAGCGGGTGCGCGAAAGGTAATCTACTCTCACAGGTAGGCCCCTCATACGCTCGGCAAAGGTGCGGTAGTGTTGGAGCGAGAGGATTGTGGTAGGCACCAGCACCGCCACCTGTTTACTGTCGCACGCAGCCTTGAAAGCCGCCCTCACAGCCACCTCCGTCTTACCAAAGCCCACATCGCCACACACAAGCCTATCCATCGGCTCCTTCGACTCCATATCGGACTTCACCAGCTCCACAGCCTTCTGCTGGTCGGGGGTCTCCTCCCATTGGAACGAGCTCTCCAACTCATATTGGAGATAACTATCGGGCGAGAAGGCATAACCTCCGCTCGCCTTTCTCTCGGCATAGAGTTTTATCAGTTCGCGGGCGATGTCCTTCACCGCCTTTTTGGTCGCCTCTTTCACCCTCTGCCAAGCACCCGCACCAAGGCGATAGATGCGTGGCGGAGCGTCGCTATCCTTGCTCTTATAGCGCGAAATGCGGTGTAGCGAATGTACGTTCACCAGCAACACATCGCCCTCCTTATAGACAATCTTGACCGACTCCTGCTCCTTGCCATTCTCAACCGAGCGCACGAGTCCGCCAAACTGTCCCACACCGTGGTCGATATGTACCACATAGTCACCGATTTTGAGCCTATTGAGTTCGGCAATCGTAAGGCTCTCCTTCCTATCAATCTCTCCTCGTAGGGCATAGCGATGGTAGCGGTCGAAAATCTGGTGGTCGGTGTAGAGGCTCACCCTCAAATTCCTATCCGTGAAGCCCTCGTGAAGAGTCATTTTCAGCGGCTCAAAGTGCGCCTTACGGTGGGTGGCAGCAAGCACATTTTCGAGCCTTTCGAACTGTGTGCGATTCTCCGAAAGGAGATAGGTCGTGTAGCCCTGCTCGGCCCTCGCTTCAATGTCGTCGGCCAGCAAGTCGTACTGTTTATTGAAGGCCGCCTGCGGGGTGGTGTTGAACGCAACCTGCACCACTGCCGGGCGTTTGACACTCTGGCGCGAAAGCACCATAGCACACCCCTCGGTGCTCTCCAAAAAGGCCTTCGCAGAGGTCACCCTACGCGCCTCCTCGGCAGGATTGTCACTCTCCGAGAGGAGCCTACGCCTCAAATCGTCAATCTTCGAGAGTGTGTGGTCGAGATTCACAACCCACCACACAGCCCCCTCGGCATAATCGCTGACGGGAACCTTTGTGCTATTGTCAAAATTCTTCAAGTTGGGTAGTACCCGAATACTCTCCACCCTCTCGGTCGAAAGTTGTGAAGAGAGGTCGAAGCGACGTAGGCTCTCCACCTCATCGCCAAAGAAATCCAACCTGAAAGGTTTGTTCTCCGAGTATGAAAAGATGTCGAAAATTCCACCCCTGATGGAGTACTGCCCAGGTTCGTGGACAAAATCCACCCTCTCAAACCCAAGCTCCTCCACCCTCTCTTGCAGAGCGCTCATCGGTAGGCACTCACCCACCTTGACCTCCACAACTCTGTCGCCAACACTCTCCTGCGAGGCCACACACTCGGCAATAGCCTCGGGATATGTGCAAACAATCAAAAAGCCCCCTTTGTGGTTGCGGATGGCCTCCAATGCCGCTGTGCGTTGCACCACACTCGAAGGGTCCTCGCCTCCGTAGCAAATCGAGCGCTTATAGCTCGAAGGCAGAAACATCACCCTCTCCGCTTCGGAAAGTCCATAGAGGTCGCCCGCAAGGTAGGCCGCCGAGTCCCTATCCTCCGCCACAAGGATATGCACTCCCCCCACTTTACGCACCACAACAGAGCTGTAAAGAGCAAAAGCCGAACCCGCCAGAGAGGTTATCTCTGTCACGGTTCGGCTCTCAATCTGGCTCACCAACTCCCTCACAGGGGATGTTCGTGAGGCTCGCTGAACAATATCCTTTATGGAGTTATTGTCGTTTTTCAATGATATGCCAATCAATTATTTAAGCTCCACGCGCTTCTTGTCGACAATCTTAAACTCTACGACACCCATCGACTGATCCACCAAAAGTTTGATGTTGCAGAAGTATCTACGCCTCCATTTGCGATGGATGCTCCACAAGCCACCCTTGGAGAGATATGCAGCCATAATAGGATTGACAACCACCGACATACGGCGTTTGCGCTTCTCGATGGCATAGTAGGCAATCTGGTTCTCAATCTGCTTGTCGATGAGAATCGAGGGCGAAATCTTACCCGTACCGCCACAAGTGGGGCAGGTCTCCTCGGCCTTACTAATCGCCTCGGGGCGCACCCTCTGGCGAGTAATCTGCATCAGGCCAAACTTGGTAAGGGGCAAAATGGTGTGTTTTGCCTTGTCGGTAGCCATCTGTTTCTGCATCTCCTCATAAAGCCTCTGGCGATTCTCCGCCTTGTGGAGGTCGATGAAGTCGATAATAACAATACCGCCCATATCGCGCAAGCGCAACTGACGGGCGATTTCGGCCGCAGCCGAGAGGTTAACATCCATAGCCGTACTCTCCTGGTCATCGGCAACCTTCGCACGGTTGCCACTATTGACGTCAATGACGTGCATAGCCTCGGTGTGCTCAATGATGAGGTAGGCACCCCTTTTGAGCGACACATACTTGGCAAAGAGCGACTTAATCTGACGCGAGATGTCGAAGTTGTCGAAGATGGGCTGCGAACCCTTGTAGTGTTTGACAATCTTGACCTTCTCGGGCGCAATGACCGAAATATACTCCTTAATCTCGTTGTAGATGCTCTCGTCATTGACGTGAATGGCGTTGAACGACGAGTTGAGCGAGTCGCGGATGATGGTATTGGCCCTACTCATCTCGCTCAAAAGCTGTACGGGAGCAACCTTGGTCTTGATTCCTTCCAGAGCACTCTCCCAACGCTTAATCAGCGAAAGGATATCCTGCTCAATATCAACATCGCTCTTACCCTGTGCAGCGGTGCGGATAATCACACCGTAGTTCTTGGGTAACACCTTGTCGCAGATGCGTTTGAGACGTTTTTTCTCCTCGTTGGAACGAATCTTTTGGGATATGGATATTTTGTTTGTAAAGGGAATGAGCACTACGTTGCGACCTGCGAGAGAGATGTCCGACGTAAGTCTGGGGCCCTTCGTCGAGATTGCCTCTTTGGCAATCTGCACCATTATGGGCTGTCCGCCCGCAATGTAACTCGCCAATTTGCCCGTCTTGCCCAGGGGCTGGTCGAGTTTCAAGCTCTCGATTCGCACGTTTTTCTTCTTCGTCGAAAGGTTCGCCACAAGTTTATGCAGTGTGGTGAACTGTGGCCCGAGGTCGAGGAAGTGAATGAATGCATCCTTCTCGTGACCAATATTGACGAATGCGGCATTCAATCCGGGCATAATCTTTCTCACCTTGCCCAGATAGATGTCGCCCACCGCAAATCCGCTCTTGCAACTCTCCTTGTCCAACTCGACAAGTTGTTTGTCCTCAACAAGAGCTATCGTTACCTCGGTGGGTGTTACGTTGATGATTAATTCTCTGTTCATTGTCTTTCTTTCGAGTATAATCCCACCCCACAACGGTGGCGGGAGGAAGCAGTCGGGGTATAATCAAAATACCCCCTCACGAAAAAATAAAGCCAAAAACCCGTTGATAGGCTTTCAGCTCTATTTTTTCTATTAAAGGTAAACCGACAACCTATTTCTTGTTGTGTTTATGACGATTTTTGCGCAAGCGTTTTTTACGTTTGTGAGTCGCCATTTTGGGACCTTTTCTTTTCTTTCCGTTAGGCATAGTTCTTAATTTTTAGTTTGGTTGATAACAAAATTCTTCCTTAACGAATTATTTCACCTTGCCTGCAAAGCTCTTTGCGGGTTTGAAAGCGGGAATATTGTGTGCAGGAATAGTGATAGTGGTGCCTTTCGAGATGTTGCGAGCAACTTTTTGGGCCCTCTCTTTGATGATGAAGCTACCGAAACCCCTCAAATATACGGGCTCGTTCTCAATCAAAGAACCTTTCACGTTCTCCATAAAAGCCTCAACAACCTGCTGTACGAGAGCCTTCTCAACGCCAGTCTCTTTGGCGATGTTGTTTACGATATCTGCCTTTGTCATAACTGTATGATTTATAAAATTAGTTTATGTTAAATTCCTTATTTTCCAAATCGGAGTGCAAATATAAGGCATTATTTGATTAATTTACAATCAAGTAGCGATTTTTTTTCAATTTTTCTTCTCAACCACACCACAAGGGACAAGAAACAACCCTCTCGAAGAAGTCAATTTTCGTGCCTTGCGAGAGGTGAAAAACCGTCAAACTTTGATTTATTTATAAAATAAAGGTGAAAAAATTTTGACATCCAAACAAAAAAAACTACTTTTGGGGGAAACTACGCTCATTCAAAGGGCACAATGGCGACCACACATCGCCAACCCCCTTTCCTTTCGGCGCAAAAACAAAACACATAAATAACTAATAACCAAAAAATTAAAACTATGAAAAAACTGTTTGTTCTACTTTTGGCGGCACTGCTCACCCTGCCCGCAATGGCACAGGAGCTCACCCCAAAGAAAAATGCTCGTGGCAGATGGGGCTATGTTGACAGCAAAGACAACTGGCTCATCAAAGCAAAGTATGACGTTGCAGAGGAATTTGCAGCCGATGGTCTTGCAAAGGTGAAAGATTCCAAAGGCAGATGGGGTTTTGTAAATAAAGCTGGTGATGAGGTTGTAAAACCTCGCTACGAGTGGCTCGGCAACTTCTCGCTTGATGGCATTTGCAAAGTTCAGGAGGATAAGAAGTTCGGTCTTGTAAACCGCGAGGGTAAGGTTCTTGCCAAAGCGAAATATGATGACATCGAGGAGTTCTCGGAGGCTGGCACCGCTGTTGTTCGCATCGAGGAGAACTACGGTATGATCAACAAGGAGGGTAAGGAGATTATCCGCGTGCGCTACCAGGAGGTTACCGAATTCTCGGCAGACGGTTTGGCTTGGATCAAACAGTCCGACAAATGGGGCGTTATCAACCGTGAGGGTAAGACTATCGCCAAAGTGAAATACGACGAGGCTGGTATTTGGAATGAGAACGGTACTGCTCACATCAAATTGGATGGTTTGGTAGGTATCCTTGGCAAAAATGGTAAGGAGATTCACAAGCCCCAGTATGAGAGCATCGGTTTGTTTAGCGAAGAGGGCTTGGCTTGGAGTGTTAAGGATGGCCTCTATGGTCTTCTCAACAACCTTGGCAAACGCCTCTCGGAGAACAAATATGACGAGGTTGGCGAGTGGAATGAGAGTGGTGTAGCACTCGTAAGGGTTGGCACCAAATGGGGTTTTGTGAACAAAACCGGTAAAGAGGCTCTCGCTACCGTATATGACGAGATTGGCACTTTCAACGAGATGGGTATCGCAAAAGTTACCAACGATGGTAAATTTGGCTTGGTAAACAATCTTGGTGCCATCTTGGCTCCCGCAAAATACACCACCATCGGTGAGTTTGCAGCAGGCATCGCAAAGGTTAGCATCGACGGTAAATATGGTATCATCAACGCCGCAGGTAAGGAGATTACCCCTGTGAAATATGACACCTTCGCCGAGTATGCACAGAACGGCTTGGCAATGGTTACCGCAGAGGGCCTTATCAGCTGGGTTGACCGCACCGGTAGGGAGATTGTTCCCGTAGTGAATGAGGAGGTTGGTGAGTGGACCGAGGATGGCTTGAACTGGGTACGTCAGGGTGAGCTCTACGGTTGGATTGACATCACCGGCAAACGTATCACCGATGTTGAATATACCAAACTCTGGGCTTGGGAGGTTAATGGCTTGGCAAAGGTTGCCAAAGGTGAACTTCACAGCTGGATTGACCGCGAGGGTGAGCTGATTGCCCCTATTGCATTCTCCGAGGTTGGCGAGTGGACCGAGTCCGGTATGGCTTGGGTTAAGAAAGAGAACCTCTATGGTATGATTAACGTAGAGGGTAAGACCGTAATACCTATTAAATATACTCACCTCGGCAACTTCGGCGAGAATGGCCTTGCAATGGCTTCGCTTGGCGAGAACAAGTGGGGTTGGGTTAATGCCAAAGGTAAAGAGATTCTCAAAGTAAACAATATGGCTGTTTGGGCATTTGGCGAGGAGGGCCTTGCTAAATTCCGCGACGCAAAGGGTAAATATGGCTTCATCAATGCCGAGGGTAAGAAGGTTATCCCCGCAAAGAACGACTATGCAGACGACTTCGTAAATGGCCTTGTAAGGGTTAGCCAGAAGGGTACCTACGACGAGAATGGCAATTACAGTGGTGGCAAATGGGGCTTCTACAATGCAAAAGGCAAAGCTGCCATTCGCATCTCCTACGACTATGTAGATGCATTTGCAGGTGGTATGGCTCGCGTAAGCACCAAGGGTGTTTGGGCCGAGGGTAAATACAGCGGTGGCCTTTGGGGCTTCGTAAATGCTCGTGGCAAAGAGGCTATCAAACTCAAATACAACGACGTTGGCAACTTCTCGGAGGGCTTGGCTTGGGTTAACCTCGGTGGTAAGTATGGTTGGATTGACCAGAATGGTCGCGAGGTAATCGCTCTCCAATATGACGATGTTCACAACTTCGAGCAGGGCGTTGCAAGGGTTAAACTCAATGGCAAGTTCGGTTGGTTGAACAAAGTTGGCAAAGAGGCTATTGCTATCAAATATGACTCGGCAGACGACTTCGACGCCAACGGCCTATCGAGGGTATCGCTCGACGGCAAGTGGGGCTTCATCAACCGTGCAGGCGAGGAGATTGTTGCTGTGAAATACAACGGCGCAGAGCCTTTCGACGCAGATGGCGTTGGTATGATTCAGAGTGGCGACACTTGGTTCAAGATTAACACCGCAGGTGTAATCACCGTTACTCCCAAATATATTGGTACTCTCCACTTCGACGAGGGCTTCGCTCCCATCCAGCTCGATGGCAAATGGGGCTTCTGCAACGTAGCAGGTACTATGGTTGTTCCTGCACAGTATGACGCAGTTTGGGCATACTCGCAGGGTGCTGCTATGGTTAAGAGCGGTGAGGTTTATACTTGGATTGGCGTGGATGGCAAACCCTTCAACAATAAGACCTACGACAGCGTTGCCAACTTCGATGAGGGTGGCGTTGCCAAAGCTTCGGCTGCTGGCAAGTGGGGCTATATCAACCGCTCTGGTGTAGAGGTATTGCCCGTAATCTACGATGAGGTAGGTGAGTGGGATGCTGCTGGCTTGTCGAAGATTGCTTTGGATGGCAAGTATGGCTGGGCTAACCACGACGGCAAGGTTGTAGTTGCTCCCAAGTATGAGGAGGTAGGCGACTTCACTGCCGATGGTCTTGCAATGGTTAAGATTGGTGGCAAGATGGGCTTCATCGATATCAAGTATCGCGAGGTTATCCCCGTAATCTACGACGAGGTAGGTAGCTTCAACTACGGTGTTGCCAAAGTTTGCTCGGAGGGCAAATGGGGCTTCATCGACATCGATGGCAAAGAGATTACTCCTTTGAAATATACCGAGATTGGCGAGATGACCGAGGGTGTTGCCAAAGTTAAGGCAGCAGGCAAATGGGGCTTCATTGACGCCAAATACGACGAGGTATTGGCACCCATCTACGACGAGGTTGGTAACTTTGTTGATGGTCTTACCTGGGTGAAACTCGAAGGCAAATGTGGCCTTATCGACAAGAATGGTAGGGGTATCACCGCTCCCAAGTATGACACCATCGCTGACTTCCAGGAGGGCGTAGCTCTTGTGAGCATCAACGAGCTCTATGGCTACATCAACCGCACCGGTGCAGAGGTTGTGCCCATCATCTACACTCCCGAGGAGGCTGCCGACAATTGCAAGGAGTACCTCTACTACCAGAAGTTCTCCAACTATGCAAATGAGTATATGGCTCCCAAGCTCGCAGCGTTTGAGGCAAAAGACGAGTTTGAGACCGAGGCACAGTACGCTTCGAGGGTTACCGAGGAGACCGTTGCTGCCTTGAAGGAGAAACTCACCGAGGAGGCCGAGGCAGAGTATGTTAAGGAGCGCGGTAAGAGCGTAGTATTGCAGCTCACCTTGGGCGCATACGATGCCGAGCAGGAGTGCTTCACCGTTACCGACAACACCTACGGTAGCTTCACCGTTAAGGTTGCTCTGAACGTAGCTCGCGACTTCAAGTCGTTGTGGGATGGTCTGACCAAGACCGCAGCATTCTGTGTTGAGAACGACGTTTTGGCTGTTGAGAGCATCACCTTCCGTATGCCCGACGGTGCAGAGTTCGTTGCAACCAAATAATTTCCACAAATAACCAAACGGTGGGCAGACATTGCGTTCTGCCCACCGTTTTTATCTCCCCCCCCCAAAAAAAACATCACATTATGAAACAATACCTATTATTAATAATATTAAGTACCCTTGCATCCCTCTCGCTCTTCTCGCAAGAGAGGGTGGCGCTGGTGGAGTTTGAGGGCGCATTGGGACTTGTGACGGGGTGTGAGCACGACGCATTTACACAGTCCAAATCGGGACAGGTGGCCGCAGAGTTGCGACTCAACATCCCCCGCTCCGCATTTGATGTGGGCCTACAACTCGGAGTGGTAAAGTATGAACGCGAAGGGTGGAAGGAGTACCGCAACCATCACGCAACACTCTACACCGACTACAACCTTCGCCCCGAGGGGAAGTGGTACAACCTCTTTGCGGGTGTCGGTTTGGGATATGGCGAAACGTTCAGAAACACCATCGGCAACCCAATTGATGATGAGATCGACGAGTGGGGACAACATTTCGTCTTTGCACCTCGATTTGGTGCCGAAATCTACAACGTTGTGCGCCTAACTTTCGAGGGAAAAATCATCTCCCGCGAATATACCTATTGGGGCGTAACTCTGGGACTTACCATCGGAGGGTGGTAGTCTTTGGCAAAAAAATATGGGGCAAAGGTGTATAATGTATGATTTTTTTGTTATATTTGTGGTAGGAACGCCCAAAAAGAGGAGGGCTTCCGACGAAGAAGGGAGAATCTTCGGAAAAATTGTACACTGACACACAATTGTTTAACCTAAAATTTATAGTACTATGAAGAAACTCGTACTTACCTTGGCTGTTGCCCTTATGGCACTCTGCGCATCGGCAAACAACTACGTTGCTAATGATGCTGCTATCGACGCTCTCGTTGAGAACTCGGTTGAGATGGTAATGGAGGTTGCAACCCCCGCACCCGCTGCAAACATCATTGCATTGAGCAACAATCCCGATCCCCTGATTGCAACCCTTCTCGGTTGGTTCACCGGCTGGTGTGGTTTGCACCGCTACTACCTCGGTACCGAAATTTGGATGGCTCTTCCTTATGCATTGACCGGTGGTGGTTTTGGCGTTGTTACCCTCATTGACGCTGTTTTGATGACCATCGACTTGATTCAGAACAACAACATCAATCCTAAATATATCAACAATCCTAGGATTCTTATGTGGGCAGATTTGTTCTAATCCACAAAAATTACTACCTTTATGGGGCGAAGGCGCGAGAAACCTTCGCCCCATAATTTTTTTTGTTTATACCTATAATATTTATATGAACCGAAAACTACTCACCATCATCGTGCTTCTTCTGCCCTTTGTGGCAGGAGCACAGGTGCGCCTCTCGATTGACGAGAGGAGTGTGCAGGTTGCCGAAGGCAAAAAGATGACACGCGAGCGTAGCATCTACCTCAACCCTGACGGCAGAATGGTTACAGAACAGCACACCCCTACGCACACCATATCTCTCTCCAACACTCTCGGAGAGATGCGAATCTACACCCCCGCAACGGGTGAGGTGGTGGCTATGAACGACAAGGGGATGGCTTCGAGCAAGGAGATTGTTGCCATCTTTGCCTCGGGTGCCTATGCCGATATGGCCCTCGGTGCGTATGGCTACACCCAGAGCGAGGTGCGCAGTGAGGATGGAGTCATCATCAAGACCTTCATACCTGCAAGCACAGCAACGGTGGCAAAGGTGGAACTTGTGTTCCAAAACCACCTGCCAATCTGTATGATTGATTATGGTAGCAATGGTGAGGTGATGCGCAAAATCTACTTCGCGCGCTATGAGTTCGGACGCATACCTATGCCTATGCGCATTACGGAGATTGAATACACCCCCAAGCGCGACTCCCTCGTAAGACTCTCAACCTTCACCAACCTACTATTTGACAGCGATGCCACATCGGAGATGTTTGAGTGGCAGGTGCCTGCCGATGCCAAACGCATTGATATAGACCCCAATAAACTCTTTTCCAAATAATGCGCACCCTCCCACATAAAAGGCTCCTATTGGTGATGTTACTACTTTTGGGCGCACTCTCCACCAAGGCTCAAAAGAGCGATTTGGAGCTCCTGCGTGGAGTCCAATTTGAGCCACCACGCGAGGATAGGAGCGTTCCATACGGTATTGAGCCTGGGCGCAAAACCCTCTCGCCTCTATATCACGGAGCAAGCAGCGCACTATGGCTATGGGAGAACCTTGTGGCGCCCGATGTGTGTGCCCCTGGGGGCTACACCGACACCAACACAACCTACTTCAAGTCGCTTGTTTTGGAGTATGGCGCACTACCCGCAGTGATTTATGGGCTCGACCGCACGGTGCGCAACACCAAAATTGGTCGCCACACCTCCCCCACAAACTCCCGTGGGCTCATTGAGGATAACCCCAAACGCTACCGCCGAAAATGAAGAGATTCTTTTGCATATTCGCACTCCTTATGATGGGGTTAGGTGTGGGCTTTGCACAGCGCCACGCACTACCCGACTACCAATTTGGTGGCTACCTGATTGGCAAGGGGCTGTTGCGTGATGCGCTCACCCTCACCACCACACTCCCCAATGACTACACCCCCGCAGGGCTCGACACTATGCGCCACCTGTCGGGATGGGTGCTCTATCACAACCAAAATTTCACCTCTGCTGCAGACAACTTTTCGAAGGTCTCGGCAACCTCCCCACTCTACCCCAAAAGCGCCTTCTATGGTACGATTTGTGACTTGGAGGGGGGTGATATTTCGGGTGCCAAAGAGCGACTAAACACCTTTGCAGCAACGACTCACGCGAGTGAGTATGGCGAATTGTTGGCCTTCGAGAGGGGTGGTATTGCACTCTTGGAGGGCAATATCGAGGAGTATGAGCAGTGGCAGAGAGAGTTTAGCTACAACACCTATGCACTTGCCGAAGAGCAACGCGCACTCGACCAAATAGCACTCAACCGCCCCAAAGAGCTCTCCCCCTGGGTGGCAGGTGTGGCGAGCGCCATAGTCCCCGGCTTGGGCAAAATCTATGCGGGCGACGTGGGCGGTGGCGTGGCATCGTTCCTCTTGGTGGGTGCCTTTGCAGCCCTTACGGCCGATAGTTGGGCGAAGGCCGGCACCCCCGCCAATTGGCGCACCATAACCTACGGTGCCGTGGGGTCGTTACTCTATGTGAGCAACATATTCGGAAGTGTCGCTTCCGTGAAGGTATATTATCAGAACTTTGAAGAGATTAACCGTCAGGCTGTTATGTACAGCATTCATATCCCTCTGCGCAATATTTTCAAGTAGCGCACAGAGCCCAGAGTGGGACCAACGGGCACTCGAATTGGAGCGTAAAATCTACGCCTCCACCTCGCCCTATGACCACAACTCGGCACTTCTGGCAAAGTGTGAGGTGAGAAAACAACAGGGGCTCTACGAGGAGGCCCTGTCGGAACTCTCGCGCATCTACACCTATGCACTCGGCAACAAGGAGTTGGCCACCTACTACTCCCAAAAGGCGCTTTGTAGCTACCTTGCCGGCAAATTCGACCAAGCGCTGGCCACTTGTAGTGAGGCGCAATTCTACATCCCAAGTGGGGGCGAAGAGAGCACCCTCATAACCCTAATTGAGGCCCTCGCTGCGGGCGAAAAGGGCGATTGGACACGCTCCAAAGTGGCTGCCGAAAAGTATCTCGCCACCCAACCCAACGGAGAGCAAAAAGGTGAGGTTTTAGACCAACTCTACTCCGATATACCCCGTATGCGCAACCCTCAACTCGCGTGGTGGTTGAGCCTTATCC
Source organism: Tidjanibacter sp. (assembly GCA_045656405.1). GTDB lineage: Bacteria > Bacteroidota > Bacteroidia > Bacteroidales > Rikenellaceae > Tidjanibacter. The sequence continues at coordinate 57,499 of JAZORC010000020.1, forward strand.
CAGGGGTTGGGCAACTCTATGCAGGCGAGGTGTGGAGCGGCGTGGTGTCGCTCGTGGCCAATGGAGCTTTGGGCTATTTCGCTGTGAGTGAAGCTATTGTGGGCCAATGGTTGAGTGGTTGGATTGTGGGCTGTGGAGGATTGAGCACCACCTACTTTGTGGGGCAGGAGCGTGCGCGAATCCTCACCGAAAGACGCAATGCCCGACTACTCCGCGAGCACAACGACCTCTTGCGTAAGAGGCTGTTGGATTGAAAATTCAAAATTCAAAATTCAAAATTTTATCAGCGCACCCTTATTGGTTTCGGGTATCAAAAAAAAGATACCCGTGAGGTTTTGGGGCAGGAAGAACAAGAAAGATAGGAAAGCGCCGTAGGCGCACCACAGAACCGCACTTCACATCGGCGGCGGGGAAACGACCGCCTTGTGCGGTCGTGGCTGGCGAGAGCCACAAAGGCGTGAAAAAACAAAGACGGTAAATGCTTTACCCGCGTAGCGTTTGTTTTAGGCTTTGTGGCTCTCGACACCGCCAGAGATGTGGTGCGTGGCTTTTGCGCCACTTTTGCCACCAAAAGTGGCAAAGAAAAGCTGGCAACTTGGTTGCCCGCAATAAAGAGCGGTAGATGCCAACCGCCTCATCTACGATGAGTCGTGGCAAGACGTGATTATGACGGACCTCTCCCGAGCTTTGCTCACCCTCCCCTAACCTAGGGGAGGGTTATATTTTTTCGGGCTCGCAAAAATGTGAGCCCGCGACATTAGACATTAGACGTTAGACGTTGGACAAAAAAACGCAGAGAATCGAGCGAATTTTAGGCGCACAAGCCCCCCCGCAGTCGTAGAGGTTAAAAAAGGAATGATATCGCGAAGGGATGGTTACGACCAAGTATTCAGTTCCGAAAAAGTAAAATAACGAGGCGAGTTCTAGGCTTGCGAAGAAGGCGGCTCCGCAGTTTACTAAACGTAAATGAGGAAGCCGCCTTCAAGCGTAACGACGAAATCGCCCGTTATTTTACTTTTTCTTCACCTCTACTTGGTCGTATGATTCAATAATATCACCAATCTTAATATCATTGTAGGACTCGATGTTCAGACCGCACTCCATATTGAGAGTAACCTCTTTCGCATCGTCCTTGAATCGTTTGAGCGAACCAAGACGGCCGGTGTAGATAACGATACCGTCGCGAATCACGCGGATGGGGGCAGTACGGGTAATCTTACCCTCACGCACAATACCACCTGCGATGGTACCCACCTTGCTAATCTTGAAGGTTTCGAGAACCTCAACGGTACCCATAATCTCCTCCTTCATCTCGGGCTCCAACATACCCTCAATTGCATCCTTGATGTCGTTGATAGCATCGTAGATGATGGAGTAGAGTCGAATCTCGATGGACTCATTCTCGGCAATCTTACGAGCACCCGCGCTGGGACGTACCTGGAAGCCCACGATAACGGCATTGGAGGCAGCAGCGAGCAAAACGTCGCCCTCGGTAATCTGGCCCACAGCCTTGTGGATAACATTCACCTGTACGGTCTCGGTGGAGAGTTTGAGGAGCGAGTCGGTCATAGCCTCAATGGAGCCATCCACGTCACCCTTAACAATGATGTTGAGCTCCTTGAAGTTACCGATGGCAATACGGCGACCAATCTCGTCGAGGGTAACGTGTTTCTGGGTTTTGATGCCCTGAATGCGCTGCAACTGCTCACGTTTGGTAGCAATCTCGCGTGCGCTCCTGTCGTCATCCATAACGTTGAACTTATCACCTGCCTGGGGTGCGCCATTCAGACCGAGCACCAATACGGGGGTTGCGGGACCTGCCTCGCCAACCTTCTTACCGTGCTCGTTGAACATAGCCTTCACACGACCTGTGTGGGTACCCGAGAGGATAACATCACCTGTGCGGAGGGTACCATTCTCCACAAGAACGGTTGCTACATAGCCACGGCCCTTGTCGAGCGACGACTCGATAACCGTACCCACAGCCTTCTTGTTGGGGTTGGCCTTCAAATCGAGGAGCTCGGCCTCCAAAAGCACCTTCTCCAAGAGCTTATCGAGGTTGATACCCTGCTTTGCGGAGATCTCTTGCGACTGGTACTTACCGCCCCAATCCTCCACGAGGTAGTTCATATTTGCAAGTTGCTCCTTGATAGCCTCGGGGTTGGCCGAGGGTTTATCAATCTTATTGATTGCGAATACCATAGGCACACCTGCCGCCACTGCGTGGTTGATAGCCTCCACGGTCTGGGGCATCACCCTATCGTCGGCTGCCACAATGATGATTGCCACGTCGGTAACCTGTGCACCACGCGCACGCATCGCTGTAAAGGCCTCGTGACCAGGGGTGTCGAGGAAGGTGATGGTCTTACCCTCATACTTCACGCTGTATGCACCGATGTGCTGGGTGATACCACCCGCCTCACCAGCAATCACATTGGTCTTGCGGATATTGTCCAAGAGCGAGGTCTTACCGTGGTCAACGTGGCCCATAACGGTAACAATGGGGGGACGAGCCATAAGATCCTCTTCGCTATCGGCAACATCCTCGATAGCCTCCTGAATCTCCACACTCACAAACTCTACCTTGAAGCCATACTCCTCGGCAACAATCACGAGTGCCTCGGCATCCAAACGCTGGTTGATAGAGACCATAAGTCCGAGGTTCATACAGGTGGTGATTACGTCGGTAACACCCACACTCATCATTGTTGCGAGGTCACTAACGGTCACAAACTCGGTGAGTTTGAGAGTCTTGCTCTCATTTACTGTCTGCTCAAACTCGGCCTCCATACGCTCTGCCACAGCCATACGTTTCTCCTTGCGGTGTACGGAGCCTTTGCTCTTGGCACCTTTGGCAGTAAGGCGTGCGAGTGTATCCTTAATCTGCTTCTGCACCTCCTCATCGCTCACCTCGGGGCGAACTACGGGTTTGGGTGCATTTTTCTGCTTGTTCTTTTTGTCCTTCTTGCCTACGGGCTGGTTGTTGTTCTGGCCGCCCTGCTGGGGTTTGCCACCCTGCTGGGGCCTACCACCGCCCTGCTGCTTGGTCACATCAATCTTGTTATCCTTGATGCGTTTGCGCTTCTCGCGGTGCGAGGGCTCCGAGTTTTTGCGCAGGCTATCAACATCAATCTTACCGAGGACTTTGGGACCCGAAAGACTATTCTGTTCGAGGCGGAAAACATCCTTGCTCTCTGCCAGACGCTCATCGTAGGTTTTGCTCTGTGCCTGGGTATCTGCCACAGGAGTCTGGGGTGCCTTTGCGGGCTCCTCCTTCTTGGGTGCAGGTGCAGGTGCTGGTGTGGGTTTCACCTCTTTGGGTTCCTCTTTTTGGGGAGCCTCTTTTTTGGGTTCCTCTTTTTTGGGTGCGGGTGCAGCGGGTTGCTCGCTCACCTTCGCGGGCTCACTCTTGGCGGGCTCGGGTACCACCACTTTGGGCTCCTCTTTGGGTGCGGGCTTGGCGTCAAGGTCAATCTTGCCGAGCACTTTGGGCTGTGGCACCTCGGTGCGGATAAAGCTACCGCCACTCTTGATTACCACCTCTTGTTCTTCGGCCTTGGTCTCCTTTTTGTCGCCCAGCGACACACTCTCCTGCTTGATGCTCATACGCTCACGCACATTAGCCCTCTCGCCACCGAGATGATTGCCACCAAACTCCTTCTCCAACATAGCATAGACATCACCCTCAACCAAAGTGTTGGGTGCGACATCCTTGATACCTTTCTTTTCGAGAAATTCGGTAATGGTGCCCAGACCAACCTTGAACTCTCTTGCAACCTGTACGAGTCTCAGTTTTTTCTCCATTTGCTATATTTTTTGTTTTTTATTTATTCCTTTTTTCTCCGCTTTTTTGAAAAAACGGAACTAAAAATTTTCAAGGGGATTTCACGCTTTTCCCCCCTTATTTGCGGTATATCGTGGAGGGATTTTTGTGTCCCACTACATACCAGCGAGTGCATATTGCGAGGCGAGTTCAAGGCTTGGTTTTGATTTTGCTCCGCAGTTTACTCGAAGTAAATGAGGAAGCAAAATCAAAAGCATAACGCCGAAATCGCCCGCAAGATGTGCTCGCTATTCAAATTCGGAGCGAAGAATACGCACAACCTCCTCAATAGTCTCCTCTTCGAGGTCGGTACGCCTTGCGAGCTCCTCGTTGGAGTGCTCCAAAACGCTCTTCGCGGTGTCGAAACCAACACGTTTGAAGGCGTCGAGAATCCACTCCTCAATCTCGTCGTTGAACTCGGAGAGCTCCACATCCTCCTCGTCGGCATCGCGGAATACGTCAATATCGTAGCCAGTGAGCATAGTAGCAAGGCGGATATTAAGACCACCCTTACCGATTGCAAGCGACACCTCGCTGGGTTTGAGATATACCGAAGCGGTCTTCTTGGCCTCATCGAGCGAAATGGAGGTAATCTTTGCGGGGTTGAGAGCCCTCTGGATGAGAAGCGTGGTGTTGGAAGTCCAGTTCACCACGTCGATGTTCTCATTGCGCAGCTCCCTAACGATGGAGTAGATACGCGAGCCTTTAACACCCACGCAAGCACCTACGGGATCTACCCTATCGTCGTAGGACTCCACAGCAACCTTTGCCCTCTCACCAGGGATGCGAACAATCTTCTTGATGGTGATAAGACCGTCGAAAATCTCGGGCACCTCGGCCTCAAAGAGCCTCTGCAAGAACTCGGGAGCGGTACGCGAAAGGATAATCACAGGGGTGTTGTTGCGCATCTCAACCTTCGAAACGATAGCTTTGATGTTGTCACCCTTGCGGAAGAAATCGCTGGGAATCTGCTCATTTTTGGGGAGGATAAGTTCGTTACCCTCATCGTCGAGCACCAAAATCTCCTTCTTCCACACCTGATAAACCTCACCGCTGATAATCTCACCTACCTTCTCGCTGTACTTCTCGAAGAGGTTTGCCTTCTCCAAGTCGAGGATGCGAGATGCGAGATTCTGACGGAGCGAGAGCACTGCACGGCGACCGAAAGATGCCATCTCAATCTGGTCGGCCACCTCCTCACCTACCTCATAGGTGGGGTCGAGCTTACGAGCCTCCGAGAGAGCAATCTGCTGGTTGGGATTCTCCACAGCGTCGTCATCCACGATTACGCGGTTGCGCCAAATCTCCAAGTCGCCCTTCTCGGGGTTGATGATAACGTCGAAGTTCTCATCGGTCTCATAAGTTTTTTGGAGGTGGTGACGGAACACATCCTCCAAAACGCCAATCATCGTACTCTTGTCGATGTTTTTCAGTTCTTTGAATTCTGCAAAGTTGCTAATCAAATTCTCCATTGTTGTATGTTTTTTATATTGTTGTTTTTTATTTTCGTTTCTTCTGCTCCTTTCTCCGCTTTTTTCTCCGCTTTTTTTCTCCGCTTTTTGTAAAAAGCGGAACCAAAAACTTTTATGCGATACTTTGTATCGCTTTTACCTGTGCTCTACCCCAATTAAGGAGGTTAAGGAGGTTAGGGAGGTTAGGCCCTTCTTCCCTAAATTCATTAAATTCACTAATATTTTTTCGAGCGCAAGCATAACGCACAAATCGCCCACAAGGCACACTCGCCGCGAGTGCATATCGTGAGGCAGATGCAAGGCTTGCGACCACCCACCCAGCGAGTGGGTTTTGTGGAGGGGTTTTTGTGCCAATCCGAGCGAGCAAGTCCGCAGTTTACAAGAGGTAAATGAGGAACTTGCGACCCGAAGGTTGGTGCAAAAAGCACCCACAAGGCACACTCGCCCACGAGATGTGCTCACTAATGGAAGTCGAGATACTCCTTGGTCCATTTTATCTGGTCGAAGGTGTAGCACTCTTCCACCTCAACCTCCACTTTGCGTTTTTTGCCTTCCACAAGGCGGCGCTCGGTGTAGGAGAGAGTGATACCCTCGGGCGAGACCTCTTTAAGGTTGGCGAGAATCTTCTCGCCACTCGTGAGCAGCACCTCAACAGTGCCACCAATGTGTTTCTGATACTGACGTAAGAGTTTCAGGGGCTGACCAACACCTGCCGAGAATACGGAGAGTTCAAAGTCCTCCACCTCCCTATCGAAGGCATCCTCAATCGCGCGGCTCAACTCCACACAAGCGTCCAAATCGACACCGCTATCGGCATCAATCACCACCTCAATCTCATTTGCGGGCGAGCACTTCACATCCACAACAAAGCGGTCGGTGCCCTCCAAGGCTGCCTCGGCAACCTCGCGTATCTTAACTACATCCATCATTGTCAAGCTTTTAACCATCATCATACTACGAAATTCGGGGACTCATCTGGTCCCCGAATCACGTTTCGTTGGTGCAAATATACGACATTTGCGCCAATCTCCAAATTTTTCTTAATATAAATATAGGGTAACGCCCTATTTCCCGCCTCCAAAGAGTGTTCCGATGCGTGCTTTGAGGGTGGCAATAGCCTCGGCGAAGCGAGCCTCACCTGTAATGGTGGTGGCATTTTCGAGGTAGCTCCAAAACTCCACACCGCAGACAAATCCTGCAAAGATGTTGGCCAATCGCAGATTGACAATGGGCATCAACAGCGAATCCATCATCCAGGCGAGCATTATGCCCGCCATCACAAAGGAGAGTTTTGTGATTGTGCGCCACGCCTTGTGGCTTGTGAAGTGCCACACCTCACCCGAGGCGCGCGCCCTGTGGCGGTCGGCAAGGACTCCCGTCAGGAAGTCCACCGCCACGAAAGCCATTGCAATTATGAGCAACGGCTCTACCGGAGCGAAAAACGAAACTGCCCCGGCGATAATTCCAGAAAGATACTTCATTTTGAATTGAAAATTGAAAAATCCTATTAGCCCTATAAGCCCTATTACTCCCCCACAAGAAAACTCCTACAACACCACCCCACCCTTAAACGAGATGCGCTCTCGGATGTTGTTTGAGGGCTTGTATTCGGGGAAGAGGTCGGGATGTGTGGCGAGGTGGTCGGTGGCGCTATCGAGGAGCGCATCGGCATCGGAGCGCATACGACGCACCAGGCGTAAGATGGTTCGCTCATCCACCGAACGGAAACTCTCACCCGAGATTCTCACCACCCCTGCGGCACCCACTTGGGTGGCAATGGTGGGGAGCAGAATGGAGGCAACATAGAGGGCCGTTGGGAGTTTGAGGTAGTCGTCGGCAAAGGCGACAAGGTGCGATGCGGGCTCTTCGGAGGTGAGTGCGTCGCAGAGTGCCTCACCCAGAGCGGGGCGCAAGTATTTACGCTCGGCAGCGAGGATGGTGTGGAGGGGGACATCCTCGGGGCGGAGTGTTGTGGAGGTGCCAAAGACAAGCGTGGGCACCTCCTCGGGGGTTACAATGCTCTTCATTTTTAGTCGATGTTTTTGAGTCCATACTTGGTTACTTGCGCCACATACATCTGCTCATTAGGGTCCTCGGGGTTATACTCCAAGCCATCGGCCTTACGGGCCTCCCAAACACGCATATAGAGAGGTTTGGAGCGCGAGGGTGGTCGATTGACGATTTCGAGCGAGGAGGCATCCTCACCGAGAATTGTGGCAATGAGCGTGCGCAGGGGGTCGAGGAATTGCTCCTGCTCACCGATGATTACGGTATTGAGTGCCACCTCCCACTCGTGGAGGATTCGCTCCGAGGAGAAGCCACCCGCATAGTCCAGACCACTCAACGAGCGGAACCAAGAGTGAGCAATGACAATGTCGGTGGTTGCTTGGTCGTGCAACTCGCGCCAGTCGCCCTCATTGGAGGAGGTGATGGGGATGAAGCGCGACGAGTCGCCCTCCTCGCAATCCTTCACCATAAATAGCACCTGACCAGGGTTGCCCGCAAACTTACGCTGTGCATTTCTCACGAGCTCCTCGGCCTCTTTTTCGCTCTCCACGCCACCGTCGAGGAGCATCACACCCGAGAGTTGGAAGGAGTTGTCGATGCGCGAAATGTTCCAATTGTCGGTCTTGTAGGCTATGGTCGACACATTCAAACCAGCAATGTAGGGAGGTGTACCATAGTGTGAGAACATTGGCTCGTAGTCCTTGAAGTGTATCATCGTGTGGAGGTTACCATCGGCGCCCTCCTCAAAGAGGGGGTAGAGTGGCACCGAGAGGGCATCGGAGGGGGTGAAGTGTGCCCAATCGTGATGGAGCAGAACGTGTTTGCCATCTTTTGCCAATCGGCATCGGGAGGCATCTTGGTGGAAGAGTGCAAGGAAGGAGTGGGTGCTGTCGGTAACCACCTCTGCAAAGGCATTTCCGAAGAGCACCTTATCGAAGGCTATTCGATTGAGCACCTCGCGGAGGGTTTCACCCTGCGAATTGGCCTGTTGCACAAAGGCTTTTGTGCGGATGGCCTCCTCTGCCACACTAAATCCCTTGCCCGAGATGTAGTCGGCCTTGTCGTTGATAATTCGGCGGTGGGTTGTTGAGCGACGAGCCAAGAGGGAGAGGGCGTTGGGAAAGAGATTATCGCTGCCCCAGCGCCAAAACTCACCCCCACTCACACCCCTGCCACCCTCACCAAAGGGAAAACCTGCAAGAGGTGATGCAGATGCTCTCGGGGTGAAAATTTTTGGAGTGTATGATTTGTTGTTTTCCATAGTTGAGTCAAACGGTTTTTGGGTTTAGAGTAAAAAGAGGTGGGGATTTTCGCCCCACCTCTGGGACACTACTCTCCAAGGAGTGGATGGGAGAACCAACCATCGGTAGAGGTGAGCAAAACATTGGTTGTTGTCCTCTCGGTGCGATGGGAGAAGGTGTTGAGATTCCCCTCGGCAAGTCGTAGGGGGTAGTCGGTAGTGGCGCGTGGAGAGTAGCCTACCAAGTATTGCCCACCATCGGCACACTCCACAAGTGCCACAACACCCCTTTCGGAGAGGGTTTGGAGGGTGGAGAGAGCCTCGCAACGAGCACCCCGCAAGGAGAACTCCACGCTATGCTCTACACCACCTCCACTTCCAACTCTCTCGCTCCACGCACCGCTCTCCTCTGCAAAAGCCACCTCAATTGGGGTATAATCCTCCTCTACCTCAATGGAGGAGTAGCATCCCGAAGAGGGGTCAAATGGTACAGAGATGAGCCTACTTGCATCGTAGAGGGCTATGCGCAGAACACCTCCGTGATGCTTACCACAGTGCGATTGCGAGATCTCCATTAGATATCAATTTCGACGTAGTGGCCTTGCTCCGAGTAGAGTTTCAGCACACCACCCATCCAGTCCTCCAAATCATACTCACCGAATGCGGTTCCATCCTCAATGATGAGGTTCTCATCGAACAGGACCTCTTCACCCGCGTGGTTGGTGCCATGAATCAAGAACTCTGTTATCCAGCTATTCTCCTCCAACTTGCCGACAATCTTCAACACACCATCCTCGTATGTCATCGAAAAGTCCTCAAAAGGAGCACCAACAGCAATGGTCACCAACTCGGGCACAAGATAGTTGCAACCAGCCATAAAGATTGCCCTCTGTCGGTTCTCCATCAGGTCGGGATTGTACCACATACGCACCTCGGTACCGGGGAAATCGTTGGTATTTACGGCCAAGGCGAGATTACGACGGTCGGTGAGGATTGCAAACGATGTGGGGAGGCCGGTGTTGATGTCGTTGTAGCCATTCATCTGCACATCCACCACGGGGATACCACGATAGTAGAGTCCATCGCGGCCATTCTGCTTGGCCATATAGGCTGCTTCGAGTGCCACGTTGTCGAGTGCATCTTCGTAGGCGTTATACACATCGCTGCTCACAAAGAATGCGAGGTTACCCTCGGCGCGGAGCGAGCGGAGCTGCTCGGAGGAGTTCTCCCACATCCTTTTGAGTAACTTCTCTGCCCACTCCGACGTGTCGCCACCGGGAATATAGCCCATCGAGACGATACCGTTCTGCTCCTCACACAAAGCATCGTTGCAGATATGCTTCAAAAGACCATCGAAGGTGTTGAGTTTGCCCTCGCGCGAGGCGTCACCATACCACATTGTTGCGCGGATACTCTCGGCAATCGAGGCGCGGAAGAGCGAGGTCTCTGCCTCTTCGAGCTCGGAGCCCGACAGGTCATCGAGATTCACATCGGGGCGCGAGGTGATGATTTCATAGACGGTTGAGAAGTAGTCCTCGGCGGAGTATGCCATCTCGGCCTTCACTTTCGACAGGTCGATGGTTTTCTGGTATTTGTCGGCGGGGGTACCACCACTCCAACCGCTTGACGTATACTTCTGCAACACCTCACCCGACCTTTTCCAAAAGTGGAGGGTTGTGGGCGCAGGTACGTTGTACATAACTTTGATACCGAGCTCTTCGGCACTCTTGCCAGTGAGCATAGGACGGAAGAAGATGTTGTCGAGTACTTGACCATTGTAGGTCTTGATGTTTTCGATTTTACCCATAATAAAACAAATTGAAAGTTGAGAATTATATTATCCTCCCCGAAGTTAGGGGAGGTGCCCGTCAGGGCGGAGGGGTCTGCCAATTTTGAATTAACTAACTCTTCGGGCTCGCACCGCGAGCCCGCGACGTTAGACGTTAGACGTTAGACGTTAGACATTAGACATTAGACAGCCTTGAATGCTGCCACATCATTGGCATAGGCCTGCGCATTGGATGAGAGCAGGGGCTCACCACAGAAGGATGGGTCCTCACACTCTTTGGTGCGCGTAGGCTCGGCCGTATGGAGCCTCGAAGGGGGCACAGGAGGGGCCCCTGTGTTACCTTTATCGGCCTTGGAGGGGGCTATGGTGTGCTGGGGTTCATCGGTAGTGGCATTGATGGGAGTGGTTATTTCGCTCCCGAGCCCGATGTGTGCGAGCACCCTATTCCACGCCTCCGCGAGCCTCTGGGCGACACTTTTGGGTGGCAGAGGAGTGAGCCCGAGGGTGGCGATTTGTCCGCGTGCCGAGTCGGTGATGGGGGCGGAGGCGATGATGCTGTCGGCAAGCCCCACCTCCACACACTCCTGGGGCGAGAGCCACTCACCTTTACCATTGTTGCGGTTCATCAGCGCACGGAACTCGCTGGCGGCTCTTCCGGAGGCAAGGGCGTAGATTTCGGCCAGCCGTTCATCACTCTTGTCGAGGAGTTGCTTGGTTGCCGAGAGGGAGTGGCTGTTGCCCTCCACGGCACTCTCGCAACAATGAATCAGGTAGAGCGCATTTGCCGAGATCTCCCTACACCCCTTGGATGCAGCCTGGGCGATGATGGTCGCTGCCGAGGCGACATAGCCATAGCATCGGGTTACGACCTCCACGCCGAGTGCTCTTGTGGCGTCGTAGATGAGGAGTGCATCGGCCAAGCAGCCTCCCGTTGAGCGGATGTTGAGCACAAGTCGATCAACGCCTCCACCCTCTCGGATTTCGGCCAGAGCCTCTTCGAATCGCTCATAGGTTGCCACGCGCCCATCGAGTGTGCCAAACTGCTCCACCTCTGGGGTGCCGAGGATTCCATCAATATCAATGGTTGCAACACGCAGTGAGGATGCAATATTGTTTTTGGATTCTGTCATAGTTTGTTTTGTTTACTTGTAGTTTTTGTAGATGTAGTTACGGATGGTGGCGTAGGAGCATCCCATCTCGTTGGCAACGGCATAGATAGCATCCATTTTGGGGAGCCCCTCTTTCGTTTTTGCCTCCACCTTTTTGTGTGCCATATAGGCTTTGGTATTGGTATAGGAGAGGAGGCCGCACTCCAAAAGGAAGTGTATGGTCTTTGCCGAGGATAGCCCACGACACTCCCTCACAAGGGACTCTTCCACCTCTTGGATAAACTTGTTGTGCATAGTCATCATTCGTGGATATTTGCCTGCTCCACCACCGCCTTGACGGCATTTTGTGCAGCAGAGATTTCGCTTTCCAGCACATAGATTTTCACCTCTTTGAGTGCCGAGGCTATTGCCGAGGCGAGTTCGGCCACCGTTAGGCTCACAAGCCCTGTTTGAGAATCGAAAGTCATTGATAATTGAAAGTTGAAAGTTATGAAATCATAGTAGTCCTTGAACTCCTATAATTCCTCGGTACATAGTATCCGCGACGTTAGCCCTCCTTCCCCCGCGAGTGGGTTTTGTGAGGCGAGTTCTAGGCTTGCGAAGCGCGAGAAAGCGGAGTTTACTCAAAGGTAAATGAGTATTTCGAGCGCAAGCATAACGACGAAATCGCCCACGAGATGTGCTCGCCCCGTTAGACCGTCACAAAGACCACCTTGGTAGATGGTGCCGTGGGGTTGTAGTCCACAATCTCCTCCATACGGCAGAGCACCTTTTCGCCCTCGATGTCCAGAAGGTAGTGGGCGCGGAAGTCGCGCTTGGTGCTGTTGGGGACCACCACCTGCTCCACCTCTTCGGGATTGAGCACCACATAGAGGGTGATTCTGCGCGAGTGGTTCAGAGCATCCACCCTGTCGTCCCACCACTTATGGAGCCCCACAACACCATCTCTATCCTCAAAGAGTAGCGAGAGGGGTTTGCCCGAGATGGTGCCATCGTCGTAGAAAGTTAGCAGAGGATACTTCTCGGCTCCCTCCTCGGGATAGTTCCACTTCTCCCCTTTGGGCAGGGAGTGCATCCCGCGATAGGCCACAATCTTTGGCAGGAAGTTGAGATTGGCAACCGTGTCACCCTCCTGCTCGGTTGCGCCATCCACCCTTATGAGCGAGGCCGAGGGTGCCGAGGTAATCACTCCTTTGGTGGAGATTGAGGGGGTGAAGATGGCGTTTTCGACAACTCTTGCACCCTCCGAGGCAAAGACATTGTCAATCGTGGCACTCCACTCACCGTAGGGCTCCCCCTCGCTCTCTCGTAACTCCTCCACCACACCATCTCCCGAGCGATAGCGGAGCGTGAGTCGCTGTGGATGGTCGCCCCCAAGTTCCTCCACAACGATTGGTTGGAGGGTGTCTATTCGCTCCGAGAGGTCTATGACCACACCCCTGTCGCAATACTCCCTGCGAGGCTCAATGCAGACCTTGCGCGAGAGAGGATCGGTGTAGATTTGCAGGTCGAAGAGCTCTTTGAGTGCGCCGAGCAGTTCGAGTCCCGAGGTGGGGATGTTGGCCACATCACCCCACCTCAACTCGTCGCCCACCATCGGATGGGGATACAGTACGGGGCGCACCGAGCATCCCGAGAGCAGATGCATCTTTTGCCCCTCCACGCCGCCACCAAAGTAGAAGAGGTCGAAATATTTGGGCTCCTCGGGCGAGCACCTCTCGGGCATACTTCGGAAGGTGGCCTCAAACTGCCTATACCCCACTTCGCTCACAAAGCCGTCATAGATTGCCCAATCGGAGGCGGGAGAGCCGATAAACCCTTCGTGGTGCATCTCCACACGGGCATTGCGAAGTAGTGCAGGTCGTCGATGGGAGAACCTTGCCGAACGCTCGGTGGTTGTCAAAAGGGTGTGGGTTGTGACCTCCCCCGTGGTGCTATCGACCTCATCGGCCAAAAGTTTGTAGGTTGCCCCCTCCACCAAATCAAACACAATGAAGGTGTATTGGAATGAGGGTGATAGGGTTCCCTCTCGACGGTCGGGGAAGTTGTTTTTGACCTCCACTTTGTAGCTATCGCTGTATGTAGGGCGCAGCTCCGTCAGCGCCTGCAACTCATTGCGGTTCTTGATGCGATAGTCGCTCACCCAGCGCAGATGGTAGTCGAAGGCCACCGCCACCTCCCTCGTTGGGGTAAAGACCACTCGCCCCGTGTCGTCGAGGGCAAAACAGCCACTCCCCTCTTCGAACACATCCACAAGGTTCCCAACGGTGCTATAATTGGCCAGAGGGTCGGCATAAACTCTTCCGAAGTGGTTGGCTTCGGCTTCGGGCGAGTCGACTGTGCGCTCGGCCACAAAGGCCATCTCCTCACCCCACGCAGAGTGCTCCCTTGTGCTCCATCGGCCACTCATATAGAGCGAGCGGAAAAAATCGGAGCCGATAAATTCGGACTCTACGGCATAGCCTGCCTTGGCAAAAATCGCCTCTACAAGTGTTGCCAGATGGAGGAAAGGGTGGTAGTTTTCGGGGAGCACTCGGCCTATGAACAACTCCTCACCCCTACCCGTACCACGATCTACGGGAAGGAATCGCACCGCGGCATCTTGTGCGGTGAGGCTCTTGGCGATACTCTCGGCCGAGAGTGTGGTGCTCCAATCCTCAAAGAGTGTAGAGATTAAAGCCTCGGCACCCACCACCCACTCGCGTGCATTGCCAATGATGTTGAAACGGTAGTAGCCATCGGCCCCCAGACGCGATGCCGTCAGAAATACCGTACCCTCAATTATGACACACCCTCTAACCTCCACACGCGCAGTGTGGCGACGGTGGTTGAACATCTGGGCGGTGAGGGGTTGCTCACAGTCCCCCATCAGGCGACGATTGAGTGGCGTTGCGGGTATGGTGATACTCTTGGAGTAGTTTGCCCTGCCCCACGATGTGGAGGTGAGCGAGGCTATGGAGAGCGAAACAGAGAGCGACGTAAGGGGATTGATGTCGGCCTGCTGGTTGTCTATATAGAGCTTTATCATTGAGAATTGGGAATTGGGAATTGGGAATTGAGAATTGGAGGAGTATTCGTAGGGACACGGGTATTAAAAAAAGATACCCGCGAACAAAAGGGGAGTCGGTTGACGGTCGACGAAAAACAGACCTCTCCCGCCCTTCGGGCACCCTCCCCTAATTTAGGGGAGGGATTTTCTTTTTATTCCCTCTCCTAGGTTAGGAGAGGGTGAGCAAAGCTCGGGTGAGGTCCGTATTTTGGCATAGGTATTAAAAAAGATACCCGCGAACAAAAGGGGAGTCGGTTGACGGTCGACGATTAGAAACGCATCTTTCGACTTGGCCTGATGGTGAGTTCCAACGTGTGGGCTCCCTCTCCAAGAGTTACAACCGAATGGGAGATGACGGTTTGGGGCTCCACCCCCTCGGGGGTTATCATCCACACTCGGGGTGAGGTCACAACACCCACCAGAGCCTCCGCCTCATCAACCGGCAGATAACCACTACGGAGTATGCGCTCTCTCCACCCCTCACCACCGAGGGTTAGAGTTCCTGTGGGAGTTTCACACTCCGAGCGGGAGGTTTTCAGTTCCTCCCGCGGTGTGGAGCGGAAGGTGTAGTAGGAGATGTAACCATCACGATTGAGCCACGCGAGCCTTGTGGAGCCCTTCACAGCTGGGAGGATGGTGTAGTGGATGGTTGCCAATTTCTCGCCACCGAGCGAGAGGGATAGATGGAGTGTTTCGACCTCCTCACGAGGCTGTATTTGGGTGATAATGTGCTGGGGACTGACCACCAAAATATTGACGCCCTCGGTTGCGACAATTGCGTTATAGGGGGTGTGTATGGCCACCCTGTCATTGATTCTTACACTCACCACCAATCTATCACCCTCGGCTGCACGGAATGCCACCTCGTCACACTCTCCAAGTGAGATTGCACGTCGTTGCTCCTCGGCACCCATCACCGCACGGAGGGGCACCTGACTATGGGATGTGGTGAAGTGAATGAGTGGCGAGCGCTCGGTGTCGCCATTATACCCCACCGCGATGGCTGCCTGACGACCATTGGGTGTGCAACATTCAAGTTTGTTGGAGAGGATGGGTTCGGGCGCGAGCAGACGTTCCACAAAAGTGCGGGGTGAGGAGAGGATGCTTTCGCGGGCGGCATAGCGCCTTGCGCCTAACAACTCCCCACCATCGGAGTAGAAACGAATCTCGGTGGGAGTTGCCACATCCACCTGCTCAAAACGGAAGTAGTTATCATCGTATGCCGAGGAGTAGTCGGCAGGATAGGATACGAGTTTCATAGTTCATTATTTTAACATTAGTTTTTACACGCAAAGCACCAAACCTTGGCCCTTACTTGGAGAGCCACCTCACCCGATATGGTAAGCATCTCCTCTATGGGAGCCAACTCTTGGAGTTCCAATTCACGCACCAAGTTGTGCTCGGCAATCGCCTTGACAATCAACTCTGCATCGGAGGCAAGAGATGCAAGCAATTGGCTTCTTTCAGCAGGCGACATCCCCCTCTTCATCAGCAATTTAACATCGAGCGCATAGACTCTATTAACCTCTTTTTCACCCTCCAAAGAGATTAGGCGTGGAGGCGTAATGATGGCTATCGGAAAGCCTTCGTGACGAAGTGTCGTGTGGAGATTTTCGGGGAGTGTAGGATGGTAACCATAGGAGCCGACCACAGACTCCACTACATTCAAAAGCGAGCGATAATTCATAGATTCTTCTTTTTTGTTCTGTTCAATTTCTGAACAAAAGTAGTTCAATTCAACTCGCTTGTCAATATCAAATTTTCCTCTTTGATGTACTATTTATCCATTTGTGCACCCATATAACACACCAACCCCCACCTTTTCAGCAAGATAGGGGTTGGTGAAATTTTTGAACTTTTCTAAACTTTTTGGAATAGGATTGTTGGTGTATGAGGAGAGAAAGGTTAGTGTAGGGTGATGCTCCCGAGAGTTTCGACAGAACTTAAAAACGCATAGAATCGAGCGAGTTATAGGCGCACAAGAAAATCCCCTCCGCAGTTTACTGAACGTAAATGAGGTGCCGGAACGGCACTTTTGTGAGGGTGGTGTTCCCGAGGGTTTCGACAGAACTTAAAAACGCATAGAATCGGGTGAATAGTAGGCGCACAAGAAAATCCCCTCCGCAGTTTACATAACGTAAATGAGGTGCCGGAACGGCACTTTTGTGCTAGTGGTGCTCCCGAAAGTTTCAACAGAAATCAAAAAAACGCATAGAATCGAGCGGATTTTAGGCGTGCAAGAAAGCGGGCTCCGCAGTTTACTAAACGTAAATGAGGAAGCCCGCTTATCGAAGCACAACGCCAAAGACGCCGATTCTATGCGTTTTTTAGTAGCCCATACCACCTGCAGGCATCGCAGGTGCAGGACTCTCCTCCTTCTTCTCGGCCAAGACACACTCGGTAGTAAGGAACATCGAGGCAATCGACGCGGCATTTTCGAGAGCCACACGCGACACCTTGGTGGGGTCGATAATACCAGCCTCAAACATATCCTCATAGCGGTCGGCACGGGCGTTGTAACCGAAGGCACCTTTGCCCTCTTTCACCTTATTGACAACCACCGAGCCCTCGCCACCTGCATTGGCAACAATCTGGCGCAGAGGCTCTTCGATAGCCCTACGAACAATGGCGATACCTGTTGTTTCGTCGTCATTTTCGCCTTTGAGGTCGGCAATAGCCTCGGCAGCGCGGATGTAGGCCACGCCACCACCGGGGATGATACCCTCCTCTATTGCTGCGCGTGTTGCAGCGAGTGCGTCCTGTACGCGGTCTTTCTTCTCTTTCATCTCCACCTCGGTTGCGGCTCCCACATAGAGCACAGCCACACCACCTGCCAACTTGGCGAGCCTCTCTTGGAGTTTCTCACGATCGTAGTCGCTGGTGGAATTTTCCATCTGGTATCGAATTTGTGCCACGCGCTCTGCGATAGCCTCTGCCGAGCCTGCGCCATCTACGATAGTGGTATTGTCCTTCGAGATGGTAATCTTATCGGCCGAGCCGAGCATATCCACAGTGGCTGCATCCATACGCAGACCTCTATCCTCGGAGATTACGGTACCACCTGTGAGAACTGCGATGTCCTCCAAGAGTTCTTTGCGCCTGTCGCCAAAGCCGGGGGCTTTAACAGCTGCAATCTTGATGGTGCCACGCAACTTATTCATAACGAGCGCGGTCAGAGCCTCACCCTCAACATCCTCGGCAACAATCAGGAGCGAGCGACCATTCTGTGCCACGGGCTCCAAAACACCCATAATCTCCTTCATTGTGGAGATTTTCTTGTCGGTCAAAAGGACATAGGGGCGCTCCAAAGTAGCCTCCATTTTGTCGGTGTCGGTCACAAAGTATGCCGAGATGTAGCCTCTGTCGAACTGCATACCCTCCACAACATCAACGTGTGTTTCGGTACCTTTTGCCTCCTCAACGGTGATAACACCCTCCTTCTTAACCTTACCCACAGCCTCGGCGATAAGTTTACCGATGCTGTTGTCGTTATTTGCGGAGATGGTTGCCACCTGCTCCACCTTGTCCAAGTTGTCACCCACCTGCTTGCTCTGCGCCTTGATATTCTCCACCACAGCACCCACAGCCTTGTCGATACCGCGTTTGAGGTCCATAGGATTGGCACCTGCGGTCACATTCTTGATACCCACGCCAATGATAGCCTGTGCCAAGACCGTTGCGGTGGTGGTACCATCACCCGCATCATCATTGGTCTTGCTTGCCACCTCTTTGACAATTTGTGCGCCCATATTGGCGAAGTTATCCTCCAACTCCACCTCTTTTGCCACGCTCACACCATCTTTGGTGATGTGTGGTGCGCCAAACTTCTTATCGATAATCACATTGCGACCTTTGGGGCCGAGTGTCACCTTTACAGCATTTGCAAGGGCATCAACACCCTCTTTGAGGAGTTCCCTTGCCTCTACATTATATTTGATTTCCTTTGCCATTTTTTGTATTTTTTCTTTGTTTTACGCTTTTTTCTCCGCTTTTTGTAAAAAGCGGAACCAAAAACTTTTAGTGTAGACAACCGCTACAATTCTATCTACCGCCCCGCTTCGGAATCCCAGCACAAAAGTGCCCACACCGTTAGACGTTGGACGTTAGACGTTAGACTTCTATTTCAAAACTGCCATAATATCAGACTGCTTCATAATGAGGTAGTCCTCACCATCGTGGTGGATTTCGGTGCCGGCGTACTTGCCATACATCACAACGTCGCCTACTGCAACCTCCATCTTGACCTCCGAGGTACCAGGGCCAACGGCCACAACCTTACCCAGAAGTGGTTTCTCTTTTGCTGTGTCGGGGATAAACAGACCGCCTGCGGTCTTCTCCTCTGCGGGATTGGGCAGAATCAAGACTCTGTCCGAAAGTGGTTTAATTGCCATAATCTCGTGTTTTTTATGTTTTATATTACTTTTGCTTGTTTGGTCATCTACGAAGCAACCTTTGTGCCAGACAGCGAGGCTGACATTTTGTCAGTCTACTCCACGCCAAGCACCTCGAAGGCTTTTTGGAGTGTTTCGTCGATGGGTGCGATTTGGGAGAAGTAGCCCACATCCTGCAACTCCGTATTGCGGGCAATGTAGGCTCGGAGCATCGAGGTGAGCAACTCGCGCGAGGTTGCAATCTCCTTGCGGTTGGGTTTCACACCCTTTGTGGCCGCATACTGCACAAAGTCCTCCAAGAGAGTCTTGTCGCCATCCAAAAAAGCGTTCAACTCGGGGAGGGTGTGGATGTTATTTATCTCCTCTCTGTGACGGTCGGCATAGTCCAACGTGTAGCGGTAGAGGATGTTGAGCCCCGTCGTGGCGTAGTAGTATGGGGTCATATTGAGGGTGTCAATGGGGACAAAGATGTCGGGCATAATACCACCTCCACCATAGACCACCTTACCTTTGGGGGTAACTTTTCGGAGCGAGTCGGCAAAGTGTATGCTGTCGGCCGAGAACATCTCCCCCTTTTCGTAGCGGTGCACAATATCGAGTAGGTAATCCTCCTCACCATTGTCGTATGGCTTTTGTATGCACCTACCCGTTGGGGTGTAGTACCTTGCGATGGTCATCCTCAACGCCGAGCCATCCGAGAGTGGAATCTGGCTCTGCACCAATCCTTTACCAAACGAACGACGCCCCACAATAGTACCTCGGTCGTTATCTTGGAGTGCTCCCGCAAGGATTTCACTCGACGAAGCGCTGTAATCGTCAATCAACACCACAAGTGGGATATCCGTAAGTGTGCCTCCACCTGTGCTATACTCCTTTTGTTGGTTGCCCGCCTTATCTTCGGTATAGACCATAAGTTTGCCTTCGGGCAGGAACTCGTTGGTCATACTGATGGCTTGGTCGAGGTAGCCACCCGAGTTGCTACGCATATCGAAGATAAGTTTTTCCATACCCTCCTTTTGGAGTTTGGCTACGGCTTCGAGGAACTCCTTGTGTGTGGTGCGGGCAAAACTTGTGAGCCTTATGTATCCCACCCCTGGGCGAATCATAAAGGCGGCATCAATGCTGTGGAGTGGAATCTTATCCCTCACAATATCAACACCTACAAGGCCCTCCACATTGCCCCTTTTGAGCCCCAGACGCACCTTTGTACCGCGTTTGCCACGCAGACGCTCCACGATTTTGTCTTGTGCAATTTTGCGCCCTGCCACCGTGTCGCCATCAATGGTCACAATCCTATCGCCAGGGAGCACACCTGCCTTATAGCTCGGGCCACCAGCGGTAGTGTTGAGCACCACAATCGTGTCGGTTGCCATATTGAAGACCACGCCGATACCATCGAACTCCCCTTCGAGTGGCTCATTGACCGCCTGCAACTCCTCCTTGGGGATATAGACCGAGTGTGGGTCGAGCGAGGCCATCATCTCGTGCATCAGGTTTTCCACAATGGTGTCGGTATCCACAGGGTCCAAATAGAGCCTATCAATAAGCGAGAGCGAATAGTCCAATTTGGAGAGTCGCACCTGCGGAGTGGTGGTTGATGTTGTCACCTTGTTTTGTGGGCGCGCCGAGGAGATGGTATATCCCATCCACACACCGAGAGCGAGCACAGAGGCAACTACAATAGGTAGCCAAAGGGTGAGTTTATCTCGTTTCATTCTCTTCTATTTGTTGCGAAATTTGTAGGTAAGTCCGAGCGTTGCCGAGTATTGGTATTGGGCACGAGGGCTTGCCGATTCCAGATAGTAAATCACTCCATAGAGTTTTACAGAGAGGTATTTCGAAAGGTTCAAATCGAGCCAATTATCCCACCTTGCGGTTGGGGGTGTAACAATATCCGTAAAGAGGTATAGTGTCGAGCGATAGCGCACCCTCTCCTTCCAGAACTTTTTGTCAAACGAGGCGTTTATGGATGGGCCTATTGAGCTATATACCCTTTCGCCTGCGGGCACACCATTGAGTCCTTGTTGATAGAGCCTATCATCGAGCATCGTTATCATATTTCCCGCAATGGGCGAGAGCGTCACCTTGAATGGGGCTCCGCTTGGTGCGTAGGTAAATCCCACCGACACATCCATATATCCAGGCGAGAGAACTGCCGAGATGAGTGTTTGGTCGGTGCGTGACTCGTAGCCGTCACCAAATTGGGTGCGGAAGTTGAGTGTTGCCGAGTAGGACCAACTGCCCTGAATATCCCACGACATAACCTCCGACACATTCAGCTCATCGACATTCTTGAAGGCCATATTGTCGATATAGTTTATACCATAACGGGCATTGACGGTCAAATCGTGTGCAAATTTACTCTGCTTGTAGCGATGGTGCACAAAGAGTGTTGCAAGTCCCGAGAAGGTGTTGTCGCCACCCGCAGTCCAGTTGTCGAACTGCAAAGAGGAGGTCTGGAACGAGCCCTCTATCTCAAAGAGGTTGCGCTCCTTGCGCACCCTATTGCGCTCTGCCACCCACGCTGCGTGGTCGTAGTAGTCGTTGTTGAGCGTATTCGACACCTTGTCATTAGTCAGACCTCGTAGGGTTGGCTCCGCGCTCTCCTCTCTCTGTGGTTGGGCTCGGCGTATGGTGTACTGCGCCACGGCATCGGTCCCACCCGACACCACAGCCAACAAAAAGAGCACCAAAAACCTCACCTTGCGCATAATATAATTTATACCTATTTTAATATAAAAATATATAATCGTGCAAATATAACGATTTTGATTGAATATCCGTATATTTGCACAAAGGATAATAAAGCACCCTACGACAATGAAATACTTTGGAGCACACGTTTCGGCTGCGGGAGGCGTTCAGAATGCCCCCACGAATGCCCACCAGATAGGGGCGGGAGCCTTCGCCCTCTTCACCAAGAACCAACGCCAATGGTTCGCACCCACCCTCACCGAGAAGGATATTGAGGCCTTCAAGAGTGAGTGCGCACGCCTTGGCTATACCCCCAAGCAGATACTCCCCCACGACTCCTACCTCATCAATCTCGGCCACCCCGACACCGAGGGCCTCGAAAAGTCACGAGCCTCATTTGTGGAGGAGATGCACCGTTGCGAGCTTCTCGGCCTCGACCGACTCAACTTCCACCCTGGTAGCCACCTCGGCCGCATCGGCTTGGAGGAGAGCCTTGGAAGGGTTGCCGAGAGCATCAACATTGCCCTCTCAAAGACACAGGGCGTTACGGCCGTGATTGAGAACACCGCAGGTCAGGGCACCAACCTCGGACACCGCTTCGAGGAGATTGCCTACATCATCGACCGTGTGGAGGACAAATCGAGGGTTGGTTTCTGCATCGACACCTGCCACGCCTTTGCTGCGGGCTACGATCTTTCGAGCCCCGAGGCGTGCGAGAGGACTTTTAGTGAGATAGACCGTATTGTTTCTCTCGAAAAATATTTGAAGGGTATGCACCTCAATGACGCTATGCGCCCTCTGGGTAGTCGCATCGACCGCCACGAGAGGCTCGGAGGAGGCCAGATTGGCTGGGATTGCTTCCGCTATATCGCCAGCGACAAACGCTTCGATGATATGCCCTTGGTGCTCGAAACCATCGACGA
Organism: Tidjanibacter sp.; assembly: GCA_045656405.1. GTDB lineage: Bacteria > Bacteroidota > Bacteroidia > Bacteroidales > Rikenellaceae > Tidjanibacter. The sequence goes on from JAZORC010000020.1 coordinate 79,996, forward strand.
GAGCCTCTGGATGGAGGAGATTGCAAAACTCTACGAGTTTGCCAAAGGATGACACCCTTTGACGTTAGAGGTTTGGACAAAAAAATGCAAGTTGTAACCATAACTTGCATTTTTTTTGCCCAAACGCTTGCAGTTTTTGAAAAAAGTAGTACTTTTGCACTCGCTATTGGGCTGTGGTGTAATGGTAACACAACAGATTCTGGTCCTGTTATTCATGGTTCGAGTCCGTGCAGCCCAACTAAAAAGGAGGTCCGAAAGACCTCCTTTTTTTATGCATCTATTAAGCCCGCACACACTATAGCTCACTGGATGTCATCACCCTACCCGTAGATCCACCACCTATTGAGTCATTATTGAGCACGCTTGTATACTCCTTGGCACCTGCGTGTGGATTCTCCACATCCACCCACCAACGCCAATAGAAAGCGTAGAGATTTACCCCATCCAAGGCCTCCTCCACCTGCTCCACTACGCGAAACGAGTACCATTGGAAACGCACCTTTGCCTCACTCTTGTACATCTCATCGCTCTCCTGGCCCACAAGTTGCAGCACAGCCGTATCGGGCGTGGAGACCATAGCGTCGTAGTAGAGTTCCACCTCGGGCTCCATCTCTTCAATACTTTGAGCCGAGAGATAACACACATTCACATTGATATAGCCACCTCCCACACTCGCCTCATAGGGCATATAGGGGGCTTCGAGGATAGATGTAAAGTTCTCATTTTCCATCCAATCGCCACCACTTGGTGCGGGGCTCTTCGCAGCCTTATCTTCGGGCTTCAATACCTCCAAATCTTTAACTATCAGAGGATAGAAACAATTGAGCCTCACAAAGAAACCTCCTGCGGGATTATTACCCAGAATCGTATAGTTGAACATCACACGACCGCTTTTACTTTCCAACTCCTCAACAGAGGTTTGCTCTCCAATTTCGGCAATAAAGAGCACCACATTGGAGTCGGTTGTGATGGTCGAATAGGAGGAAGATAGCACACCGAAAGCGGTAATATACTCACCATTGAACTCTGGCATAGCATCACCCATCTGGCCTGGTTCTGCATCCACACTACACGCCCACGCCAGAGCACCGACCATCAGCACCACTGTAATCCGTATAAAATCACAAAATCTCTTCATAGTGCCCAATTAGTTAAAGGTGAAACGCAAACCCGCCCTGATGGATAGGCTCAAAGGATGAACCGTTCGATAGTTTTCGGGGTAGTTGTCAGGGGCAAGCCAATAGGAGCAACCCACCTCACCAAAGAGTCCAAGGCCACCCCAGAGGGCATAACCTGCACCCACTGCTGCATCGAGCGAGAAGGTTAGGGGTGCAACATCGAGTTTGGTTTTGCGGGTCATCACCCCATCCATAAACTCCTTATCTTTGGCACTTATGCAGAACTCTGCTGTACCACCCAACTTGCCATAGAGCGAGAGGCGGTCGAAGTCGGCAAAGTAGATAGACATAGCCAAGGGCACACCCAGATAGTCGATGGTGCGCTTACGGGCAAAGTCACTCACAGCACCCGAGGTGTCGGATGTGGAGTAGAGGTTGGTGTAGAGCAGACCGCTGTCAATCGAGAGCCAATCGTTCAGAGCATAGCTCACCGTCACACCCACCGTTACGGGCATAAAGTGTTCGAGGCGCGATTTGGCCTTGGGCTGCACCAACATAGGCGAAAGGTAGCTACTGCCCGAGGTTAGTTGGTTGTTTTCGGTGAGCAACATAGGACTATTGACCACATCTTTGGACTGGATGTGTCCCTGATCGAAGCCGAGATTCGAGGCATAGAGAGCCACCTGCGTAGGATTGGCAAGACTCCTCTGGCGTGGTTCCTCGGTGAAGATTCCGCGCCAATACTCATCCAGTTCGGCGTCGCTCTTACGCGATGAGGAGCGCTGACGTGCGGTTCGTGGAGTTTTGCTCTTTTTCGCCCTCCTCTCGGTAGTGTTTTGCTCACTCTGCACAGCCACCTCATTGCTCTCCTCGGTGGTGCCCACCTGCTCCACTTCGGGCATCATATCCTCCAACTGAACCGCCGCCACCACAATGGGCGCAACCTTGGGTGCCATCTGCATTGCCAACATCTCCACCTCGGGGAGATCGGCAACCTCATCGACATCGAGTTGTGGAGTTGGAGCCTCCACCTCGGGCATCTGGGCCACAACAATCTCCTCGGGCATATTCTCTCTCAACCCAACCATCACAGCCAAGGCGAGCGATGCAGCTGCCAGAGTTGCAGCAACACCCCTCACCCAAGTGCGCCTCCAAAGGGGCACAACTTTCACTGCGGGCTCCTTGGTGGGCGTGGGCTCCACAACGCCACTCGCCAGCAAGGTCTGCTCGATGCGGTCGAACATCCCTGCGGGTGGCTCTTCGCGGAAGCCTCGCAACTTATCGCCCAGCTCTTGGGTTAGTTTATCGTCTAATATATCTTTCATTCTTTTGTGTTTTCTCTTTTGTTGTTAGTGATTCTTCTCTCTGTTCTCTCTGGCAATCATCTCCGAGAGCCTTGCCTTTGCCCTCAAAAATTGGCTTCGGCTTGTTGTTTCGCTGATTCCGAGCATTTGGGCAATCTCTGCGTGGCTGTAACCATCCACCGCGTGTAGCATCAACACTGCTCGGAATCCGTCGGGTAGTCGCTCCACCATTGCCAGGAGCTCCTTATCCCCCAATCGCTCCACCGCCTCGGGCGGAGCACCTCCGACGACTCCTGGCGGCAACTCGCTCACATCGTCATCCACAGCCTCCACACCTCGCTCCTTGCGCAGATGGGTGAGTGCGGTGTTGATGAAGATTCTTCGCATCCACCCCTCAAAGGGGCCATCCCCACGCCACTCACCAATCTTGGTGTAGAGCGTGACAAAGCCATCGTGGAACACATCCTCGGCGGTCGCACGCACCTTTATGTAGCGCCTCACGAGCGAAAACATCGCCGTGGCATACCTCTCATAAAGTTCTCTGCGAGCCTCCGCGTCGCCCTCACAGCAACCTCGTATGATGCTCTCGATGGTCATTTGCCTTTCTCTCTATCTATTAAGATGCATAAAGGGGGCAAAACGTTGCACGCCCCCCTAATTTTTTTCTTTTTTCGCACCTTTTTGTAAAAAGTCGCTCCTTTTTGTTGCTTTTTTCTCCGCTTTTTGTAAAAAGCGGAACCAAAAACTTTTATACGATACTTTGTATCGCTTTTACCTTTGCTCTACCCCAATTAGGGAGGTTAAGGAGGTTAGGGCTCTCTTCTCTAAATTCACTAAATTCCCTAACTTCACTAATATTTCCTCGGGCGATTTGTCGCCCGCGACGTTAGACGTTAGACGTTAAACGTTAGACCTCCACTCCCCCACGAGATGTGCTCGCTAAATAACAAACTCTATCTCTTTGAATAGATAGGGTACAACCATACCCTGACTCTCCACGAGCAACTCACCAGTCGATTTCACACCCTGAATAACACCCTCAAAGGTCTTACCCGAGGGCAAGCGATAGGTGTGCAACTCACCCTTGCGGTAGAGTAGCGCGTCATACTCACCCTCAATCTGCTCGGGGGCACTCTGCAACTGCTCATAGCGAGCCTCCAAAGCATCATAGAGCCTCTGGAAGACCTCGTTCATATCGAACACCTTGCCCGCAACGGTTGCCATAGAAGTTGGATTGGGTACCCACTCCTCAAACTCCTTCTGATTGACATTCAAGCCAATACCCACAATGGTACGCGCAAGGTGCCCTTCGGTACCGAGGGTGTGCTCTATGAGGATGCCGCAAATCTTCTTGTTGCCCACATAGATATCGTTTGTCCACTTGATTTTGGGACGAATATCGTACTGTTTGAGGGTGTCTACAAGGGCCAGAGCCACCGCCTCCGAGAGGAGGAACTGACGTTTGGCCTCCATAAATGTAGGCTCCCACACGAGCGAGAAGGTGAGGTTCTCCCCCGCCTTGCTACTCCACTTATTACCCCTTTGTCCGCGGCCTGCGGTCTGCTCACGCGCAATCACCGCATCGCCGTGACGATAGCCGGGCTTTGCCACCTCCGAATTGGTCGAAGGCATAGATTTATAGATAAAAACTGCCATAGAGCAAATTCAAAATTCAAAATTCAAAATTACGAGCCAAATGCACACTTGCGACGAGTGGGTTTTGTGAGGCGAGTTCAAGGCTTGGTTTTGATTTTGTCCCGCAGTTTACTGGGAGTAAATGAGGAGGCAAAATCAAAAGCGTAACGCAGAAATCGCCCACAAGGCACACTTGCGACGAGTGGATTTTGTGAGGCGGGTTCAAGGCTTGGTTTTGATTTTGTCCCGCAGTTTACCGGGAGTAAATGAGGAGGTAAAATCAAAAGCGTAACGCAGAAATCGCCCACAAGGCACACTCGCTATACGGATACTCCGTACTCTCGCAGTGCATCATTGAGCGAGGTCTTCTTGTCGGTGCTCTCCTTGCGCTGGCCGATAATCAGGGCGCAACCCACCGAGTACTCACCCGCGGGATATTGGCGTTTGTAGCTACCAGGGATAACCACCGAGCGAGGGGGAACATAACCCTTATACTCAACAGGTTCAGGTCCTGTAACGTCAATAATTTTGGTTGAGGAGGTGATGATGGTACCTGCACCCAACACCGACTCTCGGCCGATGTGGGCACCCTCCACAACAATACAACGCGAGCCGAGGAAGCAGTTGTCCTCCACGATGACGGGTGCTGCTTGCACGGGTTCCAAAACGCCACCAATACCCACACCACCACTCAAATGGACACCCTTGCCAATCTGGGCACACGAGCCTACGGTTGCCCAAGTATCGACCATAGTACCACTATCGACGTATGCACCGATATTGACATAGGATGGCATCATAATAACACCCCTTGCGAGATAGGCACCTCGGCGAGCCACAGCGTGGGGCACAACCCTCACACCCAACTCTTTGTAGCCTTTTTTCAGGGGGAGTTTGTCGTAAAATTCCAACTCACCGGCCTGGGAGGTTGTCATCTCGTGGGTGGGGAAGTAGAGGATAACCGCCTTTTTCACCCACTCATTCACCTGCCAAGCGCCCTCCTCGGTGGGCTCGGCAACTCTCACCTTACCCTCGTCAAGGAGTGTCACCACCTGCTCGATAGCATCGAGCACCTCGGGCTCGTGGAGCAACTCACCATTCTCCCACGCCGCCTCGATATGTTTTTTCAGTTCGCTGTACATAATCTATGCTTTTAACGTAATAACACTACAAATATGGTAAAAAAGTGGGAGAAATGGAACTCTTATACCCGCTTTTTTCATTTTTGTACTATCTTTGTAACTTATTATTCCTAATGTTAGGTACTAAACAAAGCAAATTTCTCTATGCAGCCAAACAAAGACAACACCAAAAAGACAAAAGAGCTTGACGACCGCACCCCTTTGGTAGATGATGCCCGTAGGCTCGATATGAGCGCCAAACCCAGGAGAGTTTCGTGGTGGTTGCGCCCTGTTATGTGGATTGCCTCGTTCCCCGTCACTTGGCTTCACCGCACACGCATACGAAAGATTAATATGGAGGGTGTAAAACGCCCCTACCTTTTGCTGTGTAACCACAATGCCTTCTATGACTTTATGGTTGCCATCAAGGCCACCTTCCCCAATCAGGCATACTACATTGTGGCGATTGATGGTTTTGTGGGCATTGGAGGCATCCTTGCGTGGCTGATGGCCCGTGTGGGTTGTATTCCCAAGCGCAAATTTACCAACGACACCCGCCTTGTGCGCCAGCTACGCGAGATTAAGGAGCGCAAGAAAGTTGTAGCCTTCTATCCCGAGGCTCGCTATTCGCTCTGTGGCACCAACGCCATTTTGCCCCCTTCGCTCGGCAAACTTGTGAAGTTGCTCAAAATGCCCGTTGTTACCCTCATCACCCAGGGTAACCACATCAACTCCCCCTTCTGGCACACGGGTGACAGACTCATCAAGACCGAGGCGACGATGAAACAGATTCTCACGGTGGAGGAGATTGAGAAGATGGACTACAACCAGATTATGGAGGTTGTCAATCGTGAGTTCTACTACGATGACTTCGCTTGGCAGCGCGACAATAAGATTCGTATGACCAAGAGTACTCGCGCCGAGGGCCTGCACAAAGTGCTCTACCAGTGCCCCCACTGCGGCAAGGAGTACCGTATGGCAAGCGAGGGTTCACACCTTTGGTGCAATGAGTGCGGCCACAAGTGGTGGATGAATGAGTATGGTCAGTTGGAGGCCACCGAGGGCGAAACCCACTTCTGCCACATTCCCGATTGGTATGAGTGGGAGAGGGAGAATGTTCGCAAGGAGGTTGAGGCCGGCACCTATGGTATCACCGTCAAGTCCGACGTTCGCTCACTGCCCCACCCCCGCAGATTTATGGAGTTGGGCGAGGGCATCTTGACCCACGATATGAATGGTTTTATGCTTCGTGGCGAATTCGACGGCATCGACTACTCGATGACCATTCCCGCGGCCCAGCGTTACTCCATCCACATTGAGTACAACTTCCGCAAGTGGAAACGCGACTGTGTAGATTTGAGCACCCTTACGGATACAATGTTTGTCTATCCCCAGGGCGAGGATTTCTCCGTAACAAAGATTTCGCTCGCCACCGAGGAGCTCTACAAATTCTACCACAACAAGAAAGAGGCAGAGGGCACTACCACCGAGGCGTAGGCAATTTTATATTCTCCCCATAGGATTATTTATGTGAGGGGGTTTCAAGGCTTGCGATGGGCGAGGATGCGCAGTTTACTGAACGTAAATGAGCAATCCGAGCACGAGCGTAACGCCGAAAACACCCACAGAAATAATCCGTGCGAGTGATAAGTTATAATTGAAACTATTAAAGGAATGAAGGTATATAAATTTGGAGGAGCCTCGGTTAAGGAGGCGGCAGGAGTTAGGAATCTTGCGGAGATTGCCCGCCAAACGGAGGGTAGGTTGTTTATTGTCGTTTCGGCAATGGGTAAGACAACGAATGCTCTCGAAAAGGTTATGGATAGCTTTTGGGGAGGTCGCACTGGCGAGGCTGTTGTAGCAATGCAGGGCATTGTCGATTACCACGCGGAGATTCTTGCCGACCTTTGGGGTGAGCCCCACCTGCCCGAGAGGGTTAGGGGTTTCTATGAGGAGTTGGAGGAGATTATCACCCTCTCGAATCCCAAGAGTCGCACCTATGAGGAGTGGTACGATAGGATTGTGAGCTTTGGTGAACTTATCTCCACCTCCATTGTGAGCGACTACCTGACCTATGCAGGTGTAGCAAGCAAGTGGCTCGATATGAGGCGCTTGTTCCTCACCAGCAACCGCTTCCGCGATGCCAATATCGACATTGAGGCATCCACACCTCGCCTATTGCGTGCTGTGGAGACCACCGATGAGAGGGTTATTGTTGGCCAGGGCTTCATTGGTGCCACCGAGCAGGGTGCCACCACCACCATTGGTCGTGAGGGCTCGGACTACTCGGCAGCCGTTGCGGGCTACATTCTCGGAGCCGAGAGCGTGTCGATTTGGAAAGATGTGGAGGGTATCCTCAATGGTGACCCCAAGCAGTTTGAGGGTGTGACCTACATCCCCGAGCTGACCTATCTCGACGCTATTGAGTTGGCATACAGCGGTGCGCAGATTATCCACCCCAAGACCATCAAACCTCTGCAAAACAAGCAGATACCCTTGTATGTTAGGTGCTTTGTAAATCCCTCGTTACCTGGTAGTGTCATCAAGGCGGAGATTGAGAAGCCCATCGACACCCCCATCCTCATTTTGAAGAAGAACCAGATTCTGCTCTCCATAAAACCCGAGGACTACTCGTTCATTTTGGAGGAGCGTATGGCGGAGATATTCCACATCTTGGAGAGCCACCGCGCGAAGGTGCACTTGGTGCAGAACTCGGCAATCAGTATGGCACTCTGCATCGACAACACTCGCTACTTGGAGGAGATTGTTGATTCGTTCCACAAGGCGGGCTTCTCGGTGAAGTACAACACCGATATGGAGCTTCTGACCATCCGCGGCTACCGAATGGAGCACTTGGCGGAGTATGCCGAGAAGGAGGGCGTCTATATGACGCAACGCTCGCGCAAGGTTTTGCGCATCATCCGCAAAACCGTCTAACGTCCAACGTCTGTTCTAAAATGCTCGGGCTCGGCAAAACCATTTGCCGAGCCCGAGAACTTATTAATAGTTGGCGTTAGAAGTAGAATCTGAAATCGAGGTCAGCGTCACATTTCGTACTAAATCCAAAGCCTTGTGTAATGGTAATATCCTTATTATTGATGGAACTATCAGGGTTTGTCTCATACTCATTCACACGGTCGAAGTAGTTTGCATAGATACCCAAAGCGCCACCAACCGACAAGCGGGGAGTGATGAAGAACTCCACATTCAAGGTTGCGCCCAAACTAAAATCATTATTTTTTATACAAGTAAGTTTATCCGAATTGTAATTTGACGCATCGGAACTATCTGTGTGGTAATCTGTCAACTGTTCCTGATTGGATAATCCATACTTAACTCGACAGCCAACCGAGGCTTGAAGACGCTCACCTGGATTCAACAAGTAATTCGCACCCACAGAGAGTGTAGTTCCCAAACTTGCATTGTCTTGGTTATAATACAAAGTATAACTATCGTTATCATTGTTGTAATACACCTCTGAAATCGAACTACTACCCGAAAGTTGCAACTCTGCATCAATCATCACACGGTCGGTGAGCATATACCCACCAGCAATGGTGTTGTAAAGTCCAATGTTCACTGCCACATCGCCCTTCTTGCCACCATAATAAACTTGCTCCTGTGCGTTTGCTGCACCCACCAAACCCATAATGAGCACTGCCAATATCAAAGTTTTCTTCATACTATTTTAGTTTTAGCGTTTATTAGTTTCGCAAATGTAATCATAATTTCGCAACAAAGACCTCCTCGCCCGCAAAAATGGGTGAGTAGTTGGGCTCCTCGGCGAAGAGTCCATACATTGCCGAGCCCGAGCCAGAGAGCGAGGTGTAGAAGGCACCTCGGCGTTGCATCTCGCGCTTGATGTTGGGCAGGGCGGTGTATTTGTCGAAGAGTGAAGCCTCGAAGTCATTGACAATGGCGCTCTGCCACTCGCCACGGGGCAGGTGCAGGCGCTCTTCGAGCGAGAGTGCTGGGATGTGGGGCACAACACCCGCATAGGCCTCGGCTGTGGAGATGCCAAACGAGGGTTTCGAGATTACACACCACACACCCGAGAGATCCACCTCGGCGGGTGTCATAATCTCCCCCCTACCTCGGCAGAACATCGGCTGGGAGTGGATGAAGAAGGGGACATCGCTACCCAAGCGTGCTGCGACCTCCACCATCTGCTCGGTGGAGAGATTGAGCCCAAAGAGTTCCGAGAGTCCCTTGATGGCAACAGCCGCATCGGCACTACCGCCACCCAATCCTGCGCCAAAAGGTATCCTTTTGTCGAGCCTCATACGCACACCACCTATGCCATACATCTCCCGCAGGAGCATCCACGCCTTGACCACAAGGTTCCTATCGGAGGCACAATCCACCACAAGGCCCTCCATTTGCAGACTACATCCACCACCCTCTGCGTGTTCAATTTCGAGGGTGTCGGCAACGGCTGGAACTGCGACCATAAGTGTATCTATTTCGTGGTAACCATCGGGGCGACGAGTGAGAATATCGAGTCCGAGGTTGATTTTGGGATAGGCAGTAAGTTTCATTTTAGTTTGCTCTTTTAGTTAGAGCAAAGATAAAAATTTTTATCTTTGTAGTCAAACAACCCTAAAACCTTTCTACTATGAACTTTCGCACCGAGATAACTATCACACCAAGCGTCAATAAGATAGACCAATCGCAAAAAATTCTCTCCATCGGTTCGTGCTTTGCCGAAGAGGTCACTCATCACCTCACAAGGGTGGGTGTGGAGGTTGCCTCCAACCCCCTCGGTACCCTCTACAACCCTCTCTCGATTGAGGCGTGTGTGGAGCGCATTGTTGCGCGTAGGGGCGTGGAGCGCGAGGAGCTCCTATGTAGGGGTGATGTGTGGTTTTCGCTCGCCACCCACGGCTCCTTCGACAGCCCCAACCCCGATGAGGTGGTGGAGAGTATCAACCGCTCAATAGATGTGGCCCACAAAGAGTTGAAGGAGGCAAGGTGGGTGGTACTCACGCTGGGTACTGCGTGGGTATTTGAACACAAGGGCGAGGTGGTTGCCAACTGCCACAAGATGCCTGCAAGGGAGTTTGTGCGTCGCAGGCTCTCGGTGGAGGAGGTTGTCACCTCACTGGAAAGAACGCTTGCAATGCTGGCGGACAAGAAGGTCATCCTCTCCATCAGCCCTGTGCGCCACTTGGGTGACGGCTTGGAGGGCAACTCGCTCTCGAAGGCCACCCTACGCCTTGCGGTGGAGCAGATTGTGGCCAAGTATGAGAGGGTGTGCTACTTCCCCTCGTTTGAGATTCTAATTGACGACTTGCGCGACTACCGCTACTGCGGTGACGATATGATGCACCCCTCGAAGGCGGCTGTGGAGTACGTTTGGGAACGCTTCTGCGAGATGTTCATCGGCAGGGAGGCTATGTGCGATGGGGAGCTCTTCGAGAGGCTCACCGATGCCCGCAACCATCGCCCACTCCACCCCGAGAGTGAGGAGCACCGCACCTTCCGCGAGTCGATGTTCCGCAAGGCCCTCACCCTTGGGCACAAATTCCCCAAGAACCGTATCGCCGCAGAACTTACAAAATTCTTCGCTTGATTTGAAAGTCTAATATCCAACATTTCGGGCTCGACAAAACGATTTTGCCGAGCCCGAAACATTCCAATATGTTTGATTGGAAAACTCTATTTCTCAATCAAGAAATATCCATCTATACTCTTCAAGAACTCCTCCCTTGTGCGGTCGCTGACAGGTGTTACCGTAGCCTCGGGTTGTCCCTGCTCGTTGCGAGTCATACCAAAGAACAACTCGGCAATCTCCAAACTGCGGTCCAACTCATTGACCAACTCATAGCGCTGGTGAGGAAGGAGCACCGAGTAGATGAGGTGTTCGAGGTATTGGAACTCATCCACCAACTGATTCTCCACGAAGGGTTGTTTGGAGTCGGGGAAGGTGAAGTAGTAGTAGAGTTTTTGTGTAATATCGCGTGCAAAATCACGAGCCAGAGCATCACCCTTCTCCACCGCGCCCGCCATATAGTAGGCGTCAATGTAGGGGAACGATTGGTAGCCGTGTGGCAGTTGCGAGAAGGGTAACTCCTCCACACCCCTATCGAGCACCGCTACGGCCTCCTCTTTGCGCCCCTCCACGGCCATCTGCTCGGCAAGGCGTGCAAAGCCGCCACGAATCTGTGTGGAGTTGATGTTGTAGCGCGAGAAGTTATCCACATAGACACTCTCGTCCTTCACATTACCATAGCGATAGACGTTCATAATGTTGTTGTAGAGGTAGTCGGTGTCTATGCGCCCGATGTTTGCCGCACTCTCCATAGGTGTGCGGATGGGGACAAATCGGTAAGCGTAGCCATCGTATTGGAGATAGTCGGTAATTCCGAGGTGCTTCAAGAGGTTGGGCTGCACGAAATAGACAGGCCTACTCCAATCCAACTCGGCCAACATATCGAGAATCATAAACTCGGGTTTTTCGAGTGTATTCTTGGTGATGTTGAGCTCTATACTATCGAGTATAAGGTGGGCATCCTCGGGCCTGACGATACCTGCTTTGAGGACATTCTCCTTATTTACCGGCAGGGAGAGCTTATGTTGTGGCAGGAAGTCGAATGTAAGGTCATCCGAGTAGGATAGCTTGGTTGCGGGGCTCTCGCTCCTCACAACTGCCATTGCCTGCTTCAAATCCACGCGGTAATCCACCACATCCTCCACAAAGATGTAGTCGTTGGCATACATATACTTCTCCTTGGGGAACGAGAAGGGCACAGGGGCACTCTCGTTGTAGGTCTGCTTCATCTCCTCAATGTACCAGCCGCCACCGAGGTAGCTCTGGTTCATAATCCTCACATCGGGCCTCACACCCTCTACCTCCTGATTGTACCACATCGGGTAGGTGTCGTTGTCGCCAAAATTGACAATTATGGAGTTTGGCAAAACCGAGGAGAGGTAGTTGTAGCCCATATCGCGCATCACATACCTGCCACTGCGGTCGTGGTCGTCCCAGTTCTCGGCAGCAAGGATGGTGGGCACCGAGAGGCAGACCACACTCGCCACCACTGCGGGCACAACCTTATCTTTTTTGAATACCTTTTCGAGCCACTCCACAACGGCCAGCACACCAAAGCCTATCCACATACAGAAGGCATAGAAGGAGCCTGCATAGACATAGTCCCTCTCACGAGGCTCACCTGGGGGCGAGTTGAAATAGACAACAAGCACTACGCCCATCATCAAGAAGAGCCACATCACCACCGTAAAGTAGCGAGGATTCTTGCCCAACTGCCACAAGAGGCCCACAAGGCCCAAGATGAAGGGGAGGAAGTAGTAGCGGTTACGCCCCTTATTATTAGCCATCTCATCGGGGAGGTTATCTTGGGGACCGAGCATCGCCTCATCGAGTGGCTTGATGCCCGATAGCCAATTGCCATCGGTAATCTCGCCCAAGCTCTGATTGTCGCTCTGGCGGCCTACGAAGTTCCAGAGGAAGTAGCGCCAATACATAAAGTTGAGTTGGTAGTCGAAGAAGTAGCGCAGGTTCTCGCCAAAGGTGGGAACGGTATAGACCTCACCACCATAGCGCACCTTGCGTCCCTTTACCCTACCCCACGATTGGTAGCCCTCAATGTGCCTCTCTTGGCTCGACCACATACGGGGGAAGAGCATCTTGAACTCATCGGGGTACTCATAGCCCGCAACGGTCTTTTCGCCCACATATTTACCCTCGTCATTGACGTAGTATTTGGTGCGATATGTGACATCCGTAACGGGGGCAGCATACGACACACCCGAGAGTATTGGTTGCGCCTCATACTGCTCGCGGTTCAAGAGATAGAGGAGTGCGTAGGGGTTATCGGGGTCGTTGGAGTTCATTGGTGGATTGGCAGCCGCGCGGATGATAACCGAGGCATAGGAGGAGTAGCCAATGAGGATTACAGTGAGTGCCGTAACCACAAGGTTGGCAAGTTTCATACCCCTCTTCTGGGTGTACCACACACCCACACCGAGTGCTACAAAGAGCAACAAGGCGTAGATTGCAAAGCCCACATTGACGGGCGCACCCATAGAGTTGAGCACCCTATCAAACCACGCACCAATCTGGGTGGTATAGGGGATTACAATGCTATTCAGAAAGAGAATTAGGGCGCCACTAATGAGGGTGGAATAGATGATTCCTTTGGTCGTAACCCTCTCTGTCTTGCGGAAATAGTAGACAAAGACCAATGCGGGGATGGTCAGCAGGTTGAGAATGTGGACACCAATGGAGAGGCCCATCATATAGGCAATAAATATGAGCCAACGCTCGTTACCCTTTTGGTCGGCAACATCCTCCCAGCGCAAGATTGCCCACACCACAACGGCGGTCATCAGCGACGAGAGGGCATAGACCTCCGCCTCCACAGCCGAGAACCAGAAGGTGTCGGTAAAGGTATAGGCCAACGCACCCACCAAGCCTGCACCCATAATAGCCACAGTTTTGGCCTTCGAGGGAACTTCACCCCTGCGAGTAGTCATACGGCGAGCTATGTGGGTGATGGTCCAGAAGAGGAACATAATGGTGGCGGCCGCAGCCACACACGACATCACATTCACCCAGAATGCCACCCTCTCCACATTGCCAAAAGCCAGCTGTGAGAAGAAGTTGGCAATCATCATAAAGAGCGGAGCCCCTGGGGGGTGTCCGACCTCCAATTTGTAGGATGTGGGGATAAATTCACCGCAGTCCCAGAAGCTTGCCGAGGGTTCTGTGGTGAGGATATAGACCACTGCCGAGATGAAAAATGTCGCCCATCCGACAAGGTTGTTCACTTTATTATAGGTCTTCATAGAATAAATAACTCTCTATTACACTAAATATTTTGCAAAGTTACGAAAATAATGAGTATTTTTACAACCTCAATAAACGATAAAGACAACACTATGGCTACAAAGTTGATGCTATACAACACTCTTTCGCGTAGGAAAGAGCTCTTCGTGCCCATCAATCCCGAGCACGTTGGTATGTATGTGTGCGGTCCCACCGTCTATGGCGACCCCCACTTGGGACACACCCGTCCCGCAATCACCTTCGACCTTCTGTTCCGCTACTTGAAGGCGCAGGGCTACAAGGTGCGCTATGTCCGCAACATCACCGACGTGGGCCACTTGGAGCACGACGCCGATGAGGGCGAGGACAAAATCACCAAAAAAGCAAGGCTCGAACAACTCGAACCTATGGAGGTGGCACAATACTACACCAACCGCTACCACACCTTTATGGACAAGTTGGGCGTACTGCCCCCCTCCATCGAGCCCCACGCAAGCGGACACATCATCGAGCAGATTGAACTCGTAAAACGCATCTTCGATGCAGGCTATGCCTATGAGAGCAACGGCTCCATCTACTTCGATGTGACCAAATACAACGAGAAATTCCACTATGGCAAACTCTCGGGCCGCAACCTCGACGATGTGCTCGTTGGCACCCGCGAGATTGACGGTCAGAGCGACAAGCGCAACTCATTCGACTTTGCACTCTGGAAGAAGGCGCAACCCGAGCACATTATGCGCTGGCCTTCGCCTTGGAGCGACGGTTTCCCTGGTTGGCACTTGGAGTGTACCGCGATGAGCACCAAGTATCTCGGTGAGCAGTTCGACATCCACGGTGGCGGTATGGACCTTATGTTCCCCCACCACGAGTGTGAGATTGCCCAATCGTGCGCCTCGCTCGGTCACGACTCGGCACGCTATTGGATTCACAACAATATGATTACCATTGGTGGTCAGAAGATGGGCAAGTCGCTCGGTAACTTCATCACCCTCGAACAGCTCTTCTCGGGCACCCACGACAAGCTCGAACAGGCATACTCGCCTATGACCGTGAGGTTCTTCATCTTGCAGGCCCACTACCGTTCCACCTTGGACTTCTCGAATGAGGCTCTGAAAGCTGCCGAGAAGGGATACGACAGGTTGATGAAGGCTGTGGATACCCTCGCCAAAATCAAACCCTCGGAGAGTTCGAGCGTCAATGTTTCGGAGCTTGCAACCCGCTGTGAGGATGCAATGAACGACGACCTCTCGTCGCCTATGGTCATCTCGGTACTCTTCGATTGGGTGAGGATTATCAACTCTCTGGCCGATGGCAAGGAGAGCATCTCCGCCACCGACCTCGAAGAGTTGAAGAGGGTAGTCAATCTCTATGTCTTCGACATTCTCGGTTTGAAGAATGAGAAGGCAGAGGGTGGCGAGAGCCAGGTTGCCCCCCTTATGGATATGATTCTCGAAGTGCGTCGCACCGCCAAGGCCAACAAAGATTGGGCAACCAGCGACCTTATCCGCAACCGCCTTGCCGAAATTGGCATCCGCGTGAAGGACAACAAGGATGGCTCGGTTGAGTGGGAGCAGATTTAATCGCAACATCTGACGTCAACCGTCGACCGTCAACCGTCGCGGGGCGCACCAGAGAATGGTGCGCCCCGCGTCTTTATTAGGGAGGTTAGGGAATTTAGTGAAGTTAGGGAGGTTAAGGAGAGTTCCCTACACTCCCTACACTCCCCCAAAAATTGAAAATTGAAAATTAATTAAGTTTTCGGGCTCGATTGAAGGCGAGCCCGCGACGTTAGACATTAGACATTAGACGTTAGACCTATAAGTACCGTGATTGGTTTGTGGTCGGAATAGTCCAATTCAAACGAGCGATACTCCTTCACCTCAAACTCATCCTCTTTGGTGAGGATGTAGTCGATACGGAAGAGGTTGTAGAGCCCCTTGAAGGTGTACTCTGCGCCCCTACCCGCCTCCACAAAGGCATCTACAAGGTCGGCAGAGGTGATTGTTCCGTATGTGTAGGACATTGGGGTGTCGTTGAAATCGCCACACACGATGGTTGGATAGGGTGAGTTTGTAATGTGGTTGGCGATAGCCTCTGCTTGCTCGGCGCGAGCGCGGTAGTTATCCACCATCTTGCCCACAACAGCCGAGAGTTTCGCCCTGGCCATCGTATCCTCAATAATTTGTGGCGAGAGTGTATCGTTACGCTCCTCGTTGGTGATACCCGTTGATTGTAGGTGGAGGTTATAGACTCTCACCGTATCGCGGGCAATCTTCACATCGGCCCAGACACCTTTGATATTGCCAAAGGCTCCCTCACCTGCAAAGACCACATCGTGTCGGACAATGGGATAGGTGCTGAAAAGTGCGTAACCCGAGCCTGTTTTGGAGTCGGCATACTCACTTTGGGAGTTGGTAAAGAATCCGTATCCCATCTTTTTGAGTCCCTCTTTGAATCCTGCAAAACTCTTGCTCGACGAGAAATGGGCCTCTTGGATGCAGGCAATCTGCACCCCCTGCTGATTGAGCCACTCCATCACCCTATTGTAGTTATTCTCACCCTCTGGTGTATTGGTGTCGCTGAAATTCATCACATTGTAGGTTGCGATTCTCAAATCATCCCTTGTGCGCTCCACCTCGGCCTCCTTGGCACTCATATCGGAGCGATAGAAGAGCCCAATGGCCCCCGCACCCAAGAGCAACACAACGGCCGAGAGGGCAAACCAACGTCGCCACCTGACAACCCACCACAAGGCACACGCAACATTCACAACGAAGACGACCTGATAGAAGAGTCCTGCAAAGGCAAAGAGTGTCACACTTCTGGGATCTACAACCCTTGCAAGTAGGCCCGCCAGCAGAGCAATGGTAGCCATCACCGTCACCACAAACACGACCACATCCAACACCCACAAAACAAGCTCACGTCCACCACCTTGGGGGCGTTTTTGGACAACACGTCGATTTTCGTCGCGGTAATAGTCTGCTCGTTTTGCCATATTTTGCGGATAGTTGTGAGGTTAATACCAGATTTGGTTTTTCCGTTTCCAATAGCGAAGCAGGAGGAAGCCGAAAAGCATACCTCCCAAGTGGGCAAAGTGGGCCACATTGGAGCCACTCGAAGCCACGCCTCCCATCAATTCCAACACGCCATAGATAACCACAAACCATTTGGCTTTCAGTGCAATGGGCGGGAACATCAACATTATTATGTTGTTGGGGTGCAGCATACCGTAGGCCAACAGCAGACCAAAAACTGCTCCCGAAGCACCCACGGTCGTAAAACGTGGCAGACGGGTGTAACCTTGCGCCACAAGGGTGGAGATCTCCACATAATTGACCGCAAGTTGTATGAGCGCTGCGCCCACACCACAGATGAGATAGTAGGTCAGAAAGCGCTTGCTCCCCAAGTCATACTCTATCACCCTACCAAACATCCACAGCGCAAACATATTGAAGAACAAGTGGGTGAAGTTGGCGTGCATAAACATATAGCTCACCGTCTGGAATAGTGTGCGAAGCCCCACGGGAAAGCTTAATGCGAAAGTTTCGTAGAACCACGACTTGGCACCCGCAGGCAGAACCATCTGGGTGAGAAAGACCATCACATTGATAATAAGGATGTTTTTCACCACAGGGGGAATATTGATTTGAGGCCTATAATATCCGTTATCCATCTTTTTTCTCCTTACAACATAAAACTCCTATCGGGCAAAGAGCGCCTTCACCTCTGCCACATCCAAAACCCTCACAACAGCCCTACCATCGGGTGTGAGGCTATCCTCCTTGCACCCTTCGAGCGACTCCAAGACCGCCTCCAACTCACCTTGCGAGAGGGATTTGATTCCGCGCGTGCGTGAGAGAATCTGCGCCAAGCGCTCCTTGCGCCTCTGGCTACTCAAATCCACGCCATCCCTCAACGAATCGAGCATATCGTAGAGTGTGTCCTCCATCTCTGCGTGTGGAAGGTCGGCGGGCAGTGCCAGCAAATCCACCGAGTTGCCATCCACCACCGAGAAATCAAATCCGAAGGCTGCAAAGTAGTCGTAGTTCTCCGAGAGTGTCGCCACATCGTCGTGCGAGAGCACCATCCTCTCGGGGAAGAGCAGTGTCTGACTCACCGAGTTACCACTACCGAGCATCATCATATAGCGTTTATAGAGGAGCACCTCGCGGGCCCTTGCCAAATCCACAATAGCGAGTCTACCTCCGAGCGATGTTGCGGCATAGCCACCCGAGAGTGCCACCGCACCCTTGAACACATCGGCCTCCATCTCCAACTTCAAGGGGCGCTCCACCGTGGGTTCTCCATTCTCAATAAAGTCGGCAATGGCGCTCTCAAACTCCCTCTCCACCTCATCCTCGGGTGACATTGGGTAGGGCTCCACGTTGTCCGACAAGAAGGAGCGACCAGAAGAGCCTTCCACCCCTTGCGCACCCCCACCAACCGTTTTAGGTGTGGCAGCAAAGGGGTTGTAGAAGGGGTTGAGTGTCGAGCGAGGCTCCTCAAAGCCCTTCTCGCGTGCGCTCTCAAAGACGGGGATTTGCACCTCGCCCTCATCCTCAAAGTCCATCATCGGGATAGCACCCGTCTTGGCCAAGGCCTCCCTAACGGCCGCATTGACAATCTGCCAAATCTCACTCTCCTCGCTGAACTTCACCTCGGTCTTCTGTGGGTGTACATTGACATCCACCTTTTGGGTATCGACCGTAAGGTAGAGGAAATAGGAGGGTGTGAGCCCTGCGGGTATGAGTTTCTCGTAGGCCGCCATCACCGCCTTATGCAGATAGGGGCTCTTGAAGAATCGGCCATTGATGAAGAAATATTGCTCATCCTTACGCTTCTTGGCAAACTCTGGACGACCAACATAGCCCTCCACATTCACGATGGTAGTCGAGGTCGATACCTCCAAGAGTTGTGCCGCAATGCTCCTACCCATAATGCCCGCAATCCTACCTCGAAGTGTTCCTACGGGGAGGTTATAGATGGGGGCATCGTCTTTGTAGAGCATAAAAGCGACCTCGGGGTGGCAGAGTGCCACACGGCGGAATTCGCACTTAATCTTACCTGCCTCCCTCTCGCTACTCTCCAAAAACTTACGCCTTGCGGGAACATTGTAGAAGAGGTTCGAAACCTTGAAATTGCAACCCTTGGCACCCACAACCGTCTCCTGCGAGCGGAACTCTCCACCCTCAATAACAACCTTCGTAGCGAGGTTGTCACCCTCGGTGCGGGTTACAAGCTCCACCTCCGACACTGCGGCAATCGAGGGCAAAGCCTCGCCACGGAATCCAAAGGTCGAGAGATTATAGATATCCTCCAAAGAGGTGATTTTACTCGTGGCGTGTTTGTCGAATGCAAGCCTCGCATCGGCAGGGGTCATACCACAGCCGTTGTCGATGACCTGCACCAACTCCCTGCCATCGGCACGGAAATTGACCGTCACCAACGACGCACCAGCATCGATGGCATTCTCGGTCATCTCCTTCACCACCGAGGCAGGAGAACCAACCACCTCACCTGCGGCTATCTGGTTGGCAACACTATCGGGCAAAACACGAATCTTCATTAATTCAAAATGCAAAATTCAAAATTCAAAATTACGCGCCATTGGCACAACACCGTTTAACCACCAATCTCCAATTACTAAAAATTGATGCTTCGGAGCAACATATAGAAGCCTACGATGAGGAGCACAACAAACAGTACCCTCGTCATATTGCTCTTCTTGCGGTTGGCCATATCCCTCTCGGCCATCTGCTGGCGCTGTTGGCTACGAGCACGCAGAAGGTCACCAGGCTGGCGCTCCTTCTTCTCGCCATCATCCTCAATGGGGGCGTGTCCGAGCTCTATACGTCGCTGGTTACGAGCCTCCTTTTCGGCATCGTAGTAGCGTGGGTTGTAACTAAATTGGCGTGGTTTGCGCCTTATGGACTGACCAATTCCAAACATAGGTTTCAAGTTTATATTATACCGTTTGTGGGTGACCCGAAAGCCACCCACAAATGTACGTTATTTTATCCGAAAAAATTGCGCATCCTATCAAAAATGTTCTGTTCCCCTCGTGGGGTGTCGGTCTTTTTGAAGTTGGGACACTCGGCGAGCTTTTCGAGAAGTTTCTTCTCCTCGCTCGTGAGTTTCGTGGGGATTATCACATCCACAATCGCCAGAATATCACCACTGCCATAGCCGTTCAGTTCGGGCAAGCCCTTACCTTTGAGCCTCAAAACCTTGCCTGCCTGTGTGCCCGCAGCAATCTTTATGCGCACTTTGGAGTCGATGGTGGGCACCTCCACCTCGCCACCGAGGATGGCCGTTGTTACGGGGATTTTCAGGTTGTGGAGCAAATCACTGCCGTCCCTCACCAATTCGGGGTTCTTCTCCTCCTCAATCACAACCAGCAGGTCGCCATTGATACCGCCCCTGCGTGCAGCATTACCCTTGCCACTAACGGAGAGTTGCATACCCTCGGCAACACCCGCAGGGATGCGAATTTCCACAACCTCCTCGCCACGCACAACACCCTCGCCACGGCACTTCGAGCAGGGATTGGAGATAACCTTACCCTCGCCACCACAAGTGGGGCAGACGCGCTGGGTTTGAGCCCTACCAAAGAAGCTATTGACGGTTTCGATGGTGTAGCCTGCGCCATTACAGTTGGGGCAGGTGGAGAAGCTGTGGGAGTCCTTTGCTCCCGAGCCACCACACTCTTCGCAAGCCACCTGCTTGGCGATTTTAATCTTCTTGGTGCAACCCTCGGCAATCTCTTTGAGCGAAAGGCGAACCTTCACCCTCAAATCGCTACCACGATTCACCGTGCGACCACCACGCGAAGAGCCACCGCCAAAACCTCCAAAGCCACCTCCGAAGTGACCTCCGAAGATGTCGCCAAAGTTGCGGAAGATGTCCTCCATAGTGAAGCCGCCCGAGAAGCCACCGCCACCAAAGCCACCAGCACCGCCCTCCATTCCGGCGTGGCCGAATTGGTCATAACGAGCCCTCTTATCGCTGTTGGAGAGTACATCGTAGGCTTCGGCAGCCTCCTTGAATTTCTCCTCGGCCTCCTTATCACCAGGGTTTTTGTCGGGGTGGTACTTCACGGCAGCCTTGCGGTATGCCTTTTTTATCTCATCGGCACTTGCGTTTTTCTCCACGCCAAGCACCTCGTAATAATCACGTTTTGCCATATATCTTTTTGTCTAACGTCTAATGTCCAACGTCTAACGCCGCGGGCACCCTGTGCCCAAAAACTTGATTAATTCAAAATGCAAAATTCAAAATTCAAAATTACGCGCCATAGGCGCACCTTAATTTTCCATTTTCAATTCTCCATTTTCAATTCCCCCGCGAGTGGGTTTTGTGGATGGATTTTTGTACCACCCCACTACCCAGCGAGTGCATATCGTACCGCAGATGCAAGGCTTGCGATGGGCGAGGATGCGCAGTTTACAGGGCGTAAATGAGCAATCCGAGCCCGAGCGTAACGCAGCAGATGCGGTGCGAGATGCGCTCGCTCGCGCTATTCGCCGACAACTACTTTTGCGTAGCGAATAACCTTATCTTTGAGTTTGTAGCCCTTCTGTACCACGTCAATTACTTTACCCTTCTTGTCGTCACCCGCAGGGAACTTGGCAACAGCCTCGTGAAGGTCGGTGTCGAGAGCCTCGCCTACGGCCACAATCTCACTCACACCTTTGGATTTGAGCACATCGCGCATCTTCTGGGAGATGAGCTCCACACCCTCGCGTACCGAAGCCACATCGCTTGCGCTCTGCATAGCGCCGAGTGCGCGGTCGAAATCATCCATCACCGCCAACATCGACTTGATGACATCCTCACCCCCACTCTCAATAAGCTCCATCTTCTCGCGGAGGGTACGCTTGCGATAGTTGTCGAACTCGGCACTCAAACGCAAGTATTTATCCTTCCACTCCTCGGCTTCGGCATTCGCAGATGACACTTTGTCAGCCTCTGCCACAGGCTCCTCTGCCACTTTGTCACTATCGGCCGCCTGGGTTGTTGTGTCTTGGGCGTTCTCTACACCCATATCTTCATCTTTAACCTGCTGATTTTCAGCAGTAGTTTTCTCTTTTTTACACTTGGTCATATCTATTATTGTTTGATTCCTAATGTAAGTTGTTCAAAATGTGTGCCGAGCAACTTTGACCGACTACCGACAGGCAGACCCCTCCGTCACTTCGTGACACCTCCCCTAACTTTGGGGAGGATTTTTTAACGGAGTGAATCGAGCGAATTTTAGGCGCACATCCTCCGCCATAAAATTGCATATTGTGGAGGGCTTTTTGGTGCCGTAACGGCACTTTTGTGCTGGTGGTTCACCCCACCCTCGCCCTCATAAAATTGCATATTGTGGAGGGATTTTTGGTGCCAAACGAGAGAGCGACACCGCAGTTTGCTTTGCGCAAATGAGGTGCCGTAACGGCACTTCTGTGCTGGTGGTTCACCCCACCCTCGCCCTCATAAAATTGCATATTGTGGAGGGATTTTTGTGCCAAAAGAAGGAGCGAGTCCGCAGTTTGCTCTCGCAAATGAGGAACTCGCTCTCTGAATTTTGGTGCAAAAAGCACCCACAAGATGCAATTTTATTTGCCGGACTGACGAGTAGCCACAACAGCCACCACCGAAGTGCTTGCGGGCTGCAACATAGTAAGACCCTCGTAGTTGAGGTCGCCTACGTTGATGGTTTTACCAACGCCAAGGGGAGTGATGTCGATTACGAGCTCGTCGAGGAGGTTCTCTTCAAGACCCGAAACTGCGAGTTTGCGACGGAGAACTTGGAGTTTACCACCGGCCTTAACACCCTCCGAGTTACCAACGATAGCCACGGGAATCTCGATAGCTACGGGTTTGCCTGCAACTACGCGGAAAAAGTCGATGTGCTGGCAGTAGTCCTTAACGGGGTGGAACTGGGTCTCGCGCATAACGCCTTTCTCGATGTTGCCGTCGATGTTAATCTCTACGATGTAGCTTTTGGGAGTGTAGATAAGTTTTTTAGCCTCCGAGGTCTCTACCGAGAAGTGGATAGTCTCGCCACCGTTACCGTAGAGTACGCAGGGGATGAGGTTCTCGCGACGGATGTCTTTTGCGCTTTTTTTGCCAAACTGCTCGCGCTTAACGCCTTTAATCTGAATGGTTTGCATAGTGTTAAATGTATTAAAGTTAATAATGTTACTTGGGTGACACTCAGTTCGGTTCATGCAATCTCACCGACCCCCATAGTCACTTGCGGGCACAAAGGTACAAAAAGAATTGAGAATTGAAAATTGAAAATTGAAAATTTTTTGATTTTCAGGCAGGTTAGCGGGGGCATAAATACCTAATTGTGGGTATTGACAACGCGATGATAATGGGTTATTTTTGCAGTCAGCAAAAATAGACAAACGGCAGAATGAAACTTTCGGAACTAAAAACGGGCCAAAAAGCGGTGATTGTCCGCGTAGCGGGACACGGAGGCTTCCGTAAGCGCCTGATGGAGATGGGCTTCGTCAGGGGCGTGGAGGTGCGCTCGGTGCAGGACTCGCCAATGAACGACCCTGTGAAATACAGCATTATGGGCTACGATGTGTCACTACGACGTAGCGAGGCGGAGATGGTCGAGGTGCTCCCCAGCGGTGAGGCCAACCGCCCATTGGAGGGTGTGGGCGGCACGCTCTGCAATGCCATCTGCGAGGGTTGCACCCTCTCGGATTGTTCGTTGCGCGGACGCAAGGCGCTCAAAAAGAATGAGATAAATGTAGCCTTGGTGGGAAATCCCAATAGTGGCAAGACCTCCCTTTTCAACATCCTCTCGGGTAGTAGCGAGCACGTTGGTAATTATAGTGGTGTGACGGTGGATGCCAAGCTCGGCAAACTCACCCATCGTGGCTACCGCATAAATATCACCGACCTACCTGGCACCTACTCCCTCTCGGCCTACACTCCCGAGGAGGTCTATGTTCGCCGTCACCTCTACGAGCAGATGCCCGATGTGATTATCAACGCCGTTGTTGCCTCCAACTTGGAGCGCAACCTCTACCTCACAACCGAGCTCATCGACCTCAACCAGAGAACAGTCGTGGCTCTGAATATGTATGACGAGTTGCAGCAGAGTGGTTCGGAGCTCGACTACGAGGCGCTGGGCGGAATGATTGGTGTACCGATGATACCGACCATCGCCAAAACGGGCTACGGATTGGAAGCACTCCTTGATACCGTAATTGAACTCTTCGAGGGGCGCAACGCCACCACCCGACATATCCACATCAACTATGGCTCGGCTATGGAGCGCGAAATCAAACGCATCTCGGACGAGATTAGGGTTGCGGGCGACCTTCCTCGCCAATTCCCCGTACGCTATTGGGCCATAAAGCTCATTGAGGGCGACAAAGAGGTTGGGGCCATACTCTCCCGCTGTGGCGACTATCCCCGTTGGCAGGAGCTTGCCGCGAGTGCCTCGGAGCGCATAGAGTCGGAGGTGGGTAGTGATGTTGAGAGTATTCTGGGTGACTACAAATACGGATTCATTGATGGTGCGCTCGAAGAGACTCTCCACGAGGGCAAGTCGAACATCAACCGACGCTCACGCCGCATAGACCGCCTTGTGGCCAACAAATGGCTCGGATTCCCACTCTTCATACTCCTTATGTGGCTGATGTTCTGGGCGACCTTCACCCTCGGCAGCTATCCCCAAGAGTGGATTGAGAGTGCCTTTGGGTGGTTGGGCGAGTGGCTTTGGGGCCTTATGCCCGAGGGCGCACTGCGCGATATGGTTGTGAATGGCATTGTGAGTGGCGTGGGTAGCGTGGCGGTATTTCTGCCCAACATCCTGATTCTCTACTTCTTCATCTCACTGATGGAGGATACGGGATATATGGCTCGCGCTGCATTCATTATGGATAAGCTGATGCACCGAATGGGCCTTCACGGCAAGTCGTTCATCCCCCTGCTGATGGGCTTTGGTTGCAATGTGCCTGCAATTATGGCCACACGCACCATCGAGAGCCACTCTTCGAGGCTCATAACCATCCTCGTAACCCCCTTTATGTCGTGTAGCGCACGTCTGCCCGTATTCCTACTGTTGGCCGGCACCTTCTTCCCCCACCACGCAGCCACCGTACTCATTGGACTCTACCTGTTGGGCATCGTCGTGGCCTTCCTCACCGCACGCCTATTGCGTGGCACGAAGTTCAAGAGGGACGAAACCCCCTTTGTTATGGAGCTTCCCCCCTACCGCATACCCACCGCAAGGGCTACGGTGAAACATATGTGGGACAAGTGCGCACAGTATATCCGCAAGATTGGCACCACAATCCTTCTTGCCACCGTAGTCATCTGGGCACTCTCCTACTACCCACGTCCCAAAGAGGAACCCATTGCACAGCAGGAGATTGTAACCGAATTGGGTGTGGTGGAGGCCGACCTTCGTGCCGACGCTCTCGCGGGCTCCTACCTCGGACAGGTGGGACAGTTTATTGAGCCCGTGATGCGCCCCCTCGGATTGGATTGGAGGGCTGGCGTAGCATTGGTGACAAGTATCCCTGCCAAAGAGTTGGTGGTGAGCTCTATGGCGGTGCTCTATGGTGGCGACGACATCGCCTCCCTCTCGGAGAATATCACCACCCGAAGTGGCATCACCCCACGCTCGGCTGTGGCCTTTATGATTTTCATCCTGCTCTTCTTCCCCTGCATCGGCACCCTTGCCACCATCCGCAGCGAGACGGGCAGTAGGGGCTGGATGTGGTTTACCATTATATATAACACCTCGGTGGCTTGGCTCCTTGCGTGGTTGGCATACTTGATATTTTAGGTAAGGTCGAAAGTTTAATGTCGCTGGCGCACCAGAAAATGGTGCGCCAGCATCTTTTTCGGCAAAAAATGCATATATTTGTCTTAAATAAACAAAAATTGCAACAATTATGAGGTCGCTACGTCTTGGTCTCTCCATACTGATTGCCACAATCCTATGCGGCAGTTCGCTCCGTGCCCAGAAATTTGTACTCCCCAACATAGACTTTGTAGCCTTCGAACAGGAGGCCTTGGAGGCCGTACGGAGGCTACCACGCAAAGGTGGTTTCAAGAAAAATGAGAACTACAACCACCTCTACTTCTTCGCCGCACAGATGCGCAAAGGTGTTGATTGGGACAAAATAGAGACACAAGCAGACTTCATCCATGCAATCGACATCCAAACTCCCGTCCTATTTGAGGACCGAGAAGAACCTACAAATATCTATGCCGACTATATCTACAACTCAAATGGGGAGATGCAATGGATATATGCTGATGGGAAAGCCGTAAGGGTGGATTTGAAACAGACGGGCAACTCACCACAAAACATCCTCATTGAGATTGCAAGGCAACAATACCAGATGGTCTTTGTGATTAAGGAGTTCGACCCAACAACACAGTTCTTTGGTATCAGGGATGGCAAGGTCTATCTGACACGACACTTAATTTGGGAGAGTTACGACACATACCCCATTTCGGATTTGTTGGCAAATAACTCCCTGCGTCGCAACATCACGAGCGAGACACCCGAGTCACAGAACGGCAATGGCGAGGAAGATGAAATCATCCACCCCAAATTTATGGATGGCGACATAAGCGCTTTCCGCTCGTGGTTCCAGTCGGAAACTAAAAGTAAAATCCCACAAAAGGAGTTGGAAAATGCCGATATACTACTGAAATTCACTGTCGGCACCGATGGCTTCGTGGAGAGGGTGGAGATTGAAAAAGCCAACAACATCGACTTGGCGCAACAAATGGTCACGATTGTCAAAAGTTCACCACAATGGACACCAGGAACCAGAAATGGCGAGCCCGCAAAGTTCATCTATATGCTCCCCATTGCTGTCAAAGTGACGCACCAAAGCACCTTTGAGTCAAATAGTAGCCACCACAAAAATAGGGTTGATACTTGGAGCTCCCCAACACGCACTCCACCCAGACAAAAAAGGTAGCCGTTAGCCCACACACTTGAACTAAAAACGCATCTCATTTATTGAGATGCGTTTTTAGTTGAGGTCCAAAAGACCGTCAGGCAGATTGAAATGTATGGTCTTGCCACTCGGCGAGTACTCCACAATGAAGTCATCCGCCGCAGGCACCATCACCTCCTTGCCCGAAATCTCAATTATAAACAGAGGATTCCAATCGTCATCCTCGAAATCCACAATCTCGCCCGTAAGCGCCACACCCTCGAAGGTCGCCTTGAAGCCCACAAAGTCCTCCAAGTAGAGTTCGTCATCCTCGTCAAATTCATTCTCCTCCTCTTCGGGCTCAATGCCGAGGAGTTCCTCCTCCAAGCCCATATAGAGTTCCTTACCGATGAGTTCGGCTGCGCGGTGGGTGGTGTCGAAGTCGGCAAAAGCGACAACTCCCCCACTCTTACCCCTACGCTCGAAGTGGTCGAAAAAAAGAGGAACCGCCAAGTTGTCTATATAGACAAACAGCGGTTCCTCTATTGTGAAGTCCGAAGGGAAAGTATCGTAGAGGTTGATGGTTACCTCGCCGTGAGTACCGAAACTCTTACCGACCTTGGCAACTGCAAATCCTTTCATCTGCACACCCATCTATCTACTCTCCATCTCTCCCCCTACCTCGTCAGCAAGCCAAACTATGCCTCCTCGGTAGCAGCCTCCTCTGCGTTCTCCTCGGCAGCAGCCTCGGCAGCGGCAGCAGCGGCAGCCTTCTTCTCTGCGATTTTAGCGGCGATAGCCTCTTTGGTCTTAACCTCCTCTGCAACAGCAGCTTTGTGAGCAGCTACTTTGTCAGCGGCGATTTTGCCCGATTTAGCGGCGATTTTAGCCTCTTTCTCGCCCATCCACTTGTTGAATTTAGCCTCTGCGGTAGCCTCATCGAAAGCGCCTTTTGCTACACCACCCATAAGGTGTTTTTTGTAGAGCACGCCTTTGTACGAGAGAATCGCACGGCAAGTGTCGGTGGGTTGAGCACCCTTCTGCAACCAATCGAGAGCTTTGTTGAAGTCCAACTCAATCGATGCGGGGTTGGTGTTGGGGTTGTAGGTACCGAGTTTCTCGATGAATTTACCATCGCGGGGAGCCCTACTGTCAGCGGCTACGATGTGGTAGAAAGCATAACCTTTTTTACCGTGGCGAGCCAAACGAATTTTTACAGCCATTTTGTGTAAATTTTTGATAGTTAATCTATTGCGGCCCTACCCGAGGGCCTATTAATACACTCGGGGCCCTTCACGAGAGCCCAATGAGCCCGCAAAGATACGAATAAATTTGAGAATTGAAAATTGAGAATTGAAAATTTTTTGATTTTTAAGGAGTTGAGGGATAATCTCGAAAAAAACGCCAAACACATTACCCCCCCCTTAATGTTCTTGTGCTCGGCACTTTTACCAAACACGCGACGTTAGACGTTAGTCGTCAGAGTGCACCTCTGGGCGACAGACCCCTCCGCCACTTCGTGGCCCTCCCCAAAGTTTTGGGAGGGATTTTATTTTTCTTCCCTCTCCTAGATTCGGCGAGGGGTTTTCTTTTATTCCCTCTCCTAGGTTAGGAGAGGGTGAGCAAAGCTCGGGTGAGGTCCGTTTTGGTGCGTGGCTTTTGCGCCACTTTCGCCACCAAAAGTGGCAAAGAAAAACGGGCGACTCGGTTGATCGCGACAAAGAGTGGTAGATGCCAACCGCCTGCCTCTCGGCAGTCGTGGCAAGACGTGTTTATGACGGACCTCACCCGCCTTTCAGGCACCCTCCCCTAACCTAGGGGAGGGTTATAAGTTTTCGGGCTCGGCAGATTTGCCGTGCCCGCGAGATGCACTCGCAAAAAAGAGGGCAACCTAAAAAAGGTCGCCCTCCGCAAGTTCGCACTGCGTGCAAACTATTTAACCGTGTTCACAATTTTCTCGAAAGCCTGGGGGTGATTCATCGCGAGGTCAGCGAGAACCTTGCGGTTCATCTCGATGCCCTTTGCGTGGCACTTACCCATAAATTCAGAATAGGTCAAACCGTTCATACGAGCGGCAGCGTTGATACGCTGAATCCACAAGCTACGGTAGTTCCTCTTCTTCTCTTTGCGGTTGCGATAGGCGAACTGCAAACCTTTCTCGACAGTATTCTTGGCTACTGTCCAGACATTTCCCCTTGAACCAAAGTTACCTTTGGCAAGTTTTAAAACTTTTTTTCTGCGAGCTCTCGATGCTACGGCATTTACTGATCTTGGCATAAAAAATTTAAGTTTTAATCGAAAGATTAGCGGCGGGTTTCTCTCCCACTCTTCGGGGCTA
>JAZORC010000021.1:0-33444 GCA_045656405.1 Tidjanibacter sp.
TTATATTTGTGGCAGAGCAAATACCACCGCAATGGACACCGACCGACTCTTCGGCAGGTGGTAGCGAACTGATAACACCTGTCGCGTAGCCCTCGCCCCCGCTATGTCACTCATCGGGGCACAATAAGTTTGACCGCAAAATCATTCATTATGAAAAAGTTACGCCTGCTCATTTCGTTATGCGTGGCTCTATTCTCGGTTGCTTGTTCCTACAATGAACTGCCCGAGAATCTGAAAACCACCACGACCTTTGAGGACAAAATAGCCCTCAATGTCGAAACGCGCGCGGAGACCTACGAGGGTCAAGCTCTCGACCAAGAGTATTTTGTCACCGCCACCGACCTCGAAAATTTCGTCAATTTCCGTCGCAAAGAGTCCGACCGCTCCAACCTTTCGGTTAGGGAGGTAAAATCCTACGGCTTCGACTCTTCGCAAACCCTCTTCTACATCCTCAACTACGACAAAGGTTGGGAGGTTGTTGCTGCCGACAAACGTGTGCAACCCACCCTCGCCCACGGCGACGATGGCACCTTCACAATGGACACCGACAACGAGCCTATGAAGTTCTGGATGAATATGCTTGCCGATGGCGTTCTGAAAACCCGCCAAACATCCGACATAGCCACCCGCACCTCTGCCGACAATAGCGAAATAGGTAGTAATTATATTGCTTTTTGGGATAATATTTCTGCCCAAATAGATAACTCAAAAGAAACTCGATCTCCTCGTATACAAGGTAGTAGCTACACACCACATGGATATAATTATTTATATCTAATAGATGTTGAGGAAACCAGAGATAGCATCAAATATGGGCCGTTCACCCCTACTACTTGGGGTCAAAAAGCGCCTTGGAATCAATTCTGCCCATTGAAGTCTAATAGTACAACGACTCATGCACCTGTTGGTTGTACGGCCACAGCTGGTGCACAACTTTTATACTATTTTTGTAAAAGAATGGGTATATGGTTGGAAATTCCCAGTTATGTACAATGTACTGGGAATGTAGACGATTTTGAGTATAGTTTTAACAATTATACTAGACATCTATGGAGTGATATGGCGTTAGATATAAATGATGTAGTTGGTTCTGTTAATAGCAGCGCAAAACTCATGTCGTTCATAGGATTCCTATCCTCTATGAACTATGGAAATAATGGTTCAGGTGCTTATCCTGACACCCTAATGCTTTCATTGGAACAATTATATAACATTTCATCCGAGAAATTTGATGGAATGGATTCTGGTATCGTTATGGAAAGTTTAGAGCACTTGATGCCTGTCATGATTTGGGGCAAAAACCAGAATACTGGCAATGGTCACACTTGGCTTATAGATGGCTATCTAAAAGAAACCGTAACTAGAACCCAATATTTTGCGGCATTTACCACCGAACAAGATGAATCATACATAGCACAATTAGACAAAGATGATGCAAACCATATTTCTCAATTTACCAACTACAATTGGTGGTATTATATGAATTGGGGATTGGATGATAATATGTATTACTCTGATAAAGACAGATTATTCTCAACATTGCCTGCAGATTGGCTTTATGATGATGTGATAGAATTAATTTATGGATTTCAAATAAGGTAGTATTATGAAACAACTTTTATTTTTGCTTTTAATGTCTATAAGTTTGGTATCGTGCGAGACACCTACTGACACAAAAGGTACTGGTACTGGTGACACAGAGCATCCTTTACCTGATGGTCTTGTTCCTGGGGAGTATTGTGGTGTTGAAATATTATTTAGTCCTCACATCTCAATCTATACAATAAGTGTCCAAAACACTCATAGTACTGTTATCAATCCTCTTCCATGGAATAAAGGTATTTGTTTCCATTTTAGATTCAACAACGGTTCTATGCCAGCAGAAGATGCGGTTTTTATGGATGAATTAAGCGAACTTCTCTCCTCGCAATACGAACAATGCTCCGCATTATTCAATGATTGGATGGGATTTCATTACTACTATGATAGCATTACCGATATCTCCATTACAGCCAGCCAGCCTATGTTTGGGATGGAAGTAGGGGAAGAATTGTCGGATATGTTTAATGTCGTAGTTCCGAATCATCCTATTTTTTCCTATCCAGATGGAGTGTTGCAAAATCCCGAGGGAGGATCAACAATAATGAGTATTTCGGAATGGATACAATACGATGTTATGGCTCATTCAGCATATATGTTAAAAGTCAAAGACGAATTTGCACAAGAGATGGGAGATTTGCAGTCTGAAGTCACTTTCACAATTTCCGTAACTACTCACAGTGGCAAAAAAGCACAGAATAGTGTAATCCAAGAATTCTACCTCTAAACAGATCCACAGCAGGGACACCGAGTGTGCCCCTGCTTTTTTGTATGTACTGCTTTGATTTTGAGCGCAATCATTTGTTTTTTAACTTTTTTGTGTTATATTTGCAACAGAGCAAATACCACCGCAATGGACACCGACCGACTCTTCGGCAGGTGGTAGCGAACTGATAACACCTGTCGCGTAGCCCTCGCCCCCGCTATGTCACTCATCGGGGCACAATAAGTTTCACCGCAAAACCATTCATTATGAAAAAGTTACGCCTACTCATTTCGTTATGCGTGGCTCTATTTTCGGTTGCTTGTTCCTATTTAGAAATGTTACACGATTTTGAATTGAAATAACTGCATTATGAAACGATTATTTAATTATTGGATTGTTATTGCAACCGCTATTGCAATAACTGGGTGCGACACCAAAGACTATGACGTTATGGACGAGTTCGCCCTAACGCTGTCTTCTCCGCAAAAAGGCATTACTATTACTTTGAATTCATCATCATTATCGTTGCAAGGTGATGAGAACGTCTTTCCTTGGCACACACACATATCTACAAGTGTTTCTTATACCTACGATTTGAGCAAATGGGAGGAAGAATCAGAGCAGATTCGAAACAAAATGGAGGCTGTATATAACCCCATACGCAAACAAAATCCAAACTCTCCCATACAGTGTCACTATGTATACAACAGCATAGTAGGTATAAACATAACCGCCAATAAGCCAATTTGTGGCAGGGCTGCGGGTGAAGAGTTGTCGGACCTCTTTATGCTCTACGTTTATGGTCTTGTCTTCACATTCCCCAATGCAAATTTTGTCGAATTTGATAAATTACCCATTGTGTTTGAAATTGATGATTGGACCAAAGGTGGCTACATCACGCCGAAATATTTTTTCATTGTTCCCAAAGAGTCTATTTGCGCCGAGGAACTAGCACCAGATGTAGTATTCTCTGTATTGTGTGACTTCGGTCACGGAGTGGAGTGTATCGACACCTTCAACTTACCCCAATAAATTGGAGCAACAAAAAATATTTGAGCAGGGACACACAAATGAGACCTACAACATAGACATAAATATATTGTACGGATTCACCAATTAAAAGACTTATTATGAAACGATTATTTCAAACATTTATAGGCTTTACCATTCTCTTCGTGGCGGTGGGGTGCGACAATGAGCCGCAACAGCCCCTGATCGAAGGTAATCCCGATTCTGCATATGTTTTTACAGATTGTAAAAACTTGCACATTGAGTACATAGACAATATCGTTTGGCAGGCATCGGGTGACAAAAAAATCCACGTTAGTTGCATATTCTCCGATGAAAAGAGTAGGTGTCTTGATATTGAGCAACAAATTTTGGCAGACACAAGAAAGATGACTGGATGTCAATTTATAGTCACCATAAATGACGCCATAGTAGAGGCGAAGATTACTGCTAACAAAGAGTTGTTTGGCATTCCTGCGGGAGGTATTCTCAATGACTATTTTTTGGTCAAAGGGCCTACTTTCAGCCACTACTATGTAACCTATCCCGATTACAAACTGGAAACCGACATCGGTCGTGAAGAACTCATCCCCGTCAGTAGCATAATCAACGCAGATCATACTACTGCTCTGCAAGTTCAATATTGGTTGCCAAATCCTCCTCCCGAGAGGCCCGATGAAGTGAATTTTACATTCACCTATACATTTTTGAGCGGAGCCACCCACAGCGCAACCTGCACAATGAAATTTGAGTACTAAACACTGGCAACATTGCACAGCAGGGACACCAAGTGTGCCCCTGCTTTTTTGTGGTGGCGTTTATTCCACAAGGCACAAAAATTGATAGGTGGGTGGCTACAAAGGCAATAAAATCGAAGAGAAAAACGTAGTTAATCCAAAAAAATGGGCTACATTTGTGGCACAATTTAACACTTTATATTCCAAACAACAATGAACAAGACAGATTTCCCCGTGAGGGCACACTCTGAATCGAGCGATGAGGGCTACAAAGCCTTCACCAAAGACAAACGTACAAGAACCCCAAGGAGCAACTCCGAAGGCGCACTCTTCACCTCCCACAGACGCGAGAGCGAGGGTGGCGAACACTTCGAAAAACGACGCTCCTACAACCCCAACTTCACACGCGACAATCAACTCACCGAGCGTAACAAACAGCAGGTAGGATACCGCTCCGAGAGGAGTTTCCAGCCCCGCGAAGAGCGCAGTTTCAACCGTGAGGAGCGCCCCTACAACCGCGAGCGAAACTTCAATCGTGAGGGTGGTGAGCGTTCGTTCAACCGCGAGAATCGCGAGGGTGGATTCAACCGTGAGCGCAGTTTCAACCGCGAGGAGCGCCCCTACAACCGCGAGCGCAACTTCAATCGTGAGGGTGGCGAGCGTTCGTTCAACCGCGAGAACCGCGAGGGTGGTTTCAACCGCGAGGGCGGTTTTGCAAAACGTTCTTTCACCAAAGGTGGCCCCAAGCGCACCGAGCGCAAGCCCCGTGTAGAGCGTAGCAACGAGCCCAAGAGGTATATCAACACCGCCAATCAATACACACTCGACAACTACCCCACCTACGACACCCCCAAGCAGGAGGGTGCTATCCGTCTGAATCGTTACATCTCAATGTCGGGCATCTGCTCGCGCAGGGAGGCCGACGAGTATATCACCAAGGGCGAAATTACCGTTAATGGTGTGGTTGTAACCGAGCTCGGTAGCAAAGTTATGCCCGAGGATGTGGTGTGCTACAATGGCAAGAAGATTGAGAACGAGAAGAAGGTCTACATCGTTATGAACAAGCCCAAAGGCTTTGTTACAACCCTCGATGACCCCCACGCCGACAAGAGTGTGATGGATCTCGTGAAGAACGCCTGCACCGAGCGCATCTACCCCGTAGGCCGTCTGGACAAAAACTCTGTGGGCGTACTCCTTCTGACCAACGATGGCGACTTGGCCAAGAAACTCACCCACCCCACCTACGAAAAGAAAAAAATCTATCAGGTGAGCCTCGACAAGCACCTCACAAGGGCCGATATGGAGCAGATGATTCTCGGTATCACCCTCGAAGATGGCGACATTGCAGCCGATGATATCTGCTACGTTGATGACCCCAAGATGAAGAATGCTGTGGGCATTGAGATTCACTCGGGCCGCAACCGTATCGTAAGGCGTATGTTTGAGCATATGGGTTACCACGTCGGCAAACTCGACAGGGTATATTTCGCGGGCCTAACAAAGCAGAAGCTCAAACGTGGTGAGTGGCGCTTTTTGACCGAGAAGGAGGTAGCAATGCTCAAATCGGGCAGTTACGAATAGAGAGAACACCCCCTCATAGAGGGATACATAAACCACCAATGGGGACTCTTCTTCGCACACTGCGAAAAAGAAGAGTTCCCTTTTTTACCACCTAACACAACCACAACAATATTATGAAAAATTCACTACCAAAAACCATCCTCGCCACACTCCTTGGAGTGGTACTGCTCGCTGCTTCCCAGCCACTATCGGCCAAGGGCAAGATTGACGACCCCGCAGCACCAAATCGCAAGAGTGTAGGCCTTGTTTTGAGTGGTGGTGGCGCCAAAGGTGCTGCCCAGCTGCGCATCGTCAAAGCCATAGAGGAGGCAGGCATCCCCATCGACTACATCGCTGGCACCTCCATTGGCTCCATCATTGGTGGCCTCTATGCCGTGGGCTACACCATTGAGGAGATTGAGGAGATGTACACCACGATGAATTGGTTTGACATCTTCACCGACCGCAATGCACGCGACAAGCAACTCTTTGCCGACAAGCAGAAGGATGATGCCTATATGTTCGATGTGTTGCTCTCAACCAACGAAATATCCATTCCCAGCGGTATTGTGAGGGGTGATAGGTTTATGGACCAGCTCAACGAGCTCCTCTTGGGCTACCAACACATCGACTCCTTCGACGACCTCCCCACACCTTTTGCGTGTATATCCTACGATATGAACACAGGTAGCGAGTATGTAGCACGCGGTGGTAGTCTTTCGGCTGCCATTAGGGCGAGTATGTCCATTCCTGGGGTTTTCAAGCCCGTAAAATATAGGGATATGGTCCTGGTGGATGGCGGTGTCTACAACAACTTTCCCGTGGATGTAGTGAGGGATATGGGTGCCGATATTGTTATTGGCATCGACCTCTCGGATGGTATCAAGACCGATGCCGACGTTGAGAACCTAATTGTCATCTTCGAGCAACTCACCGTCTTTCTCGGACGCGACAACTACGACAAAAACAGAGCCGATTGCGACTACTACATCCACCCCGAAATTGCCCCCTACTCGGCCGCAAGCTTCAATCAGGAGGCTGTCGATTCGCTCATCCAACGCGGACAACGTGAGGCCGACAAGCACCGCGAAGGGTTGCAAGCGCTACGCAAGAAGATTGGTCTGCCCGAGGGCTATATGCCCCCCAAGCGCACTCGCTACTACGACCAACAAACAAGGCTCAAAATCGGCAACATCCGTATGGAGGGTTTTTCGGCAATGGAGCGTAGGCTCATTTCGAAATATCTCACACTCAAACCATACAGCACCGTCACTCGCAAGGAGTTCAACCAAGCCATTGAGCAGATTCGTGGAATTGGAGGATTTGACTTTGTGAAGTATTCGCTCTCCAATGAGGCCCCCTACGACCTACGCATCTGGGTGGATGAGAAGCAAAACGCCTCGTTACACGTTGGTTTCCGTTTCGATTCCCACGAGTTGGCATCGCTCCTGCTGGGCACCGAGATGACGATTAAGGGCAACCACTTCAAGCCCAAACTCTCGCTCACCACACGTCTGAATGACAACCCCTTTGTACAACTCAAAGCTTCGAGTAGCAGGGTGTTTTTCGGAGAGTTTGCCCTCGCCTACCACTACCAATACAACAACTTCACCTTCTACAAGAACGAGAAGCGCTCCCACACCTCCACCTTCGATTTCCACAATCTGGCGATGAGGTTTTCGGATATCTATCTCCGCAACTTCAACATCTCGGCAGGTGTGGAGGCCGACTTCTTCAACTTCCACGAAACCTTCTATGAGGGTGGTAAGGTCGAAGCCGAGCCGGAGGCCTACATCAACTACAACCTCTCGGGACACTACGATAACCTCAACGATGTCTACATCCCCACGCAGGGTTGGTCATTCGATATGGACTACACTCTCCACACCAACAACGGTATAGAGGTACACGACCACGTTCCCTTTGTATCGGTGCAATATAATATTAGGGGAGCCATCTCATTGGGCGATTGGATTGCGGCCATCCCATCGCTCTATGGTCGCACACTGATTGGTATGGAGGCCACCTACCCCTATCGAAACTGTTTGGGAGGTATTCTCCCCGGAAGGTATATGCCCCAACAGATGCCCTTTGTGGGTATTCAGCACGTTGAGCAGTTTGCCAACTCGGTAATGGTTGGTGCCATCGAAACGCGAATGAAGATTGCCAAGAATCACTACATCTCGGCCATTGGCAACCTGCTGATTCAGAACAACGACTTCCGCAAGATGTTCCTCTTCGAGGACTCCCTATTGGGTTTTGGCTTGAAATATACCTACCACACCTCTTTGGGCCCCTTTACGGTGCTTGCAAGTGGCACCAATCTCAACCCCACGGGCGGCATCTATTTGAGCTTCGGCAAGAATTTTTAGCCCAACGATAGGAATACCTTCGGCACAGTTTTATGACCCTTTCCACTATAAAAATAGGGCGAGTTTGATACTCGCCCTATTTTTATAGTGGATTGTGCTCCAAATCCTCCGCACTACCATCATCTGCACACACCCAAATCTCAAACACCAAAGGTGTGAAGGGAAGAATCTCGGTGGTGATGGTCACCTTTGCATCCTCCTCTTCGTCCTCAACCGAGGGAGTTGACGAGGAGCTATTGTTGGAGTTGTAGTAGTTGTAGTAGTATGGATTGTAGTAGTTGCTATAATAGTTGTTGTAGTAGCCGCCATAGCCTCCGCCTCCATACATACTATTCATATAGCTGTAATAGTTCAGATAGTTGTAGTAATCCGAGAGGTCGCTCGAATCGCTCGAAGATGACTCGGTAATAGCCTGTGCAGCACTACCCGAGATACCATAGCCATAGGCAGAGGTGAATATGGTGCGGATGTGGTCACCATAGCACGCCTCGCAACACGCCTGCTTGAAGCCCTCAATCATCTGCGTCTTCTTCATATCCCACTTCATAGGGCCCTCATTGACAACCTCTCCCCACGCGCGCATCTGCACCGAGTCGATGTTGCTATCGAAGACAAAACCATCGAGGAAGTATGCCTTGTAGTAGCAGGTGAGGATTGAATCGCTCTTGGCGGCCTTGATAACCGAGTCGCGCTTTACGGGGAATGGAGTCATCAGCTGAACATACAAACCTTTTGCGAGAGTATCTGCCTCCGAGAGATTCCAACGCGATTTGGCATAGGTATTCACCTGCCTATTTTCGAGTTCAATGGGGTCCTCCGACACCTCCACAATTTCGAGCTCATCAATAATAACGGGTTTGTTACCATCCACCCCCCACTGACCATTGTAGCCAACGTTGGTTTCGTTGTAACCATTGGAACCCCTATACATACCCGAGGGCATAATAACCTTGGTCATCTCACCCACCTTCATACCCCTCATCGCCTCATACATACCCTTGGGCAGCGAAGCGTTGTCTTCGTAGAGATAG
This sequence comes from Tidjanibacter sp., assembly GCA_045656405.1. Classification (GTDB taxonomy): domain Bacteria; phylum Bacteroidota; class Bacteroidia; order Bacteroidales; family Rikenellaceae; genus Tidjanibacter. The sequence goes on from JAZORC010000021.1 coordinate 9,014, forward strand.
ACAAAGTTGTCTACATAGTGTGTGCGACGGTTGTAGGTACCCTGAACCTTTGCCTCCTCGGCATTGCGGGTGTAGAAGATGTTACCATCGAGTGTCTTACCCGTATAGTTCATCCTCACCCAACAAGTATCCGTAGTGGGCTCACCCTCGGAATGGCGCATAGTGTAGATGTAGACACCACTGTCGGTACGCCTCCAATTGGGGTCGTTTCTCCAACCTTTGTAATTTTCATCCATCCACGCCTCCAACGACTCATTCTCGAACTCCTCAAATCCAATAGACGTTTCGGTTGCACAACCCACACCCAACGCCAAAAGGGCGAAGAGTAGAGTGTGTTGTAGTATCTTTTTCAGAGTATTCATATTATCTCAATAAGTATTTTTCGAATTAATTTGTAACATCCTCCACCGTGAGGACAATCATCACTGCGGTATTGGGCTTCACCACCCCCATACCATCCACTCCGTATGCGAGCGAAGAGGTGAGGAATACTGCGAGCGAGTCGCCTTTGAGGCTACCATCTAACGCAATTTCGAGAGGATTTAGTATCTCCCCCCTGCCGAGAGTAACCACAAAGGGGTCGAAATTCCACCACGAAATATCCAAATCGGAAGAGATAACCTCCGCAAGATAGCGTTTGTTGGTAAAGTATGGTGTGCTCAATGGCGAGGAGTTAAACTCATAGGCCTCCACATTGAAGGTCACCTTCTCACCACGTTTAGCACCCGCAGGTCGGTTATCACCCTCCACGCCATACTTATTGCCAGCCAAGTGGATGTAGGCGCTATCAGCAGTGATAATGTACGACAACTCATTGTCTGCCAAGTATTTCTCAATGTTGGTACGCTGCTTGGGTGCATACTCATCATAGGTGGCACAAGCGGTCACCATTGCCACCACTGCCAAAACAACTATGCAAATTCTGCTCACTTTCATACCCTATCGCACACTTTATGCCTAATTTAACCGACAAATATATCTATTATAATTGAAAATTGAAAATTGAAAATTGAAAATTAACCAAAAAAAAGAACGACCTTCGTTGTATGAAGGTCGTTCCTCTGAAAAGTAAATTTCTGTTATTCATTGTTTACGGCAACCAAATTCCTGTCACCATAACCATTGTCAATCTTGGTCACATAGGGGAAGAACTTCTGAACTCTAACCCACTCCAAGGGGAATACAGCCTCCTCGCGCGAGAAGTCGTGTGCCCACTCGCCAGCCACCTCGGCAGCGGTGTAGGGAGCATTGATAACAATCTGGGGGCAGGTCTGTGCCTCGTGGAGAATCTTCACGAGTGCTTCGCAGAACCTATCCATCTCCTCCTTCGACTCACTCTCGGTGGGCTCCACCATAAGGGTGTCGTGTACGGGGAACGAGAGGGTTGGTGCGTGGAAGCCGTAGTCCATCAATCGGTGTGCAACATCGCCCACCTCAACACCATACTCTTTGCGGAAGTTCGTGAGGTCGAGAATCATCTCGTGGCCCACGCGACCGCTCTCACCCGAGTAGAAGGTGCGGTAGGCTTCGCGCAACTTGCACGACATATAGTTGGCATTAACGATGGCAGCCTCGGTAACCTTACGCAAGCCCTCGGCACCCAACATCTTAACGTAGCCGTAGGTGATGGGCAGGAGCAATGCACTACCCCAAGGCGAGCTCGACACAGCGGTGATACCATCGGCACCGCCTACATTCACTACCGAGTGCGAAGGCAGGAACTCTACAAGGTGCTCGGCAACGCATACGGGGCCCACACCGGGACCACCGCCGCCGTGAGGCATTGCAAAGGTCTTGTGCAGATTGAGGTGGCATACGTCGGCACCGATGAAACCAGGATTGGTAAGGCCCACCTGTGCATTCATATTTGCGCCATCCATATATACCTGACCACCGAACTCGTGTACGGTATCGACAATCTCCCTAATGCGGCTCTCAAAGACACCGTGAGTGGAGGGGTAGGTTACCATCAAACCTGCCAACTCACCCTCATACTGCTCGGCTTTTGCCTTCAAGTCCTCAACATCAATGTTACCCTTATCGTCACAAGCGACGGTCACGATGCGCATACCTGCCATAGCAGCCGATGCGGGGTTGGTGCCGTGTGCCGAAGAGGGGATGAGGATGATGTTGCGGTAGCCCTGCGAGCGGCTCTGGTGCCAAGCACGGATAATCATCAGGCCCGTATATTCACCCGCTGCACCCGAGTTGGGTTGGAGGGTGCAACCTGCAAAGCCCGTAATGGTAGCCAAATCTCTCTCCAATTCGGATATCATCGCCATATAGCCCTCCGCCTGCGCGGTAGGAGCAAATGGGTGCATATTAGCAAAGCCCGCAAGCGAAAGGGGCATCATTGTAACTGCGGGGTTGAGTTTCATAGTACACGAACCGAGCGAAATCATACTATCGGCCAACGAAATATCGCGATGTTCGAGGCGTTTGATGTAGCGCATCAGTTCGGTTTCGGAGTGGTATTTCTGGAATACGGGTTCGGTGAGGATGGCGCTCTGGCGACGCAACCCTGCGGGTACCACACACGCCTTCTCGTCAATCTTCACACTCTTGGGCGCCTTCTTACCCACAGCCTCGGCAAAGATGGCTACAACCTCGCGGACCTCCTCATCGGTGGTCACCTCATCGAAGCTCATCCTCACCCTATCCTCGGCGGGATAGAAGAAGTTGATGCCGCGCGAGAGAGCAATATCCGACACAACCGAAGCCTCTGCCTCCACCTCCAAAGTATCGAAATACTCCTCGGAGCGCAATGTATAGCCCAGAGCCTTCAAAGCCTCGGCAACAGCCACGGTGCGCGAGTGGATGTGGGATGCAATGCGAGCCAAACCATCGGGACCGTTATAGACAGCATAGAGGCCCGACATCGAGGCCATCAGTGCCGAAGCGGTACAGATATTCGAGGTTGCCTTCTCGCGTTTGATGTGCTGCTCACGAGTTTGGAGCGCCATACGGAGCGCGCGATTACCCAAGCGGTCAACCGACACACCGATAATACGACCAGGCATATTGCGTTTGTAGGCATCCTTGGTTGCCATATAGCCTGCACTGGGGCCACCAAAGCCCATAGGCAGACCAAACCTCTGCGACGAACCAACAGCAATATCGGCACCCCACTCTGCGGGAGCTTTCAGGAGCACAAGACTCATAAGGTCACACTCGGCAGCCACCTTGGCACCCGAAGCGTGAGCCTTCTCGGTGAAGGCCACATAGTCACGAACCTCACCTGCGGCTGCGGGGTACTGTACAATGGCACCAAACTCCCTACCGGTGAATTCGTAGGTTGCGTAGTCGTCAATCACTATCTCGATGCCGAAAGGCTCACTGCGAGTGAGGAGTACATCGAGTGTCTGGGGGTAGATGTTGCTATCCACAAAGAGGACATTTGCACCATTTTTCTGCTGGTCGCGGCTACGGAGCGAATACATCATAAGCATAGCCTCGGCAGTAGCGGTAGCCTCATCCAAGAGCGAGCAGTTGGCAATTTCCATACCCGTGAGCGAGATAATCATAGTCTGGAAATTCAACAGAGCCTCCAACCTACCCTGCGAAATCTCTGCCTGATAGGGGGTGTAGGAGGTATACCACGCGGGATTCTCAAAGACATTGCGCATAATCGCCGCGGGCATCGAGTTGGGATAGTAGCCCATACCGATGAAGGAGCGGAGGGTCTGGTTCCTATCTGCCAGCGAGCGGATGTGGGAGGCAAACTGCGCCTCGGTCATAGGCTCATCCAGCGCAAGGGGTTTGCGCAAACGAATACTCTGGGGCATAACCTGCGAGAGAAGCTCCTCGACACTACCAACACCAATGGTTTCGAGCATCTGCTGGAAATCCTTCTCCGAAGGTCCAATGTGACGGTTTACAAATTGTTCTAACATAAGTTTTTAGTTTTATTTTAGGTTAATTTTCAATTCTCAATTCTCAATTCTCAATTCAGAGCATTAGCAATTGCCTCGGCCATCTGATCGACGGCTCCCTGCAACTTCTTGCCAATCATCATACGCATCATCATATTCAGGTCGGCGTGCACCACAATTCTCATACGGGTGTCGTAGGGGGCGACCTCTTTGAGTTGGAGCCAGAAGGTGAAATCGAGAGGGGTACCCTCGTCACCCTGAATCTTTATGAGTTTATTGGGCTCGCGCTCCACCATACGCAATCGCGCCATAAGGCCCTTAATCTTGAACGAACATACATCATCATCGGCACTCCACTCCTCCACTTTGTCCTGAATCATAGGGGTGAAATTGTTGAACGAGGCGAGAGCAGAGTAGATTTGCTCTGCCGAGCGACGTATCTGTTGTTGCTTGCTTTCGTATTTTTCCATTGCTTAAATTTGTAAAACTGCCATAAAATTAGTTATTTTGTAGAGTTATGCGAATATTTTTTGAAAATAAATTTTTCATTTTTCTCTCCGAGGCTGATTATAGGGCAGTTAGCTCTTCGGTGTATGGAGAGGAAAGTGGGCCGATGTATAACATCGGAGAGGGTAAAACCCCCACCCCCGAGGAGTTGTTGGAGAGAGTTGGTACCCATCACCGACTCACCATCATTTCCCCCGATGCCGAGGAGTGCTTCGAGCGCTTCGTGACACAGATGCCCATTGTGAGGGCTGCGGGCGGATTGGTGGAGAGCGATGCTGGGGATGTTTTGGTCATTACCCGCAAGGGTTGGCGCGACTTGCCCAAAGGTCACATCGACGAGGGTGAAGAGCCCGAGGAGGCCGCCATCCGCGAGGTACAGGAGGAGACAGGTTTGCAGGAGGTGGAGATTGTTGCCCCCTTATGCACCACACGCCACTTCCACCGAGCCTATGGCCATTGGGAGGTCAAGCAGACCGAGTGGTACCTGATGCACGCCCCTGGCGAGGAGCCTGTGCTCTACCCCGAGGAGGGCGAGAGCATCTCGGTTGCTGAATGGTTGCGAGGTCGCAGACTCTGGCAGGCCGTCGAGGAGAGCTACTCAACCATCAAGATAGTTTTTGAAGAATTTTTGAAATACAAAGTAAATAATTAAAATATTTTATTTTATCGCACAAATAAAATAAATAAAATACAAAACATCCGAAACATTATTCAAATTAATTTACTAACCTAATATGAGATTTGCAAATTTATTAAAAACAACAACACTCGCACTCCTCCTTGTGGGATGTAGTCAGGGTGCAAAATTGGAAGTTATGGAATTCACAAACAACCTCACACCCGAAGAGATTGCTGCGGGTAAATTCACTCCCGAGGTGATGTGGAAAATGGGCCGCGTGGGAGGTCAGAAAATCTCACCCGACGGTACCCTTGCAGCCTTCACCATCACCTATTACAATATGGAGGAGAACAAAGGCAAAACCGACCTCTACCTAATGCCCGCAGAGGGTGGCCAGGTGGTACGCCTTATGGAGAAAGCCTCCTCGCCTCAATGGGTTGGTGACCGCCTCTATTATATGGCCGACGGTCAGGTGTGGAGTATTCTCCCAGATGGTAGCGACAAAGCACAAGTGACCGACGTGGAGGGCTTGGAGAGCTACGGCATTGCCCCCGAGGGTAACATTATGTTCTACACCAAGAAGGTGCACGTTGTCAATATCAAAGGCTCCGACGTATATGCCCAGGCCGACAAATCGAAGGCTCGCATCTACGACGATTTGATGGTACGCCACTGGGACTATTGGGATGAGGGTGACTACTCCCACATCTTCATCGCACCTCTCGGAGAGGGCGTTGTAAAGGGCGGTAAGGACATTATGGAGGGAGAGCCTTGGGATGCCCCCCTTGCTCCCTACTTCGACAGCGAAGAGATTGCTTGGAACAATGCGGGTACTGCCCTGGCCTACACCTGCAAACACCTCACAGGTGCCGCCTACGCTGTTTCGACCGACTCGGACATCTTCATCTACGACGTAGCAACCGCCACAACCCGCAACATCTGCAAGGAGTGGGGCGAGATGCCTGGCTATGACAAATATCCCGTTTGGAGCCCCAACGACAAGATGATTGCCTTCCGCAGTATGCGTCGTGCAGGCAACGAGAGTGACAAAGAGAGGCTCTTTGTGTGGAATAGTGAGGATGGCTCTATGAAGGACCAGACCGCTTCGTTTGACTACAATGCCACCAACGTGGTTTGGGAGGGCAACAACACTCTCTACTTCATCGCCCCCATCACCGCCACCCATCAGGTGTGCCGCGTGGCCCTGAATAGCAACAAGGTGGAGGTACTCACCTCGGGTGACCACGACATCAACTCTTTCAGCAAGGTTGGCGAGAAGTTCCTCGTACATATGAACACCATTATGAAAGCCCCCGAGCTCTACACTCTCGGTGAGGATTGGAGGCTCAATCAGGTGACCTTCATCAACCAGCAAATCTACGACAACATCCCTATGGGCGAGTGCACCAAGCGTTGGGTGAAGACCACCGACGGCAAGCAGATGCTCGTGTGGGTAATCCTTCCCCCCAACTTCGACGAGAACAAGAAGTACCCCACCCTACTCTACTGTCAGGGTGGCCCACAGAGCGTTGTGAGTCAATTTTGGAGCTACCGCTGGAACTTCCAGCTGATGGCCTCGGAGGGTTACGTTGTGGTAGCCCCCAACCGTAGGGGTTTGCCCTCCTTCGGTCAGGAGTGGCTCGACCAAATCTCGGGCGATTACAGCGGTCAGAACATCCGCGACTACCTCGCAGCCATCGACAATGTTTCGGCAGAGCCTTGGAGCGACGAGAATCGCTTGGGTGCTGTGGGCGCAAGCTACGGTGGCTACTCGGTATATTACTTGGCAGGTCACCACGAGGGCCGCTTCAAAGCCCTCATCTCCCACTGCGGAATCTTCAATTTCGAGAGTATGTATGGCCACACCGAGGAGATGTGGTTTGTGAATAACGACTACGGTGGCGCATATTGGGACACCAAAAACCGCACAGCACAGCGTAGCTACCGCAACTCGCCCCACAAGGCCGTGGCTAATTGGGACACCCCCATCCTCATCTTCACAGGTGAGCAGGACTTCCGCATCCCCTTCACCCAGAGTTTGGAGGCATTTACGGCAGCAAAATTGCAGGGTGTACCTGCACGCCTCGTAGCCTTCGAGAACGAGGCTCACCAAGTATTCCAGCCCCAGAACTCGCTCGTTTGGAACCGCGAGTTCTTCGGATGGCTCAATAAGTATTTGAAGTAAATTAAGCGTTTTGCCGTCCGAGATACGGAAGGGCTGGAATATGCATCCTACCCCTCCCCAAACCCCTCCCCCAGGGAGGGGCTTGGTTGAGCAAGCTCAATAGCTCGCTCGTTTGGAACCGCGAGTTCTTCGGATGGCTTAATAAGTATCTCAAATAGTGGGCTTTCCCACTATTTGAGATACGTCTAACGTCGAAGGTCTAACGACAATAGACTAAATATCGAGTGGTATGAAAAAAGATTTCGTTCAGGACAGAAGAGAGGGTGACGGCAGAGGGGATATAATCTTTGCTCTGTTTGGCCACGCATCCATAGGTTTGGAGTGGGACGGCAAGCACGTCTATCTCGACCCCTGCTGCGAGGAGGCCGATTTGGAGAGTCTTCCCAAAGCGGATGCCATACTCATCACCCATCATCACGACGACCACTTCGACCCGAAAGCAGTGGAGATTCTGCGCAAAAGCGACACGGTGATTATCACCAATGCGGTGGTTGGTGCCGAGGTGGAGGGGGCAGAGGTGCTCGGTGAGGGCAACCGCACATTTATGAACTCGTGGCTCGCAGTGGAGGCTGTGCCCGCCTACAACGTGGAGCGCACGCAATATCACCCACGCAGTAGGGGCGACAATGGCTACATTGTGGAGATAGCTGGCAGGCGCACCTATGTTGCGGGCGACACGGAGCTCACCCCCGAGATGGTCGCAGTGGAGGAGATTGACTACCTCTTTCTACCCGTAAATCTCCCCTACACGATGACTGTGGAGATGGCAGTGAAGGCCGCTCGTGCCATCCGCCCAAGGGTATTCTACCCATTCCACACCATTGGCACCCCTACGGAGGAGATTGCCCGCATCCCCGAATTACTCAAAGATGAGGGATTTGAGGTGGTGGTGGCACCTATGGAGTAAGGGATGGAAATTGGGGATGAGAGTCCTTAATAAAGAGTCGGAGATGGCAACAATTTGCCATCTCCGCGACGTTAGACGTTTGACATTAGACGTTAGACGTTAGACGTTGAATAAAAGAGAGGGAGTCACAAAACTCCCTCTCTTTTATTCAACATAAAGCACCAAACCTTTCAGGTATTCACCCTCGGGGTGGTAGATGTTAATCGGGTGGTCGGTGGGCTGTGTCAGTTGGTGGAGAATCCTCACCTTACGCCCCGCAATAGCCGCCGCCGAGAATACCGCCAATCGGAACTGCTCCTTGCTAACCGCTTGCGAACAACTAAACGTAAAGAGAATACCGCCCTTGGCAATCTTCTCCATAGCCCTCGCATTGAGCCTTTTGTAACCTTGCAGAGCATTGCCCAGAACCTTGTGGTGCTTTGCAAAGGCGGGAGGGTCGAGGATAATCATATCATACTCGCCATCCTCCACCGTGCGCAGGAAATCGAAGGTATCCATCGCAGCACTCCTATGGGGAGCCCCCTCGGGGAAGTTGATGGCCACATTCTTATCCACAAGTTCAATGGCAAGGCCACTACTATCCACACTCGTCACACCCTTTGCGCCACCCGCAAGTGCGTAAATCGAAAATCCACCCGTATAGCAGAACGTATTGAGTAGGTTGCGTCCCTTGGCATACTTGCCCACGAGTGCGCGATTAGCCCTCTGGTCAATGAAGAAGCCCGTCTTTTGTCCCTTTGCCCAATTGACTGCAAATTTGTGGCCGCCCTCCAAGACAACCTCTTCGCCCTCACCCGAGCCCCAGAGGTAGCCATCCTCAACATCAACCTCTGCCTTATAGGGCATCGTCTGACTACTTTTATTGTAGATAGCAGTGAGCTTTTCACCGTAATTGGTCCTCAAAGCCCCAACAATCTCATTCAATGAGAGGTACATACCCACACTATGACACTGCACAACGGCCGTCTTGTCGTATATATCAATAACCAAACCTGGGAGGTTGTCACCCTCACCGTGCACCAATCGGTAGCAAGTGGTCGTGGGATTTTCGGTGAGTCCCAGAGTGTGCCTAACATCCAATGCCGAGGCAATACGCCTATTCCACCACTGCTGGTCGATAGCCTCATCCTCAAATGTGAGCACCCTCACCGCGATGGAGCCAACCTGTGAGTGACCACGAGCAATGAAGTCGCCCGACGAAGTGAAGACATCGACAATCTCACCCTCCTCTATCTCCTCGCTCACACGCGAAATCGCGCCCGAAAAAACCCAAGGGTGATTGCGCAGAAGGGACTCCTGCTTGCCGTGTTTGAGGTATATTTTTTTATTCTCTGCCATATTTATCTATTCCTATTGAGTTCGTTGTACATCTCCAAGCAAATCCACGCATCGGTTGCTGCATAGCGCATCTGTGCCGAGGTGAGTTCCTTGGCCTCCCAATTGCTCAACCTCTGTGCCTTCGACACCCCAACACCGAGGATTATGGCCGCCATCTTGCGCAGGCTTTTATCCTCAATGCCAAATGCCTCCACCTCCTTTTGCAACTCCACGAAGCCCCCCGCACGGAAGTGGCGCACCTTATTGAGGTTGCGGATATCGCCAATGACATCCACACCCACTTTGAGGGTTTTGCGGCTCTCCAAAAGACGCATCAGACACCTCTCCATCTTCACCGAGGTGAGCCTTATAAGGTAGCACACATCGAGAGTGGAGAGCTGGATGAGCGACACATCGTAGCTCACACCCACCTTGAACGATGGCCTTGTTTCGGTGTCGAAACCTATGGCCTTCTGGGTCATAAGATACTCACACGCCCTCTCCAACTCCTCGGTGGTAGTGACGGTAACAACCCTCCCCTCAAAGCCAGCAACAGGCAGATCTTTGATTTCATCGGGTGTTATGCTATGTCTAAATTCTCTTTTCATCGCTTATTTGTGGGCGCAAAATTACTCTTTTGTGCGGAGAATTCCGCCCCTATCGGTATAAATTTTCTCGCTCTCCATCAATTTTTCAACCGCCCGAACCACACTCTCGGGTTCGGCACTAAACTCCCTCACCAAGTCGCGGGGACTCAAACCGCCCTTTGCAGCAATCACCTCCAAAACCCTCTCGGGAGTCACCTCACCATCGGCACCACCCCTACGTTTCTTGCGTGCCAAGCAGAGGTCACACACCCCACAATCGGTGGCATCCACCTCGCCAAAGTACTCTTGTATGTAGCCACTACGGCATCCATCACCAAGGAGTGCATAGTTCATCATCGCCTCCATACGTTCCACAGCCGACTCTTTGCGATAGAGGTAGCTCTCGGGCGCAATGTAGAGGTCACTCTCGGGCACACGGTCGGAGAGCAGTGTGAGGATGGGCGAATAACTACTCGGCACATAGCGGATGATGTGTTGTCGCCAGAGGTGTTTCAACTCCTCCCTCACCTTATCCACCGAGTAGCCACTGTGGAGTGCTATCTCCTGCACATCTATTGGCCTAAACTCCGTAAAGACACCCTCATAGAGCCTCATAACCGCCAGCAGAACACCCTCCATTTCACCCCTACGGATGCGATAGTCGTAGAGTTCCTCGCGGCTGACACAGAACATCAATCGGGCGCTATTCTCCCTCTCGCCACTCAATGTCATATATCCATTTTGGGCAAGGATTTTCAGGCTATTATGCACAGCGTCAATGGTGAGGTTTTCACTACGGGCAAACTCATAAACATTGAACTCCCTCGCCATATCCTTACCCTCACCATAGGGTATCATCTCGCGAGCACAAATCCGTGAGTAGATGCGTTTGATGGTTTCCAGCGGTGGGTAGTCATTCGTAACCCTACGGCGCGAGAACTCCTCCTCATCATCCTCAATGAGCAGTACTGCAAAGCTTCGTTTACCATCCCTACCAGCACGACCAGCCTCCTGATAGTATGCCTCCAACGAGGAGCACATATCGTAGTGAATAACGGCCCTAACATCTCTCTTGTCGATACCCATACCAAAGGCGTTGGTGGCAACCATCACACGCCTTTCGCCCCTCTGCCACTCATCCTGACGCAGAGCCCTCTCCTCGTGAGGCAGGCCCGCGTGGTAGAATTGAGCCGAGAAGCCCTCCTCGGTGAGCCACTCGCACACCTTGGCAGCCCTCTCACGCGAGCGAACATAGACTATCGCCGAGCCCTCCACATTGGAGAGCACACGCGAGAGCTGCTCGCGTTTATCGTCGCACCTACGCACCACAAACGACACATTGGGGCGAGCATAACTGCTCCTCACCACACCCCTCTCACCAAACGACAGCAGGCGCATAATATCCTCTGCCACGCGCTCGGTAGCCGAGGCCGTCAGTGCCAAAATGGGGGCATCGGGCACCAATCTGCGCAACCTTCCAACCTCCAAATAGGAGGGGCGGAAGTCGTAGCCCCATTGGGATATGCAGTGTGCCTCATCGACCGCCACAAGGCTCACCTTCATCTTCTGCACCCTCGTAACGAAAATCTCACTATGGAGCCTCTCGGGGGCAACATAGAGAAACTTCACGTCGCCATAGACACAATTATCCAGAGCAATATCTATACTTCGGGGTGACATACCACCGTGTAGAGCCACAGCGTTGATACCCCGTCGGTGGAGGTTATCCACCTGGTCTTTCATAAGCGACACCAGCGGGGTGACCACCACACACAAACCCTCACGAGCCATCGTGGGCACCTGATAGAGGAGCGACTTGCCCGCGCCCGTAGGCATCAGTGCAAGGGTATCTCTCCCCTCCATCACCCTCTCAATGACCTCACGCTGTCCCGGGCGGAACTCCTTGTAGCCCCACCATTTATTTAGCGTTTCGAGGATATGTGATAATTCAAAATTCAAAATTCAAAATTCAAAATTCAAAATTTAGGGAGGTTAGGGAGGTTAGGGAGTTTTTCTCTAAATTCTCTAAATTCTCTAAATTCTCTAAATTCCCTATTTTTCCATTTTCAATTCTAAAAGAACTCCTCGCGCAAAGGGTAGCCATTTCGTCTATCCTCCAAGTCGTGAGGATTGGCTTTCATCCTTGCCGTCTCCTCCATCAGGTGGCAGTGGGCATCAATCCGACCACACATATCACCCCACCCTATCTCGCGGGGCTGACTTGGAGCGACACCATCGGGGTACCAATCCTTCAAAGGCTCAATCCCCAATCTCTCGGCAAGAGCACGAATAACAATAGCCGATGCATTGGCCTTTCCCTGCACCGAGTAGCCCGCAATGTGGGGCGTAGCTACCTCGGCAACCTCCAAGAGTTCCAAGTTGAGATTGTCGGGCTCACCCTCCCACACATCCAAGCACAAGGTTAGCCTATCGCTATGGCGTAGTAGGGCCTCACTATCGGCAACCTCACCGCGCGAGGCGTTGATGAAGGTCGCACCATCGTGCATCTGCGACAAAAACCCGTCATCTACAAGGTGGAAAGTCCTATCCTCCCCATCACGAACAAGTGGCGTGTGCATAGTCACAATATCGGACTCCCTAACGAGCCTTTCGAGGGGCACAAAGCCCTCACTCTCGCCCAAACCCTCGGCACGCTCCCTCGGGGGGTCGCTACACAGCACCCTAAAACCCCAAGCGCGAGCATACTTCGCAACAAGGGAGCCAACGTGTCCCACACCCACAACGCCCAAAGTGCGCTCCTCGGGCCTCCAACCCTGCACCTCGGCAAGGTGGGCAAGAGTGGCCGCCACCCACTGCAATACACCCCTGGCGTTACACCCCGCAGCACTCGTAAAGGTCACACCGCGCCAGGCGAGGTAGGCCCTATCTATGTGGTCATAGCCGATGGTTGCCGTACCAACAAATTTCAGATTACGGGCACCATCGAGTAGCGATGCATTGCAACGAGTGCGGGTGCGGACAATAAGTGCATCGGCACCCTCCACATCCTCGGGGGTGAGCACTCTGCCATCGACACTCACCGCCTCGGCATAGGGGGCGAGAGTTTCGAGGGCATAGGGGACAAATTGGTCAATGAGTATCTTCATAATCTGCAAAGATACAAATTTGTTGTTGGAAAACCACCCACCAAAGGTGCTTTTCGCAGGAAAATCTCACATCCGAGAACAACTATCAAAACATTTCGCTACATTTGTGAGATTATTGAGGCACAAAAGGTGCCTATAACTACCACACGATATGTCTTTATACACACGATTGATACGCCCCATTCTTCACCTCTTTCCAGCCGAAAGGGTTAGGAATTTCTCACTCTCTCTACTCCGCATTGTGGGTAGTTCCCGCTTTGGAGAGTGGGTGCTCACACACACCTATGGCTACCGTCACCCCTCGCTCGAAAGAGAGGTCTTTGGCGTGAGGTTCCGCAACCCCATTGGTGCCGCCGCAGGTCTTGACCGCGAGGCAAGGCTCTACCGACAACTCGGAGCCCTCGGCTTTGGTTTTGTGGAGATTGGCTCCATAACAGCCAAGCCACAGAGTGGCAACCTCCGCCCACGACTATTCCGTATGCGTCGCATCAAAGCCCTCGCACATCGTATGGGTGAGCCCAACTGCGGGTGGGAAAAGACCGTGGAGAGAATTCGTCGCAGGGCCCACGGCAGAAAAGTCGTGGTGGGAGCCAACATAGCAGTGGGCAACAACACCGCACGCGAGGATGCAACGCGCGAGTATCTGCGCGCATTCCGCAGTCTATATCAATATGTGGAGTACTTCACCGTGAATGTCACTCGCCTGATTGGTTGCGCAGAGAGCTACACACCCCAAGACAAAGCGCTCGTCGAGGAGCTTTTGGAGGCAATGTTCGACTTCCGCAGGGGGCAAAACGACTACCGCCCCATACTGCTGAAAATATCGCCCGATTGGAGCAATAGCCAGATTGACGATATGGTTGCAATCCTCATTGACACCCCTCTGGATGGCCTTGTGGTGAGCGACTGCTCCACACGCTTCCACTCCACCCTAACACCCAAAGAAGCAGAGCGTTTGGAGGGTTGTGCGTTGAGTGGCGCGCCACTTTTGGAGCGTACCATTGAGCTCATTCGCTACGTTTGCAGCAAGATGGATTACAGCTACCCCGTAATTGGCGTGGGTGGTATGATGTGCGCAGAGGATGCGCAAAGGATGCTCGATGCGGGCGCAAGCCTTGTGCAATGCTACTCGGCACTCACCTATGAGGGCCCCGCATTCGTTGGGCGCACCTGCCGCCAGCTCGCAGCACCCGCAAGAGAGGCCGAAAAAGAGGCTCGCAAAAATAAAAATACAAAAAAATGAAAGCCGACATCATAACCATTGGCGATGAGATACTCATCGGCCAAATCATCGACACCAACTCCGCGTGGATTGCTGCCCGATTGGGAGAGATTGGTGTGAGCATACGCCGAAAATACTCCATTGGCGACCGCCGCGAGGAGATTATCAGTGCCGTAGAGGAGTCGCTCACAAAGGCAGAGGTGACCATCATCACAGGCGGACTCGGCCCCACAAAAGACGACATCACCAAGCGCGTATTGGCAGAGATTTTCCATTCGCAACTCATCTGTGACAAAGAAACTTACGAGCGCGTAGAACGTATGATGGCCGCACGCGGTATCGCCTTCAACGACCTCAACAAAGGTCAAGCAATGGTGCCCGAGTGTTGCACCGTTCTGCCCAATCACAAGGGCACAGCCCCGGGTATGTGGTTTGAGCACGAGGGGAGAGTTGTTGTATCACTCCCAGGTGTCCCATTTGAGATGGAGGGACTGATGGTGGAGAGCGTACTGCCCCGCATCAAGGAGCACTTTGCACTCGCCTCGGTGGTGCATCGCACTGCTATCACCTACGGACTTGCCGAGAGTATGATGGCCGAACTCATAGCACCCTGGGAGGATGCCCTACCACCCCACCTCCACCTCGCCTATCTACCCTCACCATCGCAGTTACGATTGAGGCTCTCGGTCTATGATGTGGAGCAGGCTGTGGCCGAAAAGGAGATTCAGGAACAATTTGCCAAACTACTCCCCATCTTGGGTGACTATTTTGTGGGTTGGGGCGACACAACAGTGCAGAGCGCCGTTGCCGAAATGCTTGTCCAAAGGGGCGAAACCCTCGCCTCGGCAGAGAGTTGTACTGGCGGAGTGATAGCCTCCAAATTCACCGCAATGAGTGGCGCCTCGGAGTACTTCTGGGGTGGCGTAGTGAGCTACGATAACAGTGTGAAAGAGAATGTCTTGGGTGTGTCGCGCCACAACCTCGAAACCTATGGTGCGGTGAGCGAGCAGGTGGCCCGCCAAATGGCCGAAGGGGTGCGCCGACTTTGTGGCACAACATACGGCGTTTCGACAACAGGCATTGCTGGCCCAACGGGTGGCACTCCCGACAAACCCGTAGGTACGGTGTGGATGGCCGTTGCAACCCCTACCCATACCATCGCCAAGTGCGTACAACACGGCAAAGTGAGGGCCGTGAATATCGAAAGGGCCGCCAGCGCAGCAATCAATATGCTACGATTGGAGATTAAGAAGGTCTAACGTCCAACGTCGCGGGGGCTCCGAATTGGAGCCCCCGAGTATTTTTTATGGAGGTTAGGTAAGGTGCCCTACAAGACCTATATCCCAAAACGCGCAACCCTCCCAACACGCCCTCCCAACACGTTTTTTCTTGCTTTTTCAAAAAAAATAGGTATATTTGTAGGCTCTATCGCGCGCGAAACGCGCAATATGGCTGTTAAATAGTTGAAAATCAATCTAACACACAAATATTAACACAATTTACATTTACTTATGGCAAACGTAAAAAGAGTTTACACTTTCGGTGATAGGAAAGCCGAGGGTAACGGTAAAATGAGGGAGTTGCTTGGCGGTAAAGGTGCCAACCTTGCAGAGATGAACCTGCTGGGTATGCCCGTGCCTCCCGGATTCACCATCACCACCGATGTATGTACCGAGTACTACAAAGAGGGTGAGGCAAAGGTAATTGAGCTCATCAAGGCAGAGGTTGAGGCCGCTATCAAGATGATTGAGGAGTCGACCGGTATGACCTTCGGTGGCGAGGTTTCGCCCCTTTTGTTGTCGGTTCGTTCGGGTGCTCGCGCTTCGATGCCCGGTATGATGGATACCATCTTGAACCTCGGTATGAACGACAAGGCTGTTGAGGCTGTGGCTGCTCGTTCGGGCAACGACCGCTTCGCTTGGGACTCCTACCGTCGTTTCGTGCAGATGTACGGTGACGTGGTTCTCGAAATGAAACCCGCATCGAAACAGGATATCGACCCCTTCGAGGCAATTATTGAGGAGGTTAAAGAGGAGAAAGGCGTGAAGAACGATGCAGAGCTCACCGCAGAGGATTTCAAAGAGCTCGTAGTTCGCTTCAAAAAAGCAGTTAAGGAGCAGACCGGCAAAGACTTCCCCGTTGATCCTTGGGAGCAGCTCTGGGGCGCTATCTGCGCAGTATTCCGCAGCTGGATGAACGAGAGGGCTATCCTCTACCGCAAACTCAACAACATTCCCCAGGAGTGGGGTACCGCAGTTAGCGTTATGGCAATGGTATTCGGTAATATGGGTGACAACTCGGCTACCGGTGTTTGCTTCTCGCGTGACGCTGCTACCGGTGAGAACATCTTCAACGGTGAGTACCTCGTAAATGCACAGGGTGAGGACGTTGTGGCAGGTATCCGTACCCCCCAGCAGATTACCTTGGAGGGTTCGCGTCGCTGGGCAAAAGCACAGAACATCGACGAGGCAACCCGTGCTGCACAGTTCCCCTCGTTGGAGGAGGTAATGCCCGAGGTTTACAAAGAGCTTTGCGACATCAAGGACCACTTGGAGAGCTACTTCAAAGATATGCAGGATATGGAGTTCACCATTCAGGATGGCAAACTCTGGATGTTGCAGACTCGTAACGGTAAGCGTACTGGTGCAGCGATGGTTAAAATCGCTATCGATATGTTGGAGGAGGGCCTCATCGACGAGCAGACCGCAGTTCTCCGTCAGGAGCCCGAGAAACTCGACGAGCTTTTGCACCCCGTATTTGACAAACAGGCTATCAAGAGCGCCAAAGTTATCACCAAGGGTCTGCCCGCCAGCCCCGGTGCTGCTACTGGTCCCGTAGTATTCTTCGCAGAGGATGCAGAGAAATACCTCAACGAGCACGGCATTAAGGCTATCTTGGTTCGTATCGAGACCTCGCCCGAGGACTTGAAGGGTATGTTGGATGCAGCTGGTATCCTCACCGCTCGTGGTGGTATGACCTCGCACGCTGCCGTTGTGGCTCGTGGTATGGGTAAATGCTGCGTTTCGGGTGCTGGTGAGTTGAAGATTGACTACAAGACCCGCACCATCGAGATTGACGGTCTTGTAATCAACGAGCACGACTGGATTTCGCTCAACGGTTCGACTGGTGAGGTTTACCTCGGTCAGGTTGCAACCAAAGAGGCAGAGCTCAGCGGTGACTTCGGCAAACTTATGGATTTGACCACCAAATATGCACGCCTGAAAGTACGCACCAATGCCGACTCGCCCCGCGACGCTAAACAGGCTGTAAGCTTCGGCGCACAGGGTATCGGTCTTTGCCGTACCGAGCATATGTTCTTCGAGGGCGACCGTATCTTGGCTGTTCGCGAGATGATTTTGGCTGACGACGAGGCTGGTCGCCGCGTGGCTTTGGCCAAACTTCTTCCTATGCAGCGTGAGGACTTCGAGGGTATCTTCGAGGCAATGCAGGGTCTTCCCGTGACTGTACGTCTTTTGGATCCCCCCTTGCACGAGTTCGCACCCCACACCGAGAAAGAGCAGGCCGAGTTGGCCGAGGTTATCGGCGTGAGCGTTGAGAAGATTGCTGCCAAAGTGGAGGCTCTTGCAGAGGTTAACCCTATGCTTGGTCACCGTGGTTGCCGCCTTGGCAACACCTATCCCGAGATTACCGAGATGCAGACCAGGGCTATCTTGGAGGCTGCAATGAACGTAAGGGAGAAAGGCGTGCCCGTTAAGGTTGAGATTATGGTTCCCCTTGTTGGCAACCACAAAGAGCTCCGCTACCAGAAGAACATTATCGACCGCGTTGCTGGTGAGATTTTCGCAGAGCGCAACGATAAGATTGAGTATATGGTAGGTACTATGATTGAGATTCCTCGTGCTGCTGTAACTGCTGACCAGATTGCAGAGGTTGCCGAGTTCTTCTCGTTTGGTACCAACGACCTTACCCAGATGACTCTCGGTTTCTCGCGTGACGACATCGGTAAGTTCTTGCCCATCTACTTGGAGAAGAACATTTTGAAGGCTGACCCCTTCAAGATTCTCGACCGCAACGGCGTAGGTCGCCTTGTTCGCGAGGGCGTGACCAAAGGTCGCACCACCCGCAACAACCTCAAATGCGGTATCTGTGGTGAGCACGGTGGTGAGCCTTCGAGCGTTGAGTTCTGCCACTCGGCTGGTCTTGACTATGTGAGCTGCTCGCCCTTCCGCGTGCCCATCGCACGTTTGGCTGCTGCACAGGCTGCTTTGAAGCAGGAGTAATCAGACCGATTATAAAAAGAGGGAAGACTCGCCAAGTTTTGGCGAGTCTTCTTTTTTTGAGTCGGCGGTCAACGGTCAACGGTCGACAAATAATAATCCTCGAAAATTGCTTTTTCGAGGATTATTATTATATTTGTATGTTGGAAAAATTTTAACCTAAAATAGACCAAATTTATGTCGGAAAACAACAACATCAAGAAGCTTGCGGAGAACGCATACCGCCCACTCGCAGAGGGTGAGGAGTATGTTCCCGTAATGAAAGCGAGCGAAAAGCCCAAAGAGGTTACCCCCTATTCGGTAGGTATGGGTATCCTTATGGCCATTATCTTCTCGGCAGCAGCAGCCTACCTCGGACTCAAAGTGGGCCAGGTATTCGAGGCTGCAATCCCCATCGCCATCATCGCAGTGGGCGTTGGCACAATGACGGGCAAGAAGAATATGCTCGGTCAGAACGTAATTATTCAGAGCATTGGTGCCTCGTCGGGTGTAATTGTGGCAGGTGCTATCTTCACCCTCCCCGCACTCTACATCCTCGGTTTGGAGGCCCAATTCTACCAGATTTTCCTCTCCTCACTACTCGGTGGTCTGCTGGGTATCGTGTTGCTCATCCCCTTCCGCAAGTATTTCGTGAAGGATATGCACGGCAAGTATCCCTTCCCCGAGGCTACGGCTACCACCGAGGTCTTGGTTAGTGGCGAGGGCCAGAAGGGACAGGCTAAACTGTTGGCAGTTAGCGGTTTGATTGGTGGTCTTTACGACTTCATCGTGAGCACCTTTGGTCTTTGGACCGACACCATCTCCACCCGCATCACCGCGTGGGGCGCACACTTGGCCGACAACTTCAAGACCGTCTTCAAGCTCAACACCTCGGCCGCAGTGCTCGGTTTGGGCTACATCGTAGGTCTGAAATATGCCGCCTTCATCTGCGCAGGTTCGTTCCTCGTATGGTTCCTCATCGTGCCTATGGTGGGTTCGTTTGAGGCGAGCATCAACCCCGAGTCACTCATCGCACTGCTCGGCATCACCGACGCAAGACTGTTGGCAAATCCCGAACTCATCTTCACCCCCGAGAACCTCTTTGCCTACATCGGCAAACCTCTCGGCATTGGCGGTATTGCAATGGCCGGTATTATCGGCATCATCCGTCAGGCAGGCATCATCAAGCAGTCGCTCGGTATGGCTGTTAGCGAATTGGGTGGCAAGAAGAGTGCAGGTGAGACCAAGCGTACCGACAAGGATATCTCTATGAAGGTGATTCTCTCGGTGCTTATCGCTGTATTGGTGAGCGTTTTGGTATTCTTCCGCGTGGGTGTATTGGAGAATTGGTGGCTCTCGGCAGTGGCTCTGATTGTGGTATTCGTAATCGCCTTCCTCTTTACGACCGTTGCAGCAAACGCCATCGCTATTGTGGGCTCCAACCCCGTGAGCGGTATGACTCTTATGACTTTGATTCTCTCCTCGCTTGTGCTTGTTAGCGTAGGTTTGGAGGGCCAGAGCGGTATGACCGCAGCGATGATTATCGGTGGTGTGGTTTGTACAGCACTATCTATGGCTGGTGGCTTCATCACCGACCTCAAAATT
Organism: Tidjanibacter sp.; assembly: GCA_045656405.1. Classification (GTDB taxonomy): domain Bacteria; phylum Bacteroidota; class Bacteroidia; order Bacteroidales; family Rikenellaceae; genus Tidjanibacter. The sequence goes on from JAZORC010000021.1 coordinate 29,159, forward strand.
GGCTATTGGATTGGTACAACCCCCAAGAAGCAGGAGGCGTGGAAGTTCCTCGGCACCGTTGTGTCGGCAGCGACCGTTGCGGGCGTTATGATGATTCTCAATAAGACCTACGGTTTCACCGGTGAGGGCGCACTCGTTGCCCCCCAGGCGAATGCTATGGCCGCAGTTATCAAACCCCTTATGACGGGTGGTACTACTCCTTGGATGCTCTACTTTGCGGGTGCAGCTTTGGCGCTGATTCTCACAATGATTAACGTTCCTGCGCTCCCATTTGCACTCGGTATGTTCATCCCCTTGGAGCTCAACGCACCTCTGTTGGTGGGTGGTTTGATTAGTTGGTTTGTTACCAGCCGCTCGAAAGACGAGGAGGTTAATAAGGCTCGTGGCTCGCGCGGTACCCTCATCGCCTCGGGCTTCATTGCTGGTGGTGCATTGATGGGCGTTGTGAGCGCAGTGCTGAAATACGCAGGTGTTGATCCATTTATGAAGGAGTGGTTTGCATCGAGCGGTGCACAGTGGTTGGGCGTTGGCACCTACGTTGCCATCATCGGCTACTTCATCTGGGATTCGCTCCGTGCAAAGAAGAGCGCCGAGTAAAATATAAGGCAGAGCAAAGACTGCACTAAAAGTTTTTGGTGAAGCTTTTTACAAAAAGCTTCGAAAATAAGGAACAACAAAATGGAACTACAAGAGAGATTTTTGAAATATGTCGGCTTTGATACACAGAGCGACGAGAATAGTATAACCTTCCCCTCGACCGACAAACAACTCATCCTTCTGCGCGCCCTCAAAGAGGAGATGGAGGCGATGGGTATGACCGAGGTGACTATGGACGAGCACGGCTACGTCATGGGTACCATTGAGCCCTCGGTGGGCTATGAGCACTGCCCCGTAATCGGTCTGCTTTCGCACGTTGATACCTCGCCCGATATGAGTGGCGCGGCTATCAAACCCCAAATCGTGCGCAACTACAATGGCGAGGATATCGCCCTGAACGAGGAGGTGACAATGAGGGTTGCCGACTTCCCCGAACTGAAATTTTTTGAGGGCCATACACTCATCACTACCGATGGCACAACACTCCTCGGTGCCGATGATAAGGCGGGAGTTGCAGAGATTATGACCGCTGCCGAGTACCTTCTGAATAATCCCGACGTTAAGCACGGCAAGATTCGCATAGGCTTCACCCCCGATGAGGAGATTGGCCGAGGTGTGGATTACTTCAATGTGGAGGCCTTTGGTGCCAAGTATGCCTACACCGTTGATGGCGGTATGGAGGGCGAGTTGGAGTATGAAAACTTCAACGCCGCAGGTGCCAAACTCACCATCAGTGGTAGGAACATCCACCCTGGCTCGGCAAAGGACAAGATGGTCAATGCCATCCAACTTGCAATGGAGGTCAATAGCCTCCTCCCCGCAGTGATGCGCCCCGAGCACACCGAAGGCTACGAGGGTTTCTTCCACCTTGTGGGCATCAAAGGCGAGGTTGAGAATGCCGAGATGAGCTACATCATCCGCGACCACGACAGAGCCAAGTTTGAGGAGAAAAAGGCACTCATTCAGAGGGCTGTGGAGTATGTTAATGCCAAACACGGTGGCGAATATGTTCACCTTGTGCTCAAAGACCAATACTACAATATGCGCGAGATGGTGGAGCCCCACCCCGAGATTATCAATAAGGCTATGGAGGCTATGGAGCAAGCAGGCGTTGCACCTATCGTGAAGCCCATTCGTGGCGGTACCGATGGTAGTAGGCTCTCCTATATGGGACTCCCCTGCCCCAATCTCTTCACGGGTGGTATGAACTTCCACGGCAAGTTTGAGTACATCTCGCTCGATAGTATGTACCGCAGTGTGCAAACCCTTGTCAATCTGGTAAAACTCTGGGCAGAGTAGAGGGAATTCAAAATTCAAAATTCAAAATTAAGAATTGAGAAAGAGTAGATGAAGAAGAGTATTATATTATTAGGTATGGTGTTGCTGGGTTCGCTCTCGGCACACGCACAGTTCGACCTCGGCTCGCTCTTCAACAAGGCAAAAGAGGCTGTAAGTGAGGTGGCGGGCGATGCCATCAGCGATGCAGCAGAGGAGTATCTGCCCGAAGAGTTGCAGTCACTCTTGGGTGCGCTCATCCCCGAGGTGGAGATTCCCGGAACTTGGAGCTATGTTGATGTAGCCGTTGAGTTCGATAGCACAGATGCTCTCACCAAGGCTGGCGGCAAGGTCGCAGCCGAGACCGTAGAGGAGAAACTCGCACCTATGCTTGCGAAAGTGGGCATCAAACAGGGGGCCTTCACCTTTACCTTCGAGGAGGATGGCAAGGTGACCACCACCCTCGCGGGTAAGACCGTCAATGGCACCTGGGCCTACGACAAGGAGCAGGAGGTTGTAACCCTCGGCGTGGCAGGCAAGGAGTTCCACACCCGTATGACCGTTGCGGGTGAGAATATCAATATCCTCTTCAAGGCCGACAAACTCCTCGAACTCATCAAGACCATCAGTGCCAAGTCGAGCAACTCAACCCTCGTTGCCATCGGTGCTGTTGCCAAGGCCTACGATGGTATGCACATCGGTTTTGAGTGTGAGAAAGTGCAATAAATTCATTTGTCATTATTAAAAAATTTACACAACAACCTTATAATTATTAAAGAAATGAAAAAACTTATCGTAGCATTGTGCGCCTTGGCAGCCGTTTATAGCGCAAGCGCACAGCAGGAGGCTCCCAAACAGGAGGAGGGCTTCCAGTTTACCACCGTGAAGGAGAACCCCATCACAAGCATCAAGAACCAGAACCGTGCAGGTACCTGCTGGTGCTACTCGGCCCTCTCGTTCATTGAGGCAGAGCTTCTCCGTATGGGCAAAGGCGAGTATGACTTCTCGGAGATGTACATCGTACACAACACCTATCTCGACCGCGCCGACAAGGCAGTACGCACCCACGGTGATGTATCGTTTGCACAGGGTGGTTCGTTCTACGATGTAATCTATGGTATGGAGCACTTCGGCTTGGTACCCGAGGCAGAGATGCGTCCCGGTGTGATGTATGGTGACACTTTGAGCAACCACAACGAGCTCTCGGCTGTGAGCGACGCAGTTGTTGCAGCTATCGCCAAAGGCAACCACCGCCGCTTGCAGACCGACGAGAACGGTCAGCCCCTCTGGAAGAAGGCTATTGCTGCTGTTCACGACATCTACCTCGGTGTTCGCCCCGAGAAATTCACCTACAATGGCAAGGAGTACACCCCCGCAGAGTTCTACAAATCGACCGGCCTGAACGCTGACGACTACATCTCGCTCACCTCCTACACCCACCACCCCTTCTACGAGTCGTTCGTGTTGGAGATTCAGGACAACTGGCGCTGGGCACAGTCCTACAACCTCCCCATCGACGAGTTGATGGAGGTGTTCGACTACGCTATCAACAATGGCTACACCATCGCTTGGGGTAGCGACGTAAGCGAGCAGGGCTTCACCCGCGACGGCATTGCTGTTATGCCCGACGTTGAGAAGGCACAGGAGTTGAGTGGCTCGGATATGGCACGCTGGCTCCGCCTCTCGCCCGAGGAGAAGAAACTCACCACCAAACCCCAGCCCCAGAAATGGTGCACCCAGGAGGAGCGCCAGGAGGCCTACGACAATTGGGAGACCACCGACGACCACGGTATGCTCATTTATGGTAAGGCCGTAGATCAGGAGGGTACCGAGTACTACTTGGTGAAGAACTCGTGGGGTAAGAGTGGCAAATATGAGGGCATTTGGTATGCATCGAAGGCCTTTGTACGCTACAAAACTATGAACATCATCGTTCACAAAGACGCCCTTCCCAAAACCATCAAGAAGAAATTGGGTATCAAATAGTTAGAGAAAACCATTGCGAGGCTCGGAACTACTCCGAGCCTCGTTTTTTTAGTGACCAGCTCTCGTGGGGCGCAGGCGCGGTCTGCGGACATCCTCTGTGCGCGAGGACGCGCACACAATTTCGAGCACCCCTCCCCTATCGTAGGGGAGGAGGACAGACCTCACCCCCGCTACGCGGACCCTCTCCTAACTTATGAGAGGGAATAATTTTGAATTTTGAATTTTGAATTAACAGACCTCACCCGCACTTTACATCGTCGGCGGAGAAGCGACCTCCTTGTGAGGTTGTGGCGAGGGCGGAGGGCAAAGGCGTTAAGAAACAAAGACGGCAAATGCTTTGCCCGCGTAGCGTTTGTTTTAGGCTTTGCGCTCCGCCCTCCCGCCAGAGATGTCGTGCGTGGCTTTTGCGCCACTTTTGCCACCAAAAG
>JAZORC010000022.1:0-12116 GCA_045656405.1 Tidjanibacter sp.
CGGGTGTATGTTTTACATTTTTCAAAAACACCTACTACACACAACTGCCCATTGATGTATTCCGAGAGATGGAATTGAGATTCAAAAATGAGGTGCGATTTGAACTGACCGAAGAGGGTAAAAAAATGACGCACTATTCTATCGGTTGGTCGCAGAGCCCTTGTGGCAGAGTGGATAGTGGCTTGGAGGTGCCCGAGGATGGCGAGAAGCTCACGATGCCCGATGGTAAGTTGGGTGACGCAGTGGGCGCACTCGGAGGCTCGGCCATACGACCATAAAAGGGCTACAACCGTACACTTGTGTCGGGACTCCGAAGCAAGGCGGTGGATAGAATTGCAGCAGAGGGCTACACTAAAAATTTTTGGGCGACTTTTTATAAAAAGGCGTGAAGAAAAAACAAAACAAACAAAATATATAACAAACCTAAAAACTAAAAAACACAGTATGATGGACATTACTATGGCTCAACTTTCGGGTAAGACCCGTGAGGAGCACGACTTGCTTGGCTACAAGCAGATTCCCGAGGAGTATTATTTTGGTGTGCAGACGATGCGTGCCGTTGAGAACTTCCACATTTCGAGGGTGAAACTCTGTATGTTCCCCGAGTTTATCAAGGCTTTGGCCGAGGTGAAGGCTGCGGCTGCTATGGCCAACCGCGACTTGGAGTTGATGGATGCCGAGGTTGCAGAGGCTATCGTAAAGGCCTGCAAGGAGGTTGCCGAGGGCAAATTGGATGCACACTTTGTTGTAGATATGGTTCAGGGTGGTGCAGGTACCTCCACCAATATGAATGCCAACGAGGTTATCGCCAACCGCGCGCTCGAACTTCTGGGCCACGCCAAAGGTGAGTACAAATTCTGCCACCCCAACAACCACGTTAACCTCTCGCAGTCGACCAACGACGCCTACCCCACTTCGGTGAAGATTGCCACCATTAGGAGCATCGACAAACTCATCGTTGCCCTCAAAGAGTTGGTTGCTTCGTTTGCCGCCAAGGGCGAGGAGTTCAAGGATATTATCAAGATGGGCCGTACCCAGTTGCAGGACGCTGTGCCTATGACCCTCGGTCAGGAGTTCACCGCCTACGCTGCAACCCTCGGTGAGGAGATTGAGCGCTTGGAGCAGAACAAAGTACTTCTCTATGAGCAGAATATGGGTGCTACCGCCATCGGTACCGGTATCAACTCCGACCCCGACTACCCCGCACTCTGCTGCAAATATTTGGCAGAGGTAACAGGTCTTCCTATGGTTGTGTCGCCCAATATGATTGAGGCTACCAATGACACTGGTGCTTTCGTTATGAACTCGTCGGCTATGAAACGCTTGGCTGTGAAACTCTCGAAGATTTGCAACGACTTGCGCTTGATGTCGAGCGGTCCTCGTTGCGGTTTGAACGAGATTAACCTTCCTCCTATGCAGCCCGGCTCGTCGATTATGCCTGGTAAGGTTAACCCCGTAATTCCCGAGGTGGTAAATCAGGTAGCCTTCCGCGTTATCGGTAACGACCTTACCGTAACCTTTGCAAGTGAGGCTGCACAGTTGGAGCTCAACGTAATGGAGCCCATCATTGTTCACTCGATGTTTGAGAATGTCGATATGCTCATCAACGCAATGAACACCTTGCGCACGAAGTGTGTGGATGGCATCACCGCCAACGAGGAGGTTTGCAAACGCTTGGTTTACAACTCCATTGGTTTGGTTACTGCCCTCAACCCCTACATTGGTTACGAGAACTCTACTTCGCTTGCAAAGGAGGCTCTTGCAACCGGCAAGGGTATCTACGACTTGGTGCTTGAAAGGAATCTTATGAGCCGCGAGGAGTTGGACAACCTTCTCAAACCCGAGAATATGGTGAAACCTCGCAAGTTCCCCAAACAGTAGCGAAAATCTTCGTTGGGCATCGTAACAACAGACGGTGCTCGCCACGATACCAAACACCCCAAAGTTCAGTACTTTGGGGTGTTTTTTATGTAGTGAATCCGACCATTTTGGCACGGTTGAATGGCGGTGTGATTTGGGGTTAGGATTGGTGCAATCGGGAGTTTGGCCTTAATTTCGCACCGATGTAAAAAGATATCTATGGGGCACACAATCCCATAGCAGGTTAGATTAACAAACAAAGAGAGAAAATGGTAAAGGAGAATCTTATAAGGATGTATGAGGAGAGCTTCCGCACAAATGCCGAGCTTCCCGCACTTACAGACTATTTCAAAAAGACCACACTCACCTACTTCCAGCTCGCCGAGAACGTGGCAAAATACCACCTCGTATTTGAGAAATACGGCATCAAGGCAGGTGACAAAATCGCCCTCATTGGTCGCAATACCCCCAAGTGGGTTACAGGCTATGCAGCAACCATCACCTACGGTTGTGTAATTGTCCCCATCTTGCAAGACTTCAACCCCATTGATGCTACAAACATTGTCAATCACTCCGACTCGCGCGTACTCTTTTTGAGCCGCGATATTTGGGATAAATTGGACACCGAGAAGTTTGAGCAGTTGGAGGCTATTGTGGATTACGAGAACCTCGAAACCCTTTGGGAGCGCGAGGAGGGCACATTTGCACCTATTATGAACAACGTGGAGAGCCTCTTTGCAGAACGCTACCCCAAGGGCTTCACCGTGGAGGATATCCGCTACCCCGAAGTCCCCAACGACAAGGTCTGCATCATCTCCTACACCTCGGGTACAACGGGTTTCAGCAAGGGTGTGATGCTCACCGTCAATAACGTCACCTCCAATGTGGTCTTCGCCATTGAGTATAAGTTCCACTATCGTGGCTCGCGCGTGCTGGGTATCCTGCCCCTCGCCCACGCCTTCGGTTGTGCATTCGATATGCTCACCCCCTTGGCAACAGGCTCGCACATCACCCTTTTGGGTAAATTGCCCGCAGCCCCCATTCTCCTCAAAGCGCTCAAAGATGTCAAACCCGACCTTCTTTTGACCGTACCTCTCCTGATTGAGAAGATTGTCAAGGGTAAGGTTATGCCCACCTTGGAGAAACAGCCCATCAAGACTCTCGTGAAGATTCCTCTGCTCAACAAGGTTATCTACAAGAAGGTACGCACCCAGCTGATGGATGCCTTTGGTGGCGCACTCACCGAGCTTATTATGGGTGGTGCAGCGCTCAATAGCGATGTGGAGAAGTTGCTGAAAAAAATCAATCTGCCCTTCACCGTAGGCTATGGTATGACCGAGTGTGCACCTCTGATTTGCTACGCCCACCACACTGTCTACAAATCGCTCTCGTGCGGTAGGTTGGTTCCCGGTATGGAGATGAAGATTGACTCCAACGACCCCTACAATATCCCTGGTGAGATTTGCGTGCGTGGCGAGAACGTAACCCTCGGCTACTACAAAAACACCGAGGCTACCGAGGCTTGCTTCGATGAGGATGGCTGGTTCCACACTGGCGATATGGGTGTTGTGGATAAGGATACCAACTGTTTCATTCGCGGACGTTGCAAGACTATGATTCTCTCCAACAATGGTCAGAACATCTATCCCGAAGAGATTGAGGCCAAACTCAACAACCTCGAAGCTGTCGTTGAGTCGCTCGTATTCAAAGCCGAAGATGGCAAGTTGGTAGCGCTTGTTGTTCCCAACTACGAGATGGCACAGAAGGAGGGTTGGAGCACTACCCGCTTGAAGGAGGTGATGGCAGAGAACCTCACCAAACTCAACACGCTGGTAGCACCCTACGAGAAGGTGGCAGATATTAAGCTGTGCGCTACGGAGTTTGAGAAGACTCCCAAGAAGAGCATCCGTCGCTACCTCTATCCCAACGCCGCAAAGATTGTTTCGTAAGACAAGAAAACGACCTCCACTCGGAGGTCGTTTTCTTACCATAATATTTTTGTGGGCATCGAAGCTATTAGATGTTTGCCCCAAAGATTGTTTCATAGGAGAGTTGAGCCGCCTCGGCATTGGGCAGACACGCCAGTGCATAGGTAGGCACAGCGACAATCATCTCGGAGAGGGCCCCGCAAATCTGGTCGAGGGTTCTCTCCTCTTTTTGTAGGGTAGGCAACGAGGAGGGCAACAAAGCTCCAAAGGCCGCAATGCGCGAGAGGCGTTTTATGCGGTTTTCGGGGGCCTGCGAGAGGCGCAAAAAGCCCGCAAGGGGCCTGCACTCGGCACGATAGACCGCACCCTTACCACTCCAAGGCGAACCATAGACCAGCACCCTACCATCCTCAAAGGCCCTCACTACGGGGCCATCGTCGTTGAGCCTCTCGGCACCCTCGATGTTTTCGAGCCACAGGCGAGTGTGGGTACTCTTACCCGTACCGCTCTCGCCCAGACACATCACTGCTCGGCCATCCTTCACGATTACCGAGGAGTGGATGAGGAGTGTTTTGTATGGTAGCGTAGCAAACGAGTAGGCAAAGCACAGTGCGTGGTCGAACATCACACTATTGGGGCTCTTACCCTCACCAAAGAGGTCTATGCGGTACTCACTTACCTCCCCCTCCGTCGCAAATGGGCAGACAATGGTTGCCTCCCCCGCCGAGCGAATCGTCAAGCGGTACTCATCGGGGTAGATGGCAAGTGTGCAGTCGCCCACCTGCAACTCATAGTCGAAGGTCTGCAATGGGGCATCGGTGCGTGGATCCACCACCGCATCGAGCACCACGCGGAAGAGGGGTTCCCCCTCGGCCTCGGTCATAAAGGGACGGAAATTGCGCGGGCAGGGCACAGGGCGACACATTGTCCCCATTGCCAACTCAAAAATGTGGTCTGCAACAGATAATCTTACCATAGGGTTGAGAATTATTTTCCCATAAGCCACATAGGACTTACAGGGCCTATATGATAACCAAATCGGCCTCCTTCAACATCTCCACCCACTTGGTGGCATCGGTGAGGGCAACCTCCCTTTCGACCTCATACTCGGCAGTGAGCAGGTCGGCAACCTTCTCCACATCGAACTCCTCGTCTTGCAACTGCTCCCAGAGCCATTCGCTGGTGGAGTTCAGGGAGATAATGGTTGTCATCTTTACATTCTGTGCGCCCATACGGACAATCACACTCTCGCCCGCAATTTTGCGAACTTTGTAGTTGGTTTTCAGTTTCATATCACTTAATTATTTTACGTTTCAAATCCAATGCAAGGGTGCGCAAACCCTTCCTTCGAAGGCTCAAAAGTGTGCGATAACGCCACCCAACAGAACCATATCGAAGGCTCCTACCACCCTCCAACTTCACCTCCGACACATAGGCCACAACATCCTCCACGCCAACAATTTCCCTCTGGCGGTAGTTGCCATCGCCCTCCATCACAAGCCTACCATTCTCCACCCCACATAGGCGGTGCAAAACGTGCGCCCCACGATAGCGGAAGAGCACAACCATACCCTTTGTCAGCTGCCTATCACCGAGGGGTGACAGCACCACAACATCCCTCTCATTGCGCACAAAGGGGCGCATACTGAATCCCTTGACGGTCATCTCTACACTCCTACCCTCGCCCACAATCTCCTCAACGGAGGCGAAGAAAATCTGATTAGGTATGGTCTTTTTCAAATTCAAAATTCAAAATTCAAAATTCAAAATTTTTCCTTTGTTTGTTGCTTTTTCCTTTCGCGACTTTTTAAAAAAGTCGCTCCTTTCTGTCGCTTTTTTGTAAAAAAGCGACGCAAAAAACTTTTGTGCGATACTTCGTATCGCTTTTGACTTTGCTCTACCCTATTAGGGAGGTTAGGGAATTTAGGGAGTTTAAGGGGTTTAGTGCTCTCTTCCCTAAATTCACTAACTTCACTAAATTCACTAATACTTCCTCGGGCGATTCATCGCCCGCAACACACGCCCCCGCCACTTCGTGGCACCCCCCCTACCCAGCGAGTGGGTTTTGTGGAGGGATTTTTGTGCCAACCCCCTACCCAGCGAGTGCATATCGTGGAGCAGATGCAAGGCTTGCGATGGGCGAGGATGCGCAGTTTACTGAACGTAAATGAGCAATCCGAGCCCGAGCGTAACGCAGCAGATGCCCACGAGATGTGCTCGCCCTACAATTCCACAATGCGGTCACAAAAATCCAACGTGCGGGCATTGTGCGAGATGAAGAGAATCGTAAGGTCGCGGTTGGCCTCCGAAAGGCCCGCCACAGCATCCACAACCTCCCTCTCGGTCTTCTCGTCAAGCGAGGAGGTTGCCTCATCGAACATCAACACCGAAGCCTCCTTGTAGAGTGCGCGTGCTATGCCAATTCTCTGGCGCTGACCACCCGACAGGCGACATCCAGCCTCACCCGTAATCGTATCGACACCCTCGGGCAACGAGGCCACCAAGTCGGTGAGCCTTGCCGCCTCGATGGCTCTCATAAGGCGTTCATTATCAATTTTTTCCCTCTCCACACCAAGTGCAATATTCTCGGCAATGGTCTGGTCGGGAATGAACAAATCCTGCGAAACGTAGGCAACATTATTCTGCCACATACGCCTCAAAAGAGGGGTATCCACAGCCTTACCATCCACCCTCAATTCGCCCTCGGAGGGGATAAACAGACCTGCAAGAATATTAAAAAGTGTGGTCTTACCCCTACCCGACGAACCCTGAATACCAACCCTCTCGCCCTTGCGAATAGCGAGCGTGTAGCCATCCAAAACCCTCTCTTCGGTGTAGCCAAAGCCCACATTGTGGAGTTCCACGCTCTCCTTGAAGGGGAGTTTTTCGGAGGTCTGGGGCACCTCGGGCACCTCACCTGCAAGTTCATCGGTGAGCAAATCCACAACGTAGCAGGTTCGTTTATACTCGGTCCATCCGCCAACAATGCGACTAATGGAGGGGACAATGCGATAGGCGGCAACGGCAAAGACACCAAGGAAGAGTTTGAGCTCACCCACCGAGTGGCCCATAGCGATACCGAGAAGGATTACTGCCACAACACCCAACACCAACGAGAACTCTATGACGTAGCTCGACGCACTACGCATCCTCATTGCACGCAGGGAGTAGTAGCGGAGTGAGTCTATACCCTTTGCAAATCGCTTGGTGATGGAGGGTTTTGCACCCGCAATTTCAATGTCGGCATAACCACGCAGGGCCTCATACATAGTCTTATTTTGCCCCACCTGCAAGCGGTTTTCCTCCCTACCATTCTCCACCATTTTACGACGTATGATGCGCGAATAGACAAGGGCGATAGGAACAAACACCACGATTGCAAGTGCCACAATCATAGGATTATAGAGGCTCAACAGCACAAGCAACGACACCACCACTATCACCTCTGTCAGAATGCCAAGCAGACTGCTCACCACGCCCGAAGAGAAGCGGTGACAAACGGCATTGACGTTATTCACAAGGGTGGTTGTGTGGTGGGAGCGCACAAAGAGCAGACCGCGCGAGAGATAGTTGTCATACATCCTCTTCGAGAGGTCGGCATAGAGAAGGAGCATATACCTCGCCCTTATCTGCGAGAGCACCACTCCCAACACCCCTTTGAGGGCGATGAGTAGCAGCACAACAATGCACACCGCAACCACAAATGCCCCCTCGGAGGTGAAGCCCAAAGCCTCATAAACCCTCGCCACAATGGGGTTGTTGGTCACAATATTCTCGTCGAGCACCACAAGGAGCACCGACACGAGCGCGGCGATACCCAACAAATCAACCAGGGCCGAGGCAAGTGCCGAGAGTACAATCCCCGGCAAAGCCCTCATCCTCTGGGTGGGTATCAGATTGTATGTTTTCTTTATGCTCATTTCTTGCTTTTGTCCAACGTCTAACGTCGAAAGTCTAATGTCGCGGACACTTTGTGTCCGAGTAATAAATTGAAAATGGAAAATTGAAAATGGAAAATTGCGACACACCCTCGGCCCCCAATTTTGAATTTTGAATTCTACATTTTGAATTACCAAAGGTACAACTATTTTCCTAAACTTCGCCCACCAAGAGCACAAAATCGTCGCGCGCACACGATAATTGGGTGTTTTATTTGCCGAAAGAGAAAAAAGTTATAATTTTGCGCCAAATACGCCGATCGAAAAATTGGATTTTTTATATATTTTTTAACTAAACTTTTATCACTATGAAATTCAAAAGATTGCTTTTGTTTCTGGTAGCACCTTTGGCGCTTATGATGACAAGTTGCGTGGATAATGGTCCCGAATACTCGCTTCCATCCATCGCCATCACCGACGCTGCTGGTAAGGATGTTACCACCGTAAATTTCCCCGCAGAGGGTGGCGAGCAGAAGTTCTCCATCGCTGCAACTCGTAGCTGGAACATCGGCTACACTTCGGATTGGTTCGCTGTGAACCCTTCGAGCGACACCAACGAGGCTATGTCGGCCAAAGTTGTAGAGGTTACCATCACCGCAGGTGCTAACGATGGCGAGGCTCGCAACGAGACCATCACCCTCACTATGGACAAGACCGAGAAGAAGATTCTCATTTCACAGTCGGGTAAAGGTCAGGTAGAGCTTGGCGAGGTACTCTACTACGAGAACTTCGATAAGGATGGCCAGCAGGCACAGAAAGTTGACGATAGGTGGAGCACCTACCTCGACAGCGAGGCTGGTCAGGCATTCCTCAACCCCACTCCCGAGAGTCAGGCAAATGTAACATACGCTGGTCAGAGCGTATCGGTACGCAGCAACTCGGCAAACGGTTCGGCAGGTACCCACTCCAACTGCTCGGATGTTGCTTCGGGCTTGAACTACATTTGGTTTGGTAGCGCCCCCACCTATATGACCGTAAGCGGCATCTCGCTTGCAGAGTTGGAGGGCAACGCACTCACTCTCTCGTTCACTACCGAGCGCTACGAGTATGAGGCAGAGGACAACACCTACAAGAACGACGAGTTCAAGGTTTATATCAGTGCCGATGGCGCAAAATGGAGCGAGGTTAGCTACACCTTCCTCTCTGGCGTAGACCTCAATGGTAAATGGAACATCGCAACCTCGCAGTTCAACCTCAAAGAGGTTCCCGAGACTCTCTCGCTCTACTTCACCGCAAGTGTTGGTTCGGCATACGCTATCGACGACATCAAACTCACCGCAGGTGGTGGTGGCGTAGAGATTGACCTCGCACAGGGTGGCGAGATTGGTGCTGGCGGCAATGGTGGTGGTTTCACCCCTTCGGGCGAGTTCATCTACTTCGACAACTTCGACAAGACCATTGCTGTTCAGGGCGAGAAAGGTTGGCCCTATCTGACTGCCGAGTATGGCAATCCTATGCCCGAGAGCCAGACTGGCGTTACCTACAACTCGCACGGTGTTACCGCTCGTAACAACTCCAATAGCGATGGCAAATACTCCGATATCGCAGAGGCAAGTGGTTTGAACAACGTATTCTTCGGCAAGGAGAACTACCTCACCATCAGTGGCATTTCGCTCGCCGAGCTCACCGGCAATGCCCTCACTGTTACTTTCGCAGGCGACAAATATCAGCAGACTGGCGATAGCAATTTCAGCACCGAGGAGTTCAAGGTTTATATCAGCGGCGATGGCGAGAAATGGACTCTCCTCCCCTACACCTTTGCAGGTACTACCGAGGGCCGTTGGAACACCGCAACTGCACAGTTCACCCTCAAAGAGGTTCCCGCAACCCTCTCGTTCTACTTCACCGCAACCGTTGCTTCGGCATACCGTTTGGACGACCTTATGGTTGTTGCTGGTGGCACTGGCGCAGAGCTTGACCTCTCGCAGGGTATCACCATCGAGAACGCAGGTGGTGGCGACCAGGGTGGCACCGAGCTTGACCCCAACGCACAGCAGATTAGCGTTGCAGAGTTCATTGAAAAAGCAGATACCGCTACTACCTACCAGCTCACTGGTGTTATCAGCGGTAACGTCAATACCCAGTATGGCAACTTCGACCTTGTGGATGAAACTGGCTCTATCTATATCTACGGTCTTATTGATTCGACTGGCGCAAACGTAAATTGGAGTTCCAAAGGTTTGAACGCTGGCGACACTGTCACCATTCAGGGTAAATACTACCTCTACGAGAGCAGCAATGGCTCCTCGAAACACGAGATTGTGGACGCTCTCTACATCTCGCACGTTGATGGCGAGGGTGGTGATACCCCCGAACCTCCCGTAGCAGAGGGTGCCTACGCTTCGGACGCAGCATTCGTATGCTCGACCGATGATAGCACAAATGCAGCTTATGGCCTCGGTGCAACCACCATCAACGGCAGTGCTGTAACTGGTTTCAAACTCGGTAAGAGCAAACAGGAGGGTAAATTCACTTCGGCAGCCATTGGCGTTTCGGGTGACCTCTATCTGAACTTCTACGCAGTATCGTGGGGTGCAGGTGGCGACAAGACCATCTACTTCCGCGTGAATGGTGGCGAGGTTATGTCGCAGGCTATCAAGGCTAACGCAGGTGCAAAGGAGAATCACCCCTACAACAACCTCACCCCTACCGAGAACGACCACTACTCGGTGAAACTCACTGGTTTGAATGCCAACGACACTATTGAGTTCTCGACCAATGCAGCATTTGACTGTGCAACTACTACCGACTACGCAACTCGCGCTATCTTCTTTGGTGTGAAACTCACCGAGGAGGCTCTTGGTGGCGAGGCTGGTGGCACCACTCCCGAGCCCGAGCAGCCCGAGCAGCCTGGTGATGTTGTGAAAGCTACCGTTGCCGAGTTCTTGGCAGCAGCAGAGGATGCAACCGTTTATGAGCTCACCGGTACTATCAAAGGCACCTACAACACCTACTATGGTAACTTCTACTTGGAGGATGCTACTGGTGAGGTGCTCATCTATGGTATCTTGAAGAATGGCGAGAAGTGCTATGAGGCACTCGGTTTGAAGGATGGCGACACTGTAACCGTTCAGGGCGCACGCGCCTCCTATAATGGCACAGCACAGATGAAGAATGCAGAGTATATCTCGCACACCGCAGGTCAGGGTGGTACCACTCCTGACACTCCCGAGCCTCCCGTGGCAGAGGGTGCCTACGCTTCGGATGCGGCATTCGTATGCTCGGCTGACAATAGCACCAACGCAGCCTATACACTCGGTGCAACCACCATCAATGGCAATGCTGTAACTGGTTTCAAACTCGGTAAGAGCAAACAGGAGGGTAAATTCACCTCGGCAGCCATTGGCGTTTCGGGTGACCTCTATTTGAACTTCTACGCTGTGGCTTGGAAAAACACTACTGCAACCCTCTACTGGCGTGTAAATGGTGGTGAGGTTATGTCGCAGGCTATCGCTGGCAACGCTGGCGCAACTAGCAATCCTCCCTACTCCGCACTCGCACCTACCGAGAACGACCACTACTCGGTGAAACTCACTGGTTTGAATGCCAACGACACTATTGAGTTCTCGACCAATGCAGACTTCGCACTCAACACCTACTCGGGTAATGCTCCCGACATTGCACCCCGTGTTATTGTTTTCGGTATGAAACTCACCGGTGATGCTACGGGTGGCGAGAGTGGTGGCACTACTCCCGAGCCCGAGCAGCCCGAGAATCCTGATACCCCCGAGCCCGAGGAACCCGAGGAGCCCGAACAGCCCGCAGAGATTGCAGAGATCTCCGTTGCAGAGTTCTTGAACAAGAGTGTTGATGCAAACGTTTGGTACAAACTCACTGGTACTATCAAAAACCTCGCAAACACAACCTTTGGTAACTTCGACCTCGTGGATGAGACCGGCTCTGTATATGTTTATGGCTTGACCAAAACACAGGTTTCGGGCAACGACAAATCTTTCGCGTCGATTGGCTTGAAAGAGGGTGACATTGTAACCCTCATCGGTACCCGTGCAGAGTACAATGGCTCGGCACAGATTGGTGGCCCCGCATACTATGTTTCGCACATTGAGGGTGAGGAGCCCGAGGCTCCCGAGAATATGGTAACCATCTCGTTTGCTGATGTAGCAAACCGTACCTCCTTCTCCACCACACAGCAGGTTTGGGAGCAGAATGGTATCACCGTAACCAACGACAAAGGCTCTTCGACCAACGATGTTGCTGATTACTCTGGTCCTGTAAGGTTCTACAAAGGCTCCAACCTCACCATTGAGGCCGAGAAAGAGATGTCGCAGATTGTGGTTAACACCACTGGTGGCTCGAAATACTACCTCACCTTGAATAGTGGCGAGGGTTACACTGTGGAGGGTTCCGCAACCGCAAACACCACTATCAC
>JAZORC010000023.1:0-150573 GCA_045656405.1 Tidjanibacter sp.
CTGTAAAACCTGCCGTAAGGTCGGGTAGGGTGATTTCGTTATTCACCTCGGGGGCGATATTGTCCAAAGTGTTCTCTGCGCAACCACTCAACACAAGCGTCAAGAGGGTTGCAAAAATTGCAAGTTTCTTCATAGTTTTAGCTCTTTTTTTACCATTCGATTTCATCTTTTACATCACCGAGGTGCTCCATATTGGATTGGGCGATGCCTTGTTCTACTTCCACCAAATTCACCTCAATTTCGGGGGCGAGGTAACCCACGGGGTTGTTTGTGTACATAAGCATTTATGTTTTGAGTTAATAATTAAATTGTTGCAACTCAAACCATACAACTCCTCTATGGCGTAATGTAAAAATAAAAAAGAAAGTGTGGAGCTGATTAGTTTATCTGAATGGAGGTTCTGGAATACCCTGGCACAAATAAACAATACTCCACACCCGTATTAGACGGGGCATAGAGTATGCCACGAATGATTCTAATACAAGGTGACGAGTGTGGTTGCTCTCCTTGTGCCAATGTAAATTTTCCAGATTTCCATTCAAGGATAAAAGCTAATACACTTTCATCAAAAAATATGTCTGCCTACGGGCGGTTAGGCCGTAAAGCACTACAAATATAGCGATTGTTTTCGGAAAACAAAAAAAGATGCACTACAATAGCGCATCCTGAATTTCCATTTCCCACCCTCATCTTACCCTCCCATAAGTTAGGGGAGGGTGCCTAAAAGGCGGGAGAGGTCTGTTTGGGTTGTTCCTATTTCACTCGTGGTGATGGTCGCAGTGCTCGTGGTGGGCGAGGACGGTGTGGGGAACGGTGCCGTGCGAGATAACCTGAATAGGGCAGTGGTAGTTCTCCAAGAGTTCGGGCGTGAGCTCGGCAGTGGGGTGGCGGTGAACAGTGCGATTGACGCACACCACGCTCCGTACAAGCGAGGTGATGGTGCCCACGTCGTGCGACACGACAATTATGGCCATACGCTCCGAAAGCCTCTCCAAAAGGGCGTAGAGTTCGCCCTCAAATTGGTTATCAACAAAGTTTGCGGGCTCGTCGAGAATCAACAGCGCGGGCTCCGAAATAATGGCGCGTCCAAGCAGAGCCCTCTGTAACTCACCGCCCGACAATTCACCTATCTGATTATTAGCCAAGTGACTAATGCCAAGTTGTTCAAGTATTTCTACAACCTTTGATTTGTCTTCGCGCGTGTAGCGTCGCACACCCTTGCTCGCCTGCAATCCACTCAAAACCAACTCCGCAACCGAGATTGGGAAGCTCTTGTCAAAGAGGTTTTGTTGGGGCATATAACCAATTTTGTGTCTTCCTTCAAGCGCCCCGAGGAACTCAATGTGTCCAGAGTAGGGGATAAGTCCGAGAATACTCTTCACGAGGGTGCTTTTACCACCGCCATTGGGACCAATAATGCCCACAAAATCGCCCTCATAGAACGAGATATAAACATCGTGCAGCGCTTCACACTTGTCGTAGGCGACCGACAGCCCCTTGATTCTGATGATTTCCGGCCTATTCATAACTGTTAGTAAGTTGCTCTACAATGTAATTGAGTTCGTCAATTATATCTTCGCTCAAAGGGTTGATATTAACTAATTTAACATTAAGTATCTCCGCAATTGGTTTAACCACATCGAGGGGGTATTCTTGTTGATAAAGCATAACTTTAACACCACTCTCTGCAACCTTATCGACAATCCCTGCAAGGGATGACGGAGTAGGGCTCTTGCCTTCATTTTCGAGCGAAATCTGCTCCAAGCCATACTCGTCTGCAAGGTATCCGAGGGCGGGGTGGTAGATGAGGAACTCGCGTGGAGCGCTGGCCAATCGCTCTCGGAAGAGCTCCTTTTGCGCCACTACTTTGTTTTTAACAGCCTTATAATTAGCTGTATAGCGTAGTGAATCGGGGTTGGTTGCAATGATTGCTTCTGCTACATTGTCGACAATCATCTCCAAGGTGCTGGGCGAGAGCCAGATGTGTGGATCTACGGCGTGATGATGGGTGTGTCCCTCCGCGTGGTGTTCGTGGTCGCAATCTCCGCCCGAAAGCAGCTCAATGCCGTTACTAACATTTGTTAATAATGTGCTATTCTGCTCTCTATCAAAGCGTTGCAGTAGTTCATTTTCAAAATTCAGCACTCCTGTGTAAAATAGGTGCTCGGCTGTTGATGTACTCGCAATTTGACGAGTAGTGGGGGAGTAACTCTCTGGCGAAGAGCCACTTGGCAACAGCGTAACAACCTCGAAATCTTCGCCAACAATCTCACTCACAATGCCTTCTAGTGGCGGTATCGACACAACAATTTGACGCTTTTTGCTCACAGTTTTACCTCCGCAAGCCATAAGTGTTAGTAATGTTGTCAAGCCAACAGCTATTACTAATCTATTCATAATCAATCGTATATCCATTCTCATATTTTCTATTCCATATCAACTATTATCTGCACAATCTTATGGCCTTCGCCATTATGCTGCATTATATATTGCACAAACCCTCCGCAAACCAGCCGCCATTATGCTGCATTATATATGCACACACCCTCCGCAAACCAGCCGCCATTATGCTGCATTATATATGCACAAACCCTCCGCAAACCAGCCGCCATTATGCCTCATTATATATTGCACACACCCTCCGCAAACCAGCCGCCTTATTTACTCTCTTGCAATCTCACCATACCCAACACTCCACTTTACATAATGCATATATTTTGCAGATTCCATCTTTTTGATTTGATGGTAATTGTGCGATGTGTGTGATGGGTGGTGTCTATTTTAATAATATAATTTATTTTGGTATTTGAGGTTCTAATATAAAATTTGTGTCGCTATGTGCAGGTGGCACAGACGACACAAATATACAAAATATTTTGCGACTATTGATGCGTGTATTCCTGATATGTGCCATCCGGAAAACACACAATTAGTTTCCCGTTCTTTGTTTTGTCATCCTCGACGATCTGCTTGGGATTTGTGGCGAAGGGTTGTTTGCAGCTCTCCGCAAAAGGGAGTTCCTCCTTTACTTGTGGTGTCGGGGCTGTTTGAGAGGAAGAGGTGTTGTAGATACTCCCTTCGCCCAGGATTAGCCAGCGAAGGTTATAATGGGGAAAGCGTCGTGCAATTTTTGCCACAATCTCAATACTGGGGTTGTTGCGCCCTGCAAGTAGGTGTGTCACCGACGCCGGGCTAATTTCCACAATCTGCGCAAACTGTAAATTGGTCAAGGATTCGGCCTTGATTATGTGTTGCAATCTCTCTTTCATTTCTCACTAAATTTGTTTTACAAATGTAAAATTAATATTTGTAAAATGCAAATCATACGCAAATTAAGTAATTGAATTAATGGATTAATATGGCACGCTTGCCAATATTAAGTAATTATTTATCTTAAAATGTGTAAATCGCTGATAATGTGAGTAATAAATATGTATTCTATGGATTACTTTTAGGTGTTTGCGGGGTGTTTCTTTGGTGTTTGCAAATTTATATAATGCATTAATTTAATTAGAAATACTTAAAGTATTGGTTTTCAATGCTTTTGCACTTTCTAATTAAATTATTAAACTGCTGTGTGGGCGGTAAAATAAAAAGAGAGGTGCGCAAAAGTAAGTGCACCTCTCTAATTTTATAGTTGTAAAATATAACTCCCCTACTCTACTCTGATTTTGTTTGCAATTTCTGCAAATTCTTCGGGAGTGAGTTGAAGTTTAGGTTTGCGGAAATCTACATCTGCTTCGCTGTTCATAGGAATCAGGTGGATGTGTGCGTGGGGAACTTCCAGGCCGAGCACAATCATTGCAACTTTCTTGCAACCGAAGACGCTCTTCTGCTTCTCCGCTACCCTCTTTGCGAACTTGACCATTCCTGCGAGCTCCTCGTCGGTGAGGTCGAAGATGTAGTCCTCTTCGCGTTTGGGAATCACGAGGGTGTGTCCCTCTGCCAGAGGGTTAATGTCAAGGAATGCATAGTAATTCTCATCCTCGGCCACCTTGTAGCTGGGGATGTTGCCATTTACTATCATCGAAAAAATAGTTGCCATATATTTCTGAATTTAATTGATTAAACACGTTCTACCTTATCTATTCCTTTAATCTTATTCACCTTCTCCATTAGCGAATAAAGACTCTCGGTGTCGGTCACATAAAGGCTGATTTTGCCCTCGAAAATACCATCGTGGCTCTGAATCTGCAATTCGCGGATGTTGATATCGAGCTCAACGGTGATAACCTGTGCCAAATCACGCAACACACCTACCCTATCCAGACCTCTCAATCGAATCTCCGCAAGATAGGACTCTGCTTTATATGTAGACCACTTGATGTTACCCACAAGGTTTTCGCCCTTCTGTGCGGCGAGTCTAATGAGGTCCTCACATTCGGTCTTATGCACGATAATGTCGCCCGTGCGGGGGTCCTTGTAGCCCGTAATGTTATCGCCAGGGATGGGGTTGCAACACTCGGCGGCAACAAACTTCTGCTCACCCATACTCTCAACATCCCGTGACCCCTTCACGATAATATCTTTGGGTTTGTTATTCGCCAGCTCGAATGTCCAGAATTTCAACACTTTATTCTTGGAGTTCTGGCGCAGAACGCTGTCAATATCTTTGAGGTTGATAATTTCCGAACCGAGTTTGCTATAAAACTCATCCTTATTTTTGCAGTCGTAGGCGGGCAGCAACTTTCTGAAAAGTCGCGCACTCGGTGTGATGCCGAACTCACGCATACGGTTCTCGAAGATTGAGATGCCGTGTTCTATATTATTCTGCCTCACACGTTTAAGGTATGTAATAATCGACTGCTTGGCCTTCATTGTGGCAACGTGGTCGAGCCACTCAATGTTGGGGTGTGCGGTCTCGGCAGTGAGAATCTGCACCTGGTCGCCACTATTGAGTTTTGTATAAATCGACTCAATCTTGTGGTTAATCTTTGCGCCAATGGCGGTATTACCCACATTTGTGTGAATATCGTAGGCAAAATCGAGCACTGTTGCACCCACAGGGAATTTGCGAGCCTCTCCCTTGGGTGTGAAGACTACCATTTCGGTCATATAGAGAGTCATCTTGATGTTCTCCAAGAAGTCGGCAGCATTGCCCGCGGGGTGTCGCAAGGCGCTACTTACATCTTTGAGCCACTTATCAAACTCATCCTCCCCATTGTGCTCTTGTTTGTATTTCCAGTGTGCAGCAAATCCCCTCTCTGCAATCTCTTCCATTCTTTCGGAACGAATCTGCACCTCTGCCCACACGCCATCGGGACGCATAAATGTTGCGTGGAGCGCCTCGTAGCCATTGGCTTTGGGGAAACTCACCCAGTCGCGCACCCTATCGGGTTTGGGGGTATAGATATCGGTCAGCAGAGAATAGATGTGCCAACATTGCGCCTTCTCTGGGGCTATATTGCTGGGCTTAAATACGATACGCACCGCAAAGAGGTCGTAAATCTCCTCAAATGGAATCTTCTTGCGTTGCATCTTCGACCAGATGGAGTAGACAGTCTTTACCCTACCCGAGATGGTGTATTCCACACCTGCCTCGGAGAGTTTCTCCTTGATGGGCTGGATGAATCGCTCTATAAACTCATTACGCTCGGTTGCTGTTGCATTCATCTTCTCCTCGATGGCAGCATACTCCTCGGGGTACATATATTTGAGCGAGAGGTCTTCGAGCTCCGTCTTAATTGCATACAGACCAAGTCGATAGGCCAAGGGGGCGAAGAGATACATCGTCTCGCTGGTAATCTTAATCTGCTTATGGCGAGGCATCGAACCGAGGGTGCGCATATTGTGCAGACGGTCGGCAATCTTGATGATAATCACCCTAATATCGTCGGAAAGGGTTAGCAAAACCTTCCTGAAACTCTCTGCCTGGGCCGTAACATCCTCATTCAGGGCGGCCGCAACCTTTGTTAAGCCATCAACCATTGAGGCAACTTTTGCTCCGAAGAGGTTTTCGATATCCTCCACAGTGTAGCTTGTATCCTCAACCACATCGTGCAAAAGTGCTGCGGCGGTGGACTTCACACCCAATCCCTCCTCTTTCACAACAATCTTTGCAACAGCCAATGGGTGGAGAATGTAGGGTTCTCCCGAGCGGCGACGCACGCCTTTGTGTGCCTCTTTCGCAAGGAAGAAAGCCTTGTTAATCATCTCCCAATCTGCTTCATTTTTACAGATTTTGTCACACGCAGCCAAAAGTTCGCTAAACTCTTTGCCGATTATCTGCTCATCTTCTGCTGTATAGCCTGCCATAGTTTGTGTAGAGTTGTTTGGTGTGAAAATTGGGCACCGAGTGCCATTGTATAGATACGGCAAGTGGCTTTGCTCCGCAGAACAAAACCACCTACCATTTAATTAGTTAGCCTTTGCCTCTTTGAGTGCTGCTCGAACTTTCTCTTCAACTTCGGCACACAAAGCCTCGTTCTGCTCCAAGAGAGCCTTGGTTGCATCCCTACCCTGTGCAAGTTTGCTGTCGTTGTAGGAGTACCACGAGCCACTCTTCTTGATTACGCCAAAGTCGGTACCGAGGTCCAAAATCTCGCCAATCTTCGAGATGCCCTCGCCATACATAATATCGAACTCTGCTTTGCGGAATGGGGGCGCAACCTTATTCTTCACAACTTTCACCTTGGTGCGGGTGCCGAGTTGTTCGTCGCCATCCTTAATAACCGAAGTTTTGCGGATGTCGATACGCACACTTGCGTAGAACTTCAGAGCATTACCACCGGTTGTAGTCTCGGGGTTACCATAGACGATACCGATTTTGTCCCTCAATTGGTTGATGAAGATACAAACGGTCTTGGTCTTGCTAATCGCAGCGGTCAATTTGCGCAGAGCCTGCGACATAAGCCTTGCCTGCAAACCCATCTTCGACTCACCCATCTCGCCCTCAATCTCCGCTTTGGGAGTAAGTGCAGCAACGGAGTCGATAACGATAATATCAATTGCACTTGAACGAATCAGTGTCTCGGCAATCTCCAAAGCCTGCTCGCCACTATCGGGCTGCGACACCAACAGATTGTCGATATCCACACCCAACTTCGCAGCATAGAAACTATCGAATGCGTGCTCGGCATCAATAAAGGCTGCAATACCACCCGCCTTTTGAGCCTCGGCAATGGCGTGGATTGCGAGAGTGGTCTTACCCGACGACTCGGGGCCATAGATCTCAATAATCCTACCTTTGGGGTAGCCACCCACTCCGAGTGCATTGTCGAGGGTAATCGAACCTGTGGGGATAACAGCCACCTGCTCCACACTGCCGCTATTCATTCTCATAATTGAGCCTTTGCCAAAATCCTTCTCGATTTTGTCCAACACAGCGCTCAACACCTTCTGTTTGTCGGGATTCACTGTAACTTTCTCTGCCATAATTATATCTATTTTTATTTTGTTTTTGCCCAATCAATAATCTGCTGATAGTGGTTGGCGGTATTCACCTTGTCGAAGATGTGGGTAATCATCCCCTGCTCGTCGATGATGAACGTGGTGCGCACAATGCCCATATATTTCCTTCCGCACATACTCTTCTCCTTCCACACGCCGTAAGCCTCGGCAATCACCTTTTCGGTGTCGGCAATGAGTGTAAAGTTAAGTTCGTGCTTGGTGCAGAAGTTCTGGTGTGAGCGCACACTGTCGGGACTCACACCCACAATCTCGAAGCCCATCTCGGCAAGTTGCGCCTTACCATCGCGCAAACTTTTCGCTTCGAGCGTGCAACCCGAAGTGTTATCCTTTGGATAGAAGTACAAAATGAGTTTTTTGCCTGCAAAATCGCTCAATTTTACCCCCTCGCCACTCTGTGTAACTCCCTCAAAATAAGGGGCTTTTTCACCAAGTTTCAACATAGTCATTTGCGGTTAAACGAAATTTCGGAAATCTATCGTAAAATTAAAGAAAAAATGGCAAACATCAAAACAAATTTTGCACAAAAAAATGCGGGGGCCAAAAAAGACACCCGCAAACAAAAGGGATTTAATTTAACCAATGACAAGCAAAAGTGAGGGGCGAACCTTATTGGCTCGCCCCTCGCTTACTCATATTGTCACTATTTTGCCAGCACCATACGGTCTATATCCTCGACCATTTGCAAGAAGGACTTGTCGGTCTCCATAAGGTTGGTGACTGCCTTGCAAGCGTGGAGCACCGTTGCGTGGTTCTTACCACCAATGGCTGCACCGATGGCCGAAAGGGGCGACTTGGTATGCTGTTTGCAGAGGTACATCGCAATCTGGCGAGCCTGTGCAATATCGCGTGTGCGTTTGGGTGAATCGAAGACACTCTCCTCAATGTTGAGATAGTTGCACACAATCTTGCGGATGTGGTCGATGGATATCTCCTTGGGACTAATCTTCACATACATCTTCAAGACCTCCTTCGCCAGCGTGATTGTAATCTTGCGGCCGAGGAACGAAGAGTTGGCCACCAAGGCCGAGAGCGCACCCTCAATCTCACGAATATTGGCGTTGATGTTCTCCGCAAAATAGGTCACAACCTCCTCGGGCAACTCCACGCCCAACTTGTAGGCTTTGTTGCGGATGATCTTCACCTTGGTTTCGTAGTCGGGCTGTGTAAGCTCCGCAGCAAGACCCCACTTAAAGCGGGTGAGAAGGCGGTCGTTGATGTCGCTCAACTCCGAGGGGCGTTTATCCGATGTGAGAATAAGTTGCTTGCCCGAAAGGTGGAGGTGGTTGAATATGTTGAAGAATGCGTTTTGCGTACTTCCCTTGTTGCCAGAAAGCTCCTGGATGTCGTCAATAATGAGAACATCGACCATCTGGTAGAAGTTGATGAAGTCATTGGGCTCCTTGTTCAACACCGCAGTGGTATATTGTGCCTGAAATTTATTCATCGACACATAGAGCACCTGCAACTCGGGGTGGCGCTGCTTGATCTCCATACCGATAGCTTGTGCGAGGTGGGTTTTGCCCAAGCCCGAATCACCAAAGATATAGAGAGGGTTGTATGCCGTTTTTCCGGGTTCAATAGCTACCGCCATACCTACACTACGCACCAAACGGTTGCAATCGCCCTCAATAAAGGTGTCGAAAGTGTAATTTGGATTGAGCTGCGAAGGTATTTCGAGGCGCTTAATACCAGGAATTACAAAAGGATTTTTTATATTTGCAGTATCCTTCTGTGGGTCGGGAACACGAGGTGGGTTCACTACCTCTGTAACAGGCTGGCTTTCAGCCGATGGCACAGAGTAGCGCAACGAGGTGTTGTTGCCGAAATGCTGATAGATGATAGGACGGAGCGAGGGGATGTAGTTGCGCTCAATATGGAAGACGCAATCCTCGCTTGGCAGACGCAGGCGCAGGGTCTTACCATCGTAGCCCAGGGGTACGATGGGCTGAAACCATTTGGCAAACTCCTCTTCGGAAGTTTGCTCCTTGATTTGAGCCAGACAGTTCTGCCACACATCGCTGTATGTTGCCGTGTTCGCTATCATTTATAGAATTGGGTAATGATTGATTTTCGACCACAAAATTGTGCATAAAATTATTAAAAAAAATATCTTTTTCTATTGCAAAATTAATAATAATTGCTATGGGATAAAAGGCGCAAAAAATCCCCCATTTTTTAATGTGCTGATTTAGAGAATTGAGGATTTTTTTTGTATATTTGCCTATTGGAATTTTAGATTAAGAGAAACAAAATATATAAATAAAACTTATAATTAATTTAACTCACTATGGAACAGTACATTCTCGACAGAGCACAGAAATGGCTCGACGGAAATTATGACGAAAAGACCAAGGAGCAGATTCGCGACCTTATGGCTAACGATCCCAAAGAACTCTCCGAGAGTTTCTATCAGGACCTCGAATTTGGTACCGGTGGTCTGCGTGGTATTCTTGGTGTAGGTACCAACCGAATGAACGTATATACAGTAGGTATGGCAACCCAGGGCTTGGCCAACTATTTGAAGCAATGCTTTGAGGGAGAGGAAATTAAAGTAGCTGTTTCGCACGACTGTCGCAATTTCTCGCGCGAATTTGCAGAGCGCACAGCAGACATCTTTGCGTCCAATGGTTTCAAGGTATATCTCTTTGAGTCGCTCCGCCCCACTCCCGAGTTGAGTTTTGCAATCCGAGAGCTTGGTTGCAAGAGTGGTGTAATGGTAACCGCTTCGCACAATCCCCGCGAGTATAACGGCTATAAGGCATATTGGGAGGATGGTTCGCAGGTGATTGCGCCCCACGACAAGAATATCATTGATGAGGTTAATAAGATTACCTCTGTGGATCAGATTATCTGTGGTAAGAATCCCGAGAACATCGAGATTATCGGTGAGGAGTTCGACAAAATCTACTTGGAGAGGGTTAAGGACCTTTCGCTCTCGCCCGAGGCAGTGGCAAAGTACCACGATATGAAGATTGTATACACCCCCATCCACGGCTGTGGTCACCAGCTCGTTCCCGCATCGCTCCGCAACTATGGTTTCACCAATATTTCGACCGTTGCAGAGCAGATGACCATCGATGGCAACTTCCCCACCGTTGAGTCGCCCAACCCCGAGGAGAGGACTACTATGCGTATGGCCATTGAGCAGGGTGTGCGCGAGGGTGCGGAGATTGTTATGGCCACCGACCCCGATAGCGACCGTATCGGTATTGCTGTTCCCGATGAGAATGGCAACTTTGTGCTCCTGAATGGTAACCAGACCTGCGTACTTCTTACTTATTATATGTGCCGTCGTTGGAAAGAGAACGGACTCCTCGATGGTAAGCAGTATATCGTGAAGACCATTGTTACAAGTGAGATGATGGCCGACGTTGCCAAAGGCTTTGGTGTTGAGTACTTCGACTGCCTGACCGGCTTCAAAAATATTGCAAAGGTTATCCGCCAAGAGGAGGCAAAGGGCAAAGTATATATCGGTGGTGGTGAGGAGAGCTTTGGCTTCCTCGCAGGTTCGTTCTTGCGCGACAAAGATGGCGTTTCGGCCTGCTCGCTTGCAGCCGAGGCAGCCGCTTGGGCAAAGAGCATCGGCACTACCCTCTATCAGCTTATCAAGGAGCTCTATGTAGAGTATGGTTTCTATAAAGAGGGCCTCGTATCGGTTGTTCGCAAAGGCCAGGAGGGTGCCGCCGAGATTAAACAGATGATGGTTGATTTCCGCGCCAATCCTCCCAAACAGATTTGCGGTTCGGACATCGTGACCATCAAGGATTACCAATCCTCCGAGGCTCTGGATGTTAAGAGTGGCACCACTGCCCCTATGGATATTGACAAATCGAATGTTTTGCAGTATCTCACTGCCGATGGTACCATCCTTTCGATTCGCCCCAGCGGTACCGAGCCCAAGATTAAGTTCTACTTTGGCGTGAAGGAGCCCCTCGCATCGCTTGCCGACTACGACAAGGTTTCCGCACAACTCGACGCAAAAATCGAGCAGATGAAGAAAGAGTTGAACTTGGTCTAACGACTAACGTCTAACGTCAAAAGTTGCGGGCTCGGCAAACACTTGCCGAGCCCGATTTTTCATAGGCCTTATATCTCCTATTTTACTCTAATCAGATTGATTCCATCACGGATGGGGATTATTACATTCTCTACCCTATCGTCCTCTCTCACCATTCGGTTAAACTCCACAATACCACGAGTTTGCAGGTCGGAGGGTTTGATATTTGCCTCCGTAACTTTGCCATACCAAAGTATATTGTCGGCCAAGATGTAGGAGCCCGAGTGGAGGTGGCCGCCATCCATCAGCATACGGTAGTAGTCGGGGTACTCCCTCTTGTCGCCATCCATAAAAACAAGGTCGTAGCACTCCCCCAGTGCGGGCACAACATCGAGCGCCGAGCCCGTATGGCGGCGAATCTTATAACCACAGGGCGAGCGAGCAAAGAACTCACTCTGGATACCCTCCAATTCATCCTCAATCTCAATGGTATCAATCACACCATCCTCGGGCATACCTGCTGCAAAACAGAGCGTTGCATAGCCCGTAAAGGTGCCTATTTCGAGCACTTTGCGAGGAGCAATCATACGGGTGAGCATCTCCAAGAATTTACCTTGAACGTGTCCCGACACCATCTGTGGTTGCACCACGCGCATATTACTCTCGCTCTCCAACTCGGCGAGCAGGGCATCCTCGGGAGAGGAGTGGGTGCGAATATATCTTTCGAGTTCTTCCTTCATAGCGACCATAATTATTATATATAGGTAAGCGAAGAGAGTGTGGGCAGGATATCACGCGCAACAGCCATAATATCCTCGGCCTTAACCTCTTCAACCTTGCGATATACCTCCTCGGTACTATCCACCCCTCCGAATACAAGGTAGCTTTTACCAACCGAGAGCATATAGGCCTCGTTATTCTCGGTAGAGATGGCAAATTGTCCCACAAATTGTTTCTTGGCAATAGATAGCTGACGTGCAGTAAGCGGTTCATTCATAATTCGTTCCAACTCCACGCCAATCACCTCTCGACACTGCTCCAACTTCTCCTTTTCGCACGAGAAATAGATGGAAAACATTCCGCAATCACTCATTGGGGTGTAGAGAGCCTCCACGCAGTAGGTCAGCGCCTTA
The DNA here is from genome assembly GCA_045656405.1 of Tidjanibacter sp. Classification (GTDB taxonomy): domain Bacteria; phylum Bacteroidota; class Bacteroidia; order Bacteroidales; family Rikenellaceae; genus Tidjanibacter. The sequence continues at coordinate 12,541 of JAZORC010000023.1, forward strand.
CGCTCCCTTAATGCCACATTTAGGCGAGAGGCTGCCGAAGGACCTCCCAAAATATTGGTCATCAGAATCAATGCCAAGCGCCTTTTGTCATCCAGAGCGTAGGCTCTTGCCCCCATAATGGAGCGCACTTGGTGGTGCGATGGGTGCGAAACGGATTTACAGAATGGCTCCACCGCTTGTGGTGCAATCCTCTCTTGCGCCCTTTTAGAGGACTCCTCGGCTCCGAAGTAACGCTCCACCGTAGCCACAAATGACTTTGGAGTAATATTGCCAATGGTTGCAAAAACCATTCGATCGGTGGTGTAGTTTCGAGCCACAAAACGCTTAATATCAGCCGAGTTCAACTTCGATAGATGGCGTTTGCTACCCAATATATTATGTCCCAACTCGGAACCCGCAAAGAGCAAATCCTCGAAATCGTCGTAGATGCGTTCCTCGGGCGAGTCTTTGTACATATTTATCTCGTCACAAATCACCTCCTTCTCCTTTTCAACCTCCTCTTCGGGGAATGTGGAGTGGAAGATAATATCATCGATAAGCTCCACAGCCTTGCCAAAATCGCTCCTCATAGAGGTGGCGTGGATAACAGTTTCCTCCTTGGTTGTGAATGCGTTAATCTCACCTCCGAGGTTTTCGAGCCTACAATTCACCTGCCAAGCCTTACGCTTCTCGGTGCCTTTGAAGAGAGTGTGTTCCAAGAGGTGGGCAATACCCCTCTCCCCCTCCTGTTCATCGCGCGAGCCAGCGCCAATGGTCATTGAGCAATAACACACTGCGCTACGCACCGTTTTGAGCACGCAACGTATTCCATTAGGCAAGGTATGTACAAAAAACTCCTCTTTCACGGCCATATTATCTACTCTTTGGCTCCAATCTTTGGCGCAAGAACTCACCCGTATAACTCTCCTTACACTTCATCAAATCATCGGGCGTACCCTCAAACACAAGTCCGCCACCCGCATCGCCAGCCTCTGGACCAAGGTCAATAACCCAATCGGCGCTCTTAATGATATCCATATTATGCTCAATAATCACCACCGTATGTCCCTTTTTCAGCAGAGCGTCAAAGGCTGCAAGCAGCTTTTTGATGTCGTGGAAATGGAGGCCCGTAGTGGGCTCATCAAAGATGAACATCGTACCCGCAGTCGTGTCCTCCCCCATCAAATAGGATGCAAGTTTCACCCTTTGGAGCTCACCACCCGAAAGTGTCGAGGTCGATTGGCCAAGTTTGATATATCCCAAACCGACATCTTGTAGAGTTTTGAGCGTAGTAACAATGCGTTGATTTACAACCCCTTGTTCTTCTCCGAAGAAGGCCACAGCGCCATCCACATTCATCTCCAACACATCGGAAATACTCTTGCCTCGATAGCGCACCTCCAAGACCTCATCACTAAAACGTTTGCCACCGCAGTGCTCGCATTTGAGCTCCACGTCGGCCATAAACTGCATCTCGACGCGGATTACGCCCTCTCCCTGACACTCTTCACACCTACCTCCTGGGCGATTAAAGGAGAAGTGCGAGGGGGTGATGCCGTTATGCTTGGCGTAGGGTTGCGATGCGAATAGTTGGCGAATATCGTTATAGGCCTTGGTGTAGGTTACGGGGTTGGAGCGTTGCGATTTGCTAATGGGGCTTTGATCTACCATCTCCACCGAGCGCACGAGCGACACATCTCCTGCAAGTGCCTCATACCCACCAGGCTTATTACCGACCTCATAGATGTGGCGACGAAGTGCGGGATAGAGGATTCCCTCCACCAGCGACGATTTGCCACTACCACTCACACCCGTAACACAAGTCATTACGCCCAATGGTATCTTCACATCGAAACCTTTGAGATTATTCTCCCTTACACCTTTGATTTCCAAATAATTGCTCCATCCTCTTCGGTTTTGAGGAGGCTCAATGGTGCGTCTACCCAAAAGGTAGTCGGCCGTAAGGCTACGAGTGGCCCCAGAGAGTTCTGTGAGGGTGCCATTGAAGACCACCTCTCCGCCATTTACTCCCGCCTCGGGACCTATATCCACCACCCTATCGGCTGCGCGGATAACCTCCTCTTCGTGCTCCACAACAATCACTGTATTGCCCATATCTCGCAGTTGGCACAGCACGCCAATCAAGCGATGGGTGTCGCGTGGGTGGAGTCCAATGCTCGGCTCATCGAGGATGTAGAGCGAGCCTGTAAGGTTGCTACCGAGCGACGTGGAGAGGTTTATGCGCTGACTCTCACCACCCGAAAGTGTCGAGGAGAGCCTATCGAGCGTAAGATAGCCAAGTCCCACATCTGCAACGTATTGCAATCGTGTGCGTATCTCTTTAAGCACCCTTTCGGCCTTACTTATTTCGTTCTCGGTGAGTGTTAGGGATGCAAAGAAGCCTACAAGTTCATCAATAGGCATCTTCACCAATTCGGCGATGCTCTTTCCTCCGACTCTCACATAGAGAGCCTCCTTGCGCAGGCGTGCGCCCTCACACTCGGGACACAAGGTTTTGCCCGTAAATCGCGAGAGCATAACCCTATACTGTACCTTATAGCGCTCCTTTTCGAGCATCTTGAAGAAGTCGTCAAGGCCGTGGAAATAGGCATTTCCCGACCACAACAAACGCCTTTGCTCGTGGGTAAGTTTATGGTATGGCAGATGTATTGGGAAGCCAAAATGGTGGGCATTTTCCACCAATTGGTCCCTCCACCAACTCATCGAAGCACCTCGCCAGCAAGATATTGCATTCTCAAAAATACTCTTATTCTTATCGGGCACCACAAGGTTCTCATCTATGCCCGTCACCTTGCCATAACCCTCACACAATGGGCACGCACCGATGGGATTATTAAACGAGAAGAGGTGTTCGGTGGGCTCTTCGAAGGTCATCCCATCGGCCTCAAAGCGGGTGGAATACTCCCTGATTTTCCCATCCACAATCACACAGCACACTCCTTCTCCAATCTCCAAAGCCCTCGCCACCGAATCGGCCATACGGCTCTGGGTATCTTGGTCTGTGGCTACTCGCAGGCGGTCTACAATCACCCTCACATCATTGGGTTTAGTCTTGTTATCCACCTGCGCTACAAAATCTTCGGCAAGCATCACCTCCTCTCGATAGAGGAATCTTTGCACACCCTCTTCCATCAGGAGTGTGACCTTTTCGAGCAACACAGCCCCCTCTGCCATCATCAGAGGAGCACCTATTAATACAGGTGTTCCCTCTGGAAGAGCGCAAATCTCTGCCACCACATCTTGGGCTTGGTAGCGCACAACCTCACGTCCCGAAATGGGTGAGAATGTGCGACCAATGCGGGCAAAGAGCAGTTTAAGGTAGTCGTAAATCTCTGTTGAAGTACCCACCGTAGAGCGTGGATTGCGCGAGGTAACCTTCTGCTCAATAGCAATAGCAGGCGCAATTCCGCGAATAATATCCACATCGGGTTTCTCGATTCGCCCCAAGAATTGGCGCGCATAGGTCGAAAGACTCTCCACATAGCGCCTTTGTCCTTCGGCAAAAATAGTATCGAAGGCGAGCGTAGATTTACCAGAGCCCGACAAACCCGTCACAACAACAAGCTGATTGTGAGGGATTTCGAGTTCCACATCTTTGAGGTTATGCACCCTTGCACCCTTGATATATATGGAGTTATACTTACGCTTCATCTTCAAACGATATTCCATCAACCTTTTCCAAACGAGAGAGCAACTCCTCTGCCATTGAGAGTCTTACGGCGAGTTTCATAGAGCACATATTGTCAAAAGCCTGCTCCACAATTCTTGGCTCAACAGCCTTCACAGCCTTCATTACGCCATTCATACTCTCAAACGGATAGCGAATAGATACGACTCTATCCACGGTTCGCTCCTCCACACGGCACACATCGAGCACCGCTTGTGTCGACTCCCTATAAGTCTCTATAAGTCCTGGCACACCGAGTTTTGTGCCACCAAACCACCTGACAACCACCACCAAAGTGTTGGTTATATCGCGCGAGAGCAACTGTCCGAGAATGGGCTTACCCGCCGTTCCCGAGGGTTCGCCATCGTCATTAGCTCTCCACTCTTCACCCTTGTAACCAATGCGATAGGCATAGCAGTGGTGTGTGGCGTCGTAGAACTTCTTGCGCAGGGGCTCCATAATCTCCCTCACTTCGTCTGCCGACTCAACGTGATAGGCAAGCGCAAGGAACTTGCTACTTCGCTCCTTGATGACGGCCTCAAAACTGCCGACTACTGTTTTATAGGTATCCTCTGCCAAAGTTAAAGTAAAGGTTTATTTATGGGCCTTAAACATCCTATCCCATCGGATATTACTTGGGAAGGGTTTGTATTTATCCATCGAGAGCCACACAAACGATGGGGTACCAACAATGTGGTCTTCGGGCACAAAGCCCCAGAAGCGCGAGTCGGCCGACATATGCCTATTATCGCCCATCATAAAGTAGTAGTCCATCTCGAAGGTGTAGTCGGTTCGCTCGACACCATCAATGTAGATGTGGCCATCCTTAACCTCCAAGTTGTGACGCTCGTAGTTCTTAATAATACGCTCATAGAGAGGAAGATTATCCAAAGTAAGTGCAACGGTTGCACCTTTTTTAGGCACCCACAACTCTCCGAAATTGTCCTCCGTCCAGAGGTATGCAGGGTTGTTGGGGAAGATTGCAAGGAATGGTTCGGTGCTCTCATTCTTGGTTACCGACACCACATTGCTCATCTCTCCAAGCATCTCCACAGCGCTCTCCGTAAGGGGCATAGTATAGAGCCCCGTAGCCTTTGAGTAGTGGGCATCGTCGGGTGAGATATTCAACCTTTCAAGACTCTTGCGACTAAATGGCGAAGAGGTCTGCACAAAATAGATATACTGCTGATTGTCAATATAATCCTGCTCTACTCCATTAACATAGAGCACACCACCCTTAATCTGCAACGTATCGCCCGCCACAGCCACACACCTCTTCACATAGTGTTCCCTCTTATCCACAGGGCGCGATGTGACGTGGTATTGGCGGTTCATCAACTCACGACCTCTCTTCTCGCCATAGGCCGAGGTGAATTGGCGCACAATATCGTAGTATGTTTCGTTCTGCCTTTCGAGAATTACCGTATCTCCCGCGGGGAAGTTAAAGACCACAATATCGCCCCTTTCGACACCTCGCAAACCAGCCAATCGCTTATAGGGCAACTCAATAGCCTCCGAGTAGGACTTTGTGCCCCAAGGGGTTGTGTGGTGCATCAAGGGGAGCGAGAGTGGTGTATTGGGAAGGCGTGGGCCGTAGGTCGCTTTGCTCACATAGAGGTAGTCGCCCACCAAGAGTGTTTTCTCCATCGAAGAGGTGGGAATGGTATACATTTGGAAGATGTATATATTTATGAGCCAAGCAAATACGAGCGCAAACACAATGGCATCCACCCAACTAAAAATCTCTTTGTAGGTTTTATTTCTCTTTTTGAGTTCCTCGTGTTTATCCCAGCGTAGGAGTTTTGCGATACGCTTGGTGATATAGAGGTCGAAAATTATGGGCAAACCCAAGAGGAACCACAAATTCTCGGTCCACACCACAAACCAGAGAATGTAGACGATGGCGACAACCGAGAATCGCAACCATTTATTTTTCAGTAAATTCTTCATAATCAACTAAATTTTCAAGAAATCATCCATCGAGAATACACCTTTTTTGCCCACCAACCACTCGGCAGCAAGCACAGCTCCGAGTGCCAAACCACGACGACTCTTGGCGCTATGGCTCACGGAGAGAGTATCTTCCTCCGAGTCGTAGGTGATGGTGTGAATTCCAGGAACTTCGCCCTCGCGATAGGAGATAATCTCCTCTGTGGGCACAACTACCCTACCCTCACTCGCCTCTGCCATCTCCTTGGCAAGTGTTGCAGCCGTACCGCTGGGGGCATCGAGCTTGTGGATGTGATGTGTCTCCTCAATCTTTACGCCATATTGGGGCAGGGGTGCCATAACCTTCGCAAGCCAACGATTCAGACGGAAGAGCACATTTACACCCAATGAGTAGTTCGAAGAGTAGAAAAATGCGCCACCAACTCTCTGACACAGAGCGTCAATCTCCGCCTTACGTTCCATCCATCCTGTGGAGCCACTCAATACAGCCACACCCATTTCGAGGCACTTTGCGATATTGTCATAGGCTGTGGCAGGCGATGTGAATTCAATCGCCACATCAACCCCCTCGAAGGCCTCCTTTGAAAAGAGGCTCTCACGATTGTCCACATCTATTTTGAGTGCTACGGTGTGACCGCGCTCAATGAGTACTTTTTCGATTTCGTGGCCCATTTTGCCGTAGCCGATAATTGCAACTTTCATAACTCTTTTTGAATTTGTTTTCCAAACAACAAAAATAGGGATAATTTTCCGTATATTTGTCACTCTAAATCGTAAATGAGAGATTTTTATGCGCTACTTTGCCGAACTTTCCTACAAAGGTACAGCCTATTGCGGTTGGCAACGCCAGCCCAATGCCCCCTCTGTGCAACAGACCATCGAAGAGGCACTCTCCACCATACTTCGCGAGAGTATTGAGGTCGTAGGTGCTGGTAGAACCGACACGGGTGTTCACGCCGCATTCTACGTTGCCCACTTCGACACCTCGAAAGCGATAGATAATCCCGAGAGTGTGGTCTATCACCTTAACGCGCTTCTGCCCGAGGATATTGCCTTTGGTCGCATCTATGCCGTTGCAGACGATGCCCACGCGCGCTTCGATGCCACCGAGAGGGAGTACCGCTACTACATCCAATCGCGCAAAGACCCCTTTACGAAGGCGACCACTTGGCAGTTCACCACCCCACTCGATGTGGAGGCTATGCAGAGGGCTGCGAATGTGCTCCTTGCTACCGAGGATTTCACAACATTTGCCAAACTTGGCAGTAATAACACCAATAATATCTGCCATATTTTCCGTGCAGAATGGGTTGAAATTGAGTGCGGTATGACGGTTTTCATCTTCCGTGCCAACCGCTTTTTGAGGAATATGGTTAGGGCAGTTGTGGGCACTCTGGTCGATGTTGGTAGGGGTAAAATCACCCCCGAAGAGTTCGCCGAGATTGTCGCCTCACGCGACCTCTCACGCAGTTCCTCCTCCGCCCCCGCCAGCGGCCTATTCCTGACGGATGTGAAATATTAGCAAGTTTTGCAATGTAAATTTATAGTGCGCCCTTCTGTGGCGCACTTTTTTTAGCCCTCAAAAACCTCAAAGCCTCCACAAAAAAACGCGGGTATCATTTTCGATACCCGCGAACTCTTTGTGAATATCATTCTATGGCTACCAAGGTTTGATATTTCCACTATAATTCTTCCAAAATTCAGCACCTCTATACTCATCTTCGCTACCAGCTGGAACATATATGGTTATAGAGTCTGTATTACTAAATATTTTAGCACTGCTTTGCGGATGTACCTCTACCCACTCACCGTTTCCGCCACTTGATGGGTCAGGGTTACTAAACATTTCTACACCACCTTGTGGAGGAGTGGTTGGTTTACAGTAGACCTCTGTAAGTAGAGGGCAGTAAGCAAAGGCATAATCTTTAATAGACGTTACACTTTTGGGAATAATAATACTCGTAATAAGACAACTCATAAATGCATAAGCCCCTATTTCTTCTATAGTTTCGGGGAGTGTTACGTTTTGTAGATATGCCCAGTTATCATCGCGTGCATCACCGTAAAATGCACTATCGCCAATTCTTGTAACATTATCTCCGATAATCACATTCTGAATTTTTGCGCGATCATACCAATGATAACAGTGGTCTGGGAATGAGTACCAATGTTCATGGTCAGCTTCAATGAATTTTCCATTAATTGTCAGTTCTTCAATGGTACGTTGCCAAAAAATCTCATTACCAATTGATGTAACACTTTTACCGATGGTAGCAGTTTTAATATTACACCATGAATCATTGAAAACTCCTGCAAAGGCTTCATTACCTATGGTTATACAACCATCTCCAATAGTAATTTCTTCAAGGTTAGAGCAGTCCATAAAAGCACGTTCTCCAATAGTTATTACGCTATCTGGGATATCAATATTTGTAAGACCGGTGAATTCAAAAGCAGAACTTTGTATATCTGTTACACTATTAGGAATGGTAATATTAGCAAGGCTAGCGCAATGTGCAAAACACGAACTAGAAACAGTTGTAACGCCATTGGGTATATTGATACTTTTAAGTGCCTCGCAATATGTAAATGCGCCAATTCCAAATTCCAAATGGTTTACATTGTTAGGGAAGTTCACCTCTATAAGGCTATAACAGAAGGCAAATGCATCTTCTCCTATCGAGGTGACACTATCGGGAATGGTAATATCTTTCAAACCATTATTATTATAGAAAGCATAGGACTCAATAGTTTGAATTCCATTGCCTAAATCAATCTCTTTTATCGAATGGCACTTAGAAAATATACCTGCACCTATTTTTGTAATATTATCGCCTATGACAACCCTCCTAAATTTAGCAGAACTCCAAGAAGAACCGAAAGAACTACCATGATTATCACTATACTCAACAACTTTTGATTTCATTATCAATTCGCCCGTACAGTTTTCAAATGTGCTACCCACCGAAAGTGAAGTTACACTCTCTGGGATAGTTATGCTTAACATACTATTTGTACAATCTGCGAAAGCTCTCACTCCTATTCTCGTAACTCCCTCGGGAATATGGATACTTGTCAAACTCGTACAACCTTCGAATGCATAATCTCCAATCGAAGTAACACCCTCGGGAATGGTGATGCTCGTAAGGCTCGAACAACCAGAAAACACACTCCCTGAAATAGAAGTTACACCATTGGGGATATTTATGCTCGCAAGGTTAGAACAATTTCTGAATGCAAATCGCCCTATTGAAGTAACACCTTCGGGAATAGTAATGCTCGCAAGGTTATAAAGGCTAGAAAATGCAGACTCTCCAATAGAAGTAACATCCCCATCAAACACAATAACACCTTGACCGCTCTCGTAGGTATTTGAAATAATATTGACATAGAAACCAGAGGTATTATTAGGTTCTACAATGTTCCCATCAGTAGAGGTATAGTAAATCTTCTGATTCTCGGAATAGTCCCCATTATCATTACCACCATCTTCATTGCCATTGTCACCATCGTCGGGGTTTTCGTTACCACCACCATTCTCGATAGGATTGTTTTTGTCCTCAATGATAGTAGGGGTGCTTGTGCCTGACAAAAACACATAGTAATCTTTATCCACAGTGATAAACCAATCGGGGGTTTGCAGACCACTGCCATTGTTGAAGATTACGCCAATCTCTTTACCATTAGCCTCGGTGGGGAGGTCGTAAACATAGTATGTAAAACCGTTTATAACCTCGGTTTCCTCCACTTGGGCGCCACTCCACGCACCTACATACTCGGTGAGGTCTTCATCATCCCACCTCCACATATAGATGTTCAATGGCTCCCACCCTACGGCATTGTAGACGTAGATTTTATACTGTTTGGGAGTGTCGGGGTTTTGATTCTCATCTCCTCCTTCGTTTGGTTTTTCACCCTCGTCGGTTTTTTCGTCTTCGTTGCCATTTGGCTGCTCGGTCTGGTCACCGTTGGGGCCTACGTTATCATCACCGAAAGTGCCGCAGCCCGCAAATGCCAACATCGCAACCAGTGCAAAACAAGTGAATAATTTTTTCATAGTTGTATATTTTTGTGTGTCTATAATTTCCTAATCCGTGCCATCTATTTTACGCCTCCACCGAGAGCATAGTATAGCTGAATAATACCCTGAATCTCGGAATAGCGGTCGGTGGATTGTGCAAGCTCCGCATTGAGCAGGTTCTGCTGTGCGGTGAGCACCTCCAAGTAGCTTGCCGAGCCATACTTCATCAGCAGTTGGGTATTCCACACCGCTGCACGCAGGGTGACAATCTGTTTAAGGTCGATGGCATAGCGTTCGCTCGATGTCTGCCACATCTTCAAGGCATTGTTTACCTCGGCACCCGCATTTAGCAGAGCCTGACGATATTGCAACAGTGCAGCCTCTTGCTGTGCATAGGCTATTCTCAAACGCGCCTTATTGGTTCCGCGAGCAAAAATGGGCTGGATAATATCCCCCACAAGTTTGAGAATAAACTCACCTGGGTCGGCAATCGCGCCCCCTATCGCATCTCTCCACCCCATTGAGCCCGTGAGGGTAATTGTGGGGTAGAAAGCTGCCTTTGCCACATTCACGGCAAAGAATTTGGTTGCGAGGTTGGCCTCCGCCTGCAAAATATCGGGGCGCAGTGACACCAATTCGAGTGGCACACCCAATGAAAACTCCTCGGGGAAAGTCTGCTCGGCAAGCGTACCGCGCTCAATCTCAAAGGGTAGGACTCCCATCAGTGTCGCAAGAGCCTCCTCCTGCTCCACAATTTGTCTTTCGAGTGTGAGCACCGAGCTCTCGACGCTGAATTTATTAGCCTTGGCCTGTAATACCGCAGCCTCGGTAGCCTTACCAGCACGTTTCAGAGCCGTAAGTGTTCGGATGTTCTCCTCCCAGGTCGTAAGTGTGTGTTTGCTGGTTTTGAGCTGTTCGTCGAGCATCAACAGGGTGTAGTAATTATTGGCAATTGTGACAATAAGCTTACTTTTCACCGCCTGCTCTTGCAAATGGCTCTGCGAAAGGGCAACCTCTGCGCCACGCATAGCATTGTGCATTCGACCAAAAATGTCAATCTCCCACGATGCGGTGGGGATAAGGCTGTACGAAAACACCGCACCATTGCCATTTCCACCCGAGATGGATGTTTGCAATGAGGCATTCACCGAGGGAAGAAATGCCAATTTTGCCGCCTCCAAAGCGGCCTCGGCCTGTTCGATATTGAGCCTTGCATTTCGCATATCAATATTGAACTCCAAGCCTCGCTCAATATACCTTTGGAGAAGTGTATCAGTGAAGAACTCCCTCCACGAATAGTTCGCCAATCGGGTATAGGTCGTATCGGCATCGTAGAGTTTATGGAGGCCATCCACCTCAATTGGTTCAAACTCTGGATAGAATTTTGCACAACTTCCCATTGCAAAAGCAATAAGAATCACTATCAAAAATCTCTTCATACTCTCCTACTCTTCCATTTCGTTCAACTTACTCTTTGCCAACTTATTGGGGCTCAATTTCTCCTCAATAAATTGGAATATCACAAACAGCGTGGGGACAACAAACAGCAGTGCAATGGTACCCACAAGCATACCACCCACAGTACCCACACCAATAGAAATGTTACCATTTGCACCCACACCCGTTGCAAACATCATTGGCAACATACCGAAGACCATCGTGAGTGAGGTCATAAGAATTGCTCTCAACCTCGCCTTGGCTGCCGCAAGAGCTGCACTCACAATAGATGCACCCGCCCTACGGCGCTCCGAAGCATACTCGGTGAGCAGAATGGCCGTCTTGGCCAACAGACCGATAAGCATCAGCAGACCAATCTGCAAATAGATATTATTCTCCAATCCAAACATATTGGCAAACAGGAAACTACCGGCCAAACCAAATGGAATAGAGAGGAGAATCACAATAGGAATCATCACGCTCTCATAGAGGGCGCACAAAATCAGATAGATAAAGACGATGCAAATCACAAAGATGATTGCCGTAGAGCTACCAGTGGAGGCCTCCTCGCGAGACATACCGCCAAATTCATAGCCATAGCCCGCTGGCAGGCGCTCCTCCATAACCTCTCTTACGGCTTGGATGGCCTCACCCGAGGAGTAGCCATTGGCAGCCTGACCATTCACGGAAATTGCCGAGAAGAGGTTGAATCGTGAGATGGATTGAGGACCATAGATTCGCGAGAGTGTCACATACTGCGAAATGGGCGACATCTCTCCCTTGGAGTTCCTTACGAACATATTTTTCAGAGCATCTGTATCGAGCCTACTCTCGGGATTTGCCTGAATCATAACACGGTAGAGTTTCGAGAATCGGTTCATATTGGAGGCATAGCTACCACCCACATAGCCCGAAATCACACTCAATACATTCGAGGGCGACACGCCATTACGCTTACATTTAGCCGCATCAACATCAATCTGATATTGTGGATATTTGGTATCAAAGGATGTCGAGGCCCTTGCAATCTCGGGGCGTTCGTTGAGTCCGTCAATCACATCGTCGGTGACCATTTTCAGATTGTCGATGGTACCACCCTTCTGGTCCTGAACATAGATCTCAAAACCTCCACTTGCGCCATAGCCAGGAATCATACCTCGGGTAAATACAAGGATTTTAGCCGAGGTGATATCCGAAGTTTCGTCATAGATACGCTCCATAACCGAGTCGATATCATCGCCTTCGCCCTCACGCAAGCTCCAATCGCGCAAACGGATGGTGAACATACCGCACGATGAGCCCGCACCCGACATCATACCATAACCGGTTGTGTAGGAGTAGGTCTCAATTTGAGGAATCTTCGCCAATCGCGAGGCAATCTCCTCCATAACGGCAACTGTTTCACCAAGGTTGGTTCCAGGAGGGGTCTGCACATCCATATTAATGGAGCCCATATCCTCTTTGGGCACAAGGCCGGTCTTGGTATTCTCCATCATATAGAATAAGCCCGCAGCAGCCACAATCACCAGAATAACGGTCAGCCAGCGCTGTTTGAGCATAAACTTCACACCCTTCTTGTAGTGGCGCACCAATCCGCGGAATCCTGCATCGAAGGCGATATGGAAACGGGCCGAGAAGCGCAACTTACCATTTGCGTCGGGAACGTGGGGCTTCATAAGAATTGCACAAAGTGCAGGCGAGAGGGTTATGGAGTTAAGGAGTGAGATACCCACTGCCACCGCCATTGTCAGACCAAACTGGGTATAGAAAGTACCTGTCGTACCACCCATAAAGCACACAGGGATAAATACCGCCATAAAGACAAAGGTGGTGGCAATCAATGCTTTGGAGATACCTTGCATTGCATCCACAGTCGCCTTGTAGGGCGAAAGGTAGCCTGCATCCAACTTTGCCTGAACAGCCTCCACAACCACAATAGCATTATCCACCACCGTACCAATCACAAGTACGAGAGCAAAGAGGGTAATCATATTGAGGCTAAATCCTGCAACCATCAGGAATGCAAAGGTACCCACCAACGACACAATAATCGCGATGGCGGGAATAAAGGTCGAACGGAAGCTCTGCAAGAAGAGATACACTACCAACACTACAAGGATAATTGCCAGAATAAGAGTCTCCACCACGCTCGCAATTGAGGCATCCAAGAAGTCCTTGGTACTCATCAAATCCACAATCTCCATACCCTTGGGAAGCGACTTGCGAATCTCCGCAATCTCTTTGTCGATTGCGTCAATAATCTCATTTGCATTCGAGCCCGAAGTCTGCGAAATCATCAATGTGGTACCTGGGTGACCATTCACCTTACCGATGTAGTCGTAACTCATCGAACCCAACTCCACAGTTGCTACATCTTTGAGCCTCAATACGGTACCATCACTCTCCGCGCGAATGACCATATTTTCATAGTCCTCCTCCCTATCGTAGCGACCACGATATTTGAGTGTGTAGCGGAAGGTGTTGTCCGAGTCGGCACCGAGAGTACCCGTGGGCGACTCCAAGTTCTGCTCGGCAAGTACTGCTGATATATCCGAAGGCATCAGCGAATATTTAGACATCTTGCCAGGGTCGAGCCATATACGCAACGAGTAGTCGGCACCCCTAACATCGACCTCACCCACACCTGCAATACGCGACAATCGGGGCTCAATATTGATTTTGAGATAGTTGCTCAAAAATCTCTCATCAAACGAGTCGTCGGGCGAATAGATTGCGAGGGTTTTGATACGGCTAGTCTGGCGCTTCTTGACACTCACACCACTACGGGTAACCTCGGCAGGGAGGAGTCCTTGTGCAGATGCAATACGGTTCTGCACATTGACCATCGCCATATCGGCATTGGTGCCCTGACGGAAGAAAATCTGAATACTTGCCGAGCCGTTGTTGGTTGCCGACGAGGTCATATACATCATATTCTCCACGCCATTGATTGCCTCCTCCAAGGGGACAACCACACTCTTCTGCACCGTCTCGGCATTGGCGCCAGCATAGTTTGCCGACACACTCACCGTGGGAGGTGCAATCTCGGGGAACTGCTCAACGGGCAGTTGGGTAAGACTGATAAGTCCCACCAGCACCAATAGTACGGATATGACACCCGCAAAAATTGGTCTATCAATAAAGGTCTTAATATTCATACTCTTCTACCCTATTCTGCGTTACTATTCACCACCTCTTGTTTGGCCTGTTCTTCTGCTTGTTTGGCAGCGAGTTCGGCTGCCACATCGGCCTCGGTCTTGATGGTTGCACCCTCGCGCACCAAGCCAGCACCCTCGGCAATAATCACATCGCCCACTTTCAGACCACTCTCAACAATATACTCCACGCCATTGTTCTGGGGCAACACTTTGATGCCGGCCGACACAGCCTTACCATCAATCACCTTATAAACAAATATTTTCTCCTGCAATTCGTAGGTTGCCGATTGGGGAATAACAATGCTGTTTTTCATCACAGTGGGAATCACGACTTTACCACTACCACCATCGCGCAACAGACGGCCTTTGTTGGGGAATGTTGCACGAAGACTCACTGCACCTGTCGAAGCGCTAATGGTACCACTGACTGCGTTGATACGTCCCTTTTGGGGGTAGGTTTTGCCGTTACTCATAATGAGTTCCACCTCGGGCATAAACCTAATAGCCTCTTTCAATGAACCATACTCCTGAATGAGGTCAAGCATAGTATTCTCCGCCATAGAGAAATATGCATACACCTCGCTATCATCCGACACAGTAACCAATGGAGTTGCGATGTTGCTGCTCACCAAAGCGCCCACGCGGTAGGGAATCATACTCGCAACACCATCCACAGGTGAGCGCACCTCGGTATAGGAGAGGTTGTTGGTTGCATTAATCTCCTCTGCACGAGCCAACGCCAAGCGTGCCTCGGCATCCACGAGATCGTTGCGCGAAGTCATAAGGTCGAACTCCGACACAACGCCCTGCTCAAAGAGTTCCTTATTACTATCGAGAATAAGCTGCGCTGTCGAAAGGCTCGCTTCGGCACTCTTCACGTTTGCTTGTGCAATCTCATAAGCAGCTTTATAGGGTGTCTGGTCAATCACAAACAACACCTGACCTTTGCTCACAAAGTCACCCTCATTGATGAGAATATCGGTAATCATACCGCTCACCTGGGGGCGAATTTCCACCGTCTGGCAACCACTAATCGTTGCAGCGTAGGCAGTGGTGAGAGTGCGATTTGCAGCCTTTACGGTCATAGTTTTGTAGATCCTCTCGCGTGAGGTTTGCTGTTTTGGAGCCTCTTTGCACGAAGAGAGCAACGCCAGGCTCGCCAGGATAACAATAAGTCGTTTCATCTATTTTAGGGTGTTAAAATTATTTATTTTCAACATTCTGTTGGCAGGTGCCTTTCTTGCACGCCATTGCGTGCAAAGTTACTAATATTTTTGGAGATTTTGGAACCAAAACCCCTTGCAGATTGATTCAATCGAACATTTTTTGTATATTTGTAACAATAATTCACAATTAAAATAATTTAGAATATATGAGAAAACTATCCAAAACGCTACTAACCGTCGTCGAGTGCCTACTCGTTGTACTCGTCGGTGGTGCTCTGATGCACTTCGTTGAGGAGTGGCTGGGCGAAGATGAGCCCAAGGTTGAGAATGTGATTTACCTTATTGGTGATGGTATGGGTGTGGCTCAAATCACCGCAACGCAAATCGCCCAAGACTATGAACCCCTAAATATGGAACGTGCAGATTATGTGGGACTTTGCAAGACCTATTCCGCATCTTCGCGCATTACCGATTCGGCCGCGGCTGGTACCGCATTAGCCACTGGCCACAAAACTCGCAATGGTATGATTGGCGTACTGCCCGACAGCACTGCCGTTGCATCCATTCGAGAGAAGGCCGAGAGGGCTGGTATGCCTACGGGTATTGTTGTAACCTACCCTGTAACCAATGCCACTCCTGCAACTTTTGTAGGACACGTTCCCAATCGTAATATGGAGGATGAGATTGCTACCTATTATATAAAGAATGAGGTGGATGTTGTGATTGGTGGTGGTAGCCAGCGCTTCAATCAGCGTGCCGACTCGCTCAATCTGTTCGACACTCTCCGCGAGAAGGGATATGTTGTTGCATCCGAACTTGAAGCAGTCGAAGAGGTAACCGAGGGTAAATTGATGGTACTCACTGCCGAAGGCTCTCTGTCATCCATCCTCGATGGTCGTAGTAGCGAGTTCCTTCCCGACGCTACCGAGAAGGCTCTCGAAATACTCACCAACAACGCCAAGAAGAGTAAAACAGGCTTCTTCCTGATGGTCGAGGGTTCGCAGATTGATGGTTGGGGACACCAAAATAATGTAGAAGGTGTTATCACCGAGACCAAAGATTTCGACAATGTTGTGAAAGTTGCCTTCGACTATGCCGACAAACACCCAGGCACTCTCGTTGTTGTTACCGCCGACCACGCAACAGGTGGCCTTACCATTGTGAATGGCAATCGCAAATTCGACATCAAGGACCACAAGGTTGATTATGCATTCTCCACTGGCGGTCACACCGGAGAGATGGTTCCTCTGTTTGCCTACGGCACTGGTGCAGAGAACTTTGCAGGCGTGCACGAGAATACCGACATACCACGCATAATGTGTCGCCTTCTCGGCTTGGACGAGTAACCCTCCCCAAGTGTTAAAGCCACAAGAGGTTGCAAGTATCTGCTTGCAACCTCTCTTTTTTGCCATCTACTCCCATCCTTTTCACAAACCATCAAAGCACTCCCCTGCTCCACCTTATCTCGAAGCCACCCAACCTGCCAAAAATAAAAGAGGTCAAGCCCGATGGACTTGACCTCTCTATCTGAACAATCAATTGATTGATTAGTTCTTTTTGTAACGAGCGTAACGCTGCATAAACTTATCAACACGACCTGCGGTGTCAACGAGTTTCATCTTACCGGTGTAGAAGGGGTGCGAAGTGTTCGAAATCTCCATTTTGTAAACGGGGTACTCAACACCATCAACTACCAAGGTCTCTTTGGTATTCACTGCCGAGCGGCAGAGAAAAACGTGATCGTTGGACATATCTTTGAATGCAACGATACGATAATTTTTAGGATGGATATCTTTTTTCATCGTTTTGTCTGTTTTTTAAGGATTACTCTGCTACAACCGAGAAGTGAATGGTTGCTTTAACCTCCCTGTGGAGTTTAACAGTTGCTACATACTCACCGAGAGTCTTAACTGCGTCAACCTCAATAGCCTTACGGTCAACCTCAATGCTCTTCTCTGCGAGAGCAGCTGCGAGGTCTGCCGAAGTGATGCTACCGAAGATTTTCTCTTCCTCTGCCTTTGCGGAGAGGGTGAGGGGAAGATTCTCGATTTTCTCTGCGAGAGCCTGTGCGTCTGCGAGGAGTTTAGCCTCTTTGTGAGCCCTCTGACGGATGTTCTCTGCCAAAACTTTCTTTGCCGACTCGGTAGCTACCTTTGCGTAGCCCTGGGGAAGAAGGTAGTTGTTTGCATATCCGGGTTTTACGTCTACGATATCGTTAGCGTAACCCAATTTCTCTACGTCTTTAATAAGAATTACCTGCATAATTTTATCCTCCTTCTTAAAATTATTTCATCAAATCGGTTACAAAAGGCAAGATTGCGAGGTGGCGAGCACGCTTAACAGCCTGTGCCACTTTCTTCTGGTATTTCTGCGAAGTACCGGTCAAGCGACGGGGAAGAATCTTACCCTGCTCGTTGAGGAATTTCTTCAAGAATTCGCCATCTTTGTAGTCGATGTATTTGATACCGCTCTTTTTGAAACGGCAGTATTTTTTCTTTTTAACGTCAACCGATACGGGGTTGAGGTAGCGGATCTCGCTATCGTTCTTTACAGGTGCTGCCATAGTTTATGCCTCCTCTGCTACTTCGGGTTCAACATTAGCCTCGGTCTCTACAACCTCGGTGTTAACTTTGCCTGCGAGTTTGTTGCGGCGTTTGATCGAGTACTCTACTGCGTGTTTGTCCTGACGGAACGAGAGGAAACGAATAACGCGCTCGTCGCGACGATACTGTTTTTCGAGAGTCTCGATGAGGTTGCCCTCGCCGGTGAACTCGATAAGGAAATAGTAACCGGTGGTCTTCTTCTGAATAGCATAAGCGAGTTTTTTCAAACCCCAAGCCTCTGCATTTACGATTTGACCGCCGTTCTCGGTGATGACACCTTGGAATTTGCCAAACAACTCATCGAGCTGTGCCTCCGAAAGAACGGGGGTGGCAATGAAAACGGTTTCGTAATTGTTCATAAAATTTTTTGTTTAATTAAGTTAATTGCATACCAAATGCGGGCGCAAAGATACAAATAAAATTCAAAATGCAAAATGCAAAATGCAAATTTATTGACTTTTAGCACGAAAAATCACCCGCAAAAGACACTTTTACCTATCCAATTTGAAGTCTTGACCAAGATAAACCCTTCGTACCTCCTCGTCGTTGGCCAAATCTTCGGCACTACCAGCCTTCAAAACCTTACCCTCAAAGAGAAGGTATGTACGGTCGGTAATGGAGAGCGTTTCGTGCACGTTGTGGTCGGTGATAATCACACCGATATTCTTATCTTTCAGCGTGCGCACAATACTCTGAATATCCTCCACTGCAATGGGGTCAACACCCGCAAAAGGCTCATCCAAAAGAATAAACTTGGGGTTGATGGCCACCGCACGAGCAATCTCGGTACGCCTACGCTCACCACCCGAAAGCTGAATACCTTTATTTTTGCGCACCTTTTGGAGGCGGAACTCATCCAAGAGCTCCTCCACTCTCTGTCGCTGATACTCCTTTGAATAGCCTGTCATTTCGAGTACGGCTTTGAGGTTATCCTCCACGGTCAGTCCTCGGAAAACCGACGCCTCCTGCGCAAGATAACCCACACCCATCTGGGCACGTTTATAGACGGGCATTTTGGTAATCTCCGTTGTGGTACCATCCTCATCTTCGAGGAAGATGCGGCCATCGTTGGGTTTAACGAGTCCCACTATCATATAAAAGGTAGTGGTTTTTCCCGCACCATTGGGGCCAAGCAAGCCGACAATCTCACCCTGCTTAACATCAATCGAAACGTGATTTACAACCGTTCTACTCTTGTACTTTTTTACTAAATCGGAGGTGTATAACTTCATTTTTGCAAAAATTTTCCACAAAGTTAGTCCAATTTCCGAAAAAATCACTATCTTGGTATTGCGTTTTGCGAAAAAGAGTTTTCACTATGGAGGAAAAAGAGATTAAAAGCGAAGTTTTATTGGCGAAATTGAAGGAGTATTTCGGCTTTTCGTCATTCAAAGGAAACCAAGAAGGTGTCATCCGCAATGTTCTTGCGGGTGGTGATACGTTTGTGCTTATGCCCACAGGTGGTGGCAAGAGCCTTTGCTACCAACTGCCCGCGTTGATGATGGAGGGCGTGGCGATTATCATCTCGCCCCTTATTGCCCTTATGAAAAATCAGGTGGATGCTATGCGCACATTCAGTATGGAGGAAGGTATCGCCCACTTTCTAAACTCTTCGCTCAACAAGGCCGCCATCACACAGGTAAAAAACGACGTTCTGGCTGGCAAAACAAAACTCCTCTACTTCGCTCCCGAATCGCTCACAAAAGAAGAAAACGTCTCATTCCTTCGCAAAATCAAAATCTCTTTCTATGCAATTGACGAGGCTCACTGCATTTCGGAGTGGGGTCACGACTTCCGCCCCGAGTACCGTCGCATACGCCCCATTGTGAATGATATTGGTAGAGCACCTATTATTGCTCTCACGGCAACTGCCACCCCCAAGGTGCAGTTCGACATCCAGAAGAACTTGGGTATGATGGATGCAAAAGTATTCAAATCATCCTTCAACCGCCCCAACCTCTACTACGAAATCCGTCCCAAAAACGATGTGGATAAGGATATCATCCGCTATATCAAGCAAAATCCCGGTAAGAGTGGCATTATCTACTGCCTCTCGCGCAAGAAGGTGGAGGAACTCGCAGAGTTGTTGGTGACCAACGGAATTCGAGCACTCCCCTACCACGCTGGTATGGATGGTGTGACGAGGGCCAATAACCAAGACGCCTTCCTTATGGAGCAGGTGGAGGTTATTGTAGCGACCATTGCCTTTGGTATGGGTATCGACAAACCCGATGTGCGATACGTCATCCACTACGACATTCCCAAGAGCCTCGAAGGTTACTATCAGGAGACGGGCCGTGCGGGCCGCGATGGTGGCGAGGGTAGGTGTATTACCTTTTATAGTTATAAGGACATCCAGAAGCTCGAAAAATTTATGCAAGGCAAGCCCGTTGCCGAGCAGGAGATTGGCAAACTGCTTTTGATGGAGACAGTGGTCTATGCCGAGAGCTCCATTTGTCGTCGCAAGAGCCTTTTGCACTACTTTGGCGAGGAGTATGGTGAGGATAATTGTGGTGCGTGCGATAACTGCATCAATCCCAAGCCCAAGATTAACGCCCAATCGCAGATGGTTACCGTTCTCGAAACACTCGAAGCTATCGGTCCCAAATTCAAGGTTGATTATCTCACCGCGGTGCTCGTGGGCAAGAATAACTCAATGATTAAGTCTTATGGGCACAATAAGTCGGAGTTCTTTGGTGTTGGCAAGGAGCACGACGAGAAGTTCTGGGGCGCAGTTGTTCGTCGCGGACTCATTGAGGGCTTCATAGATAAGAATATCGAAAACTACGGCCTGCTGTCGCTCTCACCCAAGGGCGAAGCATACCTCGACAAACCCTACCCTGTTACGGTTACACTCAACCACAACTATAACGAGGATAGCGACGAGGAGGCTTTGGCAGCAGCCGCAGGCAAGGGTGCCGTTGCAGATGAAGAGTTGTTTGCAATGCTCAAAGACCTGCGCAAAAAGGTTGCACAACGCAACAATTTGCCACCATTTGTCATCTTCCAAGACCCATCGTTGGAGGATATGGCCATCCAATACCCCATCTCCATTGAGGAGTTGCAGAATATTAGCGGTGTGGGTGCCGGTAAGGCGAAGAAGTTTGGCGAGGAGTTCGTGAAACTCATTGCCAAGTATGTGGAGGAGAAGGAGATTATCCGCCCACAGGATATGGTCGTAAAGAGCGTTGTGAATAAGAGTGGCAATAAGGTGTTTATTATCCAGAGCATCGACCGCAAGATGGACTTCGAGGATATCGCCCACGCCAAGAACCTCGAAATGGAGGAACTATTGACAGAGATTGAGTCGATTGTCAATTCGGGAACCAAACTCAATATCAACTACTATATCGACCAAGTTGTCGATGAGGATAAGGCGGAGGAGATTTATCTCTACTTCAAGGAGGACGCCCAGAGCGACAGCATAGATGAGGCTATGGAGGAGCTCGGTGACGACTTCACCGAGGAGGAAGTTCGCCTTGTGCGCATCAAGTTTATGTGCGAGCAAGGACACTAAACAAAAGAGCGCCCGTAGGAGGCGCTCTTTTTGTTTATCTAACGTCGCAAATGCGAGTAAGCGAGGGCAGAGGCTGCTTGTAGACTATGCCGAGCGTGAGCATTTTAGAGCAGACGCAGACTGGTCAAACGTCGCGGGCGCTATGCGCCCGAGGAGTTGACGGACCCCCTCCCCCTGCGGGGACTCCCCCTAACCTAGGGGGAGACTTTGGTAATCCTCCCCGAAGTTAGGGGAGGTGTCGCGGAGCGACGGAGGGGTCTGTAAAACGGTCGACGCAAAAAATCGCGGGTATCTTTTTCGATACCCGCGAACAAAATGGCGAAATTTCCTTAAAGTCCTTAATGTCCTTAATGCCTACTCAAAGTCATAGCCCACAATCGCATAGGCATAGTCGCTCCAACCATAGGCAGCCTTGTAGGCATCCACGCTCTCGGTGGGTACATAAATCTTGCGCCCCGAAGCATTATTATCAAACATGTACCCTTGTCCACTTGGCGGAGTAGTAGGCTTGCAATAGACACTTGTCAGCGAGGTGCAATAAGAGAATGCAGACCATCCAATCTCGGTAACGCTGTCGGGAATGGTAACACTTGTCAGCGAGGTGCAATAATAGAATACATCACTTCCAATCGAAGTAACGCTATCGGGAATGGTAATGCTTGTCAGCGAGGTGCAACCAGAGAATGCCTGATACCCAATCCAAGTAACGCTGTCGGGAATGGTAACACTTGTCAGCGAGGTGCAACCACGGAATGCTTCATCTCCAATCGAAGTAACGCTGTTGGGAATAGTGATGCTCGCAAGGCTATCGCAACCATAGAATGCGTGATATCCGATTGTGGTAACGCCATTGGGGATAGAGATGCTTGTCAGCGAGGTGCAACCATTGAATGCAGAACTTCCAATCGAAGTAACGCTATCGGGAATGGTAACACTTGTCAGCGAATAGCAATAAGAGAATGCAGAATCTCCAATAAAGCGAACGTTTTCTTTCAGTGTGTATGATGTTAGGGTCTTATCTGTGACTTCAACAACATAGGTGTCAGCATAACGGATGTTATTTTCAATAGGCAATGAAGTACAGCCAGAGAATGCACCATCTCCAATCGAAGTAACACCGTCGGGAATGGTAATGCTTGTAAGCGAGGTGCAACCATCGAATGCTCCATCTCCAATCGAAGTAACACCATCGGGAATGGTAATGCTTGTCAGCGAGGAGCAACCAGAGAATGCATACCTTCCAATCGAAGTAACGCCATTGCCAATGGTAACACTTGTCAGCGAGGTGCAACCATTGAATGCAGAATCTCCAATCGAAGTAACGCTATCGGGGATGGTGATACTCGTAAGGCTCTTACAACCAGAGAATGCATAATCTCCAATCGAAGTAACGCTATCGGGAATGGTGATACTTGTCAGCAATGAGCAACCAGAGAATGCAGAACTTCCAATCATAGTGACCGCATCATCGAAAACAAGCACACCCTGACCATCTTTGTAGGTGTTTGATATTAGAATTGCACCATAAAGACTTGCGTCGGTTTTAGGGAATAATTTGGTGTTGTCGGAGGTGGTGTAGTAAATCTTGTTGTCCTCTGCCGAGGGCTCACCCGTACCACTACCCAAAGGAATAACTATCACGGTGCCATCGGCGAGAGTGAAAGTCACATCCTCCTCGCCAACCACAATGGATTCGATAAAAGAGTCGCCTTGCTCACCCTTATCACCTTTGTCACCTTTGTCACCCTGCTCACCATTATCACCCTTATCACCTTTGTCGCCCTTTTCGCCATCCTTAATGGTCATAGAGGTTCCATCCGAGAAGGTAATGGTGTAGCCATTGTCGGTCTGGGTTACGGCTGTGATTGTGAGTTTGTTGGCAAGGGCTTCGAGGAGCGTCTGCTGGGCATCAAGTTGCGCCTGCATCTCGTCGTGTTCTTTCTCCATTTCGGCAATCTTGTCCAAAATTGCGCTGTCGTCATACGAACAGCCAACCATCAGTCCCAAAGTTAGTGGGGCAAGAAGTAGTAATAGTTTTTTCATAGTGTTTGGTATTTAGTAAAAATAAAAAGCGTGCACTCATCCTGCACGCCATCAAGGGCTACCACACCCTAACATCTCCACAGGTAAGTACACGCAAAGCGCAACTCACCTAATGAGATGTTCAAAAAATAAGCCTTTCCCTGTATCAATGTGGTAGTTCGATGGCGATTAGGCTTTATGTTGCTACAAAAATAGTCATTTATTTGAAAATTCTCAATTCTCAATTCTCAATTCTCAATTTTTCTCGGTACTTTTGTGGCAATTATGGAACACAAAGAGTATAACGTAGTAGTCGTGGGCGGTGGTGCCGCAGGACTTATGGCAGCAGGAACAGCCGCGATGAGTGGCAATAGTGTGCTGTTGCTCGAAAAAATGGAGAAAACAGGACGCAAAGTGCGTATCACCGGCAAGGGCCGTTGCAACCTCACAAACGTCTGCACCGACGAGGAGTTCCTCGCAAAGGTGCAGAATGGTGCAGGGTTCTTTACCTATGCCTACACCCAATGGAACAACAAGAGCCTTATCCGCTTTATGGAGCGCAAGGGTGTGAAGCTCGAAACCGAGCGCGGTGGTCGCGTATTCCCCAAGAGTGGCAAGGCGTGGGATATTGCCCAGGCACTCGTAGATTGGTGCCGTGAGGAGGGTGTGCAGATTGAGTGCAATGCCAAGGTGGAGAGCGTGAATGTCATTGCAGGCAAGGTGCGCAGCGTGAGCTATCGCAACGCTCGTGGCTTCCAGCGTAGGGTTGAAACCCCCGCAGTGATTCTCGCAACGGGTGGTGCCTCCTACCCCGCAACAGGTTCCACAGGTGACGGCTACCGTATGGCTCACGAGGTGGGACACGAAATCACCCCCATTCGTCCCTCGCTCGTACCTCTCGAAACATCCTACGAAGAGGCCCCCTATATGGCAGGTCTTTTGCTCAAAAACGTACACGCCGACCTTGTAATTGACGGCGAAGTTGCGCAGAGTGAGTTTGGCGAGATGTTCTTCTCGAAGCGCGGTGTGGAGGGTGCCATTATCCTCCGTATGAGCCGTAAGGCTGTCGATGCACTCATTGAGGAGAAGAAGGTGGAGGTTGTTGTGGATCTCAAACACGCAATGGACCACGACGAGTTGCGCGAGCGTATTCTGCGCGAGATTGCCGAGCAGCCCGCAACCCTCACCGTTGGCGAACTTCTGCGTAAGATTATGCCCCGAGAGTTGGTGGTGCCAATGGCCAAGGCCTGTGGCGCACACGCCAAACACTCGATGGGTGAGTTGAAGGACGAGAAGATAGAGCGTCTTGTGGAGGCACTCAAACACTTCGTACTGCCCATTAGCGACTATCGTCCCTTTGAGGAGGCTATTGTTACGGCTGGTGGTGTGGATCTCGCAGAGATTGACCCCCACACTATGCAGTCGCGCAAAGTGGAGGGTTTGTATTTTGCGGGCGAGTTGATGGATATTGATGCCAATACGGGTGGCTACAACCTCCAAATTGCATTCTCCACAGGTCGACTTGCAGGACAACTCCGCAAGAGCAAAGACGTTATGTTGTAGGAGATTATGCGCATCTGGCAACATCTGCGCCACTCGCGTGGCTACGGGGTGCACTCCCCTATGCTCTACCGCATTGTGCGCAAGGCTATGATGCCCCGAGATGTGATGGGTGCCGATCGGACTCTCTTCAACGAACTACTCGCGCAAGGCATTGGAAGGCGCACCGCCACAAGGCTCCAAAACCTCCACACCATAGAGCACTACTCGGCGTGGAGTATAGATGCATCGGCAGGTGTCGGAGGGCTCACGATTCTCACTCCCAACTGTGAGGAGAGCGTGGTCAGGAAGATAGCCGAGGGGCTTATTGAGAAAGAGGGCGTGGTGGTTGTTTTGCGCAGAATAACCGACTGCAAAAGGCGCACCCTGTGTAAGGAGTTGGTGATGAAACACCACTCAATGAGCGCCGAGAGCCCTACGATGTTACTGCTTTTTGCGCGTAGCGATTTACGAAAACAACACATTATTATATAATAATTTCGCTTATGGCACGAATTTATACCCGCACAGGCGACAAAGGAACAACTGCTCTTATTGGTGGCGAGAGAGTCTCCAAAACCGACTCCCGAGTGGAGGCCTATGGCACCGTAGATGAACTCGGAGCCCATATTGCTCTACTTGCAGATTTTGCCACAGAGGTAGGGCTATCGCAGATGGTAGAGATTCTCGATAGTGTGGCTGTGGATTTGATGAAGGTGGAGGCTATGCTTGCGCTTTCGGAGAGATTCGAAGGTGAGATTGCCAAGATTGGAGCGGAGGATGTGGAGTTGTTGGAAAAGACCATTGATAGGTTCTCGGAGGATTTGCCTCCATTTAGGGGCTTTACAATTCCTGGTGGCCACCGCGTAGTGTCGCAATGTCACGTCTGTCGCACCGTATGCCGCAGAGCAGAGCGTAGAATCCTCACTGCTATGGAGTTACACCCCGTGGAGGAGTGTGTTGTAGGGTATATCAATCGCCTTTCCGACCTGCTCTATACGTTTTCAAGTTGGAGTGCCAAGGAGTTGGGTGTGGAAGAAAAATTGTGGGGAAAATAGCGAAAGTATTGCAGTTATATGTTTTTTTTATACTTTTGCACTCTGCAATAGACACAAAATTAACATAACTACCTAAAATACAGAGTTTTAATATGTACTGGACACTTGAATTGGCATCGAAATTGGAGGATGCACCTTGGCCCGCAACCAAAGAGGAGCTCATTGACTACGCAGTGCGCACCGGCCTTCCCTTGGAGGTTATTGAGAACTTGGAGGAGATTGAGGACGAGGGTGACGTTTATGAGAGCATAGAGGACGTATGGCCCGACTATCCCAGCAAAGAGGACTTCCTTTTTAACGAGGAGGAGTATTAGTAGATTGGGTTAATGGCAGAAATATGTTTCTGCCATTTTTTTACCACACAATAAATGGGCAGCTATGGACTACCAGCAGATAATTGAGAATATCTATCAGACAATCCTCCCCTATGCAAAGGAGGGTAAGCAGGCGGATTACATTCCAGAATTAGCAAAGGTCAATCCCGACCAATTCGGTATGTGTATCCATACGATTTATGGCGAGAGCGCATCCATAGAGCAAGCCGATACCAGATTTTCCATTCAGAGTATCTCGAAGGTATTTGCGCTTGCTATATGTTTGTCTATCAAGGGGGATGAACTTTGGACAAGGATTGGCAAGGAGCCTTCGGGAACGGCCTTTAACTCTCTTTTTCAGTTGGAGGTAGAGAAAGGACTACCCCGCAACCCATTCCTCAATTCGGGAGCCATTGTGATGGCAGATATTTTGCTTTCGGAGTTGGCAAATCCCGAGGAGGATTTCTTGCGCTTTGTACGCAAGGTGGCTGGCAATAACACCATCAATTACAATCGCGAGGTGGCTCTTTCGGAGAGGAGTACCGGTTTCTTGAATGCTGCGATTGTAAACCTTTTGAAGTACCATAATAGGATTGATAACGACATTGAAGATGTGCTGCACTTCTACTTTATGATGTGCTCCATCGAGATGAGTTGCAACGAGTTGGCACTTGCATTTTTGGCATTCGCCAACCACCGTCGCAAATTCGACTATGCAGGCATCTCGCTTACTGCCTCACAGGTGAAGCGTATCAATGCCATTATGCAGACTTGCGGATTCTACGACGAGGCCGGTGAGTTTGCCTACCTTGTGGGTTTGGCAGGTAAGAGTGGCGTTGGTGGTGGCATTGTTGCCATCTATCCCCTGCAATACTCGGTGGCGGTGTGGAGTCCCCGCCTAAATGTCAAAGGCAACTCGGTGATGGGTATGAAGGCTCTCGAATTGCTCACCTCCGAGACCAAGGAGTCGATGTTCTAAACGGAGTGTAAGAGCACAAAAACGCAAGCGGGAGAGTTCCAACCGAACTCTCCCGCTTGTCGTTGAGCCACCGAGACTCGAACTCAGAATGACAGAACCAAAATCTGCAGTGTTACCATTACACCATGGCTCAATGAATCGCTAACATTTCATTAGCGGGTGCAAAGATACAAATAAAATTGAAAATTGAAAATTGAAAGTTGAAAATTATCCTTTTTCTACCAATCAAGTTGCGAAAAACATCTTTTGCCCACAAAGTTGCGCCACACAATCCAGCGAGGGTAGATGGTCGCAAGCTCCTTTTTCACTGTCCCACTCTGCACCCTGCGACGCTTGGAATCCAACTGTGGGCGCGACTTTCGATAGTCACGATGTGCCTCCATCACGGCGCGAGCAAAGCTCCACTGCCCCATTACAACATAGACACCCCACGAGAGCCAATCCATAGCACGTCTTACTCGCAAGCGCCACAACTCATTCTCGGGCAGGCATTTATGAAGCATAGCAAGCGAGTTTCGGAAATTGAGATATATCTTGCGAGGTGAGTTATTGGGGAGCGTTCCGCCACCAACGTGATAGACCACGCTCGTAGGCACAACCTCCACGTCGTAGCCTGCAAGTTGCATCCTCCAACAGAGGTCAATCTCCTCCATATGGGCAAAAAAGTCGCCATCCAAGCCCCCCATCTTGCGCCACACGTCGGCCCTAACAGCCATACACGCACCACTCGCCCAAAAGAGTTTACAGGGAGTATCATATTGATTCTCATCCCTCTCCACATTGCCCATTATTCGGCCACGACAGAATGGGTAGCCGTAGCGGTCGATAAAACCACCCGCAGCACCAGCATACTCAAACATTTCGGGAGAGTTATAGGCCCTTATTTTGGGTTGCACAGCCCCAACAGTTGGCTCATCCACAAGGCGTTCTACAAGTGGTTCGAGCCACCCATCGGTAGGCTCCACATCGCTATTGAGTAGCACAAAAACCTCTCCTTCCATCCCTTTAAGGGCACGATTGTACCCCTCGGCAAAGCCGTAATTCTCGCCCAATGGCAACCACTCAACCCCCTCAAATCCAGACACAACCTCTTCTGATGTATCCGTAGAGCCATTGTCGGCAACCACCACCGTTGCCCACGACGGCACGCTCGCCACAACGCGAGGGAGGAAACGGGTGAGCCACTCGGCACCATTCCAATTGAGTATTACAACCTTTGTTGCAACCATCTGACAAGATTTCTGGGATTATTACTTACTCTTCTCTTGCAAAGAGAGGTATTGCTGTGGTTTGTGTTTCCATCTGCGATGCGACCAGAGCCACAATTCGGGTGAGCGACGAATCATTCGCTCAATCGCCTCCACATAGCGGTCCATAATCTCGCTCTCGGGAATATCCTCCTCGCCATCATAGAGTTGGATGAAGTTACACTTGTAGTGTGATGGTTTAACCTTTTCTATATCAAGTGCATAAACCATCATCTTAAACTTCTTGGCATACCCTCCAATACCTCCAAAGAAGAGCGAAGGCTGACCAAGGAATGTGCGCCACACTTTGTCACTCTCTGCCCATCGGGGACGTTGGTCGGCAATGAGTCCGAGTGCCATTTGCTCACCGGCTCGAAGGTTTTTCATAACAGGGCGTGCCAATCCATTCATAGGCGCCACCTCCATACCGAAACGACGACGGATGTAGAGCATAAACCTATCCATAACCTTGCTACTCAATGGGTGATAAACGCCAATGTTATGGTAGGGGTGCTCAATGGCATATACCGAGAAGTACTCCCACTCGCCGAAGTGAGCGAGTGCGCCAATCCAATTCTTCCCTCCAATTTCCCTGTCGGTTTGCTCCTGATTGACCACCTGCATGCGTTTGAGGAGTGTCTTGGGCGACATACTTGTCATATCCACAACATCCACAAAAATCTCCGAGAGGTGGTGGTAGAACTTGCGCTCAATCTCCAATCTCTCCTCAAAGCTCTTCTCGGGGAAGGCTGCTGCAAGGTTGCCCCTGACCACTCCACGGCGGTAGTGAAGAAGGCGATAAAGCACAAAATATATAAAAGGAGCAACCACATAGTAGAGGATGCAGTAGGGCAATAGGCCCACAAGTTTTGCACCCCCCAAAAGAGTGTAATACCCCACCCTCTGCCAGAAGTTCAACCCCTCGGTATTACTCACCTTCTTTGCCATAACGAATTACTCTTGAATAACTTTAACATTTCCGCTCTTTGTCCTCACCGAGAGCCACATACGGATTTTCTCCAAATCGAGGGGCTCCCTATCGTCTGCTGCACGAACCACCGCAACAACACTCTCACCCTCGGTCTGACCATTGTTGTAGATGGTATGTTTGGAGAGCGATACGCTGCCCACATTGGCTGTCACAAGCGCCAGCTCACGCGAGATATCCGCACCCGAAAGAGTGTCGATAGCAGTCAGCGAAGAGAGCCTACCGCGCAACTCGCGAATCTGCCTATTCTTCTCCTCGATAATATCGGCATAGCTATTTTGCAACTTACTAATATCGAGTTTTTCATCGCTATCCGCCTGCTTAACAACAAGCTCCGTATTGTGCAGACCATAGTTATCCATCTGTGCGCGGGCATTGTCAATCACATCTGTCGAAAGGGGCTCTCCAACCAAGCGAATCTCCACCTTGGAGAGTTTGCCATCATAGTGGAAATCCTGTGTGTAATCCACAATCATTGTGCGATTGAATTGGAACACCTTGCTCACATACCTATCCACATTCTCCTCAAACGTTGTGCGACGCACAATGTTTGCCGCAAACAACAGACTCGGCACACCCACCAGAACTATCACTATGGTGATATAGCGAGTATTTTTCTTCTGCCTTTCGGGGTCGAGGATAGTCTTTTTCTCGTAGCGCAGAAAGAGCACAACAAGGTAGGTTGCCACCGCAATGAATACCGCATTGATGGTGAAGAGGTAGATTGCTCCGAGGAAATATTGGAGATTACCCGTTGCAATACCAAAACCTGCTGTACACAAAGGGGGCATCAGGGCGGTAGCAATAGCCACACCCGACACTACCGTCACAGCCTTCTCCTTGCGGGTTTGTGCCACCATACCTGCCAAACCACCAAAGAAGGCAATCAACACATCGTAGGTTGTGGGGCTCGTGCGGGCCAAGAGTTCGCTCTGCGCGGTCGAAATGGGCGAGATGACAAAGTATGCCGTACTTGTCACAAGGCTCACAACCACCATCAGCAAAAAGTTGCGCCAAGCGGTTTTGAGCATCTCGAAATCATTGATTCCCAACGACAGACCGATACCCGTAATAGGTCCCATAAGGGGCGAAATCAACATTGCACCTATGATTACAGCCGTAGAATTCACATTGAGTCCCAGCGATGCAATAAAGACCGCAAACATCAAAACCCAGAGGTTGGTACCACTAAAATCTATACCTTTACGCACACCATCTACCACCTCTTCCTGGGCTGCACTACCCTCTCGGAGGTCAAACCTACCGTGCATAAAGGCGCGGGTATTAACCCACACGCGGGAGAGGAAACCTGCAAGATTCATACGCTGTGGTTGTCTTCTCTCATTTTGCTCAATATTGTTCTGATTTTCAATCATAATCTATTCTGTATTTCGTCAATCTTCATCACTCTCTTCGTCGTTGTGTTTGGTGGTTGCGCCCTCCACAACCATCACAAATTCACCTTTGGGTGGGTGGGCCTCAAAGTGTTCTATCACCTCTCGGACACTACCCCTGACCGTCTGCTCAAACTTCTTTGAAAGTTCCCTCGATACGCTCACTCTTCGCCCTTCACCGAATGCTTCGGCAAACTCACCAAGAGCTTTCAAAATCCTAAACGGCGATTCGTAGAAAATCATTGTGCGAGGCTCATTTGCAAGTGCCGCAAGGCGTTTTTTGCGCCCCTTCTTCTGGGGTAAAAAGCCCTCAAAGCAGAACTTATCGCAAGGGAAACCACTCTGCACCAATGCTGGAACAAAGGCTGTTGCACCAGGTAGAGTCTCCACCTCCAACCCTCTCTCCAAACAGGTACGCACCAAGAGAAATCCAGGGTCGGAAATACCAGGAGTGCCAGCATCGGATATGAGCGCCACACTCTGTCCCGCCTCAATCTTCGAAGCAACAAACTCCACCGAGGCGTGTTCGTTGAACTTATGGTGCGAGAAGAGCTTACGCTCTATGCCGTAGTGTTTCAGTAGCACCTGCGAGGTACGGGTATCCTCCGCCAGAACAATATCCACCTCGCGAAGTAGGCGCACAGCACGATAGGTCATATCTTCAAGATTACCTATCGGCGTGGGTATAATATAGAGTTTTGGCATTGCAACAATCTAAATTAAAAGAGTTTACGCGCCAAGAGTTCCATCAGCAGTCGAGCACCCTCGCTATTGGGATTCCAGTGGAAGTTATCGTAGATGTAGAGCATAGCCTCATCGAGCGAATCGAATTCATCAAGACGGCCAATGGCTCTGTCGTAATAGTCTGCATCCCCTGCAAACAAGTCGCGCATAAGGATATATTTGTCATTGATACCGATTGCACTGCGCAACGACACCGAAGCACTTGCCGCCGTCGCCACATCCATTGTTTGCTCTGCAAGATTGTCCGCCAAAGTGGTCTGCTCGCCCGACAACACGTCGCCAAGCACCACCTGCGCAGGGGCCTCCTCCACAACAATCTCCTGTGTGGGCTCTTCTTCGGGCACCTCCTCCTCTTCAACAAACTCTTCAATCTCGGGCTCGGACACCTCCACAACCTCTTCTTCGGTTGCTAGCTCCTCGATGGCCTCTTCGTTCTGCTGCTCCACCTCTTCGTCATCATCGTCGTCATAGAGCGAGAGTACAGCCTCGTGGTCAATCTCCTCCTGCACCGACTCTTCCTCTTCCACAGCGGGTTCCTCGGGCACAAGCTCCTCTTCCACATCATTCTCCTCTTCTTCCTCTATTTCAACCTGCTGAACCTCTTCAAATTCAGATGGAGGACAGCCATACATTGCACAAGGTAAATCTTCCTCTACGGGATACACTTCACCATCCTCTTCTTCCGTTTCTTCTTCGGGCTCTTCTTCCTCCGCAAAGATGCGCTCAACCTCAATTTCGGGCTCGGACTCCTCCTCCTGCGAGGCAACACCGATTCCCATCAGAGCATCGAGAACTCTCTCCTCCTCTGCCACCGCCTCGGCAGCAACAACCGATGCATAGATTCCGCGCAGGCGCTCCAAAAGGAGGTCGCGTTCAATTTCGTAGATACCATTTTCAACTTGGCGGTCGATGCTCTCTTCGAGCAATTCGAGCAATTTCAGACTCTGTTTCATATTTGATTTGGTTTTAATTCGTGTTTATATCCCTCAAAATTACAAATTTTGATTGAGGAAAGCAAATTTATGGTTATCTTTGCGCAAACTTTACGAAAAACACGAAGATTTATGGCATTACAATGCGGCATAGTGGGACTTCCCAATGTGGGCAAGAGTACCCTTTTCAACTGTCTGTCGAATGCAAAGGCACAGGCGGCAAATTTCCCTTTTTGCACCATCGACCCCAATGTGGGCGTCATTACCGTACCCGATGAGAGGCTTGCAAAACTCGCAGAGATTGACAACCCCAAACGTGTAATCCCCACCACCATTGAGATTGTAGATATTGCAGGTTTGGTAAAAGGCGCATCGAAGGGCGAAGGTCTTGGCAACAAATTCCTTGCAAACATCCGCACCACAGATGCGATTATCCACGTTCTGCGTTGTTTCGACAACGAGAATATCACCCACGTTGATGGCTCCGTAGATCCTGTGAGGGATAAGGAGATTATCGACACCGAGCTCATTATGAAGGACCTCGAAACCATCGAAAACCGCATTGGTAAGACCCAAAAGCAGGCCGCCGCTGGTGATAAGGTTGCAAAACGTCAGTATGAGATTCTCTGTCGCTACAAGGAGGCTATGGAGCAGGGTAAGGCTGCTCGCTCGGTGGAGATCGACAACAAAGAGGACGCAAAGTGGGTTGCAGAGTTGTGTCTGCTGACCAACAAGCCCGTGCTCTATGTTTGCAACGTGGATGAGGCGAGCATCACTTCGGGCAATGCCTACGTTGAGGCTGTGCGCGAGGCCATCCGCGAGGAGAAGGCCGAGTTGCTCATTGTGGCAGCTGCCACCGAGGCCGACATTGCCGAGCTCGATAGCTACGAGGAGCGCCAAATCTTCTTGGAGGAGTTGGGCATTGAGGAGTCGGGAGTAAGTCGCCTTATCAAGGCCGCCTACGCATTGCTCGGCTTGGAAACCTTCTTCACCACAGGTGCCGACGAGTCGAGGGCTTGGACCTACACCAAGGGCTGCAAGGCTCCCCAAGCTGCGGGCGTTATTCACACCGATTTCGAGCGTGGCTTCATCCGTGCCGAGGTTATCAAATATGCCGACTATGTAGCCCTCGGTAGCGAGAAGGCTTGCCGCGAGACCGGCAAGATTGGTGTTGAGGGCAAGGAGTATGTTGTGCAGGATGGCGACATTATGCACTTCCTGTTTAACGTCTAATTCAAAATGCAAAATTCAAAATTCAAAATCATATGGAAAGAAAAGTAAGGGTAAGGTTTGCGCCATCACCTACCGGTGCACTCCACATTGGCGGTGTTCGTACCGCACTCTACAACTACCTCTTTGCCCGTCAGAGGGGTGGCGACTTCATCCTCCGCATTGAGGATACCGACTCCACCCGCTACGTTGAGGGTGCCGAGGAGTACATTATGGAGTCGCTCGAATGGTGTGGTATTAAGATTGACGAGGGTGTCCGCGAAGGTGGCCCCCACGCCCCCTATCGCCAGAGCGAAAGGAAGGAAATTTACCTCAAATATGCACTCCAACTCGTTGAGAGTGGCAACGCCTACTACGCATTCGACACTCCCGAGGAGTTGAACGCCCTGCGTGCCGAGATGGAGGCCAATGGTGAGACTTTCTGCTACAACTATGCCGTGAGGGAGAAACTTGCAACATCTTTGCGCCTTTCGCCCGAGGAGGTTGAGGAGCGCAAAGCTCGTGGCGACCAGTGGGTTATCCGTTTCAAGATGCCCGAGAATGAGGTTGTAGAGATGGATGACCTTATTCGTGGCCACGTTGAGATGAACACCTCGACACTCGATGACAAGGTTCTCTACAAATCGGCCGACGCACTCCCCACCTACCACTTGGCAAACATTGTGGATGACCACCTGATGGAGATTTCGCACGTCATTCGTGGCGAGGAGTGGTTGCCCTCTCTCCCACTCCACTATCTGCTCTATCGTGCATTTGGTTGGGAGGAGAGTCGCCCCGAGTTTGCACACCTTCCCTTGCTGTTGAAACCCACAGGTCAGGGCAAGTTGAGCAAGCGCGATGGCGACAAACTCGGCTTCCCCGTATTCCCCTTGAAGTTCGTTGCACCTTCGGGCGA
This sequence comes from Tidjanibacter sp., assembly GCA_045656405.1. Lineage (GTDB taxonomy): Bacteria > Bacteroidota > Bacteroidia > Bacteroidales > Rikenellaceae > Tidjanibacter. Next base: position 47,402 of record JAZORC010000023.1, read on the forward strand.
GGTGTCGCGTGGTTATCGTGAGGATGGCTACTTCCCCGAGGCATTTATCAATATGTTGGCTCTTCTCGGCTGGAACCCCGGCACCGAGCAGGAGATTTTCAATATGGATGAGCTGATTGCGGCCTTCTCGTTGGAGAGGGTTGGCAAATCGGGCGCAAGGTTTAGCCCCGACAAGGCACATTGGTTCAACGCACTGTATATGCACGCAAGGGACAACGAGGAGATTGCCGACATCTATGAGGCACAACTCAAAGAGCGTGGCATTGAGCTCTCGCGCGAGAAGGTTGTGAAGATTGCGTCGCAGATTAAGATGAGGGCCACCTTCCCCGAGGAGTTCTGGGGCCTTTCGTCGTTCCTCTTTGAGGCACCCACCGCCTACGATGAGAAGGCAACCAAGAAGTATTGGAAGGCCGATGCTCCCCGCATTATTGGCGAGTTGAGGAACATCTTGGCAGGTATCGAGGAGTTCTCCGCAGCCGAAATGGAGAGGGTTGTTGGTGGCTGGATTACCGAGAACCAAATCGGTATGGGCCTTATTATGAACGCTTGGAGGCTCACAATTGTGGGCGAGCCCAAAGGCTTCGGTATGTACGATATGTGCGAGGTACTCGGCAAGGAGGAGAGCCTCCGCCGTATGGACTCGGCACTTGCCACACTTCCCAAAGCAGAGTAATCTGTTAAAATACAGGGGATTTTTGTTGCAAATACGACAAAAATTTCATACCTTGCGCTTGACTATATTGTAGTCGGGCGCTTTTTTTGCAGAAAAACGAAAAAAATGCGTGGAGCGTGCAACGTTTTGGGGTGCTTGTGCATCTAATATATATAAACACCTAATTCTATGAAGAGTAAGGTACTGAAAAAAATGATGATGTTGTTGGGCTTCGGAGGAGTTGCCACCGTAGGCTTTGTAGCGTGCGCCTATGGTAGCCCTCACGCGGAATACAAAGTGATGGTGGATGTCTACGACAAGGAGAGTGGCTACCCCGTTATGGGCATCAAGGTCAGCGTCGTGGAGAACGAGGCCGACACTGTCGCGCTTGGATTGACCAATAAACAAGGTGACTGTACCCTATTCTACTCCGACGAAGGATTTGGGAAACAGAAAGAGATAAAAATTGGCATTGACGATATTGATGACACTGCACACGATGGTAAATTTGCATCTGACTTTATAATTCACACTATCTATGCCAAAGATATGAAGGATGGTGATGGCGATTTCGATCAGGGTACTGCATATATCAGGCAAATATTCGCCCTCAAAAAGATGCCCCCACAAGATTAATTAGAAATAACCCCTAAAAAAACAATACGACTTATGAATTGCAAACTCATCAGATGGATTCTCGGAATCCTTGGTTTTTCAACCGTAGCTACCTCGTGTGAGGTTATTGATAACATTGGCGGAGGTGGTATGGTTTGTATGTATGGTACCCCCAGTGCCGACTATGTTTTCAATGTGGAAGTAATCGATAGTGAGAGCCACGCCCCCATCGAGGGCCTTCAATTGGATATTAGTGGACACAGCAGTGAGTATGAATACACCACCGTCACCACATCGGCAGAGGGAAAGGCGACCCTACGACTTCAAACCTTCCCCGAAAACAACCACACCCTCTTTGTTCAGGATGTGGATGGCGAGGAAAATGGCCTTTACGCATCCACAAGAGTCATCGTAAGCACCGACGAGAACGACTACAAAAATCCAGGCAATAGTGGTTGGCACAAAGGCACCGCTACTCACGATGTGATGATTGAAATGACCCAAAAAAACAAATAAGCCTATGAAAAGCAAACTTCTGAAATTCCTGATGGCACTCCTTGGATTTGGAGCCTTCTCATCGTGTGGTGGTGGTCCCGATATGTACGGCTGTCCAATGCCCGCACCAGAGTATGGATGCCCCTATGCGGAGTACAATTTCGACGTGGATGTGGTTGATAGCGAGAATGATGCACCCATTGAGGGTATTCGCGTGAGTGTCGTGCAGCGCTACATAACCAACGAGCTAAACAACGTCGACACCCTCGCAACGGGGCTGACCTCCGCAGAAGGTAAGGTGAGGTTACAATATGGCAGTTTTCCCACCAACCAGCACGAATTGGTGGCGGATGATATCGACGGCGAGGAAAACGGGGCCTTCGACTCCGCATCGGTTGTTGTAACCACCTCCGAGAGCGACTACGCCAATGGCGAAGGCCCGTGGTATGAGGGCCAAGCAACCGAGGAAATCACCATAAAACTCAATAAGAAGAACGAATAGCCTATGAAAAAGCGTATCGCACGATGGTTGATTTGGGCTCTGGGGTTTGTAGGCATTGCAACCCTCGTAGCTTGTGAGCCGGAGCCTTCGGGTATGTACGGCTGTCCCCCTCCCGAACAAGAGGAGGTAGAGTAGAAAAATAGAGAGCAACTTCCGAAAGTGTTGCTCTCTATTTTTTACGAGATAGTTGAATACTATTTATAATATTTTGCCAAACAATATAGGCGGCAGGGGCTACCGAAGAGAGTGGATGCAGATAGCTCTGCGCCAGCAAGATAGCAAGCAGTGTATTCTTCTGCCCCACCGACTGACCACCCGCAACTTTGTCGCCACACCTCTTGCCCCACCACCTACCAATGGCAAATTGACCAATGCACAACACGCCAGCCATCGCCGCCATAATCAGCTCCAAGCCGACACTCTCCACAGGTTGGGCAAGGATAAATTTGGTGGTCGAAGAGATGAGAATTGTGAGCGAGCAGAGCCACAAATAGAACGACCACGATTGGTGATTTTGGACATATTCGTAGGCCTTGGGCGCTACCCTATCCAATAGTTGAGCCGCCACAAAGGGCATAACAACAAGCATCAACAGCCTACGGAAAACGAGCCAAAATGAGGTTAAAAATGGGAGCTCTGTATTGGTGCCAACAAAGGAGAAAACCACAGGAGCCACCACCGCCACCGACAGGTTCGAAAGGAGTGTAAAAGTAGTCATTGTAGTGACATTGGCACCCAACATTCCACCCACCACAACCGAGGCCATAGCAGTGGGAATAAAGACGCAAATCAAGGCTCCCTGACAGATGATTTCATCAACCCCAAACCTCTTCAACAAAAGGTAGAGCGCAATACTGCCAACTATCTGAATTGCAATTTGTCCCGCGTGGATTCGTTGGAGTTTTAGTTCGCGTGCTTTAACCCTCGTGAATGTCACAAAAAGCATCGCTGCAATGAGGTAGGGAGAGAGCACATCAAGGCCCGCAATCGGCTTGTGCAACAAAGCACCAACCACCATCGCAACGGGCATCGAATATGTCCTTATTTTGGGATTCATTTTTCTCTTTTATTAGACCATCGCAAAGGTAATAAAAAATGGGTTGAAACCAAAGCAGGCATAGCCTCCGAAAGATACTTTTCGCAGCAGGAGGTATATTGCGGAGGAAATTTTGTGCCAAACAAGAAGGCGAGTCCGCAGTTTGCTCTTCGCAAATGAGGAACTCGCTCATTAAAGTGCAATGCAGTAATCGCCCACAAGACACTCTTGCATCAAGAGGTAGATTGTGGTGGGATTTTTGTGCCAAAAGAAGGAGCGAGTCCGCAGCCTACTTATCGTAGGTGAGGAACTCGCTCTCTGAATTTTGGTGCAAAAAGCACCCACAAGATGCCTCTTGATTATTTTTGGCGGAAATATATCTGCATCGGCACCCCACAAAAATCCCAATGCTCACGAATCTTATTCTCCAAGAATCGGCGATAGTGGTCGCGGATATATTGGGGCAGATTCACAAAGAACGCAAACGAGGGCGTTACGGTGGGAAGCTGGGTGATATATTTGATTTTGATGTACTTACCCTTGGTCATTGGAGGAGGTGTCTCCTCAATAATAGGCAATAGATACTCATTCAACTCGCTTGTGGAGATGCGACGCGAGCGAGCTTCGTGCACCTTGATTGCGGTCTGCAACACATCCATAATGCGCTGTTTGTTAATCACCGAAGTGAAGATAATGGGCACATCGTTGAAGGGTGCGAGCTTGGAGAGCAGAGCCTCCTTCCACTCCTTCATTGTATTGTTGCTCTTCTCAATCAAGTCCCACTTATTGACCACAATCACGCAGCCTTTTTTGTTGCGAACAATGAGCGAAAAGATGTTCATATCCTGCGACTCGATACCCTGACGAGCATCCAACATCAGCACGCATACATCGGAGTTCTCAATGGCCCTAATGGAGCGCATAACCGAGTAGAATTCAAGGTCTTCGGTCACCTTACCCTTCTTGCGCAAACCTGCCGTGTCGACAAGGTAGAAATCCAAGCCGAACTTGTTGTAGCGAGTGTTGATACTGTCGCGTGTGGTACCTGCAATGTTGGTCACAATATTCCTCTCGGTACCAAGAAGTGCGTTTGTGAGCGACGATTTACCCACATTGGGGCGGCCCACAATAGTGATGCGGGGGAGTTCCTCCACAACCTCGGGCTTATCCTCGGGCAACATCTCCACAATTTTGTCCATCAAATCGCCCGTACCGCTACCACTCATCGAACTGATGCAGTAGGGGTCACCCAAACCAAGAGCATAGAACTCGTTGGAGCCATAGATAAGCTCGTAGTTGTCAACCTTATTCACAACCAAGAGGGCGGGCTTTTTGCTGCGACGCAACACATCGGCAACCATCTGGTCGAGGTCGGTAATACCGGTCGAAACCTCCACCATAAAGAGAATCAGGTCGGCCTCATCAATTGCCAGATGCACCTGCTTGCGAATCTCCTCCTCGAAGGCGTCATCACTACCCACCGAGTAACCACCCGTATCAATAAGCGAAAACTCCCTACCATTCCAATCGGTTTTACCATAGTGGCGGTCGCGAGTAGTGCCTGCCGTAGAATCGACAATTGCCTGACGCATACCCACCAAACGGTTGAAAAATGTACTCTTGCCCACATTGGGGCGACCAACTATTGCGACTAAACTCATAACTCTGCTTCTTTTGATTTCGAGCGCAAAGATAAGTAACTTTGAGAAATTTTCCATCTTTTGCACCATTTTTGAAAATATATGCTATATTTGTAGCGTGAAAGTCTATATAAATTAAGGTAAAACAGACAAAAATTCGATAAAATTATGAAAAAACTTACTCTCACACTCCTTGCTGTGGTATGCACTTTGCTCTCCGCAAGTGCCAATAACAACATTTTGGGCATCTTCAATGTGGGCGGACGAATCGGAATCATCTCTTCGAGCGAGAATATTCCCCTGAATGAGGATCAACTCAAAGAGTCCATCACTGCCGAGGGTACGGGTTGGACTGGTACCGTATTTGCGCGTATCAACCTCCCCAAACTTCCCATCTACATCCAGCCCGAGTTGCAGTACACCAAGACCACCATCGACATTCCTTCGATTGAGGATTTCTTGCCAGGCGAGAAAGCTCCCGAGCCCGAGTCGCACAAATACATCGACCTCCCCATTCTTCTGGGTGCAGAGTTTGGTTTGGGTGGCCTTGCGAGTGTAAGGGTTAATGCCGGCCCCGTATTCTCCATCACCTCCGAGAAAGGCTTCGGTGATTTGACCGAAGAGGACTTTATTGGTGCCTACAAGGAGCCCAAAGCAACCTGGACCGCTGGTTTGGGTGTAAAGGTTCTCTCCCTGATTGCCGAGATTCGCTACAATGGCAACTTCAATGGTGGCGAAATCAAGGCCGACGACTTGGCAGGTAGCATCGACACCAACCGCACAAGCTGGAATTTGAGCATTGGTGTAATGTTCTAATAAAAAACCGTAGAAAAAGTTGCTATTTTTGGAAAATAACTCGGTAAAAGCGAGTTGTTTGCAAAAAATTACTATATTTGTGGCACAACCACGAGAAACGACAAATTAAGTTCAACTAATAATACCAAACAAAAGTTATGAAAAAAGTGATTATGATGGTAGCCGTTGCTCTTATGGCAATCACTACCGTTAATGCCCAGAGCCACAGGTGGTTTTGGATTGGTGCCAAGGCTGGTTTGACCTCGTCGGCAAGCGATGTTCAGATGGACGGTGATGGCATTCAGGGTGTATTTGATGGCGCAATGGGCTACAATGCTGGTCTTATGTTGCGTTTAAACGCTCCTCTTGGCATCTTCTCGATTCACTTGCAGCCCGAGATTATGTACAACTGGCAGAAAGGTCAGTTCAATCAGACAAATGGTGTTCAGCAGGAGATCACTCTCAACGAGTTCTCCATCCCCGTGTTGGCAGGTTTGGGTATGGACCTTGGTTTGTTCAACGCTCGTGTTCAGGCTGGTCCTGTTGTTAAGTTCAACTCCAATATGGCTATCACTGGTGAAAATGCAAACGTTGCAGGTATCAACTGGAACGATGTATCGTACACTTGGGCAGCTGGTGTAGGTATCGACCTCTTCAACTTCCTTATGGTAGATTTCCGCTACCTTGGTGGTTGGCTTGTTGAGCCCCGCAACATTGCCGAACTCTTCAACTTCAACAACGTAAATCCCGAGACTAACACTTGGTACGTTTCGCTTGGTTTGATGTTCTAGGCGATTGAGAACAAGATAAATGGCAGAGAAGAGCATATCTATTGAAGGTATTGGGCTTCTCGACTTCTATGGGGTCGCAAATTCTAACTTTAACAGGATTTGCGACCTTTTTCCTAAACTCAAACTCGTAGCACGAGGCAATGCCATCAAAGCAATTGGTAGCGACGACGAGATTGCACGTTTGGAGGAGAGGTTGGAGGCTCTGGTGCTGTACTACGACAAGTATGGCCATATCTCGGTGAGCGTTATTAACCAGATTTTTCAGGGCGGACTGCCCCACGCGGAGAGCGAAGTGGCAGATGCCGATGTGATTGTCTATGGAAATAACGGGCTTATCGTCAAGGCGCGTACTAAAAACCAACAACGACTCGTTGAACTATATAAGTCCAACGACCTACTGATGGCAGTTGGTCCCGCAGGTAGCGGCAAGACCTACACCGCCATTGCACTTGCAGTGGGTGCGCTCAAAAACCGAGAGGTAAAGCGCATCATCCTCACTCGCCCTGCGGTCGAGGCAGGCGAGCGATTGGGGTTTCTCCCAGGTGATTTGAAGGAGAAATTGGACCCCTACCTGCAACCCTTGTATGACGCGCTGAACGATATGATTCCGCCCGCCAAGTTGCAGAAATTCATTGAGGAGGGAGTTGTGCAGATTGCCCCATTGGCATATATGAGGGGCCGCACACTCGACAACGCTTTCGTCATACTCGACGAAGCACAGAACACTACCCTGCCCCAGATTAAGATGTTCCTGACGCGAATGGGCCGCAATGCAAAGTTTATTGTCACAGGCGACCTAACACAGATAGACCTACCCAAGAAGAGCGATTCGGGATTGGCTCGCACTGTGGAGATGTTGCGCGGGATAGATGGCATCGGTATTGTAGAGTTCGATAATAAGGACATCATCCGCCACTCGCTCGTGAGCCGTATTGTGAGGGCTTTTGAGGGCAAGAGTGCCGATGAAAACGAAATGGAAAATAATTGAACAACTAAACATAAAAACTAAAAACAAACACTATTATGGACAAAAATCTCTCAAAACTCGCTCCCGTAGCAGTTTGGAAAAATTTTGAGGGCCTTACCAAATGCCCCCGCCCTTCGCACAATGAGGAGGCAGCTCGCAAATACATCATCGAGTTCGTAAAAGGCTTGGGCTTGGAGTACTCGGAGGATGAGGCTCACAACATCTTGGTTAAGAAACCTGCAACTGCCGGTATGGAGAACCGCAAGACTATCGTTCTCCAATCGCACGTCGATATGGTACCCCAGAAGAACTCCGACAAAGAGTTCAACTTCGACACCGACGCCATTGAGGCCTACATTGATGGTGATTGGGTGACTGCCAATGGCACTACTCTTGGTGCTGATAACGGTATCGGTGTGGCTGCAATGATGGCTGTTTTGGAGGCAAAAGATCTCAAACACGGCCCCATCGAGGCACTCTTCACCGCTACCGAGGAGACCGGTATGGATGGTGCTTTTGGTTTGAAGGCTGGCCAGTTGAAGGGTGAGATTCTCTTGAATATGGACTCCGAGACCGAGGGCGAGTTGTATGTTGGTTGCGCAGGTGGTATGGACTTCAACGCCACACTTCGCTACGGCACAGGTCGTATTTTGAAGAGCGATTTCAGCGGTTATAAGCTCGAAATCAAGGGCTTGAAGGGTGGTCACTCGGGTATGGAGATTATCCTCCAAAGGGCCAACTCCAACAAACTTATGTGCCGTTTCTTGAAGACCTTTATGGATAAATTCGGCATTCTGTTGTGCGATATTGATGGTGGCGGTTTGAGGAATGCTATCCCCAGGGAGGCATTTGCAACCGTTGCTGTTCTGAAACAGTATGAGAAAAAGTTCCTTGCAGCTGTTAAACGCTATGAGAAACTCTACCAGACCGAGTTTAAGGGCATCGAGGATAGCATCTCGTTCAAGGCTGTGCCCGTTAAATGTCCCTCGAAGTGCATTGATATTTTCGACACCCAGGACTTGATTGACGCTGTTGTTGGTTTGCCAAACGGTATCGTGAAGATGAGTACCACTATGCCTGGTTTGGTGCAGACTTCGACCAACCTTGCAAGGGTGGTTTCGGAGAAGGGCAAATTTACCATCCTCTGCCTCTTGCGTTCTTCGGTTCGTAGCGAGAAGGAGGCCTTGGCACAGCAGATGAAGACCGTTTGCGAGATGGCAGGTGCGAGTGTTAAGTTGAGCGGTGCTTACGATGGTTGGAATCCCAACCCCGAGTCGGCTATTCTCCACACTATGCAGGAGGGCTATCAGGCACTCTACGGCAAGAAGCCCGAGATTATGGCCATCCACGCAGGTTTGGAGTGCGGTATCATTGGTGGCGTATATCCCAAGATGGATATGATTTCGTTTGGTCCCACCATTTGCTACCCCCACTCGCCCGACGAGAAGGTGAATATTGCATCGGTTGAGAAGTTCTACAACTATCTCTGCTACACATTGGAGCACGCTCCTTTGAAGTAGCAAATTAGTTGAGCCCAACTATAAAGGATTGTGCGCCTCCACACTCTCGGGGGCGCACACCTAATGTAAATAATTGAAGATTTGATGAGTACGAAAAATAATAGGTGGCTTGCAATTGTCAATCTGCTTTCGGGCAGTGGCCGTTGTGGGCGCGATTGGGAACATATTGCTCGTATGCTCTACGCCAAGGGTATCGACTTCGACACCGTCTTCACGGGCTACCGCTACCACGCCATTGAGTTGGCCAAGAGGGGCATTGTGGAGGACGGCTACCGCAACCTCATTGCGATTGGTGGCGATGGTACAATTCACGAGGTGGCCAACGGCATACTTATGCAACAGGAGGTCCCTTCGATTCAGGTTAGGATGGGTGTTATTCCCGTGGGTACGGGTAACGATTGGATTCGCTCGTTTGGTATTCCACGCGACTATCAGGGGGCTATCGACGTGATTGCTGCGGGCAAGGAGTTTGTGCAGGATGTTGCCAAGACAACCTTTGTGGATTACAATGGCAATGAGGCGAGTCGCTACTGCGTCAATGTGAGTGGCTCGGGATTGGATGCCTTTGTCAATCTTCGCGTGTGCAAGATGAAGGACAAGGGCAAGAATGGCAAGATGTCCTATATGACGGGGCTTGCCAAGTCGGTTTTGGACTACCGCTCGTGCCGTATGGCTGTGAGGGTTGATGGTGAGAATGAGGCCAAGGGGCTGATTATGAGCACCTCAATTGGCATTGGCAAGTACAATGGCAGCGGTATGTTGCAACTACCCGACTCGGTGGCCGATGATGGACTGTTGGATGTTACGGTGATTGAGACGATGTCGATTCCTCGCATCCTAACGGTTGTTGGCAAACTCTTTGATGGTAAGATTTATAGCGTCAAGAGGGTGCATAACTACAAGGGACGCACCATTGAGATTACCTCCGATGAGCCTCGTGATGTAGAGGTTGATGGCGAGGCACTCGGCACCACCCCCGTGAGGTATAGCATCGAGGACAAGAGGCTGAAAATACTTGTACCATAACAAATTATGAACAATCAACTTTCCGAATTTCTCGGCGCAAAGGTCGAGGCGCAGAGGGCCCATTTCAATAGCGGTGCGACTCTCTCAAAGGAGTTTCGAATTCGCCAGCTAACCCGTCTGGGCGAGGCTCTAAAAGTGTGGGAGAAGCCTTTGTGTGAGGCACTGTGGAAAGATTTGCATAAATCCTACGAGGAGGCTGTGATGACCGAGTTGAGCATTGTGGATGGCGAGATTCGCAACCACCTGCGCCACCTCGGTGGTTGGATGCGCACAAAGCGCACCCCATCGCCCATCAAGATGTTCCCCTCGCGCACGAAGGTTATGAGCCAACCTCTCGGCACAGCCCTTATTATGGCTCCGTGGAACTACCCCGTACAACTCTTGCTAAATCCTCTTGTGGGCGCAATTTCGGCGGGCTGTACAGCAATCTTGAAGACCTCACCTGCGGTGCCCCACACGGCACAGGTCTTGGTGCAGATGATTGGTTGCACCTTTGAGGAGCGATATGTGACGGTTATCAATGGCCATAGGGATGTCAATACGGCTCTTTTGGAGCAGAAGTTCGATGTGATTTTCTTCACCGGCTCCCCTACCCTCGGACGCACCGTTATGGAGGCGGCGGCCCGAAATCTCACCCCCGTAGTTCTCGAATTGGGTGGCAAAAGTCCCTGCATTGTCGATTGTGGGGCGAATGTGGAGGTTGCTGCCAAACGTATTGCGTGGGGCAAGAGCATCAATGCGGGCCAGACCTGCATTGCTCCCGACTACCTAATGATTCACTCTTCGCTCAAAGAGAACTTTGTGGAGGCATTTGGAGTGGCCATCAGGGAGCTGCACGGCAAGGATGTGGCCGAAAGTCCCCACTATGGCCGTATGGTCAGCAGTGGAGCCTTTGAGCGCGTTGCGGGCTACCTGACGGAAGGCAAGGTGCTCTCAGGTGGCAGGACACTCCCCGCGGAACGATTTATTGAGCCCACACTCTTGGAGGTGAGCGATATGGGTGCAAGGGTTATGCAGGAGGAGATTTTTGGTCCCGTACTGCCCGTTGTGACCTTCGAGAACAGGGAGGAGGTTGTGGAGTTCATCGGTGAGCGCCCACGCCCGTTGGCACTCTACTACTTCGGCCCGCGCAAGGAGGGCGAAAAGATACTCCGAGCCACAACCTCGGGCGGAGCGTGCATTGGCGACACCATTATGCACATTGTCAATGACAAGGCCCCATTTGGCGGTGTTGGCAACTCGGGTATGGGACGCTACCACGGCAAGTATAGTTTCGATGCCTTCACCCACTACCGCACTGTTGTCACCACCCCCGATTGGATAGACCTACCTCTGCGCTATATGCCCTACAAGCTCTTCAAATACATCAAGCGTCTGCTGTAAGGGGTATATCTCCTGCAAACATATAGGTACAAAAAGAAAGTCCGCTCTTCGGAGCGGACTTTCTTGTTATTGTAGCTTCTTATTTGAGGCTGAACGAAGTGAATTTATCGCTACCGGGTTTGTAGAACTCATAGGGAGTTGTTTCAACTTTGGTATTGATCTTCTTACCCTGGAACATACCCAAGTTTTTACCCATAACCTCTGCGGGAGCTGCCGCGGGAGTCATAGCCATAGTTGTGCCCGAAATAGTGTCAGCGAAATAGTAGAGACCCTGCTCACCCTCGAATGCAACAAAGTGGATAATCTCGGGGAACGAGAAAGGCTCTGCCTCACCGATGTCATACTTGTAAGGAGCAACCACTACACTACCATCCTCTGCGTGAATTGCGTATGCAAATGCTTCGAGATATACGCTATTGCCCAAAATACCACCCAAGATAATCTGGGAAGCAATAGAACCATCGCTGAACTCAACATTCTCGGCAAGAATCTGGCCCTGAATGTCGAATGCGTCATACTCTGCATCGTATGCTGCTACGAAGGGAAGGCCGGTAACACCATTCCAACCGTCAACCAAGAACGATTTGTTATTTACATTTTTAGTGATAGTGATATCGAACGAAACCTCACCAGCAACATAATCTCCTGCCTCTTCGGAGTAAGTCGAACCAGGACCAGTTACAGTCCAGTTGCCAAGCCAAGCTGCATAGGCAGGAGTTGCCTCCTCCTCTACAACCTCGAAGGTTGCGGATTTAGCGTAAAGGCGACTAACTTTCTCATCTGCGGTAACACCCCAAGCAACAGCAATATACTGACCGGGATCGAGCTCGCCCAAAGAAGCAAGACCACCAGAGTAGAGGAAGAGCTCCTCAAAGGTGTAGGCAGGATAACCTGCTGCCTCCAATTGAGCATTGATCTGGCCGAGATATGCCTTCATCTGTGCAACCAAGCTCTCAACGTAGCCATACATATCGGTCTTAACAGACTCCCACTGCTCGGGAGTGAAATAATCCATATAGTAGGTATTATTGTCAGTCGAAGTAACATTCACACAGTTGAGGTAGGTCTCTTCGCTACCCTCGGGGGTGTAGCTACCAATATACTCAATGGTCCAAGCCGAGTTCTCGGTGAAGCTCCTACCATCCTCGGTAGTGAAAACAGCCGAACCAGCAGTACCATACATACTACCATCTGCATTCAAGCCAAATACAACATATTTGTACTCGGTTGCGAGTTCAAGGTCGGTGAGGTTGATAGTTGCAGTAGCACCAGTCATAAGCTGCTCTGCGGTAACATTACCAACTACCTCATAAATCAAGCTCAAATCAGCCTTCTTGGTATCGGTAGTAAGGAAACCAAACCAAGTGTTCTCTGCGGTACCATCGTGCGAAACGTTGATGGTTGCAGTAGTCTCACCTGCGGTAGCTGCAACGGTGAAAGTCACATTGCCATTATTACCACCAGGAGTAGGTTCGGGAGTGGGTGTAGGCATACCGCACGCAGTCATAGCCACAGCAACAACAGCTGCCATAGCATACATCATAAAGTTCTTTGCGAATTTCATAATAAATAAGTGTTAGTTAATAATTGTGATAAAAATTTCTCTCTCGGGGTTTGTGTGATTTTTTCAACAAAAAGCATCGCCATCTGTTCCCAAAAACACATATCAACTACAAATATACACATATTTTTTCTTTCTACAAAACATAACAACATAATTAGGGGGCAAAAATCACCATTTTGCCCCCTCTAATTATCCATTTTATTCTCCAAAATTACTCCTGTGCTTTGAGTGAAAGATTCTTATATTTGAATGGTGTGCCATCGTAGAGCACCACATCTATATCCACCCTCACAACTCCCGCAGAGTTCCTATCGAGCAGTATCTTGCCCGAGCGCAAAGGACGACGAGCAGCAAAGTAATAGAGGGGGTCTTCATAGATGAAAACATAGTCGTCGTTGTGGTACTCGTTTTCCACATTCAGCTCCTCGCCAAGCAGTTCGGTGCGCACACCAACAATCGCATAGGTTGTAGCCTTCACGACCTCTTCAAGCGGAGAGATTTTGAGCAGAAATGTTGCATCCTCGGCGGTCACAAACGAATTAACGGGCACCTCCTCCTCGCCAAAGTAATAATAGCCATAGGTCGGCTCAATCGTAGGCGTTGTAGGTTCCTCGGCAGGTATCTGCTCACACCCCACAAGGGCGAGTAGCAATAGGCCCAATACTATTTTCCACAAGTTATTCATATCCATCTCTATTTTTGTTCACACACCCCCGAATAGACAAACGACAAGTCGCCATAGCCAATAAACTCCAAATCGAGGCGACTATTCACCGCATCGTAGGAGGCGATGATTGTACCGCTATCGCCATTGGCCTTACTATATGTGCGGTCCAGATAGGTAACCGTGAGGTCGGGGTAGCGCGAAAAGCCGGTGGCCTGTCCCGTAAATAAATCCTTGGGCACAGTGGTCGTAATAATATTGCCATTAGATACCGTAAGCTCCACAATCCACACCTCGGCCGAGGTATCTATCGCTGCACCAACAATATCATACTCTCTCTTTTTATAGGTAATGTAATTGGTCTTAACCTCGGGTTTCACATCGCTCGAAATACACTTTCCGCTAAACGCAACCGTATAGATAATTCCCTCTATCTCCAAAACGATATCGGCCATATAACGCTCCTGGCCGAGCGAGGAGAGGAGGAAGTGTCCCGCCGCATCCCTCATATCGTCATTGGAAATAGCGAACTCCTTGCCCGTAACATTATCTACAATGCCAAATATAAAGAGTCTATCGCCCACATCTGCAACATCTATGCGGCTTCCCGTTACAAGGGAATTATCCACCACAATATAGGAATACCAGCTTGCAATCTCCAACTCCTCGAAGTAGTCGATACCTGCGGGAGTGAAGTAAAGTGCAGTTGTCTCGGCATCAACATTGTAGAATGAGGTGCGAAGCGGCTTCTCCTCATCTCCGCGCGAGAGTTTGTTCTCATTGATTACCACACTCTCCGAAACCTCCACATAGACTGCAAGCTGCGTACCATCGGCCAACACAAACCCTGTTTTCAAGGTCAGCACATTCCCCTCTTTGGTCAATTGGCACTCGCCCGCCGTAACCTCTTCGAGATATAGGGGTGCCACACCCTCCAAAAGTGCGCCCGAAAGGGTGCTCACAATAGTATAGAGGCTCTGCTCGGTCATCACATCGAACTTCTTATTCAGCAACAGCGGAGTGACTGCACCATAGAAGTACTCCTGGCACTCAAAAATCTTCTCGGCACTCGCCACTCCACTCTCTGGTGTAGCAACCACCAATATATTGTCCTCCACCATCATCACACCCATAGAGCCAAACTTATGCTCCACGCCATTTATCGTATAGGTATTCTTATGCGTGGCCTCGGGGATGGCGATTGTAACTTTGGTGCCCTTCTGGCTCACCTTCACACTCTTCACCATACTCTCAAACGAGATTTCGACACGCCCCTCGCGCGCCTCCTCGGCCGTATTACGCCAAGCGGTAATGGTGAGGGTATGGATGCCAGCCTCACCAGAGTTCCTATCAATGCCTATCCAATCGGCCCCCTCCACAACTCTTGCTTGCCAACTACCGCCCACCTCAATGCTCACCTCGGCAGAGTTGCCCTCTGCATCAAAGGTCAATTCAGTGGGTGTAACCACAAATGGAGCATCGGGAGCCTCGCCACTATCGGGCCTATCACAACCTACCGCCAACAACGAGAGCATCGAAATAGCAAGTAGTATCAATCTGCAATTTTTCATATCTTCGGCTTTTATAGAATTTCAAAACTATCCACAACCACATCCACAGCAACGGTGTGGGTGGGTGTTGCGCAATCATAGAGTGTGCCGGTTATGTGGTGCTCTCCCGAGGCACTGCGTTCCACAGTAACCTCGCCACCATCTATGCGGGCATACTCTTCTCCCCACGCGCCATCCACATATTCCACATACCACGCGCCACTCCAAAAGGGAAGAGCAAAGCAGTCGGGAAGTCCAGAAATGGCACGGAATGGAACCAAGGCATCTCGGTCGATGGATGTATCGGCATTTCGCACAACCATCTCATACTTGCCTACTGGCACACCATCCGTAGCGTTGCTATCCCAAGGAACCAACAAATCCAAGCGTACAACCGAGCCATTACCCATAGGTGGATTGGAGGTCAAATCCACCCCACTCTCACCCAAATAGAGCATAAATACTCGGCACGATTTATCCTTCAAGCCAAAGTAGTCGCCACGATCTTGCAGTGCCCCCTTCACCGTGCCACTCAACGACTTATTGGTAGCAATGGTTGAGTTGGGCACCTCGGGTTTAACATATATGGTGGGCTCAATGGTGCCACTCCACAAAAATCTGCGCTTCACACACCTCTCGCCCACAAGCACACCTTCAATCGTGTGGGTACCATCACCATTCGAGCGCACATCGACTACTCCATCGTCAAGCAAATCAACCTCCATAGTCGTACTACCCTCCGCAAAATAGCCATAATAGGTTGAGGCGGGGAGCTCAATACGCCCACTTGGGAGCTCAACGTGTTCCATATATCCATCCACAAAGGTAAAGGCAGCATAGTCGCCAGAGTTGACCTGCGGAGAGTAGATACCCTCGGCAAATTGCACATTGGGCTCCTGCTTATAGTTGTAGTATCCGTTGAGCAGAATCTGCAACTGACTACCCTCCCCCTTCGGATTACCCGAATTGTCCATATCCATATCGGTGGAGAGCGTCACCATCCACCCATCGGAGGTCTGCTCGCCAACATAGTCACCCATATAGGCAAATTGCGCGCTCGTATAGACCACCTCTATTGGTTCTTTCTCCACAAAACCCTGTGGAGTATCATCAGGGTTATTATCCACACAACATCCCACTATCACAGAAAGCAGAAGGCAAGAGAGCGCACTATATCGTTTATTAAAATTCATAGTTCAACCATATTTCATCCGTTTTGCAAATATATTAACTATATGTAAGATTTCCTATTAAACCACCCATATTCACCTCCCCAAGCATATAAAAACGCCCGCAAAATCAAATTTTGCGGGCGCAGGAAGTTAAACAATCAAGCCATTATTTCTTTTCTGTAATCTGTACATCCAACTTGCGATAGGGGAAGTGTACACCCTTTGCGGGAAGCTCTTTGTAGAACTTCTCATTCAGGTCGAAATAGACACCCCAATAATCATCACTTGCTGTCCAAATCCTAATGGTGATAGAGAGTGCGCTCTCACCCAAAGCACCCAACACAACAAATGGTGCAGGCTCCTTCATTACGCGACTATCGGCACCCACAATTTCCAGGATTGCCTTGCGTGCAGTATCATAGTCGTCACCGTAGCTAATCGAAACAGTCATATCCACACGACGACGTTTCTCGGCCGAGAAGTTATTGATGATGTTATTCACAATAGGACCGTTAGGCAGAGTAATAAGTTTATTATCAACGGTATTGATTACGGTATTGAAGAGTTTAATCTCCTTTACGGAACCCTCAATACCCTGTGTTTGGATGTAGTCACCAATGCGGAAGGGGCGCAACAAAAGAATCATAACACCACCCGCAAAGTTCTGCAAGGTACCGCTGAGTGCCATACCGATGGCAACACCAACCGAGGCCAGCAGTGCAACAAACGAAGAGGTATCAATACCCAACTTGCGAACAATGGTAATCACAACAATTACATACAGTGCAGCACGAACCAGCGAACGTATGAATTTGCCGAGCGAAATTTCTACATTTTTACGCTCAAACACACGTCCCAATAGACGGTCAATGTAGCGGATAATCCAGCGTGCAACAATGTATATCGCAACGCAAATAAGGATATCCCAGAAGAAACCGAGAAGTCCTTTGGTTACAAATTCGAGAGCCTCATTGATGGGCATCTCCTTAATCTGCTCCACTTTCTGTGTCAGATTCTGCGCCAACGAGTCTGCGTGGATGGGGTCTACTTGCAAGAAACGCATAACAAATTTAAGTTTAAGGTTAATATTTTTTCAACTATTTGGTCACAACAAATCGTCTGCCGATGGCACAACTCATAGGCTCGGTCGCCACCTCTTTCTCCGTCAATTTTTGTTCCTCTGGTCTTGTCATCTGCACCCCGAAGGTAGAGGTCTGGCGTTCAGAGATGCGTGGCGTGCGGGCGGGTACTTCACCCTTTTGGGCCGATAGCAGTGGGGCACTCATTGATTCGAGCGAGGCGATAAACTCCTCGGCAGGCGAGGTTCCCAATCTACTTAAATTCACCACATAGAGGGTTCCTGGGCCATAGTTATCGTTGGCATCTTGGGCAAGACCTACAAATGTATAGGGAGTTTCGTAGGGCAGAACCGCCACACCGCCCTCGCTATTCACCACAACGCTCTCCACGTTATAATTATAACCATAGGTAATAAGCTCCGTATAGATATCCTCATCGGTACAGCCCCACTCCGTATAGTCGCTCACATTGTAGGTTGTATACCAAATCACGGCCGACTCATTTGGAATGACATCGTAGGGCACCACCGCCATACCAACACACCTGCCAAACATCTTTGCATCTATCTCTGCCAGAGCGGTACCATCGTAGTAATCACCTATCTCAAACTCCACTTTCGCATCGCTCATAATCTTCTCTCTTGTGTAGATTGGCTCACTTGCCGACACCCTCTGGCTCGCCAACTCACCGGTGGTCATATCCACAGCCACAGCAAAGGCAATATAGGGGGTATTCTGGGCAAGGCGATTGAAATAGACCTCACTCCTTCCCACACAGGCACCCATCTCTGTAAGGTACTCCGCGCGAGTGTAATGGAAAAACTTGGCACCATACTCAATCTCCTCATCGGCAAGTGCCAGCAGTGCTTCATTCAAGCCACCCTCACTCGCAACTCTCTCGGCAAGCACACTCTCCTCCACCAGTGAAGCATAGTAGTATGCGCCCACACTTGGAATATACGCAACTCTCAACTCATTGAAATCCACCTTCACGGCCTCAAATTCAACCTCCAAATCCTCGGGATTACCATCGGCCTTTGTGGTGGTGAAAGTCGTGTAGAAGAGTTCGGTTGTGGGGGCGTCATTCCAGCCAAAGCAGACAATTGCATACTCTGTTTCGGGTTGCAGACCAACGTAGTCTGCCAGGTCGGAGGGGCCACTACGAAGAGCGCTCTCCACTCCACCATACCACTCCAAGTTCTCCACAAGCGAGTACATATAGTCCTCGTTGGTGGGATACCAAGTGAGCGTCTCGGCAAGTTGCACCGAGCAGATATAAGCGTCGTCATTGGAGGGCAAGACCATACCCTCGGCGTGGTCGTAGAATACACCCTGAATATCCCACTGGAAGGTGAGGGTTGATGCATCTGGCGCGGGGGTTACAAACTCCTCTACGGTGGCCTTGGTGCAAGCCATAAACTCCTCATCCACTCCAATTGCGTAGGCATAATATTTTCTGCCAGCCAGCAGGTTTTCTGCCATCCAAGAGCCGTCGCCCACCAAACATAGGTTGGCTATCATCTCCGCAGGTGTTTTACCAAATCCAAGGTAGTGATCCCTCAATGCTTCGAGCTGTTTGACGTATGCCATCTCATCGGCACCATAGTATTTATAGTCATTCTCACTCAACACGTTGAAGAAATAGGGTTTATCTTTGCTCTCGGGCACAAAACTAATCTTCGCAGAGTTATAGGTAATATCACTCACCGTAATCTCAAAGCCCTCATCTTCGAGCACATATCCCTCCGTCTTAAACTCCTTTTTCACCAAATCGGAGACAACCTCACCATAGGCGTTGATGTGGTAGGCATAGAGGTAATACTCCGAATCGGGAATCAGTCCCCCCTCGGTATCGATGAGCGTTCCGCTGTTGGTATTCCGACTCAACCACTCCGACAAGCTAATACCATCATTCGATGCTCTTTCGGCAAACCAATCCAAGTCGTCGTTGATATAGTCATCCACCGACTCAAATTCATCAAAAAAAGGCTTATCGACAATCATCGCAACATAGGGAACATTATCCGTCAGAGGTGTAACCGTAAACGAAACCGAAGTTTTGGTTACTCCATTGATTTTCAAACTAAAAGAGGGGCTTTCATCCTCCGATGGAGGGGTGTTGGGCTCCACAGAATCGCACCCCACAAAGAGTGATATACAGATTAGGGTTCTCACCAAGTTCAAAACAGCTCTTCTCATAACGCTAAATTTGATTAAAATCTCGTTAATACCACAAAATTAACACACATAGAGTAATTTTACAACTATTAAAATACGTTTTTGGGGAACACAATTCCAATTAAAATTCGTATCTTTGTTTGTCTGAAAGCAACAAACCTAAAAACTAAATAACAAAACCAAACTATGGACAAATACACAATTCACCCCAATCCACTCGTGAAGTTCCTCCAAAAGGAGCCCAAAGAGTTTACCAAAGCCGACATTATTCGCTTTATTGTTGAGAACGGCATTGAGATGGTCAATTTCCGCTATGCAGCAGCAGACGGCAGACTCAAATCGCTCAATTTCATCATCAACGACCTCGACTATCTCGACACCATTCTTACCTACGGTGAGAGGGTGGATGGTTCGAGTCTCTTCCCCAACTATGTACAAGCGGGTGCAAGCGACCTCTACGTCATTCCCCGCTACCGCACAGCTTTTGTGAATCCTTTCAGCGAGATTCCCACCCTCGACATCCTTTGTGGCTACTACGACAAAGACGGCAAACCCTTTGCAGCGGCTCCCGACCAGGCTCTCCACCGTGCACACAACGAGTTCAAGAAGCTCACCGGTATGGAGTTCCACGCTATGGGCGAGTTGGAGTACTACGTTGTGAGCGACATTGACGACCTCTACATCACTCCCGACCAGAGGGGCTACCACGAGAGTGGCCCATTCTGCAAATGGGGCGATATGCGCCGCGAGGCTATGCAGGCGATTGCGGCTGCGGGTGGTAAAATCAAATATGGCCACAGCGAGGTGGGCAACTTTGCGGTGGATGGCAAGATGTATGAGCAGAACGAGATTGAGTTCCTGCCCGTAGATGTCGAGGAGGCTGCCGACCAGCTCTTGGTTGCCAAGTGGATTCTCCGCGAGATTTCCTACCGCTATGGCGTACTGCTGACCTTCGCTCCCAAAATCACTGTGGGTAAGGCTGGTAGTGGTCTGCATATCCACACCAAAGTGGTTAAGGATGGCCAGAATATGTACCTCAAAGATGGCAAGTTGAGCGATGTTGCCAAGACCGTAATTGCAGGTATCTTGGACTCGGCAGACGCTCTGACCGCCTTTGGTAATACCAACCCCACCTCCTACCTCCGACTTGTTCCCCATCAGGAAGCTCCCACCAACATCTGCTGGGGCGATAGGAACCGCTCGGTACTCGTGCGCGTACCTCTTGGCTGGACAAGTGGTGCGGGTGAGATGATTAGGGATGCCAACCCTGCCGACCGCTTCGAGGTTAAGGAGGCTACCGACAAACAGACCGTTGAGTTCCGCTGTCCCGACGGCTCGGCAGACATCTACCTCCTGCTTGCCGGTTTGGTTGCGGCTGCACGCCACGGCTTCGAGATGGAGAATCCCGTTGCCTACGCCGAGGAGCGCTATGTAGGTGTCAATATCTTCCACGAGGAGCACAAGGCCATTGCTGAAAGGCTTGCCCACCTGCCCGATTCGTGCGCTATTTCGGCCGATGCTTTGGAGGCCAAACGCGAGATTTTCGAGTCGAAGGGCGTCTTTGGTACCACCCTCATTGATGGCTGGATTAAGACACTCCGCACCCACAACGACAAGAACCTACGCGAGGAGATGAATGGCAATCCCGAGTTGATTAAAGCTCTGGTAGAGAAGTTTATCAACGTGGGATAGTAAATCAATACTTCAACAACAACCCCCGCTCCTTTCTTGGGCGGGGGTTGTTTTATTTGTGGATTCAAACTACCTGCGGCAAATCTTCGCAAAGTCGCACCACTCACACACCTTTGTATCTTCGGTGGCAGTGAAGGGTATCTCGGGGTTGAACAGTTCACCAAGATTCTTCGCAAGCCCCCTCTCGAACTCCTCGCGATAGTCGTCGTAGGTTGTCACCTCGCGTCCCAAACTTGTATCGTTCAGCAGGGGCGAATACTCCTCCTTGCCCAAATAGCGGACATAGTAGAGCGAGGGGGCAACACCCACACCCTCCAACTCGCCACGCTGTTGCATTCTCTCGGCCACCATCGAGTAGATGAGCGTCTGCATAACCGCGCCATTACGCCCCTCGGGCAGACGTGAGAGGAGTTTTTCGAGTCCCGCAAAGTCCTTATGAAGCGAGCCAGTCTTGTAGTCCACAATGCGCAGGGAGCCATCGGGCATCCTGTCTATGCGGTCGGAGTAGCCAAAGAATCGCACACTCCTACCCTCGCCAAATTCAAAGTCGGCCTCCATTGGGTGTTCCAGACGATAGACACCAAAATTCTCCCTCTCGGGTGCGCCATCAAATGGTAGCAGACAAGTTGTAATATACCTCTCCACCGTATCTCTCACCACCAAAAGGTTGCCGCCATACTCCTCTTCGGGCACCTCTTCACCTGCAAAATAGTCCTCCGTAATGGCCCTCACCACAGCTTTATGAATCATCTCTGGGGTGATGGTTGGCAGATACTCCGTGGGGCTCACTCTGCACCCCTCCATAGGTTCATAGAGAAGTTGCATTGCCTTGTGGAAAATTGTTCCGAAGAGTGCATTATCCACCCCCTCTTCAATCTCTTCATCGGTGCGGATGCCCGCAATAGCCTTGAAGTAGAATTTCAGCGAACACTCCATATAGTTATTGAAGGTCGAGGGTGACAATCGACGCAACGCCGACTCCTGCGTGCCGACCAGATAGTTCTGCAACTTACTCCACACACCGCCCCTCTTTTCGACCACAATACTACTCTCCTCGGCAAGTCCCACATTAAGACTCTTCTCGATGCGGTGGAGCGTATGGGGGCTCTCGTAGTCGAGTTGGTAGATGTAGCGACTCTGCTCGCCCGTGGATTTTTCGTCTGCCACAGAGCAATAGACCATATCCACCCTTTGAGCCCTCTGAATCAGGCGGTAGAAGTAGTAGGCATAGACGCCCTCATTGTGACGAGGTGTGGGCATACCATAGGCATAGCGCAGATTGTAGGGAATAAAAGAGGTGTCGGTGATACGCCCCGAAGGGAAGTTATCGTCGTTCATTGAGAGCAGAATCACATTCTCGAAGTCGAGGTTGCGGGTTTCCAGAATACCCATCACCTGCACACCACTCAATGGCTCGCCACTATACGGGATTCTCACCCCCTGCAACACACGTTTAAGGAGTGCCACATAGGTTGTAAGTTTCATCTCCACCCCACACCTTTGAAGCGAATTATCCACCTTACGCACAGCCTCATCAATCAGCCCAAAGCACTCGCGATTGAGCGCTCTACGCTCGGGGCTTTCGTGGGCAACCTCCACCCTGGCAATCTGTGCCAATACACCCAGCAGGTACTCTTTGAGTGAATTCCACTCTTCGTGGTGGGTGAAAATCTCATCCAACAGTGGGCTCTGCCCCACAAGTTTTTCACCCTTAACATAAATTCTACCCTGTGTGAGAATCTCCCTGCGTAGTTTCATACTCTGCTCCTTTTCACACGCCACAACAAATGGGTGCGAGAGCAGGCCCTCCACATCGGAGTAGTAGAACGATCTAACGCCAGCACGAGTGCGCCTTGCGCGCAGTTGGAGTCCAAGTAGGCGCTCTGTGAAACTATATGCCAGCGTTGCACGCAATGGGTAACCCATTGTGATATTGACATTTCCGACACTATCGGGGAGCGAATATAGTAGTGGTGAGAGGAGGCTCTCGTCGGTCAGCACAATGGCCGTATTTCGGTCTATCGCGCCACCATTTTTCACGACATCCTCCACAAATTCACCCACATATTTACATTGAAGCGAGGAGGAGGCGGTAGAGATTGTACTTATCTGCTTTGGCTCCGCAAAGTGGCTTTCAAGCACAAAGGTTGCAGGCATCGGATAGCGACGTAGGTTCTCCCTTATAAACAAACCCGCCTCTTGTTTCTCGTCACAGAGATAGTAGTCATCATAATCCCAATAGAACTCCGCCTCGTGTGCATTTTTCAGGTGGTCGAAGAGCACTTTTTCGGTAGCCGAGAGGGCATTGAAGCCCACAATCACATAGCTACCCTCGGGCATCTCCACCTCCCCCATACGCAACATTTCGGCCGCCTGGCGGTAGATCATACCCGTATAACCAACCCCTTGTTGGGCAAGCTCCTCGCGGAATTTGTTATAAACGGGGAGCAATGTGCGCCAAGTATTGAGGAATTTATCTTTGTGCACCGACGATTTTCGCTCGGCATTAAACTCTCGCCAAAAGCGCCTAACCATCTGCAACTGCTCCTCCGAGAGGTAGGCTGCAAGGTCGGCATCCACCTCTTTCAGGTCGGCAATATTGGTAAAGAGCATCGGCGCATCAATCAGATACTTATCCACCGCATCGTAGTCACCAAGCAGCACCTCTCCCCAACGGTAGAAACTATCAAAGCTCTCCTCGGTGTGGTGCTGACGGTAGATTTGGTAGAGGGTGGTGATTGCCACAATACTATCCACCCTCTCCAACCCCGCGAGCGACACCATAAGGTTGTCTATCGAGAGATACTCGGGAGCCCAGATGGGCCTATCGGCAATCTTCGACAGCGCATCCACAAAGAATACCCTTGTACGAGTATTGGGAAGAATCACCTTCAACTCTCCCACCCTCTCGCCATACCTCGCCCAGAGGTCGGCAGCAACACTCTCTAAAAATTTTTGCATAGCCAAAGGTACAATTCTTTTGCAGAATTTTCAAATAATTTCTACCTTTAACCACTATTTCAACACACTTTTTTCCACAATGGGCAGAGTTGATATTTTGAGCGCCTCGGCAGGTTCGGGCAAGACATATCGTTTGGCATACAACTACATCAAGACTCTCTTGGAGGAGCCTTACAACTACCGTCACATCCTTGCCGTAACCTTCACCAACAAGGCTACCGATGAGCTCAAAAGTCGCATCCTCTCCCAACTCAACCTTCTGGCAAGTGGCTCCCCAAGCGATTTCGACGGCTCTCTCAAAGATGACGGTCACGATTTCGAGCAGGTGAGAGCCAACGCTGCCAAGGCTCGCAACCTGATTCTCCACGACTACAACAACTTTGCGGTGATGACCATCGACAAATTCTTCCAGAGGGTTATGCGTGCCTTTGTGAAGGAGATGGGTGTGGAACTAAACTTCAATCTCGAACTCCAAACCGACTCCCTTATTGACCGCGCGGCCGACCGTATGCTCGATGAGGTTGCTGACGACAGGAATCTCTATGCGTGGATTATGGACTACATTGGCGAGAATATCACCAATGGCAGTTCGTGGAACATCAAGGGTGCGATTGTGGAGCTTGGTAAAGAGCTCTTCAACGAGGAGTACAAACACTCGCGCATATCATCCAAAGAGAAGCCCGAGCTTGCAAGAATTGCCTCGGAGGCGACCGCTCGCGCTCGCGCCCTCACAAAAGAGTACCGCAGCGAAGCCAAGAAGTTCCTCTCCCTTATGGACTCCCAAGCGCTCACTGCTGGCGATTTCAAGGGTGGAGCGAGCCGAAGCGTGGCCACATATATCGAAAAAGTGGCAGGGGGCGCTGTTGAGAAACCCAGCAAAGCTGCACTCAATGCACTCCACAATGGCGAGTGGCACAAAGCTGGAAGTGGTGGTGCCAACGCTCGCATAGACTCCATAGCCCCACAGTTGGCCGCCATAATTGAGCGTATGGTGGAACTCTACCCCAAGACCATTGTTGCCGAGAATACACGCAAGGTGATTGCCACCCACTACCGCGACTTCGCACTGCTTGCCGACCTACGCACACGCATTGATGACATCTGCACAGAGGAGGACATCCTCCCAATTTCGGATGTGAGCGAATTGATTGCGGGACTTGTGACAGACAACGACGCACCTTTCATATATGAGAAGTCGGGTAACCGCTACGACTACTTTATGATTGACGAGTTTCAGGATACATCCACACTCCAATGGCGCAATTTTGTGCCCCTGCTCCGCAATGCTCTTTCGCAGAGCGCGGGCTCACCGGTATTGCTTGTGGGTGACGTAAAACAGTCCATCTATCGTTGGAGGGGTGGCGATTGGAGTCTGCTGTCGCGCGGTGTGAAAGATGAGTTTGGCGAGGTGAATTGCGAACCACTGACCATCAACCGTCGAAGCACCCGAGAGGTTGTGGAGTTCAACAACGCCCTCACTCGTGAGGCTATGGAGAGCATAACGGGCTCCATAGCAAGCGACCTCCAAGAGGCCCGCGATAAGGGTTTCATAACTTCCCATCTCGAAAAAGAGCTCGGAGGAATGGTTGCCGAGGCCTATCAAGACTATGCACAAGAGGTCAAGCCCAATGCCGAGGGTGGATATGTTACGGTGCTTGCCTACGATAAGAAGGAGAGCCCCAACCCCACCATTGCACGCATCGAGGAGCTACAATCCCGAGGTTATCGTGCAAGTGACATTGCCGTACTCGTGCGTACCAACCGTGAGGCGAGGAGAATTGCCGATGAGATTTTGGAGTACAAGAACAACCCCGAGCGCGATGGGCGCTACGTCTTCGACGTGGTCACCCAAGATGCACTTGCCATCAGTTCATCGCCTGCGGTGCGTTTTGTGATAGCTTGTATGAAGATTGCGACCAACCCCGACGACAGCCTCGCACGCGCACTCTACAACGACTACTTCTCGCGCCCATTCGAGGAGCCTCTCTCGCCCGAAGAGGAGGAGTTTATCTACTCGCTCTCGACACTCCAACCAGAGGAGGTATTCAATGAGATTATGCTCCACCACCCCACTTGTTCTTCTACGAGTGAGGTGCCCTACATACAAGCCCTCCACAGCCAAATCATTGATTTCTGTGCACGAAGTATTGCCGACACCTCTCTATTCATCAAGTGGTGGGAGGAGAAAGGCTCGGAGGCCTCGGTGCAGTTGCCACAGGATGCCGACGCAATAACAATCATCACAATCCACAAGTCCAAAGGCTTGGGATTCAGGGCTGTAATCATCCCCTATTGCAGTTGGAGCCTTCGACCGATGAACAACTCCACCCTCTGGGCGGAGCCAAACACTTCGCTCTCGGATAGTATTCGTAAATTCCCAGCCTCCTACAACAAGGCAATGGCCGAGAGTGCCTTTTCACATAGCTACTATACGGAGCTCACAATGTCGGCCATTGACGCGCTCAATGCTCTCTACGTTGCCATCACCCGCGCCAAAGATGAGTTGCACCTGATGGTGCCCACCGATGCTGGAAGTACAACCATTGGAGCCATTGTGCGCAATATGGCCCACTTGGAGGGCGAGGGCTCTCTCTATGAACAAGGCGAGCCACTCCATCCCAAGGTGCGAGCTCTGCACCAACCCTCCATCAGCACTTTCGGCACCCACTCTCCTGCCGAGAAGATTGCTGTGCGCTACACCCACCAACGATACGACGAGGAGAGCAAGGGCCAGCAACTCGCCCCTCGTGACTATGGCATCATCCTCCACCGCGCAATGGAACGCGCCACCTCTCGCGAGGAGATTGACGCGGGGCTCGCGCTATTGGCCACCGATGGAGTTGTATCTCCCGAGGAGGTGACCTCCATAGGCGAGAAAATCGACCTTATGATGGAGAATGAGGTTGTGGCCGGTTGGTTTGATAGTTCTTGGGAGAGTGTCCGCAGCGAGAGGGATATCATCTATCGCGGCCATTCGTGGAGGCCCGACAGGGTTATGACAAGGGGCGAGGAGGCTGTGATTGTTGATTATAAATTTGGCATCAACACCCCCGCGTCGCACCGCCAGCAGGTGGAACTCTACGCCGACCTACTACGCAAAATGGGTTACACGAAAGTGAGTGGCTACTTGTGGTACATCTCAATGGAACGCATCGAACAGGTTGTATGAAACGATACCTACTATTAACGCTTGGCATATTGTGTATTGGTTTGGGGGCTTTGGGCGTTGTAGTCCCAGGGCTCCCCACCACCCCATTCCTTTTGGCCGCCTCGTGGCTCCTCTATCGCTCCTCGCCACGCCTTCAAAAGTGGCTCTTGGAATCGAGGTTAGGCATCTACATCCGCGACTACGAGAGTCGTGGTGGTATGCGCAAGTGGACAAAAGTGTGGGTTGTGTTGCTGATGTGCACAATGGTCCTCTGCTCCATTCTCTTCTTCATACACAACTCCATAGCCGACTTGGTTGTGGGGGTTGCGGGCATCATTGGCTCGATTGTTGTCATCTTCTGGGTCCCCACCACAAAATAAAATGGGTAATGATGCCAAAAAAAGCGACACAATCACTTGTGTCGCCTAACTATTTTGGAGAAAACGGATTCCGCTATTAGTCCATTTTGAGCACCGCCAAGAATGCCGACTGGGGCACCTGCACGTTACCAATCTGGCGCATACGTTTCTTACCCTTCTTCTGCTTCTCCAAGAGTTTGCGCTTACGCGAAATATCGCCACCATAGCACTTCGCAGTCACATCCTTACGAACCTGACGCACAGTCTCGCGGGCGATAATCTTCGCACCAATGGCCGCCTGAATGGCAATGTCGAACTGCTGACGAGGGATGAGCTCTTTGAGTTTCTCGCACATCTTGCGACCAAAGTCGTAGGCGTGGTCGGTAAAGATGAGCGACGAGAGCGCATCCACAGGCTCACCATTGAGCAGAATATCCAACTTCGAAAGTCGGCTCTCGCGGTAGCCAATCTGGTGGTAGTCAAACGATGCATAGCCACGAGAAATACTCTTCAACTTATCGTAGAAGTCAAAAACAATCTCCGAAAGGGGCATATCGAAGTTAATCTCCACCCTCTCGGGGCCGAGAAATACCTGATTGACAAGTGTGCCACGTTTATCGATACACAACTTAATAACCGCACCGAGGTAGTCGGTCTTGGTGATAATCTGTGCGCGGATGTAGGGCTCCTCAATCTTCTCAACCATAGTCAAGTCGGGTAAGCCCGAGGGGTTGTGAACATCCACCACATCACCCTTCTTGGTCGTAACCTTGAACGACACGTTAGGAACGGTGGTAATCACATCCATATCGAACTCGCGGTAGAGCCTCTCCTGAACAATCTCCATATGCAACAGACCGAGGAAGCCACAGCGGAAGCCAAAGCCCAAGGCCAAAGAACTCTCGGGCTCGAAGGTCAAAGAGGCATCGTTGAGTTGGAGCTTTTCGAGCGAGGCCCTCAAATCCTCATACTCACTCGCATCCACGGGATAGACACCCGCAAACACCATAGGCTTAACATCCTCAAAACCGGCCACACCCTCCTCGCAAGGCCTCTCAACGTGGGTAATCGTATCGCCCACCTTCACATCCTTTGAGGATTTGATACCCGACATAATGTAGCCCACATTACCCGCCTTAATCTCCTCCTGCTGAACAAATTTGAGTTTCAGCACGCCAATTTCGTCGGCATCATACTCCGAGCCCGTATTGAAGAACTTAACGTGGTCGCCCCTGCGAATCGTACCGTTCATCACGCGGAAATAGCCAATAATACCGCGATAGGAGTTGAACACCGAGTCGAAAATCAAAGCCTGCAAGGGGGCATTCTCGTCACCCTTGGGAGCAGGTACGCGATCTACAATGGCATCCAAAATCTCCTGAATACCTACACCCGTGCGAGCCGAAGCGCAGAGGATGTCGCTCTCATCACAACCAAGCAACTCTACAATCTGATCCTTAACCTCCTCGACCATCGCCGACTCCATATCAATCTTATTGATTACGGGGATAATCTCCAAGTCGTGTTCGAGAGCCAAATAGAGGTTGGAAATAGTCTGTGCCTGAATACCTTGCGACGCATCAACCACCAAAAGCGCACCCTCACAAGAGGCAATAGCACGCGAAACCTCATAGGAGAAATCGACGTGTCCGGGGGTGTCGATAAGGTTGAGTGTGTAGATTTCACCATCCCTCTCGTACTGCATCTGTATTGCGTGCGACTTGATGGTGATACCCTTCTCGCGCTCCAACTCCATATCGTCGAGCACCTGATTTTGCAACTCCCTTTCGGAGAGCGTTCCTGTCTCCTCCAAAAGGCGGTCTGCCAAAGTACTCTTGCCGTGGTCGATGTGGGCGATTATGCAGAAATTTCTAATGTTTTTCATAGTTACCATATATATCGGGTGCAAAATTACTAATTTTCTAACAATTTCAAAACAGCATTCCAGATGGGTTGATTTTTAATTACAAATGACAATTTGGGGAAATTTGAATATAAAATTTTGCAATATTGATAATATTACACTATTTTTGAACCACAATTAACCACAAAAACATTTATTGCCCCCACTTCCCAGGAAGTAAGGCACACTTAACCTCAAAAAAAAGACAATGATTTCGATACCGAGCGCAGTTGAAACTGTAATCAAAAAACGCCCATTTCTCGAAGGCGCACTTGTCGATGGTCTTATCAACCTCTCGGCACTCGCCCGTCAACTTAAACCAGAGATTGAGGCAATAGTATGCAAGCCCGTCAATGACAGTGCGGTAATTATGGCACTCAACCGTCTTGTTCCCCGCCTCGGCGCCATCAATGCCGAGAAGGCACAAAGCGTTGTGGAGAACATTGGCGACATCACAATCAGGAGCAATCTCGCAGATTACACTTTCCAAAACTCCCCCACTCTCCACAAGTTGCAAGCACAACTTCTGGAAAGGGTAAACGAGATGAACAACATCTTCTGCACATTCTCGCAGGGAATCTCGGAGACCACACTCGTAGTGAGCGAAAGCATCGCCGAAGAGGTGGAGAGCCTCTTTGCCGAAGAGCAGATGACCTCCAAGAACTCCAAACTCTCGCTGATTACCGTCAAACTCCCCAGCGACAACACCCTCTACCCTGGTGTCTACTACTACCTCTTCAAAGAGCTCGCTTGGGACAACATCAACATTGTGGAGGTTATCAGTACCACCAACGAATTCACCATTGTCATCAACGACAGCGACATACAACGAGCCTTCGCCATCCTGATGAATGCCAAACAACGTGGCGCACAGATGGAGAGAATCTAACAAAAGAGCAACGCCGCTCTTTTGAATTGAAAATTGAAAATTGAAAATTATAATGCGCCCTTTCGGGGCGCATTTTTCATTCGGCTTGCCACAACAGACATTACAACAGATAACTCACCCAACACTCGATAAAAGGCATATAGTGAAGGGATTTTTGTGCCAAAAGAAGGACAACGCGATAGAAGGCAAATTATTAGGCGAGTTATAGGCATACAAGAAAGCGGAGTCCGAAACTTACCCAACACGATAAAAGGCGTATAGTGGAGGGATTTTTGTGCCAAAAGAAGGAGCGAGTCCGCAGCTTACTTAACGTAAGTGAGGAACTCGCTCTCTGAATTTTGGTGCAAAAAGCACCCACTATATGCCTTTTATTCCCATTCGATGGTAGCCGATGGCTTCGGCGACATATCATAACAAACGCGATTCACGTTGGGCACCTCTTCGAGAATCCTCCTCGTGATGCGGTCGAGGATTGCCCAATCGATGTGCTCAATCGAGGCGGTCATTGCGTCGATGGTATTCACCGCGCGGATGATTACGGGCCAATCGTAGGAGCGAGCATTATTCCTCACACCCACCGACTTAAAGTCGGGCACGATGGTGAAATACTGCCAAACCTTCTTATCCAAGCCAGCCTTTGCAAACTCCTCACGGAGGATAGCGTCGCTCTCCCTCACAGCCTCCAATCTATCGCGGGTGATGGCACCGAGGCACCTAACACCCAGACCAGGTCCTGGGAATGGCTGACGATAGACCATCTCATAGGGCAAGCCGAGCTCTACACCACACGCCCTAACCTCGTCCTTAAAGAGTTGTTTGAGGGGCTCTACAAGGCCGAATTTCATGTCCTCGGGGAGTCCACCCACATTGTGGTGCGATTTGACCATCTTGGCGGTTTTGGTACCACTCTCCACGATGTCTGGGTAGATAGTACCTTGACCAAGGAAGTCAATACCATCGAGTTTGCGTGCCTCCTCCTCGAATACACGGATAAACTCGCCACCGATGATTTTACGTTTCTGCTCGGGGTCCTCTACGCCCTCCAACTTGGTGAGGAAGCGCTCGGTTGCATCGACATATACGAGGTTGGCGCAAAGTTGCTTGCCAAAGACCTCCACAACAGCCTCACTCTCTCCCTTGCGCATAAGGCCGTGATTGACGTGTACACACACAAGGTTATTGCCAATGGCTTTAAGCAGAAGTGCAGCCACAACCGAAGAGTCCACACCACCCGAGAGTGCAAGCAGAACCTTCTTATTGCCCACCTGCTGGCGAATGAGCTCCACCTGGTCGCTCACAAAGTTTTTCATATTCCAGTTGGCCTCGGCCTTGCACACATCGAAGACAAAGCCCCTAACAGCCTCTTTTATAGCCTCCTCATCGTCGGCGAAGGCTTCGAGTTTCACCTCGCAGAGAGCCTTGGCGTGGCCAGCAGAGATAATGGGCAGACCTGCCTCATAAATTTCGGGCAGTACATCAATCTCCACGCCATCCACAACATTGTTCTCTCCGCCATTGATAATCACACCCTTCACACCAGGGAGAGCCTTCAACTCCTCGGCAGTGATATCGTGGGGGTAAATTTCGCTATAAACGCCGAGCGCACGGATAGCCCTTGCCAATACGGTATTGTGGTGGCTACCGAGGTCGAGAATTACAATCATATCTTGTTTCATATCCCTCTTATTTTTGAATTTTGAATTTTGAATTCTAAACGTTCTACTCACCGCGAGTGTAGTTGGGTGCCTCCTTGGTGATGGTCACATCGTGGGGGTGGTTCTCAACCACTGCTGCCGAGGTAATCTTCACAAATTTGGCATTGTGGAGTGCCTCAATATCCTTTGCACCACAGTAACCCATACCCGAGCGCAGACCACCTATGAGCTGGTAGATAGTCTCACTCAAAGTGCCCTTGTATGGTACGCGGGCAACGATTCCCTCGGGGACAAACTTGCTCGAATCGCACTTTTCGCTCTGGAAATAGCGGTCTTTGGAGCCTGCCTGCATAGCCTCAATGGAGCCCATACCACGGTAGGATTTGAACTTACGGCCATTGTAGATGATGGTTTCGCCAGGTGATTCCTCCACACCTGCCAACATCGAGCCCATCATCACACAGTCACCACCTGCTGCCAAAGCCTTCACCACGTCACCCGAGTAGCGCAAGCCACCATCGGCAATAACGGGAACATTATACTCGTGAGCCACCTTTGCAGCATTGAAAATTGCGGTCAGCTGGGGAACACCCACACCTGCAACGATTCGAGTAGTACAAATCGAGCCAGGACCAATACCCACCTTTATACCATCGGCACCTGCCTTAATGAGGTACTCGGCAGCCTCGGCGGTAGCAATATTACCCACCAAAACATCAATCTGGGGGAAAGCCGCCTTCACAGCCTTCAAAGTGTTGGTCACATTTGCCGAGTGGCCGTGTGCAGTGTCAATAACCACTGCATCCACGCCTGCCTCCACCAAAGCCTCCACCCTTTGGAGAGTGTCGCTCGTAACACCCACACCCGCAGCAACTCTCAAACGGCCCTTATCGTCCTTGCAAGCATTGGGATAGTCCTGAATCTTGGTGATGTCGCGGTAGGTGATAAGACCAATGAGTCTATTATTCTCATCAACCACAGGCAACTTCTCAATCTTATTCTTCAAGAGAATCTTCGAGGCCTCCTGCAAATCGGGGTTGTTGGTGGTCACCAAGTTTTTGCAAGTCATCACCTCTGCGATTGGGAGCGCCATATCGGTCTGGAAACGGAGGTCGCGGTTGGTCACAATACCGATGAGTCTCATCTGGTCATCCACAACGGGGATACCACCAATGTGGTTCTCCTTCATCAGTCGGAGTGCATCGCCTACGGTCTGCTCTTTGGAGATGGTAACAGGGTCATAAATCATACCGCTCTCGGCACGTTTCACCTTTCTCACCTGCGCTGCTTGTGCCGCGATGGACATATTTTTGTGCACTACGCCTATACCACCCTCGCGAGCAATAGCGATAGCCATCTCTGCCTCTGTTACGGTATCCATCGCTGCCGAAACAACGGGAATATTGAGGCGAATGTTGCGCGAAAAGCGACTACCGAGCGACACCATATTGGGGGTAACCTCGGAGTAGGCGGGAATCAGTAGCACGTCGTCGAAGGTCATACCCTCTTGTGCGATTTTCTCTTCAATAAACGACATAGTAGTTCTGTATTAAAATTTCTTCAATCTTTCGTCAATAATGATAGTCTTCGAGCGGTCGGCACCAACAGAGATAACGCCCACCTTCACGCCCGTAACCTCCTCTATCTTCCTAACGTATGCTTGGGCAGCAGCGGGAAGCTCCTCAAACGATTTCACATCCGAGATATCCTCCTTCCAGCCATCCAGCTCAATGAGTACGGGTTTGCAACGCGCAAGTTTAGCAATCGTAGCAGGGGGATTCTCAATCACCTGGCCATCAACCTCATAGCCCACGCAAATCGACACCTTATCCAAACCCGAAAGCACATCGAACAACATCAGTGCCCACGAGTCGATACCGGCCAGGCGGCTGACGTAGCGAGCCACAACAGCATCGAACCAACCCACCCTACGGGGACGGCCTGTAACGGTACCATACTCGTGACCGCGCTCGCGAATCTCCTCGGCCCTATTATCAAAGAGCTCTGTGGGGAATGGGCCCTCGCCCACCCTTGTACAGTAGGCTTTGGCCACACCCAGCACATTATCAATCCACTTGGGCGACACACCCGCACCCACGGGCACACTTGCCGACGAGGGAGTCGAGGATGTTACATAGGGGTAGGTACCGTGGTCAATACAGAGCATCATACCCTGCGCACCCTCAAAGAGAATCTTTTTATCCTCTTCGAGCGCCTTATTAATCAGTGCCGAGGTGTCGCAAATCATATGACCAATCTTCTCGGCAAGAGCCATATACTGCTCATAGACAGCCTCGAACTCAAATGTTGGCAGGCCCAACATTGCAAGTTCCATATTTTTAATGGTAAGAGCCTCCCTCAATCGCTCGGCGAAGTACTCGGGCTCCAAGAGGTCACCCATACGAATACCCACCCTGCTATACTTATCCGAATAGGCGGGGCCGATACCCTTCTTGGTGGTACCAATCTGCGAGCCACCCTTAATCGCCTCGTATGCACCATCCAAAGCCGAGTGGTAGGGCATAACCACTGCCGCACGGTCGGAGATGTAGAGTTGATAGTCGGTGATACCCTGCGAGTGGAGCCTATCGAGCTCCTCGATGACCGACACAGGATTAATCACCATACCATTTGCCATCACATTGATGGTCTTGGGGTTGAAAATACCCGAAGGGATACTCTGCAAGGAGTATTTGTGTCCATCGAATACCACGGTGTGGCCAGCATTGTTGCCACCCTGATAGCGCACCACCATATCGGCACGACAGGCAAAATAGTCGGTAATTTTACCCTTACCCTCGTCGCCCCATTGCGATCCTATAACTACTAATCTTTCAGACATTTACTCCTCAATTTTATTGCGTTTGTAGATATAATCCACGTTTTTCATATAGTACTCCAACGTAAAGCAGCCATCCAACTCCTCCTCGGTGAGGGTTGCCATAACGGTTGGCTCCTCCTTCAAGAGAGCCTGATAGGATGCCCCCTCTGCCATAGCCCTCATAGCCACGGGCTGAACGGTATCGTAGGCCTTCTCCCTAACGAATCCCTTGTCGATGAGAGCATTCATAACCCTCTGGGCAAAAATCACACCATTGGTGCGGTAGATATTGGCCCTCATCTGCTCATCGAATACCACAAGATTCTCCAAGATGCCCATCATACGGTTGAGCATATAGTCCAAGAGGATGGTTGCATCGGGCATAATGATGCGCTCGGTAGCCGAGTGGGAGATATCCCTCTCGTGCCAGAGTGCCACATTCTCGTATGCGGTGGCCATATAGCCCCTCAAAACCCTTGCACAGCCACAGATATTCTCGCTACTGATGGGGTTGCGTTTGTGAGGCATTGCGCTCGAACCCTTCTGGCCCTTACCGAAGGCCTCCTCCACCTCGTGTACCTCGGTGCGTTGGAGGTTGCGAATCTCCATTGCCATCTGCTCCAAGCTCGCACCAATCACCGCAAGGGTTGCCATATAGTATGCGTGCCTATCGCGCTGGATAACCTGTGTGGAGATATTGGCACTATCAATGCCCAACTTCTCGCACACATAGTCCTGCACAAAGGGAGGAATGTTTGCGAAGTTACCAACAGCGCCACTAATCTTGCCCACCTCTACGCCACGCGCAGCAGTGCGGAAGCGCTCCAAGTTGCGCCTCATCTCCTCATACCAGAGCACCCATTTCAGACCAAAAGAGGTGATATCGGCGTGGATACCGTGGGTACGGCCAATGCAAGGGGTATATTTGAACCTCACCGCCTGTTTTTTGAGCACCTCCATAAACCTCACAAGGTCATCCTCAATAATCTTATTGGCCTGCGAGAAGAGGTAGCCATTGGCGGTATCCACCACATCGGTACTTGTAAGGCCATAGTGTACCCACTTTCTCTCCTCACCGAGCGACTCACTCACTGTGCGAGTGAAGGCAACAATATCGTGGCGAGTTTGCAGCTCAATCTCCTTGATTCTATCAATGTTGAAGGTTGCCTTTGCCCAGAGTTTTTCCACATCCTCGGCGGGTACAACGCCCAACTCCCTCCACGCTTCGGCAGCCAAGAGTTCCACCTTCAAATAGGCATCAAACTTATTCTCCTCGGTCCAAACCTGGCGCATAACCTCGCGCCCATATCTCTCAATCATAGCTATTTAGTGTTCTATTATTTCGCAACTTGGTTCAAGTAACATTCGATGGTATTCTCCATAAGGCACGCCCTGGTCATAGGGCCACAACCACCAGGTACGGGGGTGATAACCGAAGCCTTCTCTTTGCAAGCCTCGAAGTCCACATCGCCACAAAGTTTTCCCGTTTCGGGGTCACGATTGACACCCACATCAATCACCGCAGCGCCCTCACCTACCATATCAGCAGTAACAAATTTGGGACGGCCAATGGCTACAACCAAGATGTCGGCCTCGCGTGTAACCTCTGCAAGGTTTTTGGTGCGGCTGTGGCAGATAGTCACCGTTGCATTCCTATCCAAGAGCAATTTCGACACAGGCAAGCCCACAATATTGCTCCTACCAATCACAACTGCCTTCTTACCTGCAATCTCCACACCCGCCTTATCCAACAGTTTAATCACACCTTTGGGGGTACAAGGGAGAATACACTCCTGTTTCTGCCACAAGGCAGCAACATTGAGGGGGTGGAAGCCATCCACATCTTTCTCCTTGCTAATGGCAGCAATAACCTTCTCCTCGCTGATGTGTTTGGGCAAGGGGAGTTGCACCAAAATACCATCCACCTCTTTATCTCTATTGAGCTGATCAATCAGGTCAAGAATCTCCTCCTCGCTCACATCTGCGGGGCGACGGATGGTGGTATTCTTGAATCCCACCTCTTCGGAGTCTTTCGCTTTGCCTGTCACATACGACACACTTGCAGGGTCTTCACCCACCAAAATCACTACCAAATGGGGTGCTCTACCATATTGAGCAGTGTATTTTCTCACATCAGCCGCAATCTCCTCTTTGAGTTCGGCAGCCAAATCTTTACCACTAATAATCATATTGTTATCTATTTATATTTAATCCAAAACTTTATGTCCTATATCGGTGCGGTGAAACAGGGCATCACACTCAATGTGTGCAATATCGGCAAGTGCCATTTCGCGAGCCTCGCGTAGGTCGTGGCCCCTACCAACCACCATCAGAACCCTACCACCTGCGGTAACAATCCTACCATCCTTCTCGGCGGTACCCATATGGTAAATGGTACTCTCGGCTCCATCCAACCCCTCAATAACAGCCCCTTTGGGATAGCTTCCAGGATACCCTTTCGATGCGAGAACAACTCCCAGCAGAGCCTCATCGCTCCACTCCGTGGCGCAATCCCTGCCATCAATAGCAGCATCGAAGAGGTCATAAATATCGCTCTTCAAGCGGGGCAACACAACCTCTGTTTCGGGGTCACCAAAGCGGGCATTGAACTCAATAACTTTGGGGCCCTCCTCGGTGAGAATCAAGCCACCATAGAGCACACCCACAAAGGGCACACCCTCGGCAACCATAGCCTTTGCTGTGGGGCGCATAATCTTCTCCAAGGCAAACTCCCTAACCTCTTCGGTAACAAATGGCACGGGGCTATAAGCACCCATACCGCCCGTATTGGGGCCCTTGTCACCATCGTAGGCTCTCTTGTGGTCCTGGGCCATAGCCAGAGGGTAGACCTTCTCGCCCGAGACCACGCACATAAACGAGAACTCGGGGCCAGCAAGGAAATCCTCCACCACTACTCTACCCTTACCGAAGCTTGCATCCAAGAGCATATCTTTCAGAGCCTCGTCGGCATCCTCGTAGCTCTCCGCCACAACAACACCTTTACCTGCTGCCAAGCCATCGTACTTGATAACTGCGGGCAGAGGACGATCCTTGACATACTCCCACGCCTTATCGTACTCCTCAAAGGCCTCATAACCAGCCGTTGGAATATCGTATTTTGCCATCAGTCGTTTGGCAAACTCCTTGCTGCTCTCAATCTGCGCAGCGGCCTTCGTGGGGCCAAAGATGCGCAAACCCTTCTGGGTGAAGCTATCCACAATACCCACTGCAAGAGCAGCCTCGGGGCCAACCACCGTAAGGTCAATACCATTCTGGGTGGCGAACTCCACAAGAGCCTCCACATCCTCCACACCAATATTTACCTTCTCGGCCTGTTTGGCAATACCTGCATTGCCAGGTGCGCAGTAAATCTTCTCTACCTGTGGGGAGCGCGAAAGGGCATCCACAATCGCGTGGCACCTACCGCCACTACCAACGACCAATACTTTTTTACTCTTCATACTAATGTTTGAAATGGCGCATACCCGTAAAGAGCATCGCTATACCTTTTTCGTTTGCTTTCCTAATTGCATCCTCATCACGGATACTGCCACCGGGCTGAACGATAGCCACCACACCATATTTCGAGGCGAGCTCTACCGTATCGTCAAAGGGCAAGAAGCCGTCCGATGCAAGCACAAGACCCTCGGTCACACCCGCAGCCTTTGCCTCATTGAGAGCAATCTCTGCCGAGCCAACCCTATTCATCTGACCTGCACCCACACCGAGTGTCATACCATCCTTCACAACCACAATAGCATTACTCTTGACGTGCTTCACAACCTTCCAGCCGAAGTTCATATCCTGCAACTCCTCACTCGAAGGTTTGCGCTCGGTAACGCACATATCGGCCGTAACCTCCAAGCACTCCACATCGGTATCCTGCACCAGCAGACCACCCGTAACGCCCACATACTGCCTTTGAGGCTCCTTCACGCCATCCATCTTAACCTCCAAGAGTCGAAGATTTTTCTTCGAGGCAAATACCTCCAATGCCTCGGGCTCAAACGATGGTGCCATAACAATCTCCAAGAAGATGGGTTTCATCATCTCGGCAACCTCCTTTGTCAGGGGCCTATTCATCGCTACAATACCGCCATAGATGCTCACCTTGTCGGCCTCATAAGCCCTCTTCCAAGCCTCGGCAATATCCTTACCAACGCCCGCACCGCAGGGGTTCATATGTTTCAAACCAACACAGAAAGGCTCCGAAAACTCCCTCACAATCTGCAAGGCAGCATTGGCGTCTTGAATATTATTATAGGAGAGTTCCTTACCACCGAGTTGTTTGGCAAAGGCCACCGAGTAGCTCACCTCCTTGCCACCGCGATAGAACGACGCCTTCTGGTGGGGATTCTCACCATAGCGAAGGCTCTGTACAGCGTCGAAATTGAGGAAGAGTTTTTCGTTCAATCCCGCAGCCTTACGCATATAGGTTGCAATGTGGCTATCGTAGAGAGCCGTATGGGTGTATGCCTTTGCGGAGAGCATAAGCCTTGTTTCGGGCTTGGTATTGCCACCCTCGCGAATCTCATCCAGCACCATCTGATAGTCCTCGGGGTCGCACACAACACTCACCGAAGCAAAGTTCTTGGCTGCCGAGCGCAACATTGAGGGGCCACCAATGTCAATATTCTCCACAGCCTCCTCCATAGTCACACCCTCTTTGGCAATGGTTGCCTCGAAGGGGTACAAGTTCACGCAGACCATATCGATGGTTTCAATCTCATTCTCGGCGAGTGCAGCCATATGCTCCTCCTTATCCCTACGCGCCAGAAGACCTCCGTGCACCTTGGGGTGAAGAGTTTTAACTCGGCCCTCGCAAATCTCGGGAAAGCCTGTAACATCGCTAATATTGGTAACCTTCAAACCACTCTCGCGGAGTTTTGCCAGAGTGCCACTTGTGGAGATAATCTCCCAACCCAACTCCGAGAGCGCGGTAGCAAACTCCACCACACCTCTCTTGTCGCTAACACTGATTAATGCTCTCATTATTTATCAATTATCTTATTTATCGTTTCAATATAAAGTTTGTGTTCTGCCCTATGAATCATCGTTTCCAACTCGTCGATATCATCACCCTCATAGGGCACAGCCACCTGGGAGATAATCTTGCCGCCATCGAGCGTTGCATCCACCTCGTGGATGGTCACACCATAGACCTTCACGCCATACTCAAACGCATCCTTAATGGCGTGAGCACCAGGGAATGCAGGAAGCAGTGCGGGGTGAATATTTATAATTCTACCACCATACCTCGCCAACAACTCCTCGCCAACGATGCGCATATAGCCCGCCAAGCAGACCAAATCCACCCCTTCGGCATCCATCCTATCGGCAATCATCCTCTCGAACTCCCTCTTGGAGCCAAACTCTTTGGGGTTGAAAAGGAGTGTCGGTATGCCATATTTGCGAGCCCTTTCGAGCACATAGGCACCCGCCTTATCACACACGCAGAGCACCACTTGGGCATCCACAATGGAGCCCTCTTTGCACCCTTTGGCTATTGCCACAAAGTTGGAGCCATTACCGCTCGCAAAAACAGCCAATCGTTTCATCTACAACAGTTTTACGCCTTCGCCTTCAACGATTTTACCAATAACAGTTGCCCTCTCGCCACACTCGGTGAGAATCTCCACAACTCTCTGGGCATCCTCCTCCTCGACAGCCACAACCATACCGATACCCATATTAAAGATGTTGAACATCTCCCTATGAGGCACGCCACCATACTCCTCCAAAAGGCGGAATACGGGCAAAATCTCCCAGCTACCCTCGGTAACCTCCACACCCTGACCATCTTTCAAGATGCGGGGAATATTCTCATCGAAGCCACCACCGGTGATGTGAGCCAAGCCGTGAACATCCACCTCGGCAAAGACCTTGTGCATCTGCTTAACATAGATTTTGGTGGGAGTCAAAAGCATCTCACCCAGCGTCTGCTCACCTGTCAAGGGGTACTTCTCATTGAGTTTCAGACCATTGTCGCTAACAATCTTTCTCACAAGGCTGAAACCATTGGAGTGAACGCCACTCGAAGCCACGCCCACAAGCACATCGCCAACCTTAACCTTCGAGCAGTCAATAAGTTTCGACTTCTCCACAGCACCCACCGTGAAACCTGCAATGTCATACTCTCCCTCGGAGTACATACCTGGCATCTCGGCAGTCTCGCCACCCACAAGGGCGCAACCCGCCTGACGGCAGCCCTCGGCAACACCCGACACGATAGCCTCAACGGTTGCGGGGTGGTTCTTACCAACAGCCACATAGTCAAGGAACACGAGAGGCTCGGCACCCTGTGCCAACACATCATTCACACACATAGCCACAGCATCAATGCCAATGGTATCGTGCTTATCCATCTCGAAGGCGAGTTTGAGTTTGGTACCCACACCATCGGTGCCACTCACCAATACGGGGTGCTCATAGCCGAGCGTGCCCAAGTCGAACATACCGCCAAAGGCACCAATATTGCCCATAGAGCCCTTGCGAGTGGTCGATGCAACGTGTTTTTTGATGCGGCTAACAACCTCATAGCCTGCTTCGAGATTCACACCCGAAGCCTCATAACTTTTTGCCATAGAATCTATTTCGCTTTAATTTTATATCTTTTATAGAGTGTCGCCTCCTCATCTGTCTGATAGAGGTCGGTGGGATAGTGGCCATCGAAGCAAGCCATACACATCTCACACCTATTACCCGAACGCATCAGCGACTCGGTGGAGAGGAATGCAAGTGAATCGGCCTCAATGTAGTCCCTAACCTCCTCAATACTCTTTTGTGCCGAGATGAGCTCCTCGTATGTAGAGGTATCCACACCGTAGTAGCAGGGGTGTTTCATCGCGGGCGAGGCAATCCTAACGTGCACCTCGGTGGCACCTGCCTCTTTCAGCAGTCG
Organism: Tidjanibacter sp.; assembly: GCA_045656405.1. GTDB lineage: Bacteria > Bacteroidota > Bacteroidia > Bacteroidales > Rikenellaceae > Tidjanibacter. The sequence goes on from JAZORC010000023.1 coordinate 89,360, forward strand.
GACAATTCGTTTGGAGGTCGTACCCCTCACAATCGAATCATCCACCATAACAACCCTCTTACCTCCAACAATGCTCCTCACGGCCGAGAGTTTCATCCTTACACCCTTCTCCCTCATACTCTGCGAGGGCTGAATGAAGGTGCGAGCAACATACTTACTCTTAACAAGTCCCATTTCATAGGGGATACCACTTGCCTCGGCGTAGCCTATTGCTGCACTCAAACTCGAATCGGGCACACCCATCACTATATCTGCATCGGCTGGTGCCTCCTGGTAGAGTAGCTTACCACTCTCCTTTCGGAAGGTATGGACATTGCAACCATCAATATCGCTATCGGGACGAGCAAAGTAGATATACTCCATCGAGCACATATTGTAGTGTTTGAAGCTCGAAAAGTGGTTGCTACGGATTCCGTGGTGGTCAATGGAGATTATCTCTCCTGGCTCCACATCCCTCACATACTCTGCGCCAATAACTTCAAAGGCACAAGTCTCACTCGACACCACCCAGCTACCATCCTTCAATCTACCCAACGACAGGGGTTTGAGTCCGTGTTTATCCCTGCACGCATAGATACGCTTGCTGGTCATAATCAGGAAGGCAAAGGCTCCCTCCACCATATTCAAAGCCTCCATAATGGCGTGAATACGGTCAACGTGGGCCTGTGCAGCATCCTTCTTAATCAGGTTGGCGATAAGTTCGCAATCCGACGAGGTGAGAAACAAACTTCCCTTATCCTCCAAATACTTACGCAACCTATCGGCATTGACCAACTTACCATTGTAGGAGATAGCAAAGTCGCCCGTACGGTGGTGGAAAACAATGGGTTGGATATTCTCCGTAACGCCACCGCCACCAGCATTGGTGTAGAGCACCTGTCCAACGGCAATATTGCCTTCGAGTGCAGAGAGGTTGGTTTCGTTGAAAACACTATTAACCAGCCCTGCCCCCTTGACATATTTGAGTTGGCCATCTTTGGCGCTCACAATACCACACCCCTCCTGACCACGATGTTGCAACGAATGCAAACCGTAGTAGCAGATATTGGCAGCATCATCCGAGCCATAGATGCCAAAGACGCCACACTCCTCGTGTAATCTCTTCTCTTCGGAGTTCATCCCCTATTATTTAATGGTATTCAAACGTGCGTTAATCTCCTCGTAGGCCTCAATCACCTTACCCATATCCCTACGGAAGCGGTCTTTGTCGAGTTTCTCATTGGTGGTAGCATCCCAGAGGCGGCAGGTGTCGGGGCTAATCTCATCGGCCAAGACAATCTTTCCATCTGCGGTCTTACCAAACTCAATCTTGAAGTCCACAAGGCGGATATTCACCTGTGCAAACATATCGATGAGTACCTTATTGATGCGAGCAGTGAGGTCGTAAATCTCTGCCAACTCCTCGTATGTTGCAGCACCGAGAGCCACAGCGTGGTGGTCGTTAATCAGGGGGTCACCAAGAGCGTCATCCTTATAGCAAATCTCGTAGATAGTATTGGGGGCAATAGTACCCTCCTCAATGCCGAGGCGTTTTGCCATCGAGCCAGCAATCACGTTCCTCACGATAACCTCCAAAGGCATAATCGACACCTTCAAGCACAACTGGTCGCGCTCATTGAGGGTTTCGATGTAGTGGGTGGGGATACCTGCTGCCTGCAACTGGTGGAACACGATGGTCGAAATCTTATTATTCAACACTCCTTTGTTCTCAATGGTTGCCTTCTTGATGTTGTTGAAAGCGGTTGCTGCATCCTTGTAGTGGATAATCACTTTATCCTGCTCATCCGTTGCAAATACCTGTTTTGCTTTGCCCTCATAGAGCATCTCTAACTGTTTCATTTCCTGACGTTTTTTATTTATTAAACCTAATTATTTCTTTCTAAAATAGCGAACTGCATTGCGGAACAAGTTCTGCTCCTTATTACCCGCAATATTCTTCATAAGTCCCTTCTCGTAGCGCTCCGAGTGGCCCATCTTGCCAAGAATCCTACCATCGGGCGAGATGATACCCTCAATAGCCATCGTAGAGCCATTGGGGTTCTCGGGCGAGTGCATCGTAGCCCTACCCTCCGAGTCAGCATATTGGAATGCTATCTGACCAGCCTCACAAAGAGCCTTTGCCAACTCCTCGTTTGCCACAAACTTACCCTCGCCGTGCGAAGCAGCAATGGAGTGCAGCTCGCCAATCTCGAAGCTCTCCAACCAAGGTGATGCCACCGATGCCACCCTTGTGGTAACAATCTGCGAAATGTGGCGGTTGATGTCGTTGTGGAACAAGGTGGGCGACTCGGCGGTCATCTCACCAATCTTACCATAGGGCAACAATCCCGACTTAACCAACGCTTGGAAGCCATTACAGATACCCAGAATCAAACCACCCCTCTGTTGCAGACGCTCAATAGCACCCTTAACCGTTGAGTTCATTATCACACTTGCGATAAACTTACCGCTGCCATCGGGCTCATCACCTGCCGAAAAGCCTCCGCTAAATGCCAAGATGTGGCAACCGTCAATCTCGCGGGCCATCTCCTCCACCGAATCCTCAATATCCTTTGCCGAGAGGTTGCGGAATACCGAAGTACGCACCTCGGCACCCTCCATCGCGAAGGCCTTTGCCATATCGTAGTCGCAGTTGGTACCAGGGAAGACGGGAAGATAGACAATGGGGTTCTCCACAGCCTCACCCTCATAGTGAGTTGTATTCTCCTTCGAGGTGGCGTTCTCTGCCACACCTTCCAAACCACTCCTATCGGGATAAATCTCTGTAAAATGCTGACGGTTAGCCTCCAATAGCATATCAAGAGCCATCCTCTCACCATTGACCACAAGGCTCTCCTCCGAGGTGGTCATACCCAGAAGCTCAAAGTGGGGGAAATCGAGAGGTTTCACACTCTCAATCACCAACGAGCCGTAGTTCCAACCGAACAAGTCACTCTCCGACACCTCTACATTGGCACCAATCCTATTACCAAAGCTCATCTTCGCCAGAGCCTCTGCCACGCCACCAAAGCCCACAGCCCAAGCCGAGGTGATAGTACCCGCAAAAATCTTATGACGAACAATCTCATAGATGTCGATGAGTTCCTCCGTATCGGGCATCCAATTATGCAAAGGTGTGTGGCGCACAAGGTAGAGGTAACTATCTGCCGATTTCCACTCGGGACTAATCACCACCCTACTATCCACAGCCGTAGCGCCAAAGGCCACCAACGTGGGAGGCACACTAATATTTGCAAAGGTACCACTCATTGAGTCCTTACCGCCAATCGAAGGCAAGCCCAAAGCCACCTGCATACGCAGTGCTCCAAGCAACGCAGCGAGGGGTTTGCCCCAAGCCGTTGGGCTCGACATCTTCTCGAAGTACTCCTGATACGAGAATCGCATCTTCTCATACTCGGCACCCGCTGCCACAGCCTTTGCCACAGCCTCCACAACTGCGTATGCCGCACCGTGATAGGGGCTCCAACTGCTCAAATAGGGGTTGAAACCATAGGAGAGCATACTTGCTGTGTTGGTCGTATGGTTGCCCACAGGCAGACGCTGAACGCTCACCTGGCTCTCGGTCGTCTGCGTCTTACCACCATATGGCATCAAAACCGTAGAGCGACCAATGCTCGAATCGAACATTTCAACAAGGCCCTTCTGGGTGGTCACATTATCATCCGCAAGCAGAGTCTTAAATTTCTCGGTGAGATTCTCACCATCCACATTGCGTTCAAAGGGGTTTTTCTGCTCCACAGCACCCACATTCACAGCCGCATAGTGTTTGGCACCTGCCGAGTCGATAAACTCACGGCTCAAATCGGCCACAACCTCTCCGCCGTAGAACATCCTCATCCTACCCGTCGAAGTCACATCGGCAACGTGTCTAATCTCAATATTCTCTTCGTGGCAATAGCGCTCAAACTCCTCTCTATCTTTCGCCTCCACAACTACCGACATTCGCTCCTGCGACTCGCTAATTGCAAGTTCCGTAACATTCAGACCACTATACTTGGTCGTCACCCTATCGAGGTAGATATCGAGTCCATCGGCCAGCTCACCAATGGCCACACTCACACCACCTGCACCAAAGTCGTTGGATTTCTTAATAAGTCTTGTAACCTCGGGCCTACGGAACAAGCGAGAGATTTTCCTCTCCTCGGGGGCATTACCCTTCTGCACCTCACTACCACACTCCTCAATGGAGGATGCGTTGTGCTCCTTCGACGAGCCGGTAGCACCACCGATGCCATCACGACCTGTTCTGCCACCAAACATCAATATCACATCTCCCTCTGCGGGGCTCTCGCGCCTTACATTATCGGCCTTCACAGCACCTACAACGGCACCAATTTCGAGCCTCTTGGCAACATAATCGGGGTGATACACCTCTCTAACGTGTGTTGTTGCAAGACCTATCTGGTTACCATAGGAGGAGTAGCCAGCAGCAGCGCGCAACGAGATAATCCTCTGGGGCAATTTACCCTTCATTGTTTCGCCAACAGGGAGGTAGATATTACCCGCGCCCGTCACCCTCATTGCCTGATACACATAGCTCCTGCCACTCAGCGGGTCACGAATAGCACCTCCCAAGCAGGTCGATGCACCGCCAAAAGGCTCAATCTCTGTGGGGTGGTTGTGGGTTTCGTTCTTGAACATCAGAAGCCAGCGTTCAGGCTTACCATCTACATCCACATCGACATAGATGCTGCACGCATTGTTCTCCTCACTCTGCTCCATATCATCCAGCAGGCCCTGCTTTTTAAGGTACCTTGCACCAATGGTTGCAAGATCCATCAAACAGAGGCTCTTACCCTCTCTACCAAGCCTCTTGCGGATATTTTTCCACAGCTGTATGGCATCTTTTATATCATCCGACACAAACGAATCCTCCACCTCAATATCGGTAAGTTCGGTTGTGAAGGTTGTGTGGCGGCAGTGGTCGCTCCAATAGGTATCCAAGATTCGCAACTCGGTTTCATTGGGCTCCCTACCCTCCCTGGTAAAGTATCCAACAACCTCCATCAGGTCATCACCATTCATTGCCAACCCCTTCTCCTTGCAATAGCCATCGGCCTCCTCGCGAGTAATCTTGCAGAAGCCATCGAGTACCTCCACAGGTTTTGCCACAGCCCTCTCGGCGGGGGCCAAAACCGAGAGGTCTTTCTCTCTCGACTCTACCGCATTGATGCAATAGTGCGAAATTTTAGCCATCTGCTCCTCATCCACACTCTCGTCAAAGATGATAAGTTTGGCACTGCGAATCTCCACCTCGGCTGCGGGCGAGAGTAATTTCACACACTCGGTAGCCGAAGCAGCCCTCTGATCGAACTGACCAGGTAGGCACTCAATAGCCAAATGGGGCATTCCGCCAAAATCGACCTCATCGGTCACACTATCGGTAGCCACCTCGCCAAAAACACGATAGCGACTCTCCTCTATCAACTCTCTCGAAAAACCAAAGAGGTCATAGACACACAGCAAGCGCAACGAGGAGATGTTCAATCCGAGATTCGAATTAAGCTCCTTACGCAAGCTCTCTGCCTCCACCCTGTAAGGCTCACGTTTTTCGACAAATATGCGGTAAATATTCATTGATTTTCTCTATTTGGGTAGTGGTTCTGAATTTTCAATCTTAAATTTAGGCACTCTTCTATATCTCCGAAGCGAGCACCTTATCGGCCTGCTCCTTGCGGAAATCATCGAGTTTGCGTTTCATATCGGCATCTGTCACTGCCAACATAGCCACTGCCAACAGCGCAGCATTCTTGGCACCATCAATACCAACAGTTGCAACAGGGATACCCGAGGGCATCTGCACCATCGAGAGGAGCGAATCCAAACCTTCGAGTGAGCGCGATTTGATAGGCACACCTATCACGGGCAATGTAGTGAAGGCAGCGACCACACCTGCAAGGTGTGCAGCACCACCAGCCCCCGCAATAATTGCAGCAAAGCCTCTCTCCCTTGCGCCACTTGCCCACTCCTCCAACTGGTGGGGAGTGCGGTGGGCACTCAAAACTTTCTTTTCATACTCAACTCCGAACTGCTCCAAAATAGCAGTAGCACCCGACATAACGCCCCAGTCGCTTGTCGAGCCCATTACAACGCCAACTTTCATTTAATAATACTAACTAAAATATTATAAAAGAGTGACCGCCAGACTATTACATCGGCGGTCACACTCATCCTATATCTCTCTTTCGGTCGCACTTTTTGCCATCAAGGGGGCGCACTTCTCTGCTGCAAGGGCCATTTCAAGCCCCCAAGCCACTTGGCAAGCAACTCCTATGCTCACCATCCTGTGTCGCGCTCGCTCCATAGCGGATATGTTTCGTAGTCTATACACAACAACCCTCCCTTGATTTGACACCACAAAAGTACATATTTTTTCCCAAAGAGAAAACGAAGTTTTCAATAACTTATTAACAATCGCAAACTACAATTTAGCCTTCGACTCGCAATATACGCAACGGAACTTACCGGGCTTGTCGGTACGAGGACGGAAGTAGGAATCCACGTTCTCCATATTGGAGATACAGCGCTTATTGCTACATACATACTCATTGCGAACTGCATCCTCGGGAATCAGACTGATGGTCTTGCTATCATCTTTTGCCCATTCGAGAAGTTTCATAATGAGTGCCATACGCACAAACTTACCATTCTCAACCTGACGGAAGTATGCAGCCCTGGGATCAGCATCCACCTCCACAGTAATCTCATTCACACGAGGCAGGGGGTGAAGGATACACATATCGGGGCGAGCATTTTTGAGCTTCGCGGGATCGAGGATGAAGCTATCCTTTACGCGGTCAAACTCATCCTCATCCAAGAAACGCTCTTTCTGAACACGGGTCATATAGAGGATATCCAACTCACCCATAACCTCCTCCATAGTGGCAACCTCTTTGTAGGGGATGTTGTTTTTCTCACACACCTCGTGCCTCATATAGCTGGGCAGACGCAACTGCTCGGGAGCGATGAGCACAACTTTCACACCCTCATAGCGCGACATAGCCTTGATGAGCGAGTGAACGGTACGACCAAAGCGAAGGTCGCCGCAGAAACCGATGGTAAGGTTATCGAAACGACCTACCTCACGTTTGATGGTAAGAAGGTCTGTCAAAGTCTGTGTGGGGTGGCTGTGGCTACCATCACCTGCATTGATAACGGGGATGCGCGAGTTGTTTGCAGCAACGAGTGCAGCACCCTCCTCAAAGTGACGCATTGCGATAATATCTGCAAAGCAGTTGATTGTACGGGTTGTATCGGCACAAGTCTCTCCTTTGGCTACCGAAGAGCTCTTTGCATCCGAGAAACCGAGAACGGTACCACCGAGTTCCAACATTGCCGACGTGAAGCTCAAACGAGTACGAGTACTGGGCTCATAGAAGAGTGTTGCGAGTTTTTTACCCTTGCAAGCCTCGGTGTATTTATCACGATTTGCGATGATATCCTCTGCAAGTGCAATAATCTCATTAAGTTCCTGCATAGAGAGGTCGGTGGGGTCAATCAAGTGTCTCATATCTATATATTTGTTTAATTTGGATTAATGTATTAATTTAACTAACCTTTTTATCTATTTTTCGCTATTTATTCATCCAACTCTCGTCCTGTGGATTGGACATAAATTGTTTCAATCGAGCCTCATCTTCGGGGGCAATATAGCCCTCCTCAACAGCCACTTCAACAAGAGTGTCGAAGTTCGAAAGCGAGTAGTTCACAACACCCGCAGCGGCGAGTCTTTCGATACCTTTTTTCATTCCGTAGGTAAAGATGCTCACAACGCCCAACACCTCGGCACCAGCCTCGCGCAAGGCCTCAACAACATCTATACAGCTACCACCTGTGGAAATCAAGTCCTCAATAACAACCACCTTTGCGCCCTTTTCCAAGCGGCCCTCAATGCGGTTACCCCTGCCGTGGTCTTTGGCACTACCGCGCACATAGCCCATAGGCATATCCAAAATATCGGCAGCAATGGCTGCGTGGGCAATACCTGCGGTACTTGTACCCATCAACACCTCCGCTTCGGGGAAGCGCTCCTTGACGGTCTGTGCAATAGCACTCTCCACCACTTTACGCGCTTTGGGAGCTGTGAGAATCAAGCGGTTGTCACAATAAATAGGGCTTTTGATGCCACTTGCCCAAGTGAAAGGCTCCTCGGGGCGGAGGAATACCGCCTTAATGGAGAGCAGTTGGGCTGCAATAATCTTCTCTGTTGTCATATTAGTTGAGTTTCAAAAATTCGCTAACACATTTACGATAAGCCGCAACAGGGTCTTCGGCAGCGGTAATGGGACGACCTACAACAATGTAGTCCGAACCCAGCTGACGCGCTCTTGCTGGCGAGGTGATACGCACTTGGTCGTCGGCCGCCGACTCGGCAAAGCGGATACCGGGTGTGATGGTCATAAACTCCTCACCACAAGCCGACTTAACAATAGTCGATTCCAGAGGCGAGCAAACCACACCATCCAGACCTGCCGCCTTGGCATTCTCGGCATATTTGATGATGGTATCGCCGATGGTTGCATTAATCAAAAGTTCCTCCTGCATAACTTGCTCCGAGGTGGAGGTAAGCTGGGTTACTGCAATCAGCAGAGGTCGTGTGCCATCGGCACGGGTGAGTCCCTCTTTTGCTGCCCTCATCATCTCCACAGTACCTGCTGCGTGAACATTCACCATATCCACATCCAAGGCCGAGAGTACCCTCATAGCTTTACGCACCGTGTTGGGAATATCGTGCAATTTCAGGTCGAGGAAAATTTTGTGGCCTCTACGTTTAATCTCACTCACGATAGCATTACCCTCGGCATAGTAGAGTTCCATACCGATTTTCAAGAAAGGTTTGCGCTCCTCGCCCGAAAATTTATCCAAAAAAGCGAGGGTCTCTTCTGCCGACGCGAAGTCACAGGCAATAATCACATCTTTTGCATTCATCACTTTACAATACCAATTATGTCTGACAATTTCTCAATTCCAAGTCGTTCCATCTCTGCGGGCAGAGCCTCAATAATCTCCTTACAAGCGTAGGGGTTTCGCAGATTGGCGGCACCCACCTCAACAGCCGTAGCACCCGCCATTATCATCTCGATTACATCACTCGCGCTCTCCACACCTCCGCAACCAATCACGGGGATGTTGCACGCCTTCGATACTTGATAGACCATCCTTACAGCCACGGGGAAGACCGCAGCGCCCGAAAAACCTCCCATCTTATTGGCAATAACGGGTTTACGGGTGCGAGTATCGATTCTCATACCGAGCATCGTATTAATGAGGCAGATACCATCTGCGCCAGCCTCCTCGGCCGCCTTGGCAATCGCCACAATATCCGTAACATTGGGGGTGAGTTTCACATAGAGAGGTTTAGTGACTACCCTCTTTACGGCTCTCACAACCTCGGCCACACTCTCGGGCGAGGTGCCAAAGCTCATACCGCCACCGTGCACATTGGGGCACGAGACGTTGAGTTCGATAATCTCCACCTGCTCCTCGGTTGTAATCTTCTTGCAGCACTCCACATACTCATCAATCGAAAAGCCACTAATATTGGCAATGATGGGTTTATGGAACCTCTCGCGCATCTTGGGCAACTCCTCGGCAATAACCGCGTCAATACCTGGGTTTTGCAGTCCCACAGCATTAATCATCCCCTCCCTGCACTCGGCAACACGAGGCAGAGGGTTTCCATAACGAGCCTCGCGGGTAGTTCCCTTAAAGGAGATAGAGCCCAGAATATCAATATCGTAGAACTCCGCCATACCATAGCCATACCCAAAGCAACCGCTTGCAGGTATCACAGGATTGTCGAGCCTAACACCGCTCAACACAACACTCATATCGCGTTTTACTTCCATATCAAATCCTCCTTGCTAAATACGGGGCCCTCCTTACAGATTCTCTTTGCGCCACTCTTGGTCTCGATGCTGCAACACATACACACACCAAAGCCACACGCCATTCTCTCATCGAGGCTCACCTCGCCCCTCCACTCCAAGCCGCCACACACAGCCCTCAACATAGGCATTGGGCCACAAGCGTAGAAGTAGTCGCACTCCAAGCCCCTCTCTCTAATCACGTCTGTCACAAAACCTTTGGTACCCTTTGAGCCATCCACAGTTGCAATATAGGTTTCAACGCCCAACTCCTCGAACATCTCCTCGGCAACCACATCGGCCTGGCTATTGAAGCCCAAAATCACAACGGGCTTAACACCTCGTGCAATGAGTTTCTTGGCCAAATTATACAATGGAGCGCAACCAATACCGCCACCAAGCAGCGCAGGGCGTACGCAAGCAACATCCTCCGAGAAGCCGTTACCCAAGCCCGTGAGCAAATCAACCATCTGGCCTGCCTTCATAAGGCTCATAGCTTTCGTGCCCTCACCCACAACATCGTAGAGCAAAGTGATACTCTTGGAGTCATAGTCGCACACCGAGATGGGACGACGCAAAAACTTACCCTCCACAGCGACATTCACAAACTGTCCCGAGCAGGTAATATACTGTGTGTCACCCTCCAAAACCATCTTCATAGTCTTGGCCGAAAGGCTCTCATTGGACACAACTTTATATAAATCTCTCTTATACATTCTTCTCTTGACTATTTTTCATACACAATCCCACCATCTGCGATAGTCATAAGCACCTCGCCCCTCAATCGCATACCATCGAATGGAGTACTCCTACCCATCGACACAAACTCCGCAGGATTCACATTATACTCGGCGCACAAATCCACCAGCGTGGCATCCATCACTTCGCCCACTTTAATTCCGCCACCTATTCCAAGCAGTTTGCGGGGAGTCAAGGACATTATCTCCACCAACCTTTCGAGCGAGATAATACCTCCACCTACCATAAAGGTATAGATGGCTGCAAGAGATGTTTCGATACCGACAACACCCATAGCACTCCCTGCCAAACCTTTCGATTTCTCCTCTGCCGAGTGAGGTGCGTGGTCGGTGGCAATAACGTCTATCGTACCATCGGCAACACCCTCGCGCAAAGCCTCCATATCGGCCCTTGCTCGCAAAGGAGGATTCATCTTAAAGCGTCCCTCCTCGCGCATATCCTCATCGCAAAGAGCCAAATAGTGGGGGGCAGTTTCACACGTCACCTTCACACCGCGAGCCTTTGCCGCACGGATGAGTTCCACACTCTCCTTGGTTGAGATGTGGCAAACGTGCAGGCGGCAACCCGTGCGCTCGGCAATCTCAATATCTCTCTTCACTTCGCCCCACTCACTCTCGGAGCAGATGCCTCTATGGTTGTGAGTCCTACACCACTCGCCATCGTGGATATAGCCTCCATTGAGAAGGCTCTCCACCTCACAATGGGCAGCAAGTATTTTTCCCGTCTTTGCAACGCCCTTCATTGCACGCTCCATAACCTGGTCGGACTGCACACCCGTACCATCGTCCGAAAATCCCGCAACGCGAGGCGCAAGAGCCTCAAAATCTACACACTCTTCACCTTTGCGAGCCATAGTAATGGTTGCATAGGGCAAAACTTCAATGCAGGCATCGCGAGCAATTATATCGAGTTGTTGTTGGAGATTCTCCACCGTATCGGGAGCAGGATTAAGATTTGGCATTGGGCAAATGGTTGTAAATCCACCCTTTGCAGCAGCCTTTGTTCCGCTTGCGATGGTCTCTTTGTAGGAGTAACCTGGCTCACGCAGATGAACGTGCATATCGACCAAGCCAGGCATCAAAACCTTACCTCTACCATCGACAATCCTCACTCCCTCTTCGGGATTTATGTGGTCGGCAATGGCAACTACTCTACCATCCTCCACCAACACATCACCCATCACAAAGGCGCCCTCGTGCCATACTCTGGCACCCACGATAACCATACTAACTCTTGCCACAGAATTCATACTATCCCCCAATCGCAATAATTTCGGCATAAAAAAAGAGGTAACTCGCGGGGGCGACTTACCTCTAAAACTCAATAACATACAAAAGACAACGCGACCTCATTGGGCTCAAATTGCGATGATTTTGCGCAACATTGGACTCTACTCTGCAAACGGTCATGGCTTCTTTTGTCATTTATTTGCCCACAAAAGTACGATGCAAAAATCAATTTTCCAACTCCCTCCACCCATTTTTTCAACATTTAATTGACAGGTGGTATTTTCTAATAGACAGCCGCATCCACACCGCGTGGAATACCTGGGGCAAAATTGGCCTCAATGTAATCTTTCAAACCAAAATTGTGCTCTTTCTCTTCAAGCGACATATCGTTGACCACCTGATGTATCTGCAACCTCTCGCCACCAAAAGCCATACGCTCGGCAAACATCTCTATCTCGGGGCGCAGGTAGTACATCGGGCGCCACGAAAAGTTGTGGTCCATATTATTTGCATCGTAGAACCAATATGGAGCCCCCCTTTCACCCAGCGACTCGGCAATAGCCTCCGAGCCAAAGAGCGACACACTCAAAAGCGACTGCTTCCCATAGGGGACATTTCGGTCGGCATTACCGTGGAAGAGCAACATTGGACAAGGCTCCTTTGCCCACTCCAATTTGCGTCCCGAAGCACAAATAGCACCCGCCATAGAGATAACCCCTGCATAATCGAAATTGGCGGGCAACACTGCCGACGTAGGATGCGAATTGCACAACGCCCACTCCGCCTGGCACACCGTAATAGCGCCAGCACTTGCTCCAAGCGTCACAATCTTCTCGGGATCAATACCCAAAACCGAAGAGTTGGCAACCAAATAGGCCGTTGCCTCCAACAAATCCTCCACCGCCACATCAATAGCATCCACCAACATTGCCCTAAAATCGAACAATGAGCGTTTTACATCGGGCTCTTCGATGAGTGGTTTGAGTCCCAAGCGGTAGTCGATAGCCACAACTTTCCACCCATTGCGAGCAAAATACTCATAGACCTCCACAACCTCTTTCTCGGCACGCGAACCCGTCAGGAAAGCTCCTCCAAATACATAGAGCAAACAAGGCTCCACCTCTTCATTCACCGAATAAACATCCAGACACAAGGGTTGCTCACCACGATGGGTGTAGGTGTAGGTCTTAACATTAACACTCTGGGCATTAGCACTCACAAAAGTGCTCAAAACCATCGCTAAAATCAATAATTTTCTTGTCATTTTTTCCTTCATTTTCGCTCTCGCAAAGATAGACATTCCACATCGAAAAACCACCAAACCGACAATATTATTTTTGCAATTCGTCTGCACATTTTCGGTTATTAACAAATTGTTGATAATTTATTATTAAATTATGGTATTCCAACAGATTAAACTTTACAAAAAAATTCCTACTTTTGTGAGTTATGAGAAACATTCTGACCAAACTATTAATCGCAGCACTCGTAGTGCTCACATCTTCAAGCCTTTACGCACAAGGCGAGAAGGTGTCGGTCAGCGGTAAGGTAGTAGATGCCGCAAATGGCGAACCCCTTATCGGCGTGACCATCCTAACAGATTCAATGCAAGGTGTAACAACCTTCGTTGATGGAACATACACAATTGATGCCGCCCAAGGCACAACGCTCACATTCTCCTATATGGGCTACAAGGATGTAACCTGGAAGGTCCCCACAGGAGTTAGCGAGGCTATCCGCAATGTGGAGATGGAGAGCGAGAGCGAGGTGCTCGAAGATGTGGTGGTAATTGCCTATGCAGTCCGCAAGAAGGGCACCGTGGCAGGCTCCGTTTCGACCGTAAAGGCCGAAAAGGTGGAGAGCACACCCACCGCAGCCTTCGACCAAGCACTGCAAGGACAGGTCGCCGGCCTATCGGTACTCTCCAACACTGGTGAGCCCAGCGCTGCGGCAACTATGACCATTCGTGGTACCAACTCCATCAACTCGGGTACTGCCCCACTCTACATTCTCGACGGTGTGCCCATCTCGGCAAGCGACTTCAACACCATCAACCCTGCCGATATTGAGTCACTCTCGGTTCTCAAAGATGCATCTTCGACCTCCATCTATGGTGCCAGGGCAGCAAATGGTGTGATTGTAATCACCACCAAGCGTGGCCGTATCGCCGAGCGTCCCCGCATCGAATACCGTATGCAGCTCGGTATCTCGCAAGCCGATGCCAGCAAGTGGGATTTGATGACCACCCCCGAGCGCATCGATTATGAGAAACAAGTGGGTATGACCGCAGGTCAGAACTACAATCTTTTGAGCCAGACCAACGTCAATTGGATGAACGAGGTCTTCAACTCCACCGCCCCCTTGCAGAACTATGAGGTTTCAGTTTCGGGTGCCGATGATAAGACCAACTACTATATCTCGGGTGGTTACTACAACCAGCAGGGTACGGCCATTGGCTCGGGCTTTGAGCGTTTCTCGATGAGGGCCAATGTACAGCGCAAGGCGGCCGATTGGCTCACCTTGGGCACCAACACAATGCTCAACTATCAGAAGATTCAGCAAGCCGATGAGGGTGCCTACACACTTGTAACCCCCATTTCGGCTGCACGTTTTATGCTTCCCTATTGGAATCCCCGCAGGGCGGATGGCTCAATCGCATCCATCGAGGACGGCTCGTGGAAGGGCAATGGTCAGAACCCTCTCGAATGGCTCGAAAACAACCCTGTGCACTACCAGAAGTACAAACTCCTCTCGACCGTATTCTTGGAGGCAAAGCCCATCAAAGGGCTCTCGATTCGTTCACAGTTTGGCGTGGATTACTCCCACACCACTGGTTTTGGTGTATCATATCCCAGCTATGCTCCCAACCAGGGCAACGGCTCGGCATCGCGCTCCTCGACCGACTCCTACAACCTCACAATTACCAACACTGCAAACTACACCTTCGACATTGATGGTGACCACAACTTCACATTCCTCCTTGGTCAGGAGGGCGTGGATTACCACTACGAGGCGTTTAGTCTGCTCACCGAGGGCCAGAACAACGACCGCCTAACAAGCATTTCGACAGGTACGAGGGCCACATCGTGGGACGACACTACCGACTCCGACTATGGTTTCCTCTCCTTCTTCACCCGTGGCGAGTATAACTACGACCGAAGAATCTATGCCGAGGCAGCCTTCCGTTTGGACGGTTCTTCGAGGTTTGGTCGTTCGCGTCGTTGGGGTGCTTTCTGGTCTATGGGCCTTATGTGGGATGTTCAGAGGGAGGAGTTCCTGCTCCCCTACACCGATTGGCTCACCACTGCCCAAGTATCGTTCTCGACAGGTACGAGTGGTAACTCCTCGATTCCCAACTATGAGCACTTGGCTCTTGTGGGTGGCGGTGCCGACTATATGGGCGACGCTGGTGTGGGTTTGGCACAACCTGGCAACGAGAATCTCGGCTGGGAGAAGCCTTGGACTACCAACTTTGCTATCCACACGGGTTTCTGGAATAGACTAAATGTCGATTTGGAACTCTACTACAAACTCACCAGCGATATGCTGATGCAGGTACCCGTACCCTACTCAACCAGCGGTTTTGGCTACTATTGGGACAACGTGGGTGAGATGGTCAATGCGGGTGTTGAGCTTAACGTCACGGGCACCATCATCGCCACCGACGACTTCCTTTGGACTGCCAACGCAAATATCTCCTACAACCACAACGAGATTACCGAGCTCTACAACGGCGTGACCGAGTATGAGCGCTCTGGCACCAACACCAAGTTGGTTGTTGGTCACCCCCTCGGTGAGTTCTACATCAACCGCTACGCTGGTGTAAATCCCGCAAATGGTGATGCACTGTGGTATGACAAGGCGGGCAATCTCACCACCGAGTTGCGCGATGAGGACAAGGTTTTGGTGGGTAAGACATACATTGCCCCCTGGCAGGGCGGTTTTGGTACAGCCTTGACCTACAAGGGACTCTCTTTGAGCACACAATTTAGCTGGGTGGCAGACCGCTGGATGCTCAACAACGACCGCTACTTCGATGAGTCGAATGGTAGGTTTGCAACCTACAACCAATCGCGTCGTCTATTGGAGAGGTGGCAGAATCCTGGTGATATGACCGACATTCCCCGCCACGGCGAATATACCGAGTTCGACAGCCGCTTGTTGGAGGACGCATCGTTCTTGCGTCTGAAAAATGTGATGCTCTCCTACTCGCTACCCTCGGAGTGGCTTTCGGGCCAGAGTGTGGTAAGGGGCGCAAGATTCTACATTCAGGCGCAGAATCTACTCACTTGGACCCACTTCTCGGGTCTTGACCCCGAGGGCACATCTAACGTATATGCTGCGCAGTATCCTATGGCGCGTCAGTACACCTTCGGCCTTGACGTAACATTCTAACCCCCGACAAGTAAGACGATGAAAATGAACATAAAATACCTCTTGGTGGCATTGGCAACAATGACTCTTGCCACCTCTTGTTTGGACAAACTGCCCGAGTCGGCTATTCCCACCGATGAGGCTATGCAGTCCTACAACGATGCCGAGCAGACCGTCACCGGCATCTATTCGATGTTGAAGAGTGGCTCACTTTGGAGCGGTGCCCTCACCCTCCTGCCCGACATCCAGACCGACTTGGTCTATGCCGTGGATGGATATTCCAACACCTACGGACAACACTGGCTGTGGAACATCCGCTCTACAAATGCAGAAGTGGAGTCGGTGTATGCGTCGCTGTATAGCATCATCAGCAACTGTAACTTCTTCCTCGAAAGAATTGAAGATGTTATCAAGAAACAGACCGACGACCAGAAAATCACCATTTTGGAGCAATATACGGGTGAGGTCTATACCATCCGCGCCCTCTGCTACTCGGAACTACTGAAAATCTACTGCAAGGCCTACAATCCTGCCACCGCCGATAGCGACCTCGGTGTGGTACTCCGCAAAGGCTACTCGGAGGCCGAGGAGAGTGTGCGTGCCTCAATGAGGAAGTCCTATGAGTTTGTCATCTCCGACTTGGAGAAGGCCGAGGAGATTCTCGACCCCGCATACGACCAATACAGCAGCTACTATATGACCAATGCCGTAGCCCACGCACTCCACGCGAGGGTGGCGCTCTATATGCAGGAGTGGGATGAGGCCATTGAGCACTCTACGGCCGTAATTGACCACGAGAATGGTATGTACTCGCTCTCGGCAGCCAATCAGGCCTACACGAGCAATATGACCTTCTTCGACTATATGTGGAACTACGACCTTGCCACCGAGACCATCTGGCAGGTGGGCTTCACAACAACCTCGATGGGAGGTGCGCTCGGTCAGGTATTCCTCAATTTCAACAACGACTACACCTACTACTACCCCGACTATGTACCTGCCGAATGGGTTTTGAACCTCTACACCTCGGGTGATATGAGGTATAACTCCTACTTTGCCACCCTATCGACAGGCTATGACCACGCTCTGACTTGGCCCCTGCTGATTAAATACTACGGCAACCAGGAGTTCATCGGCTATTACATCTACCACGTTTCGATGCCCAAACCATTCCGTTTGGCAGAGCAGTACCTGATTCGTGCCGAGGCTCAATGTCGCAAGACCAATCCCGACTTCTCGGCAGCAACAAGGGATATCAACACTCTGCGCACATCTCGATTTAGTGCAGGTGGCGGCAGCATCTCGCTCTCGGCTACCAACTACATCGAAGAGATTGCCAACGAGAGGGTTAGGGAACTCTATATGGAGGGACACCGCCTGCAAGATATCAAACGCTGGGGCAAACTCTACCGCAATGGCGAAGGTTTCACCCGCACCCCCCAGAACAATAGCCTCAAAGAGGGAAGTTCGATTAGCGTGAAGGCAGATGATGCGCGATTTGTGTGGCCCATTCCTCAACACGAGTTGGAAGCCCCTGGCTCGAATGTTCAACCCAACGATAGCAACAGGTAACCAAAGCATAGAAAGGAGAAAAAGAGTATGAAAAGATTACCTATATATATAATATTAGCAATGCTTGCCCTCGGCACCTTTGCGTGCGACGAGCAGTATGTCACACTCCAAGGCACCAACTATGTGATGTTTGCCGAACAGGAGCAGTACTTCCTTGTGGAGGAGAATCAGGACTATTTCAGCGTTATGGTGTCGGCAACCACTGCTGCCAAGAAGGACCGCACCTTCGGTGTGGAGGTTATCGACAAGGGCAGCAACTCCATTGAGGGATACCACTACCGCCTATTGTCCAATAATGTAACCATCCCCGCAGGCGAACTTGCAGGTGAGGTGAGAGTGAAGGGTTTGTACGAAAACATCCTACCCAGCGACTCGCTCGGATTCATCCTCAAACTCGTAGTTCCCGAAGAGATGGAGTGGAATGACCTCTATGAGGATGGCACACAGAGCAAGGTGGTGATGTATAAGAGTTGTCCCTTCGACATCAAAAACTTCGAGGGCTATGCACTTGTAAGTTCGATGCTATTGCAGTCCTACCCAGGCGATAACATCTCCTACCAGAGGGTTGTTAAGTGCGACATCCACCCCACCGAGGAGAACACCATCATCTTCCGCAACTGTTTCTACAACGGATATGATGTGCGAATCAAGTTCCACAACGAGAATCCTAACGAACCTCTCCTTACTATGGAGGCAGGTCAGACCATCAGCGACGAGGCTTCGGTGTTGGGTTGGATGCCCGGTGACAACCATATTTTGGCAACCACCAGCCCCTACAACGACTCCTACTACAACTCGTGCCAGAGGTATGCAGTCCTCTGGATGCAGGTCTATGTGGAGAATATGGGCGAGCCTGTGGGCACCATCGGCCACTTCTACAATGTCATTGAGTGGATTACCAATGAGGAGGCCGAGGATTTTATGAAGGAGTTAGAGCAATAATGGAAATTAATAAAAGACAATAGATATGAAAAGGACAATTATCAACACCCTCTGGGGCATACTTTTAGGTTCGATGCTCCTCTTTGCAAGCTGTAATGAGCCCGAAGAGGTTATAACCCCCAATTTCCCCGAGAAGATTAGCGCAAATGTGGCTGCTGGTGAGCAGTTCGAATTCACCATCACCCCAAATATGCAGTGGACTTTGAAGATTCCCACCGAAGCAACCACCCACTTCAACTTTGTTAAGGGTGCGAGTGCTCTCTACACCCTCCACGGCACTGCTGGTGAGCACACAATTGTTGTGGCCGTTTCGGAGACCGAGGAGTTCGACAATGTGAGGGTGTGCGAGATTGAGATGACAATGGGTGACCAAACCCACGTTGTAGCAGTTCTCACTCGTGGCTCAAAGGAGCGTGAACTCAAACTTTACGTTGCCGATTTCGATGAGAGCGAAGAGACTTTCGTAGTCAACGAGGATAACGAGTGGCAGTATGGCACCACCCCCGTAGATAAGATTGAGTGGATTTGGTGCAACGAGCAGTGGATGCAACGATTCTTGGTGGATGCCAACTTCCGTTGGACTATGGGTGCAAATACCCCTGCTTGGCTCAACACCAACGAAACAAGTGGTAAAGTGGGACAAACCGAGCTCTTCTTCCGCGTCAATAGGGAGTTCCTTCCCTTGGAGGATGTGGAGTGCAACATTGACTTCTGCGATGCCACAGACCGCAATGGCGATGGCTCTGTTAGCGAGGATGAGATTCGCGTTATTAGTAGCTACAAGACCGCTATGGAGGGTTGTAAAAACATCTGCGAGTTGGATATGGTCACAGAGGCAACATTCAATGCCGATGGCAAGTACTATCAGGCTGGCTCCGATTCCTACACCGATATGCTTGTTGGTCGCATCTATTCACCCCGCGGTGCGGAGGTCTTTGCTGCCGTAAAGAAGGCCGATGGTAGCTACTCAACCGATGGTGCAGAGTGGATTGTTCTCAACATTGACGACTTCCCCAGTGAGGCTGGCGAAGAGGGTGTTTGGGAGCGTATTATGCAGGTGACTACCCAAGCCCACACCTCCGAGCTTGCTCGCGAGGGTGTTATCGTTGCACTTCCCAAACCCGTAGCCGAAGCAGGGAATGCAAATCTGGAAGATTATATTGTCTGCAAAGTAACACAGGAGGGTGTCAAAACCGAATCCTCCGATGAGGCGATTATGGCCTACGATGAAGATTTGATGATGGGCTACTCGGCGAAGTTCGAGAAACTCAAAGAGGGTGCTTGGCCCTGGAATGGCGCTTGGGCAACTATCCCCTACGCCTACAAACTCACCTACCGCGACAATGACTCGGGTAGCGAGGTTATCTTCAACAAACCATTCTCCCGCTACCTCATCTATGGCTACAATGGTATCGACAGCGGCAAGTACGACAACGAAACCTGCTGGGTAACTCTCCAAGAGAGCACTCTGACAGATAATGATGGAAATGCAATAAGTAACTCATATCTTTTCCGTAGCCGCTTGGGCGCAAGGGTAAATCCCGATGGTGAAGATGAGAGCGTTTATGAGAATACTATGCCTGGCAAGGATGGCGACAACCGCGCAGTGTTTGTATTCTACGATGAGAACGACAGCCCCTATGCACTCATCTACTTTGTGCTCGACCCCAACTTCTCCCCCTTCACCGGTGTGGAAGGCGATGTAACCTTCGTGGATCCCGAGGCTGCATTCAACAATGGCATCACCCTGGTTCCCGTCGAAGATGGTGATGAGTATTATAGTGATGAGGATGCATACCTCGGTACAATGCAGTATCTTTTGACCCTGAACAGCAAGTGTAAGGAGGTTAAACTTGTAGTTCCCGAGCACGGCTACTCGTGGACCTATAAGAGTTGGATTAAGACCGATTCGAGAAACACCTCGGCGACCATCTCCATCAACACCTCCTCGCTCCCCGCAGCAGATAGTGGTAGTGAAGACATCATCGAGGAGAACACCTACAAAGGCTTGGTGAGCTTCTACGCAAATATGAGCACCACCAAACCCTCGCTACAACTCCACGTTATCTACAAGGCAGAGTAACCAACGAGCAATTAAAGAAGAGAGATACAGGATATGAAACTCAAACAGATATGGATATGGGCGCTTATGTGTGTAGCAACCCTTGCGGGTGGCTGTACAACGCCCAATGAGGAGGATAACTTGAACGATGGTTACGGCTACGTTCAGTTCAAACTCTACAAAAAAGCCTCCTATGTTGCTCCCGAGCAGAGCACCAAGGCCAACAACGACCCCCTCAAATGGCTCGCGGATGCCTACAAAGTGGAGGTAGTGTTGGCTTATGGCAACAACGAAATTAGCCAAACCCTCACAATCGACGCCCCAGAGGGTGATGCTGCCGAATGGGGAATTCGCAGTAGCAAACTAAAACTCCTTGTGGGCGACTACACACTTATTAATTTCACACTCCTTGATGCCGAGGACAATGAAATATACTCCGACTTCATCCCCGAGGGTGAGGGTGGCTTCACTGTGGTGGGTGGCGGTTTGGTTGTCCACGACATCACGGTAAATGTACAAGGTCGCGGTAAGGTGAAGTTCAATCTTGCAAAAGATATGGAGGGATTCTCGACCACTCGCGCAGGCGTGGAGAGGGAGTATACCTTCGACGAGATTAGCCAGGTGAGCCTCGTACTTAAACGCTCGGGCGCCATTGAGCCTACAACCATTGAGAAACTCCCCTGCAAGTTTGGTGTTCATTACGACACAAGCGACGATATTGAGGATGGCTACAAGACCTCCTCGATTGAGTGCGATTCGCTCATTTGGATTGAAACGGGTATCTATGAGCTTGTGAGCTACCAGACCTACGCAAGCGATGGCGTACTTCTGGAAAACAACACATCGCCCAAAAAACAATCCTTTGAGATTCAGGACAATAAAACTACCGAGGCAACCATCAAGGTAACACTCTATGAGGCCGACGAGTACATCCAGGACTACTACGCCTTGAAGGAGATTTGGGAGAGCCTTGGTGGTGAGAATTGGTACTACATCGGCGAGGAGTTCTCGAAGGGTTGCAATTGGGATTTCAATAAGGATGTGGATTTGTGGGGTAACCAGCCTGGTGTCAAACTCCACGCCAATGGCCGAGTAGCCTATATTGATGTGAGCAACTTCGGTTTTAGTGGCGAAATGCTCTCACCCGCCATC
The DNA here is from genome assembly GCA_045656405.1 of Tidjanibacter sp. Taxonomy (GTDB): domain Bacteria; phylum Bacteroidota; class Bacteroidia; order Bacteroidales; family Rikenellaceae; genus Tidjanibacter. The sequence goes on from JAZORC010000023.1 coordinate 111,316, forward strand.
GGTAGGCTCACCGAGCTGGTAGAGCTCTACCTTGGAACCCACAACGATACAAACTTCACCTACGACCCCTCGCTCGATAGGACAAAGAGCCTTGCGGATCGTAGTCGCAACCGTATGCAGTATCACGGCGAGTGGTTGCGTAGCATCCACACCCCCATTCAGATGTCGGAGCCTTGTGCCCGCGCGTTGGCAGAGAACAACATCTCCATCTCGGCAACCTCACTCTACAAGACTATGAGTGAGAGCGAAATCATTGACCCCCAGAGTGGTATCCAGCGAAATATCCACCTGATGGATTCATCGCACGGTGCCCTATGCAATGGTCTAAAACATCTGCCCGAGGAGATTGGCAACTTGAAGAAGCTCGAATACCTCTACATCGCTAATAGTGAGATTGAGGACCTCCCCGACAGTGTGGAGGAGCTTGAATCGCTCACCGACTTCGAGTTGTACAACTGCCCCAAGATGGTGAAATTTCCTATGGCAATCACCCGTATGCCCAACCTCGTATCGGTCAATATTGCCAACAATGCGCAGTGGTCGGCAGAGGAGATTTACAAGGGCTTGGATGGCCTCGCAACAGGCCCCAGCAAGGAGAAGTTGCAGATTCTCTACTGCCGCCAGAACTCCTTGGCAGAGCTTCCTGCATCATTCCGCAATATGAAGAAACTCGGCTTGTTGGACTTGGCTTTCAACAAGATTGAGAAACTCCACCCCCTGGGCAAAGATGTTGCTTTCGTGCAACTCTACCTCGACAACAACCGCATCACAGAGTTCCCCAAAGATGAAGAGGGTTATTTCTGTGGCTATGACGATGTGGAGAACTTCTCGGCCAACTACAACCGACTCACAAAAGTGCCTAATATCTTCAACGCCAAGAGTGCCTTTACGATGGCATCTGTAAGTTTTGCTGGCAATCAGATTGACGGTTTCGAGGGCGAAGAGGATGGTACATACAAGGGTATCAATGTTGAGACCTTCACTCTCTCGCAGAATAAGTTCAAGGCCTACCCCAAAGCGCTTGCCGAAACAAACTCTATGGTGAATTACATCATTTTGAGGGCCAACGAAATTAGTGAGATTGAGAAGGGTGTATTCACCTATGAGAATAGTGTGAATCTCACATCGCTCGATTTGTCCTACAACAAAATCACGAAGCTCCCCTGGGATATGCACTCGGCAAACCTCCCCTACCTCTACGGCGTCGATGTGTCGTTCAACTCGTTCAGCGAGTTCCCCTACGAGCCTCTGGATAGCGCGGGACTCACCGTGCTTGCAGTGCGCAGCCAGCGCGACGGCAATGGCGCACGTTGCTTGAAGGAGTGGCCCACAGGCATCGGTAGCCACCGTGGTTTGCGTGGTTTATACTTGGGCTCCAACGATTTGAGGGTTATTGAGGACTCCATCTCCACCCTCATCTACTACCTCGACATCAGCGACAACCCAAACATTGTCTTCGATGCTGCGGATATTTGCTATGCTTGGAGCGTGGGTGCCTACATACTCGTCTATGACAGGACACAAAATATTCTCAATTGCAATGCAATGCTTGAATAAACAGAGTAATGTTTCACCCGAAAACGAAGAGTCAAGAATATGAAAAAGACAGTAATATATATCACACTTGTGCTGACCGCCATAATGGCCGCCAGCTGTGTGCAACACGAGCCTATTGAGTTTGCTTCGAGCGATAGTAGTATTGAAATTGGCGCAGTAGGCGGTGTTCGTAAGGTGAATATCTCCGCCGAAGAGGAGTGGATTACCATCGTAAGTGAGCCTTGGCTGACCATATCGCCTGCAAATGGTAGAGGTAGCACCGAGTGCCAGATTGCCATTGACTCGGCACTCAATGCCGAAGGCCGTAACGCCGAGATTCTCATCCAAAACCTCAAAACCAACGAGATGAAGAGTATCGCCATCTCGCAGGAGGGCTTCCCCTACTCCATTGAGATTGAGAATGCGGAGGTAAAACTTGCTAACTACGACCTGCAAAGTAGAAGGAAATTTAGCGTGGCAATTACCACCAATGTGGATTTCAGTGTAGAGATTCCCTCCTCGAACCGTTGGATTAGCAACAAACAGTACAAAGTGGAGCTCAACCGAGGCATCCGCCCCCGCAGGGTGAATGTGGAGTTTGAGTGGGATATCAACACCGTTCCCGAGGAGCGCACCGCAACCATCAAGTTCGTTCCCAAAGGTGGCGAGACACTTGCCAAACAGGACGAGTTGAGAGTTATTCAGGCTTCGGCAGACCCAATTGAGGAGAACACTCGCAAGGGTGACTCGGTGGCTCTGGTGGGTATCCAGCGTACCCTCGGAACACTTATGAGTTGGGACTACTCGATTCCTATGGAGCGTTGGAATGGTGTTGTTCTCTGGGATGAGGACCACGCAGGCTACACACCCGACAAGAGAGGTCGTGTGAAGTATGCCGAGTTCTTCATCTATAATACAGATGAGGAGATTCCCTTCCAGGTGAAGTATCTCACCGCTGCCGAGGAGCTCTATTTCTTTGGTAATACCAACACCTTCCTCAAAAGTCTGCACACAGGCGAGGATATCACCACGCTCACACAGTTGAAGCGCCTCACCCTTGGTGCCCACGGTTTGGTAGACCTCGAAGAGAGTTTCACAAGGCTCAAAAATCTCGAATATCTCGACCTCGGTAGCAACAACTTTGCAAAAGTACCCGAGGTTCTCACCAAAGAGAACTTCCCCAACCTCAAAACTCTGATTCTCAATGCCAACCAGCGTTCCGTAATCTACGATTTGAGCAATACGGTAAAAACCGACATCGGCGGTTTCATCGAGGAGGAGAAGTTCCCAGAGCACCTGCTCAAATGGGGACTCGACACACTGAATCTCTCGGTGAATTACCTCCACGGCGAGTTACCCACCTTTGAGGATGACGACACGGTACCTGTCTATACAGAGGAGGATTTGGCCGCTTCGAGAGATACTCTGCCTCGAATGTTGGTAGATAGGCGCATTAAGAAGGTTATGACCAACACCAAATTTTTCAGTATCAACTACAACCGCCTTACGGGTAACCTTCCCGATTGGTTGCTCTATCACCCCAATTTGGATTGGTGGCTCCCATATAGCCTTATCTTCAATCAGGAGGGTAAGGCCAGCGATGGTACCTCGGCAGGTTTTGCCAACGAGCCCGCCAACCTGAACTATTACTATGACATCTATACAAAGAAGACCAAACCTTCAATTGAGATTGAGTAGTGGTGGAGTTATAGAGAAAAACGGAAAGTAAATGAGTATGAAAAGATATATTGATAGAATTTCGATGATGGTGGCCCTCTGCGCAACGCTTGTGCTGGGTGGATGCTTGAATAGCATCGACACCATCACAGACAACAACTCACCTCTGGATGAGAAACCCTATGTGGAGGGCGAGTTGATGGTTAAGTTCACAAGCGAGGTGGAGGGCTTACTCTCCTCGCGCACCGACCTTACACGCAGTAATATTCCCACTGTGGATGAGGTATTGGAGAGCGCGGGCGTCTATGAATTGGAGCGCGTATTCCCCATTGATAGCAAACGCGAGGAGGTTACTCGCCAAAATGGACTCCACTTGTGGTATGTTGTACGCTTCAAGGGTGAGAGTGTGGAGAATGTAGCCTCGAAGCTCTCCTGCTTGGGCGAGGTCCAGAGGGTGGATCTCAACCGCAAGGTTAGACGTGCCTACAATGGCAAGGCTGTACCCCTGCGTAGCGAAAGACTCACCCGTGCAAATAGCGCTTTGAATGGAGTGATGAACGACCCATTGTTGGCGGAGCAGTGGAACCTTATCAACAATGGCGACTTGTTCCTCAAAGATGGCGTAGTAAAGAGTGTTAAGGATGCCGACATTCAGGCCGCAGGTGCTTGGGAGAAGTGTACTGGTAATGGCGATGTAATTGTTGCTGTGCTTGATGAGGGTATCTTTGTGGAGCACCCCGACCTGAAAGCCAACATCTGGGTGAATGAGGATGAGATTGCTCGCTCACACGAGGATAACGATGGCAATGGCTATGCGGGTGACGTCAATGGCTACAACTTCGTGAAAAAGATGGGCCAAATCACCTGGAACGACTACCTCGATTCTGGTCACGGTAGCCACGTTGCGGGCGTTATTGCCGCAGTGAATAACAATGGTGAGGGTATATCCTCGATTGCAGGCGGCAATGGCAAGAGTGGCGGTGTAAAGATTATGTCGTGTCAGATATTCTCGGGCAATAGCGGTGCAAGTGTGCTCGAAGTAGCAAGGGCTATGAAATATGCGGCCGACAATGGCGCAGTGGTCTTGCAGTGTAGCTGGGGTTACGTTTCTGGTGAGGCCAACGTCTATGATTGGGGCGAGCAGGGCTTCCACACACAGGAGGAGTGGGAGGCTGGCTCACCATTGGAGAGCGATGCATTGGACTATTTCATCCACAATGCAGGTTCGCCCAATGGCCCTATTACGGGTGGTGTGACCATCTTTGCGGGTGGCAACGAGAGTGCCCCCGCTGCGGGATTCCCTGGTGCGGCCGACTTTGCTGTTTCGGTTGCTGCTACGGCTGCCGACTTCACCCCCGCAGTCTATACCAACTATGGCCTTGGTACAACCATTTCGGCCCCTGGTGGCGACCAAGACTACTATTGGGAATATGTGGATGAGGAGCACAACTATGGTGAGGTGGGATGTATTCTCTCCACCCTCCCCTACAATGTGAGCAAGAGTGGCTATGGCTATATGGAGGGTACTTCGATGGCTTGCCCCCACGTTTCGGGCGTGGCCGCACTCGCCATCTCCTATGCTGCTCAATTGGCCATCCAGATTACCCCCGACCAACTCAAAGAGGCAATCTATAAGACTGCAACCCCCATCAAGGATGAGTATCTGACAGGCAAGAAGGAGTATCGTCGCTATGTAGCCGACATTGGCCCTATGCAACCAATGCAGATGGAGCTCGAAGATTATAGGGGCGGTATGGGTGCCGGTCAGATAAACGCCGCAGCCCTTTTGGATGAGATTGCAGGCGTGGGTACCCCTATGCAATTCCCCAACATCTATGTTTCCGAGGGTGATAGTTGCGCAGTTGTTCCCTCGCGCTACTTCCGCGATGGTGAATTGAATACATACTCCGTAACTATTGAAAAACAAGATGTTGCCACTTGTGAAAATAAAGATGGCAAACTCATATTCAAGGGTTTGAAGAGTGGCTCCACCACCGCAACCTTGAACGTGAAAGGCAACCTTACCGAACAGCACACCTTCACCATCACCGTGCGCAGGGGTGCCGCTGATAATGGTTGGATGTAGTAGCTACGAGGGGCGATGAAGAGGGGGTTATGGATTGCGATAGTGGCTTTGGTGACTATGTTGGCCACACCACACTCCACCTATGCCCAGATTCGAATCATCCCCCGCGAGGCTATCGAAGAGGCCGCAAATCCCTCGACCATAGAGGGCGAGCACCTGATTTTTGAGAACGGTTCAAAGCTCTCTTTCGGCACTATAAGCGAGGATTTACCCGCGTGGAAAGGCTCTCTTCATTGGAGTGCGGCCGAGGGCGAAAGGCTCACCATTACACGCATAAAGACAAGTTGCGGATGCTTGGTGGCCAAGTGGGACCGAAGAGGTAGTATTGACGCTGGGAGTGGCACCATAGAGGTGGAGTATCTTCCCAAAGGTCACGCAGGAGAGGTGATGCAGAGGATTTTCATCTACACCACCCTCTCGGAGAGCACCCCAACGGCCATTGTTCAGGTTGTGGGCACTGTAACCCACTCCGCCGACCGCTCGGGCGACTATCCACACTCGGCAGGCACACTACTTCTGCGCCAAAAGGAGGTCTTCGTTAGTCCCGAAGGTGGCTCGGCAAGGGTGGCTGTGATGAATGGAGGCTCCTCGCCTCTGACTATCACACACGATGGAAGAATGAGTGTGGGAGGAGTGAAGGCCTACACGGAGCCACGAGTGTTGCAGAGTGGAGAGGAGGGTGACCTTGTGATTGAATGGGTGCCCGATGGTGGCCCTACGATGCTATACCTCGGAGGAGTAAATGCCCCGCCCAGAGAGCGAAAGATTGAAATAGAAATTGAGAATAAATAACGCAAGAGAAAGTAATGAAAAAAATTGTTAAACTTTTGGTCATTGGAGCCTTGATGTTTGTGGGCTTCGCGTGTGAGCAACCCGAGGAGCAACCACAGCCCGAACCACAGTTGGAGGTAACCCCCAATAATATTGCGGGCAGTTGGGCTCTTACGCTGTGGAACAATGGCGAGAGTGTGCCCGAGGGGAACTATGTCTATTTGGACTTCGTGCGCTCCGACCGCACCTACACCATCTATCAGAACATCGACTCCTTTGGCACCCGCACCCTCACGGGTAGGTACTACATCTACATCGACGAGGAGCTGGGTGTTCCTGTGCTTCGTGGCGACTACGACCACGGCTCGGGCGAGTGGAACCACCGCTATATCGTGCAGAGCCTCACCGCCACAGAGATGATTCTCGTGGCAAAGGACAACGCCGAGGATGTGTGCCAATACACCCGCAAGGAGATTCCCTCCGAGATTCGTGGTGAGTAATCGAAGAGTGCCCTCACACGATACAAAAAGCGACCTACAAATGTTGTAGGTCGCTTTTTATTGGACTATAAAAAGGATTCTACTCCTCCTTGATGCTGGCAAGAAAGAGTTTGGTGAACCACTCGGGGGCGTGGCAGGGGCGGCGGGTGGTGGCATTAACAAAGACCAACTCCACAAAGCCCGTATTGACCAAATCGCCCGCCTCGTTGCGGATTTCGTGGTCGAAGCGAAGCCTTGCACCCTTGATTTCGTGCATCATAACCTTGATGGTCAGCAGGTCGTCGTACCTCGCAGGGGTGAGGAACTTCATCCCCACCTCCCTGACGGGCATCATAACTCCACCATCCTCCATCATCTTATACGAAAAACCCTTCTCGCGCAGGAGTTCGGTGCGGGCGTATTCGTAATAGACAGGGTAGTTGGAGTGGTGTACCACCCCCATCTGGTCGGTCTCCTTATACCTGACGCGCAGCTGTATATCCTTTTCGTAGATTATCATAGTAGTATTATAATTTATGTCCCAAAAGTTCCTCGGCACGCTCTAACTTACCTTCCGACAGCAGGTTGCGGATAACCGAAGAGGAAATTTTCTCGCCCTCAAACCTATACTCGGGGATGCGAGCAACCTCGAAACCATACCTCTCACCCAACCTCTCAAAATGGTCATCAGCCACATACCTATCGTGGCCAAAGCGGTGGTTGTAGCCCACTGCAAGGGTATGCATCCCAAGTTTTCCACAGAGCAGTTCCCTAACAAACTCCTCCGAGGTGAGCGATGCGAACTCCATTGTGAACTCCACAACAATCATCTCATCCACCCCCAACTCCTCCAAGAGTTGCGCCTTGCGCTCCGTGGTGGTCAGCAACCTAAAATCGCCACCGCGTGGCAACACCTCGCGCGGATGGGGCGCAAAGGTAACCACCACACTCCTGCCCCCAACCTCTCGGGCTTGCGACACAACGTGGCGTAACAAGTCGGCGTGCCCGCGATGTACGCCATCGAAGGAGCCGATGGTGACAACGGGGCGCACAATGGCGGGTAGTGAGTCAAATCCGTAGTGGATGCGCATAACAAACTGTTGTGGGGTTAAATATCCGATCTCTCTTGCTCCTTAACAAAGTAGGCCACCTTCTCCAAAAGGGTTGTAATATCGTAGTTCTCAACAACTATACCGAGTGGAAAGTTGAGTGGTTTGGAGGTGAAGTTGAGCACACCCTTAATACCCGCATTGACCACAGGAAGCACCACCTCTTCGGCTACGCGCGTGGGGCACGAGAGGATTACAATATTGATATCCAACTCCTCCACCCTCTCGGCAAACTCCTCCATCGAATAGCAGGGAATCTCGTCAATCACCGTTCCGACCTTCTGGGTATCGACATCAAAGGCCGCAACAATTTTCAGATTCAGTCCCTTGCTGTTGAAATATTTGGTAATTGCCTGACCGAGGTGGCCCATACCGATAACGCCTATGTTCATAGGCTGGGGCGCATCGAGAATCTCGCTAATAAAGTCGGCCAGAACGCTCACATCGTAACCCTTCTTTGTATCGCTCGAAAAGCCGATGAGCATCAAATCCCTACGCACCTGCACCGCCGTAAGGCCGTGAATACCAGCCAAAACGTGCGAAAAGATGTGAGTAATACCCTGCTTCTGGCAACGCAGAAGTGTACGCCTATATTCAGAGAGGCGTTCAACAGTTTTCTCGGGCAAAGCCTGCAAATCGGACATAACGAATCTAAATTTTCGGGTTCAACAACCTACAAAGGTAATAAATTTGCTTAAATTTGCACAAAATTTAGCAGAACAACTATGGTCAAAGGTGTTATATTTGATATGGATGGTGTCTTGGTGAACAATATGTCGGTTCACTTTGAGGCCTTCGCAGCGATGGCAGAGCGCTACAATCTCACTGCCGAGGAGGGTGTGGATTTCACCCACCTGAATGGCAGAGGCAACGACGATATTATTGGCGCACTCTTCCCACCCCACATCATTGCCGAAAAGGGAGTAGAGGCTTTGGCGGCCGAGAAGGAGGCACTCTACCGCGAGATTTACGCACCCAAGATTGCCCCCGTTGCGGGTTTAAGGGAACTTTTGGCGGAGATTTGCGACGCGGGACTACGCTGTGCCGTAGGCTCCTCGGGGCCAAGGGTGAATGTCGATTTTGTGCTCGATAGGTGCGCCATTGAGCCCTATTTTGATGTGCGCATCTCGGGCGATATGGTCACCCGATGCAAGCCCGACCCAGAGATTTTCCTCACTGCGGCTTCCCGATTGGGTGTGGCCCCCGAGGATTGTCTGGTATTTGAGGATGCCAAAGCAGGCATTGCAGCCGCCAAAGCGGCGGGTATGAAGGTAATTGCCCTCACTACCACCCACACCCGAGAGCAACTCTCACCAGCCGAACCCGACCTTATTGTGTCGGACTTCACCGAGGTGAGCTTGGAGCAAATCAACGCACTCTTCCAATAAATCCACAAGGAGAACTCCACCCCAAAAACATACAGCATAGAACGCGGGTATCATTTTCGATACCCGCGAACTTTTTGAATGACAAATAGGGAGTGTGGAGTTCAAGTGCTTTCGGGCACGCCAATGCGCAAGATTTGAGGTTTGATGGCCGACAAATTATTTACAATAATTTTGAATTTTGAATTCTGAATTTTGAATTTTTGTTATCTTTGTGGGTTGAAGACGAAAGTAAAACAAAAACAGCATAAAAGACTATGAATATCTCTTACAATTGGCTTAAAAACTACCTCAAAAGCGACCTTACAGCCGAGGAGGCTTCGGTAATTCTCACCGACATCGGTCTGGAAATTGAGGACTTCGAGAAATTGGAGGCCGTAAAGGGCGGACTCAAAGGCGTCGTTGTGGGCCAGGTACTCACCTGCGAAGACCATCCCGATTCGGACCACCTCCACATCACCACCGTAGATGTTGGTGCCAAGGAGCCTCTCGGTATCGTGTGTGGCGCAGCCAACTGTCGCAAAGGTCTGAAAGTTATGTGCGCAACTGTGGGCGCAGAGTTGCACCCCATTGGCTCCGAGGAGGTATTCAAAATCAAACGTAGCAAGATTCGTGGCGTAGAGTCGCTCGGTATGCTCTGCGCAGAGGATGAGCTCGGTATCGGCACAAGTCACGATGGAATTATGGAGCTCGACGAGGCAGCCATCCCCGGCACTCCCGCAATGGAGTACCTCCGCCTCTCCAACGACTACCGATTGGGCATTGGCCTTACCCCCAACCGCATTGATGCAGCTTCGCACTATGGTGTAGCACGCGACCTTTGTGCCTATCTCCGTTCGCAGGGCCGCAAAGCAGAGTTGCAGTTGCCCAGCGTGGAAGATTTCAAGGTAGACAACACTTCGAGGGTTACCAAAGTGAGGGTTGAGAATCCCGAGGCAGCACCTCGCTATGCGGGCGTGAATATCTCGGGCGTGAAGATTGCCCCCTCGCCCCAATGGTTGCAGAATGCGTTGCGTGCCATCGGCATCAACCCCAAAAATAATGTTGTGGATGTTACGAACTATGTTCTCCACGAGCTTTGCCAACCCCTCCACTCCTTCGACGCAGACAAGATTGAGGGTAATGAGGTGGTGGTTCGCACTTGTCCCGAGGGCACAAAATTCCGCACCCTCGATGGCGTGGAGCGCACCCTCTCGGCCAATGACCTGATGATTTGCGACGCAGAGAAGCCTATGTGTATTGCTGGTGTCTTTGGTGGTGAGCACTCGGGTGTGAGCGAGAGTACCACCAACGTATTCTTGGAGAGCGCATACTTCAACCCCGTATGGGTGCGTAAGACCGCCAAGCGTCACGCACTTTCGACCGATGCATCGTTCCGCTTTGAGCGTGGTATCGACCCCAATATCACCATCTACGCCCTCAAACGTGCCGCTATGCTCATCAAGGAGGTAGCCGGTGGCGAGATTACCTCGGAGATTACCGACCTCTACCCCGCCCCCGTTGCACCCTTTGCCATCGACATCACCTTTGACTATATCGACAACCTGATTGGCAAGAAGATTGGCAACGAGACCATTTGCGAGATTCTCACCGACCTCGGTATTGAGATTTGCGAGAAGAGGGAGGATGGTTTGAGCGTGAAGGTTCCTGCATATAGGGTAGATGTTCAGCGTCCTGCCGACCTGGTGGAGGAGATTCTTCGCATCTACGGCTACAACAATGTGGAGATTCCCGAGCACGTCAATTCAACCCTCTCGTATGAGCAGAAGCCCAACCGCGACAGGTTGCGCAATATGGTTAGCGATATGCTCTCGGCGTGTGGCTTTGCGGAGATTATGAACAACTCGCTCACCAAGAGCAGCTACTACGAGAACTCGGAGGTCTTCCCCGCGGCAAACTGCGTGAAGATTATGAATCCTTTGAGTGCCGATTTGGGTGTTATGCGTCAGACTCTGCTCTTCGGTATGTTGGAGGTTGTGGAGTTGAATGTGAATCACAAAGCACAGAGCGTGAAAATCTACGAGTTTGGCAACACCTACACCTACGCTCCCGAGCGTAAGGAGGAGGGTGGCCTGGCTCCCTATTCGGAGGGTATGCGCTTGGCAGTTGCCATTTCGGGCGCACAGACCTCCCAGTCGTGGAATTCGAAAGCAGAGGTGAGCAACTTCTTCAACCTCAAAGCCATTGCAGAGAAGATTTTGCGCCGCTTCGGTATGGACATCTACACCCTGCGTAGCGAGCCTATTGCCAACGAACTCTACTCGGAGGGTTTGAGCCTCAAAGCGGGCAATAAGGAGTTGTTGCAGATTGCAACCATCTCGCCCAAATTGCGCAAGCGTTTCGACTTGAAGGGTGAGGTATATTACCTCGATATCGACTTCGACACCCTCTTGAAATATACTCGCAAACACAAGGTTACTGCCCACGAGTTGGCTAAATTCCCCGCTGTTAAGCGCGACCTTGCACTGCTTGTGGATAGCGCAGTAAGCTATACCGAGTTACGCCAGATTGCCTTCCAGACCGAGAAGAAGCTCTTGAAGGATGTTACCTTGTTTGATGTCTATACGGGCGATAAGTTGGAGGCAGGTAAGAAGTCCTACGCCCTCGGCTTTATGCTCCAAGACGAGAGCAAAACCCTCGATGAGAAGACCATTGAGAATACTATGAACAAACTCATTGATGCCTTCGCCAAGAAAGCTGGCGCAACCATCAGGTAGTCGTAGTTTAAGACCTATAAATCAAGGGGCCAATGAATAATTGGCCCCTTTTTTAATTCTGGGCCATCAACTATGGCAAGCTACGGATGATGGGATATTGGACAAAGACGTAGCGGTCGCCATTGGCGGTGACGGTTGAGCGCAGGCGGATGGCGCGTGTGGGCCTTGTGAGGGTTATCTCTGCCGAGCCGTTATGGAGGCGAGCAACACTCTTGAAACTCTCACCATCGGTGCTCACCTCCACCTCACCCGCGGGGAATACTCCGCGAGTAACGTGGCGATAACCTGTTGTGAGTTCAACCGTTACATTATTTATAGGCCTCTCGAACTCATACAAAATCCAATCACCATCCAAGCAGGTGCGGGTGGTGCGGTAGCCCCAATCATTGGCATAGGCAGAGAGTTTCGCAAGTGCTCCATCATTGCTCATCGGTAGCGAGGTCGTCACCTTCATTGCGGGTGTTATCTGCCTACCCACTCTCTTTGCGGGAGCCCCCTTGCGATAGCTAATACCCATAGCCTCCAAGCGGTGGGTGTGGCTCTCCAAGCGGCCACTGAAACTCTCCCACGAGCGAGCCCTTTGTGGCATCCAGCACACCTCCGCAAGGGCGCAGATGCGGGGGAAAGTTTGGTATTCGAGATAGCTTTCGTACCTCTCACTATGAGGGAGTAGCAATTCGCTCCAAAAGGCACCCGAAAAGCCGACAATATTACCTTGTGCGCGTGGCGAAAGGCCCTCTTTGGCGAGGTCGGTGGCGTAGCATTTTTCGAGCGTCACAACCCCTGCCCAATTGTGACCATCCTCACTCTTGCTCTGACGCATATCGAAGTAGAACGATGGGCCGGGCATAACGACCGTGGGGTATCCCATCTCGGCAACCTTTCGACAATCCTCAAAACTCTCCCAACAATGGATGCGCACCTGGCGCGAGAGGTTGCCACCCTCGGTGGCCTCATTCCACATTGCCGCCCTCTTGCCGTTGAGAGCGAGTATCTCCGTAAGGCGGCTCATAAAGTAGTGTTGTAGTTGCGCGTGGGAGGTCATCCCCATCTCGGTGTAGAGTGCCGAGCAGTGGGGACAGTCACGCCAATAAGAGGTGGCCACCTCGTCGCCACCTATGTGTATATAATCCGAGGGGAAGATGTCGCAAATTTCGCCCAAAATATCCTCCAACAATGCGTAATTCTCCTCCCTTGCCACACACCACACATTCTGCACGCCATATCCGCCCGAAGCCGTCAGGTCGCGCTCCACAGGGCAGAGTATCTCGGGATGAATCTTACCTATCGTAAGGCTATGACCGGGCAAATCTATCTCTGGCACAATAGTAATTCCTCTCTGCTGTGCAAACTCCACCAATTCACGAAGTTGGCTCTGTGTGTAGTAGCCTCCATAGCGCTCCTCAAAAGCACCATAAACCGCCTTAATGGGGCTACCCTCGCCCCTCCAAGCGCCCACCTCGGTGAGTTCCGGATGGGAGAGAATCTCCACCCTCCAACCCTCGTCATCGGTGAGATGAAGATGGAGGTGGTTGAGTTTGTGGTGAGCAAGGTGGGATATAAACTCCCGAATCTCCTCAATGGGGATGAATGTTCGCGCCACATCGAGGTGCTGACCGCGATAGGGGTAGGCAGGATAATCGACAATGCGCACACAAGGTATCGCACAAGTGCGAGTAAAGTTACCACCGTATACCTCCGCAGGGAATAACTGCAAAAGTGTGTGGAAGCCATTGAGCACACCTGCTCTATCCACGCCTTGCAACAGCACCCCCTCTTTGCGCACTTCGAGCTGATAGCCCTCGGCAGGGAGTCCCAAAGCAGGATTCAGGCGCAGGACCATCCCTGCGGGTGCAAATCCACCCGCAAAGTATTCACCCACATAGTCGGCAACCGACTCATCGCACACCACCCTCGCACAAGGATTGTAGAGCCACTCTCCACCGAGCAGTTCCACACTTACGGGCGCAGGCAACAACCCGAGATGTTCGGTAGGAGTAGCACATACCCCCTCTGCACATCCCGCAACAATCGCAACGACTATTGCCAAAAGCCTAATCTTCATATATAAGGTACTCCTCTCTGCGGGCCAAGAATCGCTCCACATCACCACTCCACATACTCTCAATTTCGGAAGCGGTGTAATCCATCTCTATCATATCGCGCACATATCCCGCACCAACGACACTATCAAACAGAGCCCAATCAACTTGCGACTTATCGTCCATCGACTGCCAAGCCAACAGCACCAATTGAAGGTCTATCTTCTCTGCCACAACACTCTCCCAACTACTATCCCCCCTCTCGGGCACAACACCAAATGCCTCCAACAAAGAGCGCGTAGGCAGGAGCGCCACATCGGCAGGAGTTGAGAGATTGGGCACAGGTGCAACGGGTAGCTCATAGTGCATAGTGCGTTGGTAGTCAATGCAGGGCACAACTGTTATTGGGCACTTTGCCCCCCTTGCGAGCCACCCCTGGCCATTTATCATTCGAGCCAACTCACCGAGCGTCATTCCGTGCACAAGTGGAAGGGGTAGGACATCCTCGGATGTGCGATATTGTCGCTCCACAATGGCGCCATCGACATACATACCATTGGGATTGGGGCGGTCGAGAATTAGAAGTGGAACACCTATATCGGCACACACACCCATCAGACGCACCAGAGCTCTCAATGGCGAAGAGGTGCGGATGCCCACATCCTGCAAGTCACACACAATCACATCACATCTATAAACATCGTTTGCGCGGGGACTATTGCGAAGGGTGAGAATCTCTATGCCCAAATAGGAGTCTCGGTGACGCTCTACTCCATCGCCACGAAAACCCCTCTCGGGCGCAAATATGAGCTTCACATCCACACCGCTGGCAAGCAGGGTATCAACCAAATGGCGCCCACCAATACGCGAAGTGTGGTTGGCAAGTACCCCCACTCGCCTACCCTCCAAAAGGTGAATATACTCGGGCAGACGCTCGGCACCAACCACCACACATCCCTCCCCCTGCTCGGCATAAGCGCCAAAACAAATAGTCAAGAGCAGAACAAATGATATGATAAATCTCCGTATTGTCATCTTCTTTGGATTTATTTCTCACAAAATTAAACATTTTTTTGGCGAAAAGAGTATCTTTGCACTACAAGATTTCCGTTGAGAAGAAAAAGATTCATAAAAAACAGATATGTACGAAAAGAAACTTGAAGCCACAGCCAGACTTTTGGAGGTGATGGACACCCTACGCGAAAAGTGTCCTTGGGATAGAGAGCAGACCTTCGAGAGCCTTCGAAGCAACACCATTGAGGAGTGTTTTGAGCTGGTGGATGCCATTGTGGATGGCAATATGGAGGGTATCCGCGAGGAGGTAGGCGACCTACTGCTCCACATCGTTTTCTACTCCAAGATGGGCGAAGAGATGGGCAAATTCGATTTTGCAGACGTGTGCAACTACCTCTGCGACAAACTTATCTACCGCCATCCCCACGTCTATGGCGACGTTCAGGCCGACAACCCACAGGAGGTAATCCACAATTGGGAGATGCTCAAACTGCGCGAAAAAGCAAAAAAAGAGCGCAAGAGTGCCGGTGGTGTTCTCTCGGGTGTACCACGTTCACTGCCCGCAATGGTCAAGGGCTACCGCATCGGTCAGAAGGCCGCATCGGCAGGCTTCGATTGGGAAAAGAGAGAGGATGTGTGGGCAAAGGTCAAAGAGGAGATTTCGGAGGTGGAGGCCGAGGTGCGCAAGGGTAATACCGATGGCATCGAGGAGGAGATTGGCGATTTGTTCTTCTCGCTCATCAACGCATCGAGGCTCTATGGTGTAGACCCTGAAACAGCGTTGGAGCGCACCAATAAGAAATTTATGGCTCGTTTTTCGCACATCGAACAAGGGGCTGCCAAGATGGGCAAAGGACTCGGAGAGATGACTCTCGATGAGATGGAGGCCCTTTGGCAAGAGGCAAAAGGAGTGTGAAATTCAGAATTCAAAATGCAAAATTATAAATTATGGCAATTATAAAGAGTGTTAGGGGATTTAGTCCCAAGATTGGTAAGGGCTCGATGGTAGCGGAGAATGCTACAATTGTGGGCAATGTAGAGATTGGTGAGGAGAGCAGCATCTGGTTTGGTGCGGTAATTCGTGGCGATGTAAACGCCATCCGCATCGGTAAGAGGTGCAACATTCAAGACGGTGCTTGTTTGCACGCCACCTACGACCTCTCGCCCCACCCCTCGGTGACTATTCTGGGTGATAATGTGAGTGTTGGCCACAACGCCATCATCCACGGCGCACAGATTGGCGATGGATGTCTGATTGGTATGGGTGCAACAGTTCTCGACAATGCAAAGGTTGGTGAGGGTTGCATCATCGCCGCCAACGCACTCGTTCCCTCTGGTGCTGTCTTGGAGCCCGGAGGTCTTTATGTGGGCGTGCCCGCAAAGAGGCTCAAAGAGGTAACCCCCGAGCAGAAGGTCAACACTTTGGAGCGCACCACACGCGACTATATGCACTACGCATCGTGGTTCCCAGAGTATAACATCGACAAGCAGGAGTAAAGAATCCACCAAATAAAAACCGAGGTAGGTATGAAACAGCACGGACAACAGTATCGCAAGATGGCAATCAACATTCTCATTGCCATCACAGTATCTATTGTGCTCAACTTTTCGTACCTTGTATTTATGATGGTGGGCTCGCATCGTGAGCCCTCACCCGCCACCCCTTCGAAGCCACGCACCGAGCAAATTGTGGAGCACAAGGTGGCAGAGGGGGCAGAGCAGACCATCGAGGAGAGCGCCACTGTGGCCGACTCTCTGCGTAGGGAGGTGATTATCCGCGAGGAGAATATCACTCGCCAGAGTCGCGGCCGCAACAACACAAACCCCCTATCCACACAAAAGGGACAGGGCTTTATGTTGTTGGACATCTTCTTCTATTGGTTTGTAGCAATGTGCCTACTGACCATTATGACAGACACCTCACGAAGAAGGCTCAACAGGTTCACCACCAAACTAATACTCGGTTTTGCGCTATTGATTGTCGCCTATTTCCTCTCACCCCAAATGACCTGGCGAGGCGATATAATCATCACTGCCAATGCGCGCCTTTTGTTCAACCCAATGACCGTGTTGAAACTCTCGGCTCTCTTCTTGGTGTGCGCACTATATGGCAAAATTTTCGAACTACTCTATGCCAAACAGGTGGTGGAGATGGAAAACGAAAGACTCAAAAATGAGAACCTCTCGTGGCAGTACAACACCCTCGTAAATCAGGTCAATCCCCACTTCCTCTTCAACTCGCTCAACTCACTCTCTATGCTCATCAGGGAGCAGAAGAACAATGATGCGGTGACATACATCGGACAGATGAGCGACACATACCGATACATTATAGAGGAGGGTAAGGTTGAGAAGACCACCGTTGAGAACGAATTGCGCTTCTTGGAGGCATACGGCTACCTATTGGAGATTCGCTATGCCGGCAAACTAAATGTAAGGGTGGAGGTCGGCGAAGAGTTGTTCGGATGCGAGATTCCTCCCCTGTCGATTCAGCCCCTGCTCGAAAATGCCGTTAAACACAACACCATAACATCCTCTCGTCCAATGACTATCACCATAACTGCCGAGGATGACCACATTGTTGTGAGCAACCCTATTTACCCCAAATTGCAGCCCGAAGAGAGTACAGGTATCGGACTTGCGAACCTTTCGAGTCGCTATGAGCTAATCGTTGGGCGCAAGATTGAGGTGATAAACGATGGGAAGACCTTCACGGTAAAACTCCCCATAATTTGCAACGCGAAATAATGATGAGAGCCGTAATCATAGAAGATGAGACCGCTGCTGCACGCAACCTCCAAATGTTGCTCTCCGCCTCACATCCCGATGTGGAGATTCTCGCAACACTCGAAAGTATTGCCGAGAGCGTGGAGTGGTTTGGAGCCAACGAGGCACCCGACGTTGCATTTATGGATATCCATTTGGCAGATGGCAACGCATTCCGTATCTTCGAGAGGGCCAAGGTCGATTGTCCTGTGATTTTCACCACTGCCTACGACCAATACGCTCTCGATGCATTCAAGGTGAGTGGCATTGACTACATCCTCAAACCCATCAAGCAGGAGGATTTAGACCGCGCCATTGCAAAGTTCTCCACCCTCACCTCTTCGGCACGCAAGGAGTACTCCGCCCGCACAGCAGAGATGGTCGAGCGTTCCCACCCAAAGAGAATCCTTGCACGAGTGAGAGATAAGATTATCCCCATCGGAGAGGAGGAAATCGCCTTCTTCTACACCGAGAACGAACACGTCAATCTCACAACCCTTGACGGGAAGTGCTACCCTGTGGATGGCACCCTCGAAAGTCTTATGGGGGAGTTTGGTGGCGAGCAGTTCTTCCGTGCCAATCGCCAATTTATCATCGCTCGCAAGGCTGTCAAGGATATCTCTGTTTGGTTTGGCAGTCGCCTGGCACTCAACCTAATTGTGGCCACTCCCGAGCGCATAATCATTAGCAAAGCTCGCGCAGGAGAGTTCAAAGAGTGGCTTCGATAGCGACATTTCACCCCAAGGGGTGGTCGCTTCACCCCCTAATTTGGTCATTTCACCCCACAAAGGGCTCTATTTAGGGCCCTTTTGTACTATCTTTGTGAAAATAAGTGGCAGAAAATTAATTTTAATTAACCAACCAAATATTAGAACTATGAGAACTATTTTGAAACTTGCGATTGTGGCAGTTGCCGCTATGAGTTTGAACGCTTGTTGCGAGTGTGGCAAACCCAAATTCAATGCAAAAGAGTATGCAGAGCGCAGAACCGAGAAACTCGATGAGATTGTAGACCTCACCGATGCACAAGAGAAAGAGGTTTATGCCGTATATCTCGCACAAGGCAAAGAGATTCAGAAAAGTCTGAAAAACATCAAAAAAGAGTGCCCCGAGGGTAAAAAAGCAGAGTGCAAAAAGGCAGAGTGCGACAAGGCTAAATGCGAGAAGCCCTGCGACAAAAAATGCGACAAAGTAGCTTGTGACAAAGTAACTTGCGACAAAAAAGCAGAGTGCAAAAAAGCAGAGTGTGACAAGGCTAAATGCGAGAAGGCTTGCGACAAAAAGGCAGAGTGCAAAAAGGCTGACTGCAAGAAAGTAGAGTGCAAAAGGGCAGAGTGTGGCAAAAAGCCCATCCGTCGTCACGTCATTAGCCCCGAGGTACGCAAAGCAAACATAGATCGCATCCGCGGCATCCTTACCCCCGAGCAGAACGCAAAGTTCAAAGAGCACCTCAAAGCTCGCCGTCAGTGCGCACCCGAGGGTAGGCAGTGCATCCCCACCCCCAAGCCCGCGTGTCCTGCAACAAAATAGAAAAACAACCCTAAATTCTTATCTATTTTTAAGGTATAAACAACCACACAATGAGAAAGATTTTAGTGCTGATAGGTTTTATCATTTTGGGCATCGGTAGTACCCTTGCCCAAAATGGTAGTACATTGAAAGCAACTCTTCGTGATAGTAAGAGTGGCGAGGGTGTCAACGGTGCCGTAGTTGAGCTCATAGCCACCAGCAATGGTAAAGCTCAATACTACACATCGGGATATCAGGGCAAAATTGAAATCAAGAACCTCACGCCCGCTTCATACGAGATGAAAATCACCTATTTGGGCTACAAAGACTACACCCAAAAGGTGAAAATTTCGGCAGGTGTCAATGACCTCGGAGTCCTTCGCTTCGAAGAGGACGCAACAATCATTGAGCAGGTGCAAATCAGTGGCTATCTGGGAACCTCCACAAAGGGCGATACGATTAGCTACAACGCCTCGGCATTCAAAACCGTGAAGGATGCCAGCGCAGAGGGACTCCTCTCGAAGATGCCAGGTATCACCGTTGGAAGCGACGGCTCGGTGAGTGCACAAGGTGAAACTGTCGAAAAGGTATTTGTTGATGGCAAGGAGTTTTTTGGTGAAGACGTTTCGACTACCATTAAGACCATCCCCGCAGAGATGGTTGCCAAAGTGGAGGTCTATGATAAGTTGAGCGACAAGGCCGAATTCACAGGTCTTGACGATGGTGAGGGCTACAAGGCCATCAATATTGTCACCTCGCTCGGCAAGCGCAAAGGCGTCTTTGGTAAGGTCTATGGCTCCTATGGCTACGATGACAAATACAGCGTCGGAGGTAACGCCAACTTTTTCCACGGCGACCAGAAAATCTCCGTCATTGCAATGGCAAACAACATCAACCAACTCAACTTCTCGTTTGAGGATATTGTTGGTGCCACCTCTTCGGGCAATGTAGCCTCTTCGGGTGGTGGCGGTGGCGGTATGCGTGGCGGTGGCGGTATGGGCCAAGCTCGCAACTTTATGGTACGCCCTATGTCGGGTATCTCCACAGTACAATCCGTTGGTCTTAACTACGCAAACCAGTGGGACAAACTCGAATTGCAGAGTAGCTACTTCTTCAACCACTCCACGACCACAAATATCAACACCACCGATAGGAGCACCTATGGTAGCGACGGCTATGTGGAGAATTTGAGCAAGAGAGCAAACAGCGATTCCGAGAACTGGAACCACCGTGTAAATATGCGTCTGGACTACAAGTTCAGCAAGTCGCAGTCGTTGATGGTGCGTGCCAATGCGAGTGTGCAGAACTACGCAAACCTCAATACATCCTCTTCGCTCATCAGCAATGGCGCCACTGGCGACAAGCTCAAAGAGATGACCGAAAGGAGCGAGGATGAGCGCATCGGTACCTATGGCAACATCTTTGCCCTCTATCGTACCCGCCTCGGCAAACCTGGCAGAACCATAACACTCAACTCGCGTGTGCGCTGGAACTCCTCGGAATATCACCAGATTCCCGAGTATATCTACACCATCCCAGCCGACTCAACCTATCAGAATATCATCGAGAACCTCACAAGCAGCAACTCAATCCGTGGCGAGGTGACCTATACCGAACCTCTGACAGAGAAGCTACAACTCGATGTGGAGTATGAGTTCAGCCACAATATGGACGACCAGAACAAAAAGGCACAGGTTCTCATCAATGGTGTTGAAGATAGCGCTTTGGGCACCCTGTTGAGCAACATCTCCGAGAGTGGCTACACCATCCACGAGGTGGGCCCAGGTTTGAACTTCTCCACAGAGAAGGTGAAATTCAACCTCCGAGCAAGCTTCCAGCACTCCACCCTCGGCAATGAGCAGACCCTGCCCGTTGAGTTGGCCAAAAATTACAACTTCAACGACTTTACCTATCGTGGCAACCTTACGGTGAATTTCAACCAGGCGAACGCCCTGCGTGTGAGATTACACTCGCGTACCCAGAACCCCTCCATCGGTCAGTTGCAAGAGGCTACCGATGTAAACGGTTCGAGCTACACAGCAGGTAACCCCGATTTGGAGCCCAGCTACTCCCACCGATTGATGCTGTTCTACACCAATACCAACATCGAAAAGGGACAGACTCTGATGTTGCACGGCGGTATGTGGGCAACCACAAGGTCTATCGCCTCCTCCATCCAGATGAACAACCCCGACTTTGTAATCCCCGGCTACAATGGCCAGACATTGGGCATAGGTAACACATACAGCACCTACGAGAACATCTCGGGCTTCAACAACTGGAACATCTTTACGGGTATCAGCTACGGATTCCCGCTGAATGTCATCAAGAGCAACATTACACTCACCCTGAATGCCAACTTCAATAGTACACCCAGCAAGATAAATGACTATCTGAATATTATGATGGGACAGTACTACACCTCTGGCGTGCAGATTGGTAGTAACATCAGTGAGAATTTGGACTTCACGCTTGCCTACAATTTCAGCTACTCGATTAATGATAACGAGTCGGAAATTTTCGCACAAAACAACAAATATTTGAGCCACAATGCTCGCGTGGATTTCAAGTGGATTATCTGGAAGGGATTCACCCTCACAGCCAACGGCACCTATAACCAATATAAAGGTATCACCGACAACTACAACGAGGAGATTCTGCTCTGCAACGCCTACATTGGCAAGAAACTCTTCAAGGATGAGCGTGGCGAGTTGAGCATTGGTGTGAATGACATCTTCAACCAAAACCGCGATTTCAGGCGTAGTGTGGGTGCAAACTACATCCAAAACACCACAAACCTCGCCATTGGCAGGTATATTGCAGTGCAGTTTGTCTACAACATCCGCGCCTTCGGCAAAGGCTCGTCGGCAAAGGATTTCGACAATATGGGAATGGGTATGGGTGGCGGAAGGAACGGCGGTCGCCGACCTATGGGACCACCACCTATGCACCACTAAAAGAGATATTATTGTTAGGTTAATGAAGAAGAAGTCCTCGGGGTTTTGATATCACGAGGCGGGACGGAGGGATTTTTGTGGTTGCCCTCCGTCCTTTTTTTGTCCAACGTTAGACTCTCGACGTTAGACACAAAAAAAAGGAGAGGCAAAACCTCTCCTTCGCTATGTGCCCGAAACCGGGATCGAACCGGTACGGACCTTTCGGTCCACAGGATTTTAAGTCCGGCGTGTCTACCTATTCCACCATTCGGGCAACCCTATACTCCTTGCGGAGCGCACAAAAGTACAAAAAGAATTGACAATTGCCAAAAAATTATTCAGCCAACCTAATAACACCGCCTTCGAGCGAAGCTATACGCGCAAGGCTCTCGGTGCGAATACCGCGACTCTCTATCACCTCACGCCCCTTCTGGAACGCCTTTTCGACCAAAAAACCCATACCCACAACTTCCGCGCCCGCCTTTGTCACCAACTCCATAGCGCCCACAGCCGCGTTACCATAGGCCAGAAAATCATCCACAAAGAGTACCCTATCGCCCGCGTGGAGGTATTCGCTACTAACACAAATCGTATAGTTGCGATTCTTCGTAAAGGAGTGCACCTCTGCCGTCAGCACCCCCTCCATAGTCGAAGGCACCCTCTTCTTGGCAAAGACCACCGGCAGGCCCATAATATAGCCCACCATAATCGCGGGAGCAATGCCACTCGCCTCCACCGTGAGAATCTTATTGGCCCCACACCCCTCGAAGCGTGTGGCGAGTTCCTGCGCCATTGCGTGCATCAGCGTAGGGTCCATCTGGTGATTAATGAAATTATCGACTTTGAGGATCCCTCCCTCAAAGCATTTGCCATCGGCAAGGATGCGCTCTTTGAGTAGTTTCATTCGTGCAAAATTTTCCACAAAGATACCCCTTTTTTCCATACCCACTACCCTCTCGGCAAGCATTTTGCATCCCCATAAGCCGATAACCATAAAAAATATTGGCTTATGAAACAAATTTTCACCACTCTCTTTGCCGTCGGTACCCTCTTGATTGCGGGTGAGGCTACGGCACAAAACAACAACACAAGGAGAGCCGACTCACCCCTAAAAGAGCTCTCCTACACCACCGACATCAACCAATATGGGCAAACGGTGAGCGTTATTCCCCTCTCGGCAGAGTCGCAAGACGGATTCCTCGTCTTCCAGAACAAGGCTGCCGACTATCGCATCTGGTTCGATGTTCGTGTGCAGACCGACGCTGCTGTATTTTGGGGCGCACCCGATTGGGCCGACAAGATTGGCAATGGTGTGAGTGTCCGTCGTGCTCGATTTGCTATCAAGGGGCAGTTCCGCAAGGATTGGTATGGCGAGCTCGATATGGACCTTGCCGATGGCGTAGTGGAGCTCAAAGATGCCTATATGCGCTACGATGGTATCCGCAATGTGCAGTTGCAGGTGGGTAACTTCAAGGAGAATTTCTCCATCTCGCGCAACACCACCTCGCGCTACCTCCAATTCATCGAACGACCTATGGCTGTGGCCTTTGCCCCCTCACGCCACGTCGGTGTGCAGGCAAAATTTGAGGTGCCCGTAATCTGGGCGGCTGTGGGCTACTTCTTCCAGCCTGTGGATGGTGCCGAGACGCGCGCCAATGTGGAGGACAACAACAAAGACCTCGGCAATAGTACCGGCTACTCTCTCACAGGTAAGGTAGCACTCCGCCCACTCTATGAGATGGATGAAGGGTCACTCCACATAGGTTTTGCGGCATCCTACCGCACCCCCAAAGCCGACCTCTCGCCCAAAAACTACGGCTCGGTGCGCATCTCCTCGCGCAACGCCACAGTCATAAACCGCAAGAAATATCTCGATACGGGCTACATCCCCGAAGTGAACTACGAGATGATGTTCACTGCCGAGCTTGCAGGTCACTACAAGGGTTTGCGCTGGGAGGCAGCCTATTTGCGTGACGATGTGCACATCAATGAGCACGTTGTCGACAGTCCCACCAAGCATTTCTGGGGTGTCTATGCCCAAGCGGGTGTATTGCTCTTTGGCGGTAGGCAGAACTACGATGCAGGTGGCGCGAAATATACCCGCATAACCCCTGGGCGCAGTTGGGGTGATGTGGAGCTGTGCGCTCGCTATGACCGCCTCGATTTGGATTCGCAGGGCATCTATGGTGGTGCCGCCAATGGCTGGACTGTGGGTGTAAACTATTGGGTGAATAGCAACATCAAGATGATGCTCAACTATCAGTATGTCAAGAACAACAAATTTGCCAACGGTAACGGCAAACTCCTCGTTGGCCTAAACGAGGCGGGCGAGCCCACAACCAACCCATCGGAGGTCGCTGGCGACAAGAGTGGCGTGGGCTACAATATGCTCGCTTGCCGCTTTGAGATTAACTTCTAACGAGGTTAGTTATTGAAAAACAGACAATTAAAATGCGCCCTACGGGGCGCATTTTTGTTTTCCGAATGATCGACCATTTGAGGTTCAACAAAAAAATACTACCTTTGTAGCAAAACCACAAATTCTACTATGAAACGACTTTTAACCCTAACACTCTCTCTACTTGCCTGCACCACAATGGCTCTGGGCGGTAGTATCAAACCCGTAACGGGTACATTCCTTAATCTCGCCTATCAGGATGTGCGCAACCGATACACCAATCCCGAAGGTGTGGATATGACCGACCCCCTACTATGGGAGGCAAAAATTGAGGAGATGCACCGTATGGGTATGGAGTACCTCATTTTTATGGCCGTGGCCAACGACTGCAAAGCGTTCTATCCCTCCAAACTGATGCCCCACCACTATCCAGCAGGGCGCAAAAGCCCCGTAGAGGCCATTATGGATGCCGCAGCCGAGAGAGGTATGAAGGTCTTTATGAGCACAGGTTGGGCGGAGAATCAAGACGACAACCTACGAATCCCCCGCATCAAGCAGCGTCAGATGGATATGATGGTCGAGCTCACCGAGCTCTTCGGCAAACACGAGGCCTTCTATGGTTGGTATTTGCCCGTGGAGGATTGCCTGGGCCCCGTGCTGACCGACTACGCAGTGGAGGCCGTAAATGCCCTCACTGACCGCGCACGAGAGCTCACCCCCAATGCCAAGATTCTCATCTCCCCCTACGGAATCTTCAACTCCAACTTCGACCACCCTGACTATGCACGTCAAATAGCCCGCCTGAAAGTGGATATCATAGCCTATCAAGACGAAGTGGGATGTGTAAGAGAGCGCTTCCCCCTGCCACGTCTGCGCGAGAATTGGAAACGCTTGGCCGCAATACACGCAACACTTCCCATCGAAATGTGGGCCAACTGCGAGAACTTCACCTGGGAACGTGGCACCAACGACCGAACCTCGGCACTCATCCCCGCAGCACCCGAGAGATTCTTGGCACAATTGGAGGCCGCAAGCGAGGCAGGTGTTGATAGGATTGTGTCGTTTATGATGTGCGGAATCTATGAGGATGAGGCCTCGAATTACGCTCTCGGGCAACCCTCTCTCTCGGTGAAAGCCACAGAAGAGTACAACACTTGGAGGAAGTCGCGCCACCCCTTGCGTAGTGGCGCAATGGGTGGTGCAAATGTAGCCCTCTGCTCCGAGCCCCGATTGACCGATGGCATAGTGGGCGACGAGGATACCGCCAACCCCGCGTGGATTGCGCTCCCCAAAGGCGAACACGAAATAGGTATCACCCTTACCGAAGGGGCGCTCTGCCCTACCCTCCACATCGGCACCCTCAACTATGCGCCCGAGGGTGTGGAGCCCCCAAGTCGCGTGGCACTCTACGGCTCGGAGGATGGTGTGGAGTATATGCTCCTGCAAGTTGTTCAGCCCTATGTGTGGCCCAACAATCGCCACGATGCGTGGGTGCAAGAGATTCTGCTCGATACCCAGAACAAAACCTTGCGCCACTTCCGCGTGGTACTCACCTGCCCCTCGAAGTGCTACATCGACGAGCTCGGGGTATCGTTCTAACCATCACAAAAAAAAGGGCACGCAATTGCGAACCCTCATAGCAAAAAAGGTTGAGCAGTTTGCTCAACCTTTTTCTTTTACTCCTCGGTTGCCTCCTCGGGCTCTTCGAGCGAGAAGTCGGTCATACCGGCCTTAACCAAGATATTGAACCATTGGCAAACCTTGCGCATATCCGAAAGGTGGAAGCGCTCCCTATCGTAGGTGGGCAATACCTCATCGAAAAGCGACCTCAACTCAACCTCCGAAGCCTTGTGCGAAATGGTCTCCTTACCCTCGGTGTGTTTGTAGAGCGATGCCAAAACATCGGCCAAAGCCACATCCTCATCCTCGGTGAAGATGCTAATCTCCGCCAGCGAACTCACCCTCGAATGGGTGCCCGAAAAGTTTTTACGTTTGCCATCCACGAGGCTCTCGGCGATGACGCCATTGCGGCTACCCGCGATGTAGTTATACAAACCGGGCTCACCCGTAATTGCCAAAATGTCTTGAATTTTCATAATTGTGTTGTGTTAGTGTTATTTGTATCTTTTTATTTATCCTTAACTCTCTCTACAAAATCCTTTGCCTCCTCCGAAATATCGTCGGTGCGGTCGGCCCAACGACCACCTGCAATGAGCGACTCCTTTTGTCGCTGTATGGAGTAGGTAATGGGGAACTTCGGGCGTTTCATTGCCAAATAGCGCATCTTCTCCGAGGGGTTGATAATCCAATTACCCATAATTATCTCGGCCGTAGGTCGTTCATCTGCGTGCCATACGAACTCGGGCATACGCTGTGGTTGGTCGGCAGGTATCTGATCCATAGGGTAGATGGTATAGACAGGGTCGCCTCGATACATAATACCATCCACAGTATTCTCCTCTATGAAGAAGGTCATATCGGCACTCTCGGCCACCAAGAAGCCCATCAGTGCGCCATCGGCATCATCGACCATATAGTAGAGCGTCTGCGCATTGCCCACAATATCGGTACGATACATCACGCCGTCCTCAAATTTTGCCTCAATAGTCTTGCCCGCCACCTGATTGTAGCGCTCGGCATCAATCTCGGAGCTCATAATAGGCTTACCCTCCGAGAAAAAGACACGATGTGGTTTCTGGTTGCGGGTATAGACATCGGCCCTCTCACTGGTTATCTGGTTGATTTCGTTCCACATAACACTCTTCTTATGGAGTTGCGATGTGGAGTCGGCCGAGAACATCAACAGCGAGTCACAGATGCCCTGGAAGTCCTTACGGAAGAGTTTTACATTGTGCAGACCGAGCATTATACGGTCGTCTGAACTCTTCTTGGCGGTCGTATCGCCCGCGAGCGAGTCGGTGGGCATCATTAGCGAATCGAGCGCCACTGCACTTCCCGCACCCACAAGAGAATCAACCATTGCAGTCATAGCCGTAGAGTCCACAGGAGGATTTTGCAAGCTATCAATCACAAAGTCCAATCGGCTGGTCATCATCTCGACACTATCGCTCTGCTCCATTGCTCTATACGAGGCTCGCAGAGTAGTGAGGCTATCTATCAACTCCTCTCGCTCTCTCTGGGCCACCTGTGCAAGGCTGTCAGCCACAAACCTATCCCTCTCGGCCTTCACAATCGCAAGGCTATCGGCCACCGCCTTATCGCGCATTGCCTTAACCTTGGCTGCTTGTTCGGCAGCGAGAGTTGCCGAGTCGGGGCGTGTGAGTGTACAATAGCCGAGCGAATCGACCAGATAGACATACATCGAGTCGGAACGCATATAGACCGTATCATTCAGCCCGTCGCCATCACCATCGCCAAAGGAGACATAGGCAGGGTCATCGGTCAGGAACGTGTCGCCCGTAGTGTGACTATAATTGCCATAGTTGCCAAAAACTATACTCTTATACTCCTCGTCACGAATCTGCGCATTGTGTTTGAGCTCAATAAACTGCACCAACTCGTGGTAGTCAACCGTATCGGCCCACATCTCCTTCTGGTCGCTCATAATGTAGGCATTATGGCGGAAGATGTAGCGCTGTTCCTTATTGTGGTACTCGCCATCCTCCGAAGAGAGAATCTCACCATCGGTCTTCCAAGTGGTACTACGGGTGAAGTAGCGAGCAATCTCGGTTTCGGTATTGTAATTCACCGAGTCGGACTTCATTTCATAGGTTTCGTTCTTCATCTCCACCCTATCGACACCCACAACCTCATCCAAGTCGGCATAGAAATAGCCCCTCTCGGACTCCATCGTATTGACACCATTGGTGAAGGTTGCACCACCATAGAAGCGACCGACATTATCCGCAGTGTTGAATACAAGATTGTAGGTATAGAGTGTTGCGTCGCCATTGAGCACCTTCACCAGAGGAGAATATACCCTCGCCTCGCCCTCATCGCGGCTATACTCTGCCCTATCGCCATAGATGAACGTATCATCCTTATTGATGATGACATTACCGAAACAACTCATCTGCCTTTCGTTGTAGCGCACCATACTGTCGCAGGTAATTACCGCGCCATTGTGGTAGAGCACCACATCACCCGTCAGCGCATAACCCGTCGTATCATCCACAGGTACGGGGCGGGTACGTTTGGACTTGATATCAACAGGGGTGAGTTCCTTTTTCTGTTGGGTTGATGTGCGTTTACTCTGGCCATAGGCATCACTTGCCACTCCAAAGCAGAATAGCAGCACCGAAAGCGATATGGTGAAAAATCTCTTCAAAATCCTCTACTTAATCCAATTTTTATTCTCAAACTCATCGGTGGACATCATTGGGTCGATGCGCACATACATCATCGAAATCTTCTTATTGAGCCACTTCTCAAACTCGCTCTGCTGTTTGTGTTGCAGCGCAATGTTCTCAATCTGCAAGTAGTCATTGGCAAGACTTGCGGTGTGTGCGGGGATGATTTCGAGGAGTTTGATGAGTTTGGTGAGTGTGTTACCCCTCATATCGGCGCTCTGGAAAGGAGCCGACATCTCGCCCACCTTCAAACCGCGCATATAGGTATAGTCACGGCCCAAATCCTCCTTATAGAATGCTGTGCGCGAATAGCTCGTATCGTTGGCACCATAGACCTCCAAGAGTTCGTGGTTGGTCACAAGACCACCATTCTGCTTGGAGTACTTATCGTCGGAGTAATCCAATGCTGCCTTCTCGAATGTGAGCCTTCCCTCTGCCACCTCGGTGCGGAGGCTGTCGAGTAGTTTCAAATCGTCTGCCAACTCCACATCCGTAAAGGTGGGACGCAGAAGAATGTGGCGACACTTATACTGCTCACCCTTCTTGTCAATCAGCTGGATGATGTGGTAGCCATAGACCGTTTCGACCACACCCGAAATTTGGTTAGTTTGCAACTTCGAGAGCGCCTCGGCAAAGGGTTTTTCGAGCTGTTCGAGGGAGATATAATCCATCTCGCCACCCTGCAATGCACTACCTGGGTCCATAGAGTACATCCTGGCCAACATATCGAACCTCGAACCATTGATAACCCTCTCCCTCATCTCCAAGAGGCGTTCGCGAGTGCGCTGTTTTGCCTGCTTGGTAGTCGAAGGGAACTTGGTAATCTGTGCATAGACATATTGTTCGGGGACTATGGGGAGCATATCGGTGCGCAGGGTGTTGTAGTACTTCTCCACCTCACCAGGGGTGATGGTCACCTTCTGCATAATGGTCGACTGCATCATCTGGGCATACTGGCTCTCCTCGGCCATACGGCGCATATCGGCCTTAATCTCAAACACCGGCTTACCCGCATCCTCTTCGAGAGCAGCAATGGAGCCAACCTCGGCAATCATCGCCTCAACCCTCTTCTCAACATTCTCTGCAACCGCCATTGTATTAATCTCAATGGAGTCGATAAGGGCCTGATTGTAGAGCAGTTTCTGCATAAGAAGGCCTTCGAGAGCCTCACTCATAGGGTCACGGTCGGAGGTATAACCCCTCTCCTTGCGTTGGGAGAGAATCTGCTTGCTATAATCGACAACCTCCGAGTAGAGAATTGCCGAATTACCCACAACCGCCACCACCTTATCGGCAATAACGGTCTGTGCCACAGCAGGAACAGCCACACAAAGTGTCAGAAATGCTACAATCAAAAAACTCTTTTTCATATCTTGTTACACTATTTTTTTATTCGCTCACTTTAATTCTAACCTTACCCTCCATAAGTGCCGCATTATAGAGGCTATCGTTGTAGAGTTCCACAATCTCTCCCCTACGACGATTATACAACAGACGGCGCACCATCTCCTCTACCCTCTCCAAGGGTGCAGGCTCGCCCTTACGCAACACGTCTGTAATCTCAATAAAATATTTACTGTCGGCATCCGCCATTTGGCGAATCTCCTCACCCGAGAGGATATAGTCGTAGTTCTTGTCGCGCCTTACGGGCAGGTAGGACAAAAACTCGCTAAAATCAACCCAACTATCAAACGTATGGAGTTCAAAATTATTTTTCTTGCACAAATCCAAGAAATCTTGCTGTTTCTCGGCGCTCTTCGACCCCATAAGGTTGAAGAGTTTGACCGATTGGCGGTACTTATCGGAGAGCCTAACAATGCGACCTTTGACAATCGTGCGGTCCATCACAAACTCCTTGCGGTGGCTCTCGAAATACTCCTTCACCACGCTGTCGGTAATGAGTGTATCCAACCTTCCCGCCAAGTATCGCTGTTCGAGCCTATTCGAGAGGAGCGAAGTGCGGTACTCCTCAACCATCCTCTCCACCTCCGACATCTCTGCCACAAGGACACTATGTGCCTCTTGCATCTTCACCTGACGGCGCACCCACTGCTCCACATAGCACTCTGCCACACACAGACTATCGGCTCCCGTGTGACCCACGGTCGCCCCCTCCACCTCGGAGCGAAGCAAAACGCTATCACCCACGCGCGCAATCTCCTCGTCGTGGTTCAAAAGTTGGCACCCCGACAAAGCAATCGTCATAAGTAGCGAGCAAAATATGTAGTACAGTTTCTTCATAATTTCTAAATACGGGCGCAAATATAACTCTTTAGAGTTAAAAACGCAAAAGAGAGGGTTGATATTATGGTACCACCTCGCATTTTTCAAACACAAAAACTCCAAAGAGTTATATTTATGAAAAAAACCTACATTCCTCCCTAAATCCCTCCTTTGGCAAAGGAGGGACTTGGTCAAAGGCCCTAAAAGGCTCTTTGAAACAAGGATATACTTGATTTTTAGAGTTAAAAACGCAAAAGAGAGGGTTGATATTATGGCTCTGCCATACATTTTCAAGCGCAAAAACGCAAAAGGCGGAACCAATCTTATGGCTCCGCCTTTCAAAATTCGTAAGTAAAGAGTGACTATTCCAACTCCGTATTATCGCGCAATGACCTCCACAAGCGCACCATTGCCCACAAGAACAGCAGTGCCGAAAGGCCATAGATAATCCAATAGGCTACCGCAGAGGGAATAACATCGCGCAACGTCAGATTGGCCGAGTCGCCAAAGAAGGCCATTGTCGCATAGGCAATAGCATTATTGACTGCGTGGATGATGATAACCGCAAGCAGTGAGCGAGTTTTCAGATAGACATAACCCAAAATCAAGCCCACAACAAAGGCATTAATCATCTGCACAGGAACAATGTGAATGGCTCCAAAAAGCAGTGCCGACATAAGCAGAGCTCCTCCCCTGCCCATTCGCTCCCTACACGACTCAAAAACAAGGCCGCGGAAGAATACCTCCTCCAAAATGGGGGCAGCTATCACACTCGAAAGTATGGCCCAGCCACCCAAGCCAATGGCTTGCTGGACACCCTCATACGCCTCCGTTGGGAAGAGTGCCAAGAGTGGCTCGATAACAATACCAGAGGCAACAACCAACACTACGCCCCACAGTATCATTGGCAGGTTCAGGCGACGCAATCCAAAATGGATACCGCTATCTCTACCCGCCCTGTGGCGACGCCAAAGAAGGAAAGCAATCGGTGGCAACATCTGAACGAGATAGTAGACAAACGTAACGTCGGAAGTGAGCATCTCCTCTCCCTTGATTTTCATCAGAACAACCGAGAGAACACTACCCACCATCACCGAGAGCACAAAGACTCCAATGGTGGCAAAAAAGTCTGTCCAAGTGGGGAATTTGGCGGGCTTTTTAGCTGGCATCTCAACCTCCTTCTCGGATGGTTTTTCAACCTCCATTTTAGGCTCATTCTCGGGCTCCGCAACGACTGCCTCGGAGGCCACAATTTGTGCCTCCGAAACGTCGTTTTTATCTACTATTTCGTTATTCATTCTTTACTTTATATAGAAATCTGTAAAACTCTTATTCACCAAGAGTTGCAACCATCACAGCCTTAATGGTGTGCATACGGTTCTCGGCCTCGTCGAATACAATCGAGTGGCGGCTCTCGAACACCTCATTGGTAACCTCCAACTCCTCGGGGCCGAACTTCTCGTGAACCTCCCTACCAACGCGGGTATTCAGGTCGTGGAAGGCGGGCAGGCAGTGCATAAATTTCACTTCGGGATTACCGGTTGCGCGGATGACATCCATATTCACCTGATAGGGCATCATACACTCCAAGCGCTCAACCCAAGCCTCGTCGCTCTCACCCATCGAAACCCATACATCGGTGTAGAGGAAGTCGCAATCCTTCACAGCCTCCTTAACATCGTGGGTGATGGTAATCTTCGCGCCGGTCTCGGCAGCAATCTTCTGGCACTCCTCCACGAGCCAAGCCTCGGGCTCATAACCCTCGGGGCAAGCAGCACGGAAATCAACACCCATCTTTGCACAACCCACCATCAGCGAGTTGCCCATATTGTAGCGAGCATCGCCCAAGTAGCAGAACTTCATCTGGCCAAAAGGTTTATTGCAGTGCTCCTGCATAGTCAAGAAGTCTGCCAAAATCTGGGTGGGGTGGTATTCATTGGTAAGGCCATTCCATACGGGCACATCGGCATAGTGTGCCAACTCCTCAACAATCGACTGACCAAAACCACGATACTCAATACCGTCAAACATTCTGCCAAGAACCCTTGCAGTGTCGGCGATACTCTCTTTTTTACCCATCTGCGAGCCGCTGGGGCCGAGGTAGGTAACGTGACCACCTTGGTCGTGAACAGCCACCTCAAACGAGCAGCGAGTACGAGTTGAGTCCTTCTCAAAAAGAAGCACAATGTTCTTACCTACAAGGTGTTGTTTCTCCTTACCTGCCTTTTTATCGGCTTTGAGTTGTGCTGCCAATTCGAGGAAGTAGCGAATCTCTTCCGAAGTAAAATCGAGCAATTTCAAAAAGTCTTTACCTTTCAACGATTCCATAAAAAATGTGTTATTTAAGTTAATGTTTTGAGTGAATAGTCTGCCTCACTCGGAGAATAAACTCCGTTTCCAACCTCAAATATATGCATTTTAGTTGAAACAATAGATATTTTTCCAAGAAAAATACTATTTTTGTGGCATAATTAAAATGGCATATTATGGGCAAAATCGTAGCACTCGCCAACCAAAAAGGTGGCGTAGGTAAGACCACAACGGCGATTAACCTCGCCGCAAACCTTGCAATTATGGGCAAAAAGATACTCCTCGTGGATGCCGATCCACAGGCCAACGCCACATCGGGACTCGGCTTTGACATCCGCAATGAGGGTATCTATGAGTGCATAATCGGCAAGCGAACAGCCGAGGAGGTAATCGTAAAGAGCGAGGATGTAAAAAAGCTCTCCGTTCTACCTTCGAGCATCAATCTTGTGGGTGCCGATGCAGAACTCGCAACACTCGCCGATGGTCACTACCGTATGAAGAGGGTGCTCGACCAGGTGCGCGATGAGTATGACTACATCTTCATAGACTGCTCCCCCAGCCTCGGCTACACCACCGTCAATGCGCTTGTTGCATCGGACTCGGTGCTGATTCCCGTGCAGTGTGGCTACTTTGCCTTGGAGGGACTCGGCAAGTTGCTCAACACCATCAAGATGGTCAAAAGCAAACTCAACACAGCGCTCGAAATTGAGGGTTTTGTGATGACGATGTACTCGCGCTCACGCTTGGCAAATCAGGTAACCTTCGAGGTGAAGGAGCACTTCAAGCACCTAACCTACGAAACAATCATTGCGCGTAGTGTAAGGCTCGATGAGGCCCCATCGCACGGTATTCCCGTAATTCTCCACGATGCTGCCTCAACAGGTAGCAAATGTTACCTCGAACTCGCCAAAGAGTTCCTCAAACGCAACCGAAAAAAATCAGACACAAAGAACAACAAATAGTAAAGTAGCACAGTTATGAAAAAGCATACAGGACTTGGTCGTGGCTTGGGTGCCATTCTCGAAGCCGAAAACTACATCGACGAACTCCCCGCAGTGAGCCGTATGGAGGAGTTGGCGATTGAGAGCATCATCCCCAACCCCAAACAACCTCGCACGGAGTTTGACGATGACGCATTGGAGGAGTTGGCAGACTCCATCGCCACCCTCGGTCTTATCCAGCCCATCACGGTGCGCAGGGGGGCCGATGGCAAATACATCATCATCAGTGGCGAGAGGCGTTGGAGAGCTTCGAAATTGGCAGGCAAGAGCACCATCCCCGCCTACATCCGTGAGGCCGACGACAGGGAGTTGCACGAGATGGCTCTTGTGGAGAACATCCAGCGTCAGGACCTCAACGCAATGGAGATTGCATTCTCGCTCCAAAGACTCATTGACGAGTGTGGCGTAACACAGGAGATGGTGGCTCAAAGGGTGGGCAAAAAGCGCTCAACAGTGGCCAACTACCTCCGTCTGGTGCAGATGTGCCCCGAGGTGCAAGCCGCACTCAAAGAGGGACTCATCACTATGGGACACGCCAAAGCCATTGCCGCAGCACCCGAGCAGATGCAACCCTCGTTGGTGAAAAAAGTGGTCAAAAAGGAGCTCTCTGTAAGGGCTACCGAGGCCCTCATCAAGAGGCTCAACGAGGCTCCCGCTCCCACCGAGATGGAGAGTGAGGAGGAGTTTCCCGAGATTTACACCCGTGCGGTGGAAGGACTCTCCAAACTCTTGGGTGAGAATATCAAAATCAAGCGTTCGGGCGATGGCAGTGGTAAGATTGTAATTGGTTTTTCGGGCGATCAGGAGATTACTACAATCGTGGAGCGTCTGGAAAAACTCGTAAAATAGAACAATGCAGTTGATTAGGAAGGCTATATTGAGGATTGTTGCGTTGGTGGTTCTTGCCACCCTCCTACCCTGCACCCTCTCGGCACAAGAACAGGTGCCCACCGAAGAGAAAAAACAGGAGGAGGTGCAGAAGAGTGAGCGCAAAAAGAGGAAGAAAAAAGAGGTTGTTGCCATCGCCGACTTCACCCAAGGATTTGAGGTGAAGAGAGGTGGTAGGATTGCCCCCATTGTGCGCACTGCCGAACAAGACTCTTTGGAGGTGGTGGAACTCACACGCCTTATCGACTCTCTCGTTGTGGCACGCGAGAGTATCCTCCCCGAGGATTCCACAGCGCTTGCCACCGCATCGTTGCGCATTGACTCGCTCACCACAAGGCGCACTACCCTACTCCCCAAAGTAGCCACCGACTCCATTGAACTCGCAACCGACACACTCGCAGCCGACACCGTAAAAAAAGAGCGCTACAATTGGCTCTTCCGCGACTCATTATCGATGTCGGTAACCACCCTATTGAGCGTTCCTCTCCCCGGTTTTGCACAACTCTACGAGGAGAAATATTGGAAGATACCTCTCGAATACGCAATGGTGGGACTACCTCTCTGGGCGGGCCTCGAACAAAACAAGAAATATCTCCACTACAAGGCGGAGTTCGATGCTCTTGCCGCAAAAGGTGTGTCGCAAGAGGAGCGCACCCCCGTGCAGACCAAGATGCTACAACACAAATCCTACCGAACATTATTGATTGGCACAGCAGTGGCCTCCTATATGGGATTTTTGGTGGATGGTATTGTCAATCACCCCGACAACAAGTCCGATATCCAGAAGGCTACGGCCCTATCGTTTGTCTGCCCTGGTGCAGGCCAAATCTACAATGGTAGCTATTGGAAAGTGCCCATCGTGATAGCAGGTATGGCCTCAATGGTCTATGTTATCGACTGGAACCAGAGGGGTTATGTGCGTTTTAGGACTGCCTACGACCTTGCTACCGATGGCGACGACACAACCATCGGAGAGTTCCCAGGCACCTCCGAGGAGTCGTTGCGCTCCATCCGTAACTCCTACCGTCGAAACCGCGACTTGGCCATCATCGGTACCGTAGCAGTCTATCTTGTGCAGGTTGCCGATGCACATATCGATGCACATATGCAGGCTTTTGATATTAGCGACAACCTTACAATGAAGATTGAGCCCTGCATAACACAAAGCGTCACCCCCAGCGGAATAAGCAACAATTTGGGTTTTAACCTCACGATGAGTTTTTAGTGCAGATGAAAATACAATTTACCCTTTCTGCGCTCTTCCTGCTACTCGCAACCACTGCGGGGGCACAAGAGCCCATACTTATACCCCAAGAGAATGAAGCAACACACCAAGAGAGCATTGATGAAGCACTATCGTTGCCACAACTCGACTCGCTGCTCATAGCGTGGAGCCAACGTCAGAGCGAAATCACCAAAGAGCAACGACTCAACCCATTTATTGATGTCGATACGGTGAATCTGCCCGCAGGAGATATTCCCGACTCAATATATGTCGCCCGCTTGGAGGCTATTGGCTCGGCAATACCTATGTCCTACAACGATGTCGTAAGGAAGTATATCATCTCCTACACTACCCGCAATCGTAGCCATATAAGCCGTATTTTGGGACGCTCGCTCTACTATTTCCCCATCTTTGAGCAAGAGCTCGATGCACAAGGCTTGCCTCTCGAATTGCGCATCCTGCCCGTTATCGAATCCTCACTCATCCCCAAAGCTCGCTCCAAGGTGGGAGCTTCGGGCTTGTGGCAATTTATGTACAATACGGGCAAGGGGTATGGCTTGGAGGTTACATCCTTTATTGACCAACGCTTCGACCCCATCCTCTCCACCAAAGCAGCCTGCCGACACCTCAAACACCTCCATAATATGTATGGCGATTGGAATCTTGCACTTGCAGCCTACAACTGCGGAGCAGGAAAGGTGAATAAAGCCCTGCGAAGAATTGGTGGCAAGGGTGGATTTTGGGACATCTACCCCTACCTACCCCCCGAAACCAGAGGGTACGTTCCCGCTTTTATCGCCACACTCTATGCCTATCACTACCACTCGTTGCACGGCATTGAGCCAAGCGATGAGCACCTCCCACTGACAACCGACACGCTACATATCGAACGCATTATGCACTTGGAGCAGATAACCTCAACTATCGGCACCCCAATAGATGTGCTGCGTGCGCTCAATCCACAATTCAAGCAGGATATTGTACCCGCCGTAAGAGGACGCTCCTACGACATCGTTCTCCCCCTCTCGGAGGTGGGAAAATTCCTCGATAAAGAGGCCGAAATTATGGGCAAAGACACTCTCTACTTGGCGGAGTATATGAGCCCCCGCAAGAATGGTGAGATGCCAACATTCGTTATTGATAGCAAGATTCACAAAGTCAAATCGGGCGAAAACCTCGGACTTATTGCCAAAAAATATGGCGTGACCGTGAAGCAGATTTGCAAGTGGAACAACATCAAAGACCCCTCCAAAATCCGCGTAGGTCAGAAGTTGGAGATTTTCTTGAAGTAAAAGACTCTATGATTCTCAATGACACCATAGTAGCACCCGCCACTCCGTCGGGTGGAGCAATAGCAATTGTGAGGGTAGAAGGCGAAAATGCCATAACTATCACTGAGGGTTTTGTGCGCCTTGCACAGGGACGAAAACTCTCCGAAATGAAGGGCTACACAATGGCCTACGGCCAAGTGTGGGACAACACTCGTAGGGTGGATGACGTTGTCATCTCCCTATTCCGCGCACCCAATAGTTACACGGGAGCCGACATGGTGGAGATTGCCTGTCACGGCTCGGCATTCATCGTAAGCGAGATTGTAAGGTTGGCGATTGATGGCGGAGCAAGAGCAGCAACCGCGGGCGAATTCACCAAACGCGCATTCCTCGCGGGAAAAATAGACCTCTCGCAAGCCGAAGCCGTGGCCGATGTAATTGCTGCCGAGGAGAGAGCCGCACTAACCCTTGCCGACACCCAATTGAGGGGAGGATACTCCGCCTCACTCGCCCAGTTGAGGAGCGAGTTGGTGCGTCTGGCATCGCTCTTGGAGTTGGAATTGGACTTCTCGGAGGAGGATGTGGAGTTTGCCGACCGCGGAGAACTCACCACCCTACTCGACCGCATCGGGGCCGAAATAGAACGTCTGGCAAGGTCGTTTGCTACCGGTAACGCCATAAAAAAGGGCGTGGCGGTGGCGATTGTGGGCGAGCCCAATGTGGGCAAGAGCACCCTTCTGAACCGTCTTGTGGGCGACGATAGAGCAATGGTGAGCGAGATTGCAGGCACCACGCGCGACACGATTGAAGAGAGCGTGAGGATTGATGGGGTTGTCTTCCGATTTATCGACACCGCAGGTCTGCACGAAACGGGCGACAGGCTCGAAAATATGGGTATCGAACGCACACAAAAGGCTATTGGCGAGGCTCAAATCATTATTGAGATGTTCGATAAGGCGGGCGAAGATATTGTGACCGCTGACAAAAGCCAACACCTTTTGAGGGTACTCAATAAGTGCGACAACGGGGATATAAAGGCCCCCGAGGGATGGATTGCCATCTCGGCCAAATATGGCGAGGGAGTGGAAGATCTAACCGCGGCCATTAGGGCGTGCGTGGATACGAGCGAGGTTATGAGGGGCGAAACGGTAGTATCCAATAGTCGCCACTACGAGGCCCTTGTGCGTGCAGAGGAGTCGCTTGCGAGGGCCCGAGAGGCGCTCTCGATGGGCATCTCTACCGACCTTGTAGCACAAGATATCCGCGAGGTATTGGGCGCCATTGGTGAGATTACGGGAGAGGTTACCAACTCCGAAATTTTAGCCCGCATATTCTCGGAATTTTGCATCGGCAAGTGATTTTTGCACTCTAACGCCCACGAACAAACACTAATGCCTACAAAAATCGGCTGAAAATCACACAAAATAGACGAAAAATCCCGAGAGTTTATCAACCACTTTCGGGATTTTTTGTGTTTTAACGGAATTATGCCCCAAAACGCCATTTTTCGTGGGTGTTAGTGTTTACGAGTACGCACCATTCTCGACCTCGATGTCCAATATCTTCTCAAAACCGTTTTTCAATAAAAAGATTTCGCCCATTTTG
>JAZORC010000024.1:0-46804 GCA_045656405.1 Tidjanibacter sp.
CTTCAATTTTTGGGGAGTGTAGGGAGTGTAGGGAGTGTAGGGAGTGTAGGGAGTGTAGGGAGTGTAGGGAGTGTAGGGAGTGTAGGGAACAATCACTAACCTCCCTAAATTCCCTAAATTCCCTAAATAATTCCTCGGGGCGCACCAAAAGTGGTGCGCCCCGTGACTATTGATATTAGACGTTAGACCTATTCGTTAGACCGCAAAGTCCGCCAGCGCTATCGCCACCGCTGCCTCCACAACCACACCCGCACGCAGGGCTATACACACGTCGTGGCGGCCACCTACCATAAGAGGAGCAACTTCGCCCGTTGCGGTGTTGAGCGTCTGCTGGGTACGCGCGATGCTTGATGTGGGCTTCACAGCCACCCTCACAACGATGGGGTTGCCATTGGAAATACCGCCATTGATACCTCCTGCACCATTTGTCGCAGTCGTTCCATCGGGGGCGATTATCGCATCGTTGTGCTCCGAACCACGCATTCTTGCAGCCTCAAAACCGTCGCCAAACTCCACACCTCGCACCGCAGGAATGGAGAACAAAAGGTGGCTGATGGTGCTCTCCAAAGAGTTGAAGAATGGCTCTCCAAGGCCCACTCCTGCGCCCTCCACGCGGCACTCTACGATACCACCAATGGAGTCGCCCTCACGCTGTGTCTGTTCCAAGAGAGCGTTCCACTTTGTGGGTTCCTTCTCGCCACCAATCTCTACTAGGCGGGAGGTTATCTTCACACCTTCACCCAGCACCCTCTTTGCCACAACGCCAGCAGCTACAAGAGCCACCGTGAGGCGGCCCGAGAAGTGACCACCACCGCGGGGGTCGTTCCAACCTCCAAATTTCTCCTTTGCTACCCAATCGGCGTGACCAGGGCGTGGCGTGTCGCGTAGGCCCTCATAATCCTCCGAGTGGGCACACTCGTTGCGGAAGAGTATGGCTATGGGGGCACCCGTAGTGTGGCCCTTATATACGCCCGAGAGTATCTCGGGAGTGTCGGACTCTACACGCGAGGTTGTACCCAATGTGCCACCTTTGCGACGTGCCAAATCCTCCGTAAAATCGCTCTCCGCGAGCTCCAAGCCCGCAGGTATGCCATCCAAAACCACCCCTACGGCCTTGCCGTG
This sequence comes from Tidjanibacter sp., assembly GCA_045656405.1. GTDB lineage: Bacteria > Bacteroidota > Bacteroidia > Bacteroidales > Rikenellaceae > Tidjanibacter. The sequence goes on from JAZORC010000024.1 coordinate 1,123, forward strand.
GGACTCTCCAAAGAGGGAGACGCGAAAGTTGTGTCCAATGCTATTCATCGGTCTATATTGTTTTATTGCTTAATATCTCATAAAATTCGGGGAACGACTTACCCACACACGCAACGTTGTCCATCTGTGGGCGCTTTGCCATAAACATTCCTGCCACCGTCAGGGCCATAGCAATGCGATGGTCGTTGTGGGTACGCAGGGGGGCGAGGTGCAACTTCGCGCCACCTTGGATTACCATCTCCGTGCCCTCAATCTTCACACTCGCACCCATCGCCACAAAGTTCTCGTAGAGCGCTTCGGTGCGGTTGCTCTCCTTGCTCGCAAGCCTATGAATACCGCCAATGCGCGATGTGCCCTCGGCATAGAGTGCCAATACCGCGAGGGTGGGGATGAGGTCGGGTGCATCCGTTGCGTCGAACTCAAAGGCCCGCAATGGAGTGCTCGGAAGGAGTCGCAAGCCCTCTGTCGTTGGCTCTATCTGTGCCCCCATACTGCGCAATATATCAACGATTTGCTCGTCGGGTTGGAGTGTGGCAGTTGTAGCTCGGAGCAGGTAGGCCTCTCTTGTTGCATAGCCACTTTGTGCAATAGCAAATGCCGCTATAAGGTAGCCAGCCGAGGACCAATCGGTCGAGAGTGTAATCTCCCTGCTCGATAGTCGGCTTGGGCGAATCGTTACCTCCATATCCTTGCCACTCGAAACGACCTCTACCTCTGCGCCAAACTTGCTCAAAATATTGGCGGTAAGCTCTATATAGGGGCGGCTAACGGCCCCGCGGATGGTTATGTGGTGCTCCTCGGCTGTCAAAGCCAGCGCCACCATCCATCCCGAGATGGTCTGTGACGATTGGGAGCCGTCAATCTCAATCTCTCCCCCCGCAAATGCCCTCCGCAATATGGTGATAGGTAGGCGGTTGTCGCAGTGACGAATCGTTGCCCCATACCTTTCCAGGGCCCTCATATCGCCCTCCATACTCCTACCAAGGAGCGTTCCTGTGCCCATAATTGTCACCTCGCCCTCGGCAAACATCGCCACTATCGGCATCAGGAGTCTTGCCAAAAGTGCCGACTCGCCAACAGTGAGCTTTGTGGTGTGGCTCAATGCTTTGCGCACACCCTCCACTCCTACGCCCTTGATTGTTAGTGTGGAACCATTTGAGCACACCTCTGTTCCCAATGCTTTTGCAAGAGCGATTGCACTCTCCGCATCGCCACAAGGGGTGTAGCTACGCAAAATTGTCGTGCCCTCGGCCATTGTCGCCATAAGAATTGCTCTCTGCGCCTCACTCTTCGAGCAGGGAGGGGTAACCGAAAGGGGTAGGGTGTAGCCTTCGAGGGCGTGTGGGCACTCAAATGACCTTTCGAGCCACTCGCGGGTTGGTTGTCCCGATGCTGTCGCTCCCTCTTCGGAGGGGCAGACGTAGGTGTATGGTGCGCCCAAAAGGAGCGATAGTCGGCGCGAAAAACGCCCCACCTCGCCCATCGCAAATGCGACTAATTGCTCGGGAGCGAAGTGCTCATACAATCCGAGTGGCACGGTAGCCTCCTCGGTAGTGTGGGCGGTGGTGATGATTTTCACAATGTCGGCACCTGCCTCCAACGCCTCCTTCGTGTCGGCTACGAGGGTGTCGAATGGTGGAGTAGTGGGGTAGTGTCGCGAAAGAATAACCTTTGTGCCACTACTCTTTGCGCTCTCCAAAACCTTGTCAATCAGCTCTCTGGGTTGCAGTATGTCAATATCCACAGCCCAACACCCCGCCTCAATGGCAGCAGTGTAGATGCTCTCCGCATTGGGCGTGTGGCAGGTGACAATGGCTCTCTCTGCCATCCCTATAAGCCCCACAACCTCATCGGCAGCGATACCCATAAGGTCACAGCGAAATTCCACAAACTCCTCGGTGGAGAGTGGGGTAGTGCGGTTGGCTATGGAGAGGCAGTATCTCATTTAGTGCATTATTTTGTTCTGACGTTCAATGCTTTCCAGATGGATGGCATCGAGGATTTTGTGGGTACACTCCTCGCCAAGGCCGAGCTCGGTAGCGCGGTGGCTTACCCTCTCTACGACCTCCTCCCAGCGTCCCGATTGTAGGATTGTGAGGTTGTTCTGGCGTTTGAGCCTACCAATCTCATCGGCCACCTCCATACGTTTGGCAATGAGCGAGAATATCTCCTCATCGAGGCGGTCTATGGTTCCGCGCAGGCGCTCCAACTCATCACGACACACAATCGAATCGCTGGCAACGCTGCGCCATACGATGCTCTCCAAGAGGGCTTCAAGTTCGGCAGGGGTTATCTGTTGCTCGGCATCCGAGAGGGCCTCCGAGGGGCTCGCGTGGCACTCAATCATCAATCCCGAGTAGTCCAAATCGGCTGCCCTTTGGGCCACCTCCAAGAGTCCTGTGCGGTTGCCACAGATATGCGAGGGGTCGCAAATCATCGGTAGTGTGGGCATCTCTCTCCTTGCTTCGAGCGCCAACTGCCAGAGTGGGGCGTTACGCATACCGACCACATTGTAGCCCGCAAAGCCACGATGCACAAGGGCTATATCCCTCACACCAACCCTTGTGAGCCTCTCCACAGCACCCCTCCACAGTGCAAGGTCGGCACTCGTGGGATTCTTCACCATAACGGGCACATCAACTCCTCGCAGGGCCTCGGCAATCTCCTGAACGCTGAAAGGGTTGTTGGAGGTGCGAGCACCAATCCACAACACATCCACCCCCGCTTTGAGTGCCTTCTCGACGTGAGTGGCTGTGGCAACTTCGGTGGCTATGGCCATTCCGGTCTGTTGTTTAGCCTCCGCGAGCCAATCGAGGGCCACATCGCCAGCACCCTCAAAGGAGTTGGGGTTGGTGCGGGGTTTCCACACCCCCGCGCGGAAAATATCCACCTTGCCGAGGGCGGCAATCTCGCGGGCTGTGGTCAGCACCTGCTCTCTGCTCTCGGCACTACACGCACCAGCAATTATCAACCTCTGGCGGTGAATTATGGAGTTTCTATCTTGCATATACTTTACCTAATTTATTTAATCCCCGCCTTGCGGAGAGCCTCGGTGTAGCGACGCGCGTGGCGATTGTGCTCCGAGAGTGTGGTGGAGAAGTTGTGCCTACCCGAAAAGTCCTCCTTGGCACAAAAATAGAGATATTTGTGCTCTGCATAGTTCAACACTGCATCAATGGCAGCAATCGAAGGGGTGCAAATGGGACCAGGGGTGAGTCCTCGGTGGAGGTAGGTGTTGTAGGGCGAGGGTGTCTGCGTGTGTTTGTGCAGAACACGCTTGATGGTGAAGTCACCAACGGCATATTTGGCCGTAGGACACGCTTGCAATGGTATGCCACGACGAAGTCGGTTGATGTAGACACCCGCAATCTTGGGCATCTCACCCACATTTTTCGTCTCCTCATAGACAATTGAGGCGAGGGTTACAACCTCCATCTTCGAGAGCCTTGTGCGTGCAAGTTTGGCGGTACGCTCCTTGTTCCAGAATCGCTCCCACTCCTTGGCCATACGGTCGGTGAGCCCCTCGGGGGAGATGTTCCACCAAATCTCGTAGGTGTTGGGGATGAAAAGAGCGATTATCTCCTCTTTCGCTACTCCATACTTCTGTGCTGTCGCGGGTGAAGAGAGGTGGGCAAGGAGGGTAGTGCTGTCGGCCTCAATCTGCTCTGCAATACGTCCCGATAAATCTTCGAGCGTGCGTATATTATTAAAGGTAAGCCTTACGGGTTTTTGTGCGCCACTACGCAACATATTCACAATTTCCATAGGGGTAGCACCCTCGGGGATGATGTAGTGACCAGCCTTGGGATTGCGGTCGAGTTTTTTCAGTTTGCCTACAAAATCGACCACTCCGAGCCTCTCAATATTGTGGGCTTTGAGTGTGTCTATTATGGTCGAATATGTTGAACCTGTGGGAATTGTAATCTCCGCAGGAGCCTTTGTGCAGGGCTTTGAAGCGCTCCATAAAACACCACCAAAGAGTGCACCAACAAGAATAATAAACTTCATACTCCCCAGGGGGAAACGAACCTTCTTTTGCATAATTGACGAAATTTTTTGCAAAAATAAGAAAAAATTGTACATTTGCACCTCGGGTAAGTCTTATACGACCAGCTCCTGCTGAATCCCCCAGGCTTGGAAGAGAGCAAGGGTAGGTGGTTGTAGCGGTGCGATATAAGTAGCTTACCCCTTTTTTATTAGTGCAGACCGCAGGTCTGCACTAATAAAAAAGGGGTAAAGTTCAATAGAATACATCCTAATTTAACCTCTATGGCAAAACTTGTCAAAATCTATCCTCAAAATCCTTCCGAGCGCGAAATTGAGAAGGTTGTGAAGGTGCTCGAAAACGATGGCGTGATAATCTATCCTACCGATGGTGTCTATGCTTTTGGAGCCTTATTGCGTAGTGCAAAGGCTGTTGAGAAGTTGAGAAATCTTTCGGGCAAGGGTGAGAAACTCCTCTCAATTGTCTGCTCCGACATCTCGATGGTGGATAAGTTTGCAAGAATCGACAATTCGCAATTCAAAATCCTCAAACGCAATACCCCTGGTGCATTTACCTTCATCTTGGAGCCTTCGAGCAAAGTGCCCGACAAGGCGCTTGCAGGTCGTAAAACTGTGGGTGTGAGGATTCCCGACAACCAGATACCCCTCACCATTGTGGAGCGTTTGGGTTTCCCTCTGGCTACCGCCTCGGTGAAGGACGATGATGAGGTGTTGGAATACACCACCGACCCCGAACTCATAGCCGAGCGTTATGAGCAGGAGGTGGATATGGTGATAGATGGCGGTTATGGCACGCTTCTGCCCACAACACTCGTAGATTTGACGGGCGAGGAGCCCGAAATTCTACGCGAGGGTGGAGGTGAATTGGCATAATTCAAAATTAACAGAATATACATTAAAAATATAGACAGATATGGAACAGAGAAAACAGTTTTGGATGGAGGCGCTTAAAGGCGGCACCATTGTTGGTTTGGTATCGGTAGCATTTTCGCTTGTGACACAGGTTGCTCCCGAGCAGAGTTTTTGGGTGAAGGCTCTTGATTTCACCTCTGTTGTGGTGACAATTCTCCTTGTGGCCGGCTATCTGCGTCGATTTGCAAGGTTCCACACTCGCACCGAGGGCTTTTCCTATGGTAGGGGCGTGGGCTTTGTTGTTGCAATGATGCTCTTTGTGGGCGTTATTACGGGTATCTACTCGGCAGTGATGGCCAACTTCTTCATCAAGGAGGAGTTGTTGGGCGCTGTTGATATGGCTATGGCACAGACGCAGGATATGATACCTGCCGAGAGTTTCGACACCACCTACAATGTGATGCGCGCATCGGTGACCAACCCTCTCTTTATTACTATTTCTTCGGTTATTAGCAACGCCTTCTTGGGACTTATCTATGGTTTGATACTCTCGATTACTACCCGCCGTCAGCCCGATATTTTTGCCCCCGAAGAGAATAACAACGAGAATCAGGAGTAAAAAACGTATGGATATTAGTGTCGTAATACCTCTTTTGAATGAGGAAGAGTCGCTCGGCGAACTCTACGCTTGGATTGGGCGTGTGATGGAGGCACGAGGATTCTCCTATGAGCTTATCTTCATTGACGATGGTAGCACCGACTCTTCGTGGAGTATTATTGATGGGCTTGCCAAGAGGGACCAGAGGGTGAAGGGTGTGCGTTTTCGCACCAACTATGGCAAGAGTGCAGCCCTCTATTGTGGTTTTGAGCGTGCCGAGGGTGATGTGGTAATCACTATGGATGCCGACCTGCAAGACTCCCCCGATGAGATTCCCGAACTCTACCGTATGATTAAGGAGGAGGGTTACGATATGGTGTCGGGTTGGAAGCGCACACGTCACGACCCAAAGGCCAAAACCCTGCCCAGCAAACTCTTCAATGCCACTTGCCGTTGGGTGTCGGGCATCCAACTCCACGACTTCAACTGTGGTCTGAAAGCCTACCGTAACAAGGTGGTGAAGAGTATTGAGGTCTATGGCGAGATGCACCGCTATATCCCTATTTTGGCAAAGAAGGCTGGTTTTTCGCACATCGGAGAGAAGGAGGTTACCCACTATCCCCGCAAATTTGGAGTGTCGAAATATGGCTGGGAGAGGCTCTTGAAGGGTTATCTCGATTTAGTGACCGTGATGTTTGTGTCGAAGTATGGCCGTTCGCCAATGTACTTCTTCGGAGGAGGTGGTACCCTGATGTTCCTTGTTGGCTTTGTAGCTATGGTGTGGATTATCGTGGAGAAATTTACCATAGCTCGCCCCTTGACCAACCAACCACTCTTCTATTTGAGCCTCGTGGCAATTGTGTTGGGTGTGGTGCTGTTCTTGGCGGGCTTTCTGGGCGAACTCATCAACCGCAACGCCCCCGAAAGGAACCACTACTTCATTGACGAGGAGATTTAGTGATGTTACCGTAAATAAATATAATAGAAAATGTTACAAAGAATTCAAACCCTATATTTGTTGGCAGTTACGGCTCTGATGACCATCCTCTGCTTTACTCCCTTGGCAACCTATGCTGCCGATGGTGTGGAGGGCGCATTTGTGGCCTTTGATTTTTGGTGGCTGGGGGTGCTCTTTGCCCTCGGTGCAGTGGTGGCATTTGTGGTCATCTGGCTCTTCAAAAAACGCTTGGTGCAGGTGCGCTTGCTGTGTGCCGAGTTGGTGCTGTTGGTGGGTGCGCAGATATTCTCGCTGTGGTATGCCATCGGCTTTACCAACAATGTGAAAGCTATGGGCGAGATTGCAATGACCAGCATCAAAACCTCCGTATTTTTCCCCATCGTGTGTGTGATTTTGGTGGTTCTTGCCATTCGTGCAATCTTGAAGGACGAGAGGTTGGTTAGGTCGTTGGATCGCATCAGGTAGTCCGAGCATATCTCGCGGGTGAATTTTGCACCGCACTTCTGAAAATTTAGGGAGATTAAGGAGGGTAACGAAAACTCCTTAATCTCCCTAAACTCTCTAATGGCACTTTGGGTGTGTTATACCATCGACGTTAGATAAATAATTTTCCATTCTCAATTTTCCATTTTCAATTTTATGGATTACTTTTGTGGTATGGAGAAGATAGACCTTGTATACTTGTGGGTGGATGGCAACGACCCCGAGTGGAAAATGAAGAAACGAAAGGCGCTCATAAAGAGGGGCGAGGAGCCTGCTCCCGAAGCGCTCAATAAGGGCAGGTTTATGGATAACAATGAGTTGAAGTATTCGCTTCGCTCGGTGGAGATGTATGCACCGTGGATTAATAAAATCTGGATTGTGACCGACGACCAAACTCCTGCGTGGCTCAATACCGAGCACCCTAAAATAAAGATGGTGTCACACCGAGATATTCTCCCCGCAGAGTACCTCCCAACTTTCAATTCCCACGCCATAGAGGCCTCCATTCCCAATATCGAAGGGCTCGCCGAGAGATTTTTGTATGCTAATGATGATATGTTCTTTGCCAAGCCCACAACACCCGATTTCTTCTATACCCAAGAGGGATTCCCCATTGCGCGCTTTTCGCGTCGTATGCCACGCCACACAAGCCTCTATATGACGGTAGTTCGCAAGGCTGGCAGATTGGTGTGGGAGAGGTGTGGCAAGAACTACAATCTCAACCCCCATCACAATATTGACGCCTACTTGAAAAGCGATGTTATTGCCTGCAACGAAGAGTTTAAGGAGCAGGTGGATTTCACTCGCAGTCAGCAGTTCCGCACGACCGATGACTTGCAACGCATCGTCTGGCTCTATTGGGCATTGGCCAAAGGTAGGGCAAAAAAGAGAATTGTGCGCCACTACACGGCAACCAAGTCGGTGAGAGAGCGCGTGGAGTGTTTGATTAGAGGAAAGTATAGTACCGATTCGCGTAGTTTTGGTCTGCACGGAGTTGGTGTGGAGAAGAGGATTGAGAAGTACAATCCGGTACTTATGTGTCTGAATGATACAGAAATGGCGACGGATAACTGCCGAAGCGGAATGAAGAGCTATTTGGAACGCCGCTTCCCCCAAAAGAGTAGTTTCGAGAAATAACAGAGATTGATTATGGCAAAGGTGAAGAAAGCATACTATTGCAAGGAGTGTGGAAACGAGGCCCCCAAATGGTTTGGTCAGTGTCCCGCGTGTGGCGCGTGGGGTAGCTGCTCGGAGGAGGTGATTGCGCGTGCAAACGACAGCGTGAAACTCTCGCGCACAAACGAGGCTCGCCCACAGAGGGTTGCCGAGATTGCCGATGCCGAACAGGGGAGGTTGGAACTTTCCAGTCCCGAGGTTAATAGGGTGTTGGGTGGCGGTTTGGTGCGTGGCTCAATGGTGCTACTTGGTGGCGAGCCAGGTATCGGTAAATCGACTTTGAGCCTCCAAATAGCGCTCGCAACCGAGGGCATAAAGACACTATATGTGAGTGGCGAGGAGTCGGCATCGCAGATTAAAATGAGAGCTTCGAGGCTTGGAACAATGAGCGATGAGTGCTACATCTACTCCGAGACTCTGTTGGAAAATATTTTGAGCTATGTGGGCGAGATGAAGCCCGATTTGGTGGTGATAGACTCCATCCAAACTATTTATAGCGAGGCTATTGAGTCCTCGGCAGGTAGCGTGTCGCAGATACGCGAGTGTGCAGCAAGGCTCTTGAAGATGGCAAAGGAGAGCGACACCTCGGTCATAATCATCGGCCACATCACCAAAGATGGAGCTATCGCGGGCCCCAAGATTCTGGAACATATTGTCGATGTTGTGCTCTCGTTTGAGGGCGACAACAATAATGTTTACCGCCTGCTACGCGGTATCAAAAACCGATTTGGAGCAACCTTTGAGATTGGTATCTTCGAGATGAGAGAGGAGGGATTGGTGGAGGTATCCAACCCCTCGGAGATTCTTTTGAGCCACTCGGGGGAACCTTTGAGTGGAGTTGGTGTGGGTGCTGCGGTGGATGGCGTGCGCCCATATCTGATTGAGGTGCAGGCTCTTGTGAGTAATGCGGCATACGGCACTCCCCAGCGCTCGGCTACGGGCTACGACTCTCGTAGGCTCAATATGCTCCTTGCTGTGTTGGAGAAGAGAGTGGGGATGAAGATGTTCCAGAAGGATGTCTTTTTGAACTTCGCAGGTGGTTTCAAGGTGCAAGACACCGGCTTGGATTTGGCGGTTGTGGGAGCAGTTATCTCCTCCTATTTCGATAGGGCCATCGACGAGGGTGTGTGTATGGCGGGCGAGATTGGACTCTCGGGCGAGGTGCGCCCAGCACCCCGTACGGAGCAGAGAGTTGCCGAGGCTGCTCGTCACGGTTTTAGGAAAATCATTGTGAGTGGCTACCTTGCAGGTCGTGGGCTTCGTGTGCCCGAAGGTGTGGAGGTTCTGTATATCAACTCGGTGTCGGAACTACCGAGGGCGATGTTTTAGTGTAGGGGTAGATGAGTCACTTTCATAACGTAGTTATGGGGTAGTGGCGAAATGTTGATAAAATGTTGGAATTTTAGTTGCAAAAGATAGGCGGATTTGTATATCTTTGCAATGTTGAAAGACGAAAAACAACAAAGTATATATCAAGAGAGATGAATACCACTGTATTTCAGCGAATTAAGAATGAGCACCTGTGTTTTGAAACCATAGGGCGTGGTGTCGATTTTGATAGCAAAGGAGGAGTGTTTTAGGGATAAACACCCCTCATTTTTATTTTAAGAAATTACTGCAAGAAAGTGAAGAAATAAACCAAACAACTTTTTTATAAACAAACTCAATTAATTTTCACAAACTAAAAACAAACAGTATGAAGAAATTCTACGCATTGGTTATTTCGTTGTTTGTGGCTCTGGGCGCAATGGCACAGGTTACAACTTCGAGTATGACTGGTAAAGTAACAGATGAGAGTGGCGCTGCGCTTGTTGGTGCTACTGTTGTTGCCGTTCACGTTCCCTCGGGTACCCAGTACGCCGCAGTGGTTGATAACAACGGTATCTATCGTCTTGCGAATGTTCGTCCTGGTGGTCCCTACGTTGTTGAGTTCGAGATGCTCGGTTACCGCGCTCTCAAACGCAAGGATATGGTTGTGGGCCTCGGTGACAACTACACTCTGAATGCAACTCTTACCCAGGAGGGCCAGGAGATTGAGGCAATTGTTGTGACTGGCGACAGCAAAGACAGCAATATGCGTACCAGCAACGCAGGTGCTCAAACTACCATCAGCGCTCAAATTATGGAGAGTATGCCTACCGTAAGCCGTAGTATGAACGACCTTATGAAACTCACTCCCCAGGCTGCAACTACCTCGAATGGTTTTGCTGTTGGTGGTGGTAACTACCGTCAGTCGTATGTAACTGTCGATGGTGCTGCTTTCAACAACGCATTTGGTATTGGTGGCAACCTTCCTGGTGGTGGTGCTCCTATTTCGTTGGACGCTTTGGATCAGATGAGCGTAAATATCACCCCCTTTGATGTTCGTCAGAGCGGTTTCACCGGTGGTGCTATCAACGCTGTAACCAAGAGTGGTACCAACGAGTTGAAGGTTGCGGTTTATGACTACTACACCTCCGATGCCCTCATTGGTGCACGCTACGGCGAGCCCGATGCAGAGGGTAAATACAAAGAGGTCAACATCAACGAGTCTTTGAGCAACACCGTAGGTTTGAACATCGGTGGTCCTATCATCAAAAACAAACTCTTCTTCTTCGTAAACTTTGAGTACGAGAACAACGTAAGCCCCGGCCAGAACCGCAAGGCATACGATGGCAGTATGGGTGATGAGTGGACTATTGAAACTGGTAACGGTAGCTCGTTCAACCGTCCTACCGTTGACCAGATGGAGGCTATCAAGAAGCATTTGAGCGAGAAGTATGGCTACGACCCCGGTCGCTACCAGGACTACTCGATTCAGATTCCCAACTATAAGGTTATGGCTCGTTTGGACTGGAACATCAACAAAGATCACAAGTTCAACCTCCGTTATAGCCTTACCAAGAACAAATACTCTTCGAATCCTTCCTCGTCGATTAGCCCTATGGCTGGCGCTACCTACGATAGGAACACCTACGGTCGTACTTCGAAATACGCCCTCTACTTCGAGAGCTCGCGCTACTATCAGGAGCAGAACTTCTCGTCGTGGGCTGCCGAGTTGAACTCGTCGCTCTTGGATGGTCAGTTGCACAACACTCTTCGTGCAACCTACTCGCACCAGTATGAGCCCCGTAGCTTCGAGGGTGAGATGTTCCCCACTGTGGATATTCTCCAAGACTATGTAGACTCCGAGGGTAATGTTCAGAAGGCTGTTCTTACTTCGTTTGGTCCCGACCCCTTCACCTATGGTAACCTCCGTGACGTAAGCACCGTTGTTGTTACCGACGAGGTAACCTACCACAATGGTATCCACAACATCGTTGGTGGTTTGCAGTATGAGTACGATAACACCAAGAACGGTTATATGCAGGGTGGCGCAGGCTTCTATGTATACAACTCGTGGGAGGATTTCGTAAATGACAAACAGCCCTATGCTTTCGCAATTACTCACGCAAACCGTGACGACTTGCAGCAGGTTTATCCCGCTTTCGACTTCCACCAGATTTCGGCTTATGTTCAGGATGAGATGAACATCAGCAACAACTTCAAACTCACCGCTGGTATCCGCTTGGAGTTGCCCTTCTATCCCAACATCGACGGCAATGAGAACAAAGCATTCACCGAGATGTATAAGGAAAATGGTGGCTACAAGACCTCCGATATGCCCGCAGCTACTCTGAACATCTCGCCCCGCGTTGGTTTCAACTGGGACGTAATGGGTGACCGTAGCGTTGTATTGCGTGGTGGTAGCGGTATCTACACTGGTCGTCTGCCCTTCGTATGGCTCGTATCGGTTGCAGGTAACAGCAACTGTATGCAGATGCAGTACAACACCACCTATGGTGATGAACTTCCTTCGGGCTTCAACACCAACATCAACGACATCCTCACCGACATCTACGGTGGTGCGTTCAAGGCTGGCGATTTGAGTGCTCCTTCGACTGCTACTGTTTTGGCAAAAGATCTCAAAATGCCTACCACTTGGAAGACTTCGATTGCTGCTGACTTCGACCTTCCCTTCGGTATCAAGGGTTCGTTGGAGGGTATCTACAACAAAGACCTCGTAAGTGTAGCAGTTACCAAGACTGGTCTTACCGAGGGTGAGGTTCAGCTTCCTGGTGAGCCCGAGCCTCGTGTTAAGTATTCGAGCATCGATGGTTTGAAGAACGCATATCTGATTACCAATGAGGGTATCGACAAACAGGGCTACTACGCTTCGTTGACCGCTACCTTGAAGAAGGATTTCGACTTCGGTCTTTCGCTCTATGGTGCCTACACCTACTCCGTATCGAAGAACGTTATCGACGGTATTGGTGACCAGGTTACTTCGGCATTCAACACCAACACCTATGGTGTGAACGGTTCGAACGCTCACGAGTTGGGTTACTCCTCGTATGTAGCTCCCCACCGTTTGGTATTGAACGCAAACTACCGTGTTGAGTATGGTAGGTATGCAACTACCGTAGGCTTGTTCTACGAGGGTTACAACTTCGCATACGTTGGTGGTTACAGCTACACCCGTTCGTCCTACACTTTCGCAAGCAACGTGAATGGTGATGGTGGCGCTAACAGCCTTATGTACATCCCCACCGAGAAAGAGTTGGAGGGTATGCCCTTCTCGTCGGAGGAGAACAAAGCTGCCTTCAACGAGTTCATCGAGGGTGACAAATATTTGAGCCAGCACCGTGGCGAGTACTCGGAGCGTGGTGCAATCGTTATGCCTTGGTTCAGCCAGTTGAACCTCAAAATCAACCAGGATATCAACTTCACCGCTGCTGGTAAGAAACAGACCGTACAGCTCGGTTTGGATATCAAGAACTTGGGTAACCTCCTCAATCCTGCTTGGGGCAACATCCAGCAGTGGGGTAGCAACAACGTTCTTACTTGGAAGAATGATGCATACACCTTCAACACCGACAACGCTAAATGGAATACCTACAACGGTACCATGTCGACTTGGTCGATGTTGCTCAGCGCACGCTACTTCTTCTAATAGAAGATTCCGCAACATAATTATGGCGGGGCATCCAATCGGATGCCCCGCCATTCGTTTTGTTTCTGTGTGAGAGTGGGTGTTATCCCTCCAAAATATTCTTCACCATACTATCGGGGATTATCCCTCCAAAATCTCCTTCACCTGACTCTCTACTTTGGTAAGACGTGCGCGACAGAGCTTTATGAGCTCGGTGGCGCGGGTGACCTTCGAAGAGAGGGTGTCGATGTCCGCCTCGCCCGCTTCGATGGTGCGCAGTATCTCCTCCAACTCTGCGAGGGCTGCACTGTAACTAATCTCTTGTTGTTCCATAGTTATTATCTTTTTTTCAATCATTTTTCTTTGTAATGATGGCCTCAATGCTACCCTTTGCGAGGAGAATCTCAACGCTTTCGCCCTCCGATAGTTGTGATGAGTCGGTGATGGTCTTGCCACCCCTCTGAACCATTGCAAACCCGAGTGCGAGAATCCTCTCTGGGGAGGCTGCCCCCACCAGAGCCTCGGCTGTGTCGAGCTTTGAGCGACTGTTTTGCAAGGTGCGCTCGGTGGCGTGATGGAGCCTCATAGAGGAGGCTTGCAGACGCAGGGAGAGAGAGCCCAATAGTTCGCGGGTGGAGGTTAGTAGTTTGGCCCCCAAGAGCGTTAGGTTGGAACTCTGGGTGGCGAGGATGTGACTTGCAATGGTTGTGATGCGACTGTATGCATCCTCTGCCTCGCCGAGGAAACCCTCAATGCGAGAGAGCAGAAAATCGGCAACTGCTGTTGGGGTTTTCAGTGCCCACGCAGCCACAAGGTCGGCTACGGAGGTATCCTTGTCGTGGCCAATGCCTGTGAGAATCGGTAGTGGAAATTGGGCGATGTGGGCACAAAGGGTGTAGGAGTTGAAACACTCCAAGTCGCTCTGTGAACCACCGCCACGAATTATTGCCACTACATCGAACTCCTCCTCGCGCCCAGCAATCTCTTCGAGCGCACAAATTATCGACTCCTCGGCAGAGGAACCCTGCACAATCGCCTCAAAAAGCGTCTGCTCGACGCGATAGGGGCTCTCGGCAAGGTGGTTGCGGAAATCTTGTAGGCCCGCAGCCGTGGCCGAGGAGATGACCGCCACGCGCTGAATAACCGCAGGTAGGGCGAGGGAACGATTCAGGTCAATGATGCCTTCGGCTTCGAGGGCGGCAATGACCTCCCTCTTGCGACGCTCGTTTTCTCCGAGGGTGTAGGCGGGGTCTATGTCACTCACCGTGAGCGAGAATCCATAGGCCTCGTGGAACGAAACACTCACCTTCAAGAGCACACTCATACCCGCCATAAGGCTGGTGCCCGTTGTGGCGCGGAAGTAACTATCAATGGCTCCCCAACGGCTACGCCAAATGGCCGCCGAAGCCTTGGCCTTGGGGCTGCCATCCTTGTCGCCCTTTTCGATGAGTTCGAGGTAGCAGTGCCCCGAGTAGCGATTCACTTTCAACTCGCCAATCTCGGCACTAATCCACACACCCAATGGGAAGCGGTCTGCAAGCGTGCGCTTCACATCGGTGAGTAAATCTGAAAGAGTTATGTGCTTTTCGGGTGTCATTAATACAAAGGTACGGAAATTTTTTGTACATTTGTGCCCAAATGTGAATTTTATATGGTAGACAACGCAATACTTAACCGCCTTGACGGTTTGAAAATCAAATTTGAGGAGATGGGGCAGCAGATGACCGACCCCGAAGTAATTGCCGATATGAAACGCTTTGTGCAACTCAATAAGGAGTACAGAGAGTTGGAACCACTCGTGGTTGCGGCAGATAAGTTCAAAAAGACACTCTCCAACCTCGCCGATGCAAAGGATATCCTCGCCAACGAAAAGGATGAGGATATGCGCGAAATGGCACGCGAGGAGGTGGCAGAGTTGGAGCCCCTGGCCGAGAAGTTGGAGGAGGAGATTAAACTCCTGCTCATCCCCAAGGACCCCCAGGATGGCAAAAATGCCATTGTGGAGATTCGTGGCGGTACGGGGGGCGATGAGGCGGCACTCTTTGCTGGCGACCTTCTGCGTATGTATATGAAATATGTCGAGAGTAAGGGTTGGAGGTATGAAATTAACTCCTTCTCGGAGGGCTCGGCAGGTGGCTACAAAGAGGTCGTAATGAAGGTTACGGGCGATGGCGTCTATGGCACCTTGAAATATGAGAGTGGCGTTCACCGTGTACAGCGTGTGCCTGCTACCGAGACACAGGGTAGGATTCACACCTCGGCAGCTACCGTAGCAGTACTCCCCGAGGCCGACGAGTTCGATGTGGAGATTTCGATGAACGACATCCGCAAGGATACCTACTGCGCAAGTGGCCCTGGTGGCCAGTGTGTGAATACCACCTACTCGGCGGTGCGACTCACCCACATCCCCACAGGTATCGTTGTCCAGTGTCAGGACCAGAAGTCGCAGCTCAAAAACTTCGACAAGGCGTTGGAGGAGTTGCGTACCCGTATCTTCAACTTGGAGTATGCCAAGTATATGGATGAGATTGCCTCCAAGCGTAAGACTATGGTCTCGACGGGCGATAGGAGTGCGAAGATTCGTACCTACAACTACCCCCAGGGCCGTATCACCGACCACCGTATCAACTACACTATCTACAACCTTCCCGCCTTTATGAATGGTGACATTCAGGACTGCATCGACCAGTTGGTTGTGGCGGAGAATGCGGAGCGTTTGAAAGAGTCCGAACTCGGTTAAAAACGCATATACGCGGCGTCTTTGGCGTTGCACTGCGATAAATCTCCCCCTCATTTGCGATAAGCAAACTGCGGGGGAGATTTTCTTGTGCGCCTAAAATCCGCTCGCTTATATGCGTTTTTTTGTTAACCGCCAACCGCCTTATAGGTCTTATAAGTCCTAGGAGGTCTTTTTTAAGGTCTTTGAGGCCCTTGATGCCATTAAAGAGTGCGTAGGGTAATAATTTTCCTTTTTTCAATTTTCAGTTTTCAATTTTATTACTATTTTTGTGGGCTGAAAATGCGATGGACCCATAGCTCAGTTGGTCAGAGCAGCGGACTCATAATCCGAAGGTCGTGGGATCATGCCCCTCTGGGTCCACAAAAAGGCGGTCACCTTGAATAGGTGCCCACCTTTTTTGTGTTCTATTTTATAGTTGCTTCTATGCCACTACTCGGTGAGTTGGGGCTGTGCGTCGGACTCAACAACGCCGGTCCAATTGCACGATACAGAGGTATCTTTCGAGGTGGTGAATTCGCCCACGATGGTGTGGGTGCCATCGCCATTGTCGGTGATGTTGAGTGTGCCATCCACAATCACACCATACTCCACGCTCATCTGCTCGTCGTTATTCACAAGCTCAACGTGGCTACCGAGTGCGATGGATGAGTAGAGCCTACCAGGGTAGAATAGTCCAGCCTCTTTGCTTACCAACATTCCCTTGTCGTTGAGCTCGCCTGCGGTGTAGGTGCCTGCGATGCCTGCATTGGGCTCGGTATAGAGGTCCAAATGGAGCTTCAAGCCGGGTTCGTTGAGGTGCATACCGTCGTAGGAGATGTTGGTGGTGTCGAAGAGCATCAGCACTACGTTGCTGTAATCCTCGGTTGTCTCATAGGTGTAGTAGGTTGCATAGATGGGCTCAATGGTAAGGTCCTGATTTACATTGGGGTCGAAGGTCTCATCGTCGCTCTGGTCCTCCATAGTGATTGTGCCCTCATAAACAAACTTCATCTCCTTGTCGTCGGTTGAAATGAGGTTTGCAACCAACTTGTAGCCAGCCTCGGTGTGCTCAACGGTGATGGTGCCATCCTTGAAGAAGGTGTTCTGGATGCGGTAGAGCTCGCCAACTTTCTCTGCATTGTAGGTTGCAACGGTATACTCGGCGGTGAAGATGTTTTTCTCTCCGTGACGCTGTGCGAAGTTGTAGGTTCCTTCGGGAACGATAGCATTTGCACTATCTGCCGACAGGTCGCCCCATAGCTCCACGCAGAGGAGCCAGCAGCCAGGGGTCATAGGAACCTCCTGCATTGCGGCATTAAGACCGAGCTTGGTGTCGTTGGTGAGAATGAAGTAGTAGCCACCGATGCCGTCGTCCCAGAAGTTGCCGAAGTAGTAACCACTGAAATTGCTGGTCAGCTTGATGGTACCATCGTCCTCGGGCTCATCGTTAGGAGTCTCGGGGGTTTCGGTGTTCTCGTCATCTGGGTTGGGAGTCTCATTGTTGGGTTCGTCACACGAGTACATTGTGAACGCTACGGCAAAAGCCATCAACAAAGAGAGAATCTTTTTTGTAAGTGTCATAATCTTTTGCTTGTGTTATGTTGGTTTTTGTAATAATTATTTGCTCTGCGAAATTTTCAGGCTGATGTTTGCATCCGAGGAGGTGTCGTCAGCCGAGGAGAAATATTTGAGATAAATATAGGTGCTACGTTTGTAGCCATCCGTATTGGCGCTCACGGTGAAGGTGATGGTCTGTGCCTCGGCATCGTGGCTCACACGCTTACCATCGGTCTTGACAAGGATGTTGTCGTAGGGCTCTTCAATCTTTACAACACCACCAGCTAGGGGGTTCTCTATGGAGTATTTGATGGTGAAGGTGCCACCATTCTTGTCTGTGTTGAGGGCGTTCGACGAAACGCGCTCATCGTCCCACACGAAGTATGGGCTGTCGTCGGGCACGGTTACGGCAACCATTGCAACCTCCGAAGTGGCAATCTTCTCGTCGTTGTCGACAGCGTAGGCATATACATACCACTCGTCATCGAGCAAGTAGGCCACATTATCGAGAGTAATATCGGTGGCTACACCTTTGGTTACTACGAAGGTTCTGAAACTTGCCGAGAGGTCCATCTCGGGGATATTGGTAGGGTTGCTGTCATAGGTGTAGCTCTCGAAGTCACACTTGGCAATCGCACCAACAACATACTTCACATTGTTGTTCGAGGGGGTGCAATCCACAACGATGGAGTTGTAGTGCATCTGTTTGATTACAATTTCGAATGTTGTATTCTCGCTCTGGATGTTGGCATCCTGCGAAATCTCATAGAGCAACGACTCGGTATAGGGGTAGTCGATTTGAAGTATGCCAAGGCGCTCAATGGGGAACTCATTGGCGGTGTAATCAAATGTGATGGTCTGTGCATCGGTATCGACAACTACGTTCTCTACCCAATTCTCTGCACCACTGAGAAGTTTTACAGAGATGCTCTCGCCCTCAATAGGATTGGTGAGGGTGTAGGGGATGGTGTGGCTGCCAGCCTCAATGGAGAAACGGTCGGCGCTCTCGCCCTCGATGGAGAGGGTGGGATAGGGGATAAAGGTGAACTCCTTTACAACGGGAGAGGTTACCAAAATGGGGGTTTTGGCCTCGTCGTTGTCACGAACAATACCTGCCACCCAGATGTACATCAAGTCCATTGGGGGATACTGCATTGTGATGGTTTTGGTGGTGCTACCGGTGAAGAGGTAGTCTTTCAGAACGTCGCCATAGTAGGAGTTGATGTAGGCATTTGCATCAATGAGGACATACTTTTCGATGCCACCATTTTGCTCCACGAAGGCCTTGGGTGCGAAGTTGCACATCCAGGTAATTTGGTCATTGGAGGCTACCACATCCACAGTGATACTCTCGGGGGTGATTTTGGTAATCTCAAAGGAGAAGGTGCCACTCAACTCGCTCTGCGAAACGCGAATCTCGGCCAACTCCTGTGAGTTGTAGTTGAGGCGGAACGAGCCCTCGCGGGATGTTGCACCGAGCGAGAGGTTGCTATCTACTTGGAACTCAATTTTCTCCTCGGAAACGGTGACTTCATAAATCCATTCAACCGAAGGAGTTGAGGGTGTGAGGGTTGCGCCTGCTACGGGGTTTTCGATGGCGTAGTCAAGCGAGTAGGTGCCACCCTGGGGTGTTGCCTGCACCGTTGTCTCAATGGAGATGGTTGTTTTGGGCTCTTCTACGGGCTCTTGGCATCCTACAAGTGTGAGGGCCATAGTAGCCGCGGCAAGAATAAATTTAGCTAACTTGTTCATAATCTATCTTTTGATAAGTTTGTACTAATATGTAGTCATTTCAAGCGACGACAAAGGTATGATTTTTTTTGTGTATTAACAATACACCCCATCACGACACGGCGTTTAATATATGCACAGCAGAGAGTTATTTCATATATACCAAACCACACTATAAAAAATGAGGGCTGAAAATTTGGTGACTTTAACAAAAGTCGGTATTTTTGCATATTTTGTGGGAGGTATGCATTTTGCACTTCTGCAAAAGGGAGAAGATTGAAAAAAGATGAATACAATAGGACAATATGACGTTATAATCATTGGTGGAGGTATCACGGGAGCTGGTACTGCCCGCGACTGCGCATTGCGTGGGTTGAGGGTGCTAATGGTCGAGCGCGGTGACTTTGCAATGGGGGCCTCGGGGCGCAACCACGGACTCCTGCATAGTGGCGCACGCTATGCCGTTACCGATGGTGAGGGTGCCGAGGAGTGCATCGTGGAGAATCGCATTCTGCGTCATATTGCCGCCCCCTATATTACCGAGTGTGACGGATTGTTCCTGACGCTCCCCGAGGATGACCTCAACTATCAATCGACCTTCATTGAGGCTTGTCATAGGGCAGGCATCGGTGCCGAGGCAATTTCGCCTGCGGAGGCCCGTAGGTTGGAGCCTGCGGTCAATCCCTCGATTGTGGGTGCTGTTAGGGTGCCCGATGGGTCGGTGGAGCCTTTTGGTTTGGTTGCTGCCAATGTGCTCGATGCAAAGTTGCACGGAGCGGAGGTGCTGACCTACCACGAGGTGGAGGATTTTGTGCGCACCGCAGACCGCATTGAGGGTGTGGTGTTGCGAAATGTTACAACGGGGGAGAGGGTGATGGCTACTGCCCCTGTTACGGTCAATGCGGCCGGCATTTGGGGCCACCTTGTAGCTCGCAAGGCGGGCGTGGAGATTTGTATGTACCCTGCCAAGGGGTCATTGTTGGTCTTTGGTCGTAGGGTTAATAATATGGTGCTCAATCGCTGTCGCAAACCTGCCGATGCCGATATTTTGGTGCCTGGCGATAGGGTTTGTGTCATAGGTGCCACGTCGCAACGTATCCCCTTTGAGGAGGTGGATAAGAATGAGGTGACACCCGCAGAGGTGGATATACTTCTGCGTGAGGGTGAAAAGTTGGCGCCTGCGCTTGCTACTACTCGCATTTTGAGGGCCTACGCAGGTGTGCGCCCATTGGTGGCCTCGGATGATGACCCTTCGGGAAGGAGTATTTCGCGAGGTATTGTCTGCCTCGACCACGCCGAGAGGGATGGATTGGAGGGCTTTGTGACCATCACGGGTGGCAAACTTATGACCTACCGACTGATGGCAGAGTGGGCAACCGATATGGTCTGCCGCAAACTCGGCACGAAGAGCCTTTGTACTACTGCCACCACACCACTGCCCAGTCCCAAGGTGGAGAGCGCCAAGGGGGCAAATGAGAGCCTCTTTGTGTCGCTACGCAAAGAGGAGGCAATGGTTTGTGAGTGCGAGAGGATCTCGGTAGCGGAGGTGACGCACGCAGTGAAGAGTCTTGGAGCATCGAGTGTTGTCGATTTGCGTCGTCGCACCCGCCTCGGAATGGGTACTTGTCAGTCGCACCTGTGCTCTTTGAGGGCGGCAGGGGTGCTGGCTCAAAATGGAGTACCACAGCAGAAGGCCCTCGAAGGTGTTGCACAATTCCTGGATGAGAGGTGGCGTGGTGCTCAACCCATTGCGTGGGGAGGAGCTATGGCTGATGCACAATTTACCCGCTGGTTCTATGACGGAGTCTGCGGACTTGGCGAAAGATTGGAGAAGGAGTAGTGATGAAGAGATACGATACGATAATCATAGGTGGCGGACTTGCGGGCCTTGTGTGTGGCATTGCGCTTGTGCGTGGTGGCCGACGTGTGGGACTTGTGAGTGGGGGTAGGAGTAGTCTTGGCTACTTTTCGGGCTCGCTCGAACTCTCGAAAGAGGGGTTGGGTGGGTTCGATAGGCTCATTGAGGGCAACCCTTCGCACCCCTATGCAGTGATCGGCACGGAGAGAGTGGTGGATTATACCCAGAGGCTCAAAGCGATTTTTGCCGATGCAGGTATCCCCTTGATGGGCGATGCAGAACACAACCACCTGCGACTCACACCTCTTGGCGTGCTGAAACCTGCGTGGCTCACCTTGGATGATTTCGTGACCTTCGATGGCGAGGAGAAGCTCGCAAAGAGTACCACGATTGTTGGTGTTGAGGGTAATCTGAATTTTAACCCCGAGTTTGTTGTCCATCCTTTCCGCGAAAGGGGCGCAGAGTGCAGGATTGCAACCGTGGCGCTCGATAGAGAGAATATAGAGGGATTTGCCCAGAGAGTATCCGAGGTGGCCGATGGTACCGAGAGGGTGCTCTTGCCCGCAATGTTCTCCGCAGAGGAGCTTGCGACCATCCGCGAGATTGTGGGCCGAAGGGTTAGCCTTGTGCCGATGGCCTCGACCTCAATGGCGGGAGCGAGTGTGGAGAGGGCTCTTGTGGAGCGATTCTGTGCACTCGGTGGCGAGGTGTTCCAAAACCAGAGGGCTACGGCTTGTCGTGTTGAGAACCAAATGATTGTGGGAATCACCACCTCCGAGGGTGAGGTGTTGGAGGGTGATGATTTTGTGCTTGCTACCGGTAGCTTCTTTGGTGGGGGCCTTGTGGCAACTCCCCAGAGGGTGTGCGAATCGGTTGTGGGCGTGGATGTTGCGTTTGCTGCCGAGCACGATGATTGGTATTCGAGTGGGGCACTCTCCGAGCAGCCTTTCGAGCGCTTTGGTGTGGTGACCGACGAGGATTTTCACCCTATGATAGAGGGCGCAAAGGTGCCCAATCTCTACGCTGTGGGCGCACTCTTGGCTGGCGTGGATGGTGTGACGGATGGATGTGGTGGCGGTGTTGCCACACTCTCGGCACTGTGGGTGGCAGAGAAGATTTTGGAGTAGAAGAAAACCGATAAACTAACCTATTGATATGGAACCCGTTGTTGTAGTTGTTGCCGTTGTTTTGGCGCTTGTTTTGGGCATCGTGCTGATGCTCTATCTCCATCCCAATCGTCGTGCGCTTTCGGAGCGTACAAGCGAGGTTGCAAGGCTTACCGAGGAGGTAGCCACACTGCGTGGTGAGGCTACTTCGCGTGCCGAGGATAAGGCGCGTTTGGAGGCCCGCATCGCCACACTCGAACCTCTTGTGGAGCGCAACGAAAAACAGCAACGCGAAATAACCTCTCTCTCGGCCGAGAATGCTCGCTTGCAGGAGCAACTCCGCCAGGAGAGCGAACAAAGAGCCAATCTTCGTAAGGAGAGCGAGCAGACCTTCAAGGAGTTGGCAACGGCTATTTTGGACGAAAAATCCCAGACCTTCAAGAAGAATAACGAGGAGCGTTTGGGTGAGATTTTGGCACCCTTTAAGGCCAACTTGGAGGGCCTTCAAAAGAAAATTGAGGATTGCTATACGGGTGAGGTTAGTGAGGTTAAGTCGTTGCGTGACAGCCTCAAACAACTCACCGAACTCAATGCTACCATCTCGCGTGAGGCTCGCGAACTCTCGGATGCACTGCGTGGCAATAGCAAGGTGCAGGGCGATTGGGGCGAGATGATTCTCCGACAGATACTCGAAAAATCGGGCTTGGAGGAGGGCGTGAACTTTACGATGCAGGCAACGCACAATGCCGATGGCTCGAAAATCGTGGGCGAGGAGAGCAACCTCTTGCGTCCCGATGTGATTTTCCACCTGCCCGAGGGTAAGCATATTGTTATCGACTCAAAGGTGTCGCTCACGGCCTATGTCAATTATGTGAATGCCCCCACCGAGGAGGAGCGCGAGAGGGAGCTTGCTGCTCACGTTTTGTCGGTGACCAACCACGTCAAGGAGCTCACTGCCAAGCAGTATCAGCGCTATGTGAAGGATGCGGCCGACTTTGTGATGATGTTTGTGCCCAATGAGGGTGCCTATATGGCGGCGATGAATGCCGATACGTCACTCTGGGAAAAGGCCTATGCACAGCACGTTGTGATTATTAGCCCCACACACCTTATCTCGGTGCTGAAACTTATGTATCAGCTTTGGACACGCGATAAGCAGACCAAAAATGCACTCTTGATTGCCGAGGAGACGGGTAAACTTTACGACAAACTTTGCGGTTTTGTGAAGGATTTGCAGGATGTGGGTTCGTCGCTCACAAAGGCACAAGAGAAGTACAACGAGGCCTACGGCAAACTCTCCACTGGTAGGGGTAACCTCCTGAAAAAAGCGGAGGATATCAAGTCGCTGGGTATCAAGACGGCCAAGCAACTGCCGGCCGATACGACGGAGGAGTAATGTTGAACAAAAAAGGTATGCCATTGCAGCATACCTTTTTTCTATTTCTTTGCGTTGTCGATTTTGCCGCGATAGACCACAAATCGCTGGAAGAGATACTCGGTTGAGAGGTTGAGGAGCATATTGAGTCCTGTGACGATGTAGTCGTTCCAGAGCAAATCCTCCGCCAAAAAGTTTCCGAGGATGGTCGTGGTTGGGGTGAATATGCAGTAGTATCCGAACACCTTCAACACCGCAGCGGGGATGTTGGCCGACGATTGGAAGGTGAATTTGCGGTTGAGCGTGAAGTTCCACAAGATGGAGAGCAACAGCGAGGGGAGGTAGCAAGCGTAATAGGGCCACGAGGTGAGCTCGGTTAGGAGGGCAAAGGAGCCCATCTGTATGATACCTGCACTTGCCGAGAAGAGCACAAATTTGAATACTCTCCAAAACTCTTTATGGTTGTTCTTCATAGTAGTCTTGTTTTTTGATTTTCGGCGCAAAGGTACGATTTTTTTTCGCAATAGCCAACCGATAGTGATTCCCCGATACTCTCCCACGAGGAGAGAGGGGAATTTTCTTTTTTTTGAA
Source organism: Tidjanibacter sp. (assembly GCA_045656405.1). GTDB lineage: Bacteria > Bacteroidota > Bacteroidia > Bacteroidales > Rikenellaceae > Tidjanibacter. Next base: position 25,083 of record JAZORC010000024.1, read on the forward strand.
CTTTCAATTCTCAACTTTATTCGTACCTTTGTAGTCTATGCCGAAAATCTTTACATACCTTTTGGCTGTGGCTCTGCTCTTGGGGCTGTGGGGCTGTCCTGCGGGAAACACTGCGGTGGAGTGGGGCGAGGTGGTCTATACCCCAAACTCGGCAACGGGTTTTGAGATTGTTGCCACCGAGGGAGTCTCGACCGTGGTGCGTATTCTCTCCCCGTGGCAAGGTGCCGAAGGCGTTGTAAAAGAGGTCTTTGTGAGCCGCGATGGTGAGGTTCCACCCGAGGGTTTTGAGGGCGTGAGTGTTAAGGCGGCACCCGAGAGGGTTGTATGCCTTTCGTCGAGCCATATTGCCTTCATTGATGCTCTCGGAAGGGTTGGTAATATTGTGGGCGTGAGTGGCGCGGAGTATATCACCAATGAGCACATTGGCGAGGGAGTTGCCCAAGGCACGGTGCGAGAGGTGGGCTACGATAGTAATATCAACTACGAGGTTTTGGCCTCCCTGCGCCCCGATGTGGTCTTTATCTATGGCACTTCGGGCGAGAATGGGGCTGTTACGGCCAAACTCGAAGAGCTCCACATCCCCTATGTCTATGTTGCCGACCACGCCGAGCGCACACCTCTGGGTAAGAGTGAATGGGTGGTGGCTCTGGGCGAGATTTTCGACATTAGGAGCGTGGCCGAGGAGTGCTTTGGGGCGATTGCCGAGAGGTACGAGAGTCTGCGACTCGGGATGCTCGACTGTAAGGTGCGCCCAAAGGTTATGCTCAATGCGCCCTATAAGGATGTGTGGTTCGTGCCTGCGGACGATAGTTACGTTGTAAGACTCATTGAGGATGCAGGTGGCGAGTGGATTTGTGCGGGGAGTGAGAGTAAGACCTCGCGCCCGATAAGTGGCGAGAGTGCCTTTATCTACCTCTCGCAGGCAGATTTCTGGCTCCATACCAATGCAGCACGCACCATCGGGGCACTAACGAGCGAGAACCCCAAGTTTGCTACTACGGATGTGGTGCGCAAGGGGGACGTATATAACTGTACTGCCCGAAATACCCAAGCGGGTGGTAGCGACTTTTGGGAGAGTGGAGCTTTGAGGGCCGATGTTGTGTTGGCCGATATGATTGCAATTCTCCACCCCGAGGTTGCAAACGGACACACACTCTACTACTACGAACAACTACAATGATAAGACGCAATACCATACTTTTTGTCCTCCTTGCGGTGGCTACCATCCTCCTTTTCCTCTTGGATTTGGCGGTGGGTAGCGTTGCTATACCCATTGGAGAGGTGTGGCGCGGGCTATGGGGCTCGGGCCCAGAGGGTGACGCTGTGGGGATGATTGTACGCAACTTCCGACTACCCAAGGCTGTGATGGCCCTGCTGGCAGGTGCGGCACTCTCAACGGTGGGATTGCAGATGCAGACACTCTTCCGCAACCCCTTGGCGGGCCCATACGTTCTGGGTGTCAGCTCGGGTGCGAGCTTGGGCGTGTCGATTATGCTTATGGGCCTTCCTCTGCTGGGTGTAGCCACCTCCTCGCCTGTGGTGCAAAATGTGGGTGTGGCGGGTGCTGCGTGGATTGGTTCGGCAGCGATAATGATGGTCGTTATGGCGGTTACGGCCCGCATCAAAAATATTATGACGGTGCTCATTTTGGGTATGATGTTTGGCAGTGCTGCAACGGCTCTTGTGGAGATTATGCAGTACCTCTCGCCCGAGGGTGCCGTGAAGTCGTTTGTGGTCTGGACTATGGGCTCACTGGGTGGCGTTACCCTCTCGCAATTGTGGGTGATTGTGCCTGTGATTGTGGTGGGCTTGGTGCTCTCGGTGCTGTTGATTAAACCGCTCAATATCTTACTGTTGGGCGAGAATTATGCCCGTACTATGGGCCTCAATGTTAAGCATACAAGGCTTATGGTGACACTCACTACGGTGCTCTTGGCAGGTACGGTTACGGCCTACTGTGGGCCTATCGGTTTTGTGGGCTTGGCGGTACCACACGTTGCGAGAATGATCTTCCGTGAGGCCGACCATCGTGTGTTGGTGCCCGCTACAATGCTCTGTGGTACCACCATAATGCTCCTCTGCGATATTGCCTCATCGGTGCCTTCGAGCGATTTGACGTTGCCCATAAACACCGTTTCGGCCTTGGTGGGTATCCCCATTGTTGTGATAGTGATTTTCCGTAACCGAAAGATGATGATGTGATGGAAAATTTGGAACGCATATACACCATTGAGTTGCACGATGTAACGCTGGGATATGGCGATAGGGTGCTGATGGCCGATGCCAATGTGGGCTTCGGGTGGGGCGAACTAACGGCACTCATTGGACGTAATGGTACGGGTAAGAGTACCCTCCTGCGCACCATTGCTGCCCTTGCAAAGCCTCAAAAGGGAACCATCACCATCGCAGGCAAGGATGTTGCATCGCTCTCGATGAGGGAGGTTGCGAGCCAGATATCCTTTGTTTCGACCGATGATGTGAGGGTGCAGAACCTCCACGTCTGGGATGTGGTGTCGCTCGGTAGGGCCCCCTATACCAATTGGGTGGGCCGACTCACCGAGGAGGATAGGGCGAAGGTTGAGGAGTCGCTACGTTTGGTTGGTATGGAGGCGTTCAGGGAGGCTTCGATGGAGTCGCTGAGCGATGGCGAGCGCCAGAGGGTTATGATTGCTCGTGCGCTGGCACAGGATACCCCCATAATCCTTTTGGACGAGCCTACGGCCTTCCTCGACTTGCCCAATAAGTATGAGATTTGCCTTCTGCTGAAAGAGTTGGCTCATAAGGAGGGTAAGTGTATACTTTTCTCCACCCACGACCTCTCCATTGCCATCGAATTGTGCGATACGATAGCGATGATTGAGGGTGGAAAATTCCGTTATGGAACAGCCGAAATGCTCATCGAAAATGGCGACTTGGGACGCATTTTCGAGCGTACACAGATAGAATTTGACCGCGAAAGGGGTAACGTGCGATTAAAAAAGTGAAAAAAACGAAAATTAGTTTGGAATATTCCAAAAAATAGTTACCTTTGCACCGCTAAAAAGCAACCTACGTTTAGTAGGCGGGGCCCATTCGTCTATCGGTTAGGACGCAAGATTTTCATTCTTGAAAGAGCAGTTCGACTCTGCTATGGGCTGCAAGAGTTAAAAAATTTAAAAATTAAATAACTATGGCAAATCACAAGTCATCCAAGAAGCGTATTCGCCAGACCGAGACACATAGGGTCGCGAATAAGTACTACCACAGAACAACTCGTAACGCCGTGAAGGCATTGCGTGGCACTACCGACAAAGCAGCTGCCGAGGCTCTTCTTCCCAAAGTAGCAGCAATGTTGGACAAACTTGCTAAACGCAACATTATTCACAAGAACAAAGCAGCCAACTTGAAGAGTGGCTTGCAGGTTCACGTTAACGGTTTGTAGTAGTCCGTTATAGGTCTGCACTACAAGGTAGATGACAGACCTTATATGGTGACTGTAGCTCAGTTGGCAGAGCGTTGGATTGTGGTTCCAAATGTCGTGGGTTCGAGCCCCATCAGTCACCCCAAGACCTCCGAAACTTCGGAGGTCTTTTTTTTTGTCTGCCGTCAACCGGTGTGGGCTCGGTAATTAGTGTTGAACCCCAAAAAATAGACGGGGCGCACCACTTTTGGTGCGCCCCGTGACATTTGACTTCAAAAAATCTATTTGAAATAGCGGTTATAGAGGCCCTCGAAGCCTTTGCCGTGGCGAGCCTCGTCTTTGGCCATCTCGTGAACTGTGTCGTGGATAGCGTCGAGGTTGTGCTGTTTTGCAAGGGTGGCAATGTGTTTCTTGCCATCGCAAGCACCGTGCTCTGCCATCATACGTTTGTAAACGTTGGTCTTGGTGTCCCAAACAACCTCACCGATGAGCTCGGCAAACTTTGCAGCGTGCTCTGCCTCCTCCCAAGCGTAACGCTTGAAAGCCTCGGCAATCTCGGGATAACCCTCGCGGTCGGCCTGACGCGACATCGCAAGGTACATACCAACCTCGGTGCACTCACCCATAAAGTGATCCTGCAAGCCCTTCCAAATCTCCTCGGGGCAACCTTGTGCTACGCCCAGACGGTGCTCGTCGGCAAACGAAAGTGCGTCACCATTCTCACCGATTTCCTCGAATTTCTCGGGACCAACTTTGCAAAGAGGGCACTGCTCGGGTGCATTCTCACCCTCGTGGATGTAACCACATACGGTACAACGGAATTTTTTCATGGTAGTTTTTGTGTTTGATTTGTTTGTTTATTATTGTTTAGTTTAGTTTGTTGTCTTTGAGGCGCAGTCTGTGCAGATACCTTTATAATAAATGTGACTCTCTGCAATGGTGGCTGCATTTTTTGGCGCATTGCGCTTTACGAAATCGTTTTCATCAAGCTCCACATCGGTAACCTTGTGGCACTCTGTGCACATAAAGTGGGCGTGGGCGTGGGTGTAGCCATCGAAACGCACATTTCCTTCATCAATACCCAGAACAAGGATTGCTCCGTGCTGGTAGAGCAGATGGAGAGTGTTGTAGACTGTTGTTCGCGAAAGGGTGGGAATTTCGGGCGCAAGCGCAGTGTAGATATCGTCAACGGTGGGGTGTGTGCGATGCGTAAGTAGATAGTGCATCACAGCGACTCTCTGCACCGAAGGACGAATCCCAAATTTCATCAAGTGCTCTTTTGCGACTCTCATATTTGTGATATTATTTAGGTTGTAGTAATTACAAAGTTGTTTCTTGTACAAAGATACTTACTTTTAACTATTTTGCAAATTATTTTGAGAAATAGTTGTGATTTTTTTTGAAAAGGTGGGATTGTATATTGCCTTTGGAGATTACCTCGCTTCGCTCGGTGATCTCTTTATCCCGCAGAGGTGAATGAAAGAAAGACCTGCCGTAGGCAGGTTATCTTTTGTGTTGGAGAGGGCTTTTTTGAATAAATTCAATAGCCCTCTTCAACACAAAAGACCACTCGCACTGGCGAGTGGTCTTTCTTTCATTCTCTGTCGGGATGAAGAGATTCGAACTCTCGGCCTCCAACTCCCGAAGCTGGCGCGCTAACCGGACTGCGCTACATCCCGAAACCCAATAACGTAAGAGGTTACCACTTGCCTCTCGGCTCTATGGGCGGTGCAAAGATACAATAAATTTCTTTTTTGTGCCTAAAAACTCATTAAATCTGCAATAATCCCAATTTGCGCACGATGTCCCACTTTTTGGAGGAGTAGAACTCTATGAAGGGTTTGTCGAAGTGCTCCTCCCAGAGGGTGCGGATATCCTCAAAGGTGTACTCCTCCTCCAAATCGGAGGTTTGCTCCAAGACGGCGTAGAGGAACTCCGCCTCGGCCTCCGCAAATTTAACCTCTTTGGTGGTGGAGGGGGTGTGTATGAGGATACCCTCCTCGGTCAATTCGGGGGTGCCACCCACCCACACAATGCGTGCTTTGTCGTTGTAGATGCGGCAGCTGTCGGGTTTTATTAGGTGGTCGGTTATGAGCGAGGGAATAACGGTTGTTGCGGGCACTTTGGAGCCGAACCACTTGTGTGTAGGCTTGTCGAGTCCGCTACCCACAAGCCAATTTGCGAGCGAGAGGTTGAGCCCCTCACCAACCATATCGAGCGAGTAGCCACGATTCTCGGCAAAGGGTACCTCGTTGTTTGCAAAGGGGTTGGGCAGACGGTCTTTGCGCCTTACCCCGAAGGCTTCGGGCTCTTGTCCCGAGCGCGAATGTACGGTCATTGCATAGCGGTGCCAGAATGCGGAGCCAATCAGCTCGGCACGGAACATTTGGCGCACCACCTCGGCAGCATCCACGCTCTCTTGGAGAGTCTCGGTGGGCAGACCATACATCAGGTAGGTATGTACCATAATGCCTGCATAGTAGAAGTTGCGCATCGCGAGGGTTGCTTGCTCGATGGTGATGCCCTTGCCAATCATCGCAAGGAGTCGGTCGCTTGCCACCTCCAAGCCGCCACTCACAGCCACGCAACCTGCTCTTGCCATCAGTGCGCACAGGTCGCCCGTGTAGCTCTTCTCGAAGCGGATGTTGGTCCACCAACTAAACCTTGCGCCCCTGCGTAGGAGTTCGAGGGAGAGCTCTTTGAGTAGTTTGGGGGGTGCCGCCTCATCCACAAAGTGGAAACCACGCGAGCCAGTCTGCTCGGCCACCCTCTCCATCCAGTCGGCAATCTCGGAAGCGCTCACTGCGTTGTAACAACCAATATAGTCGAGCGTTGTGTCGCAGAATGCACACTTTGCCCAATAGCAACCGTGGGCGAGCATCATCTTGTTCCAACGGCCGTCGCTCCACAGACGGTGCATAGGGTTGGTGACCTCCGTTAGGGAGAAGTAGAGCGAGTGGGGGAGCCCATCGAAATCGGGACACCCTCTTTCGCGGTGGGTAATGACGCCAGTGCCCTCGGTGTAGCCTTCGGAGGTGTAGGTGTGGAGTAGTTCGCCACCCGCAAGGATGCGCTCCAAGGCCAATTCTCCATCATCGAGCACCACATAGTCCACATAGCGGAAAATCTCCCTATCGGTCATTGCTCGGAGCTCGGTGGTGGGGTAGCCGCCACCCATCACAACCTCTATTTCGGGGTAGTTGGCTTTGATGTATTGCCCAATTCGTAGTGCGCCCAGCAGGTTGCCTGGGAATGGTACGGTGATGCCAACCATTTGGGGATGTGAGCGTTCAATGTGCTCACGCAGCACCTCGCACATAATGTTCTCTATGGCGTTGCGAGGCTTTTGCAACTCCTGTTCGATGGTCGAAAACTCGGCAATGGCCACAGCCAGACTCTCGCCATACTTAACAATCTCAAAATCGGGCGTAACGGTAGCCCTTATAAAGTCGCTCAAATCTTGCAAGTAGAGCGTGGCGAGATACTCGGCACAATCCTTCTGACCGAGTGAGCCAAAGACCTCCTCCACCTCGGCCATCTGCTCAAAACGGCTCGCTTGTGGTAGGTAGTCGGGCGAGCAGATGAGGCTGGCGACGGTGGCATCCTTGCCCTGCAAGAAGCGGATGACGCTATCAATGGTTGCTACATAGTCGTTCCTCAAAGCCCACATACGGTTGCAGTTCTCGTCGCCCTCGCCATCGTAGTTCTCGAAGAGTGAGGCTACAAAGTCGCGCGAAAAGACCCTCACGAGTGTCTCAATTGAGAGGTCGGCCTGCTCCACAGCGTATCCTTTGCAACGCAGATAGCCCGTAAGATAGGCGGTTGCGGGATAGGGGCAGTTGGGCTGAACGAAAGGCGGTGTAAGAAGTAGTATATCGGTCATATTATTATGGTATTTCAATAGTTAGAGTGTCGTAGGCAAGGTGCATACCTTTGGGCAGGAGTGGTTCCTCCTCGGCGTGCAGCCCAAATTGGTGTGAGAGGTGGGTGAAATAGGTTCTCTGGGCCCCAACTCTGCGAGCCACCTCCACTGCCTCGGGAAGCGAGAAATGGGAGATGTGGCGCGTGTGGCGCAGGGCGTTCACAACAAGAACCTCCACACCTCGGAGTTTCTCAACCTCCTCGTCTGCGATGTGGTTGAAGTCGGTGAGGTAGGCCACACCTCCGATGCGGTAGCCCGTAACGGGAAGTGTGAAGTGTCTGCCTCGGATGGGGATAATCTCCATTGTCCCCACCCTAAATGGCTCATCGGCAATGGTATGGAGAGTGATTTGGGGAGCACCAGGGTAGGGCTTGTCGGAAAATGCGTAGTCAAAGACCTTGCGAACAACCCCTTGCACCACGTCGGTGGCATAGACCGAGATGCTCTTCGAGCAGAAGTAGTTGAAGGCCCTCACATCGTCCATACCTATGATGTGGTCGGTGTGCTGATGAGTAAGGAGTATGGCGTCGATGTCCTTAACTCCCGCGCGCAACATCTGGTATCGGAAGTCGGGCCCCGAGTCGATAACAACCCTTGTGGTGCCATCCTCCACCATCACCGAGGAGCGCAGTCGCCTATCGCGTGGGTCTGCCGAGCAACACACCTCGCAGTCGCACCCAATCATCGGCACCCCTTGTGATGTGCCCGTTCCCAAAAATGTCAGCCGTATCATATTCCCAACTCTTTTAAGAATCCACTACAAATATAATCAAAAATCGGCAATAACGGAATGGGAATGTAAAAATGGGCAGGAGAACTCTCCTGCCCAAAAAGTCTGTACCCAAGAGGTGTTTTGGCTTACTCCCATTCACTTGGAACGAAAGAGCCCTTTTCTACGCACTCTTTGTATTTGTCGATGTAATTCTGGAATTCGTCGGGCAACTCGGTTGTCTTTGCAATCTTCGAGATAACCTGCTCTACGGTTATGAAATCCTCTGCATCCTCAATTCCTTGTTCGTGCTGTTCCTCGGATGTGGTGAGTACGCCTTCGATTACATACTCATATCCATTCACAAATTCCAATCCAACCAAGTAGTCAATCGAAAACCAATCGTTGCCACCTTTCTCTTTTACAAAATAGCAGGTTTCGTAGTGCTCCCATGCCCCTTTGTAGGCACCCATCTCGGATGCAATAACGTAGGTTTTTTTCTCGTCGAAGAGCGAACATCCCGACAAAACCGCCGCCATCAGAGTGGCAATCATAATAGTTGTAATTCGTTTCATAGTAGTAGTCATTAATAGGTTTATAGTACGTTGGTTTGTTACTTTTGCAAAAAAAAACTGCTAAAAACAAATAGTTAGGTGGTGAAAAATCGGCTCACCCGAAAAATGAGTGAGCCGAAAACTATTGTTTGTAGTACTAAAAGTCCCTATGCGGTAACTTTTTCGAGCCACTTAACCATACCGAGCATCACACCCATCGAGATGAGGCAGAAGCCTGCAAATACTGCCCAGCACATCCACTGCTGGGGGAAGGTGTTGAGCATAGTAACACCAATGGCGATGAAGAGGTTACCAATAGCGGTAGCCGACAACCACAAGCCCTGGCAGATACCCTGCAAGTGACGAGGTGCAATCTTCGATACGAACGAAAGACCCAGAGGCGAGATGAACAACTCGGCAACGGTGAGGAAGAAGTAGGTCGCAATCAGAATCAGAGGACTGCACTTCATCGACTCCTTAACGGCCTCAACCAAGCCCTTGAACTCTGCACCCGAGGGGTAATTGTTCATCATTGCGATAACCATCAGGAAGATGTATGCACAAGCAGCAATGAACATACCGAGAGCAATCTTGCGAGGAGTCGAAACCTCTTTGCCCTTGCGTGCCAAAGCAGCAAAAATGTACATAATGATGGGGGTGAGGATAATCACAAACAAGGGGTTGATGCACTGCCAAATCTCGGGAGGAATCGAACCGGTCGAAACAAAGTCACGAGCAAATACCGACAGCGACTGACCGTTCTGGTGGAACGAGAACCAGAAGAATACTGCAACGCCCAAAACTGCAAACAAAGCGTAAAGACGCTGTTTGATCTCTTTTGCATTTGCTGCCTTCTCCTCTGCGGTGTACTGAACCTCGGCTTTCTTCTCTTTCTTTGCGGGGTTGGGCAATTTGCCTTTCACGCAGAGGAAGATGGTGAGCGAAATGAGCATAGCTACAACCGAAGCGATGAACGAGAAGTGAACACCGGTGTTGAAAATCTCCAAGTAGCTGTTGCAGAATGCAGCATCAACAACACCATTGTGACCAACAGCAACTGCCAAGTTGTTGAGGTTCTCGGTAGCCACTGCGCTCATATTCTCGGAACCATTGATAAACTCGTGGCACAAGCGAGGAAGGTCGGCATTGTATGCCAAGTCGTGCATCTTCAACCAGAAGCTCCTCAAAAGGGGAGCGATGAAGGGTGCAATCACACCACCAATGTTGATGAATACATAGAAAATCTGGAAACCCGAGTCGCGTTTCTCTTTGGCCTTTGCCAACTCCTCGGGACCTTTCTTTGCAGCCTCGGCCTCGAAGTTGTCGTACATCTGACCAACGATAGCCTGCAAGTTACCCTTGAACAAACCATTACCAAAGGCAATGACAAAGAGAGCTACGCAGGTGAGAACCAATACCCACGAGAATCCGGTCTTCTCGGCAAATACGGGAACCGAGAGGATACCATAACCAAGAGCCATCACCAAAAGACCAGCAATGATGGTGCCTTTGAATTTCTGGGTGCGGTCGGCGATGATACCACCAGGAAGACTCAAAACGTAGATGAGGAAGTAGAAAACTGCATAAATCCAACCGGCAGCAGAGTCGCTAATACCGAATTTGGAGCAGATGAAAAGGAGCAAAACGGCATTCATAATGTAGTAGCCGAAACGCTCGCCCATATTGCTCAATGCAGCCGCAATCAAGCCTTTGGGGTGCTCTTTTTTGGCTTTGTTGATGTAGAATACCAAGAAGGGAATCACTACAACCAAAATAGCCATCAAAATAAGCATCGGGCGGTTATTCGCCCAGAGGTTTGCAAAAAAATCAAGCATAAAATTAGTTATTAGTTAAATAATGTTAGTGGTTTATGAATAGTCAATATGTTCCATAAAACGTACAAAAATAACAATTTTTGGGAATAAATTTGTTCTTTCCGTAGAAAAAGAGTAATTTTATTCTCACAAAATGATGTATATTATGGCTAAACGTCTGGCAATCATAGAAAAAGATGATTGGCTTTTGCCCGTAGAGGGAGAGCTAAACTATCGACACAAACTTTATACCGATAAACTTGCTGATATTGAGGCTTCGTCGGGCTCATTGGTGGATTTCGCCAATGGCTACCACTATTTTGGCTTCCAGAGGGATGAACGCAATAGAGGGTGGTGGTTCCGCGAGTGGCTCCCCGCTGCCGAGAGTGTCTATCTTTTTGGCGACTTCAATGGCTGGGATAGGGAGTCGTTGCCTCTCTATAAGAATCCGCAGACGGGAGTGTGGAGTATCTTTCTCTCGGATAGGGAGTACCACTTGGAGCACGGTATGCTCTACAAAATGCTTGTAAAGGGGGCCAATGGTATCCACGAGCGCATCCCTGCTTGGGTTACTCGTGCAGTGCAGGACGATGAAACAAAGAACTTTACGGCTCAATTTTGGAATCCTGCGGAACCTTTCGATTGGGGACACGATGGTTTCCATCTTCGTCGCGAGGGTGGGCTCTTCATCTATGAGTGCCACATCGGTATGGCACAGGAGAAGTTGGGTGTGGGTTCCTACACCGAGTTTGCCGAGAAAATCCTTCCCCGCATTAAGGAGGCGGGTTACAACGCCATACAGATTATGGGTATCGCCGAGCACCCCTACTATGGAAGTTATGGCTACCACGTTTCGAGTTTCTTTGCACCATCTTCGAGGTTTGGCACCCCCGAGGAGTTGAAGGCTTTGGTGAAGAGGGCACACGATATGGATATTGCTGTGATTATGGATATTGTCCACGCCCACTATGTGAAAAATTTTGCCGAGGGTATCAACGAACTTGACGGCTCGCCTAACCTCTACTCCAAGGCGGGAGAGGCGGGTAATCAGCCCTATTGGGACTCGAAAATTTTTGACTACGGCAAGCGCGAGGTGGCACATTTTCTGCTCTCAAATGTGAAGTACTGGATTGAGGAGTTCCACATTGACGGCTACCGATTCGATGGTGTAACTTCGATGCTCTACTACCACCACGGTTATACGGAGTTCGACTGTCGCGAGAAATATTTTGATGAGGGAGTCAATCGTGATGCCATCACCTACCTCAAACTCGCCAACCGTCTGGTGCACGATTTGCGCCCCGATGCGGTGACCATTGCCGAGGATGTGAGCGGTATGTCGGGCATTGCCAGCCCTGTGGAGGATGGCGGTATAGGCTTCGACTATCGTTTGGCGATGGGCATCCCCGATTTCTGGATTAAGATGCTCAAAGAGGTGCCCGATGAGCAGTGGAATGTGTGGGACATTTGGAATGTGATGAATAACCGAGGCTGCGATACAGGAACAATTGCCTACTGCGAGTCGCACGACCAGGCGATGCAGGGCGACCAAACCATCGCCTTCCGATTATTGGGTACGGCAATGTATGACTCAATGATGGTTGGTAGCCAGAATCCTGTGGTGGATAGGGGTATGGCTCTGCACAAGATGATACGCCTTGTGACCGCCTCGCTTGGAGGTCAGGGCTACCTCAATTTTATGGGTAATGAGTTTGGCCACCCAGAGTGGATTGATTTCCCGAGGGTGGGTAACAATTGGAGCTACACCTATGCACGCCGTCAGTGGTCGTTGGTGGATAACAAAGAGTTGCGCTATCACGCTCTGGGCGAGTTCGATAAGGCCCTCTTGAAGATGCTTCGCCGATATGACCAGCTTGGTCAGGGCTATGCTTGGAATCAGGCTATGTACGATGGCGACCAGGTGATGGTCTACAACCACGGTACGGTGGTCTATGTGGTCAATTGGAATCCCACGCGCAGTGTGCCCGACTACATCATCCCTGTGCCCGAGGCGGGCAAGTATCGCATCATCCTCTCAACGGACGAGGAGCGATTCGGCGGTTTCGAACGCAATGAGTTGGGTGGTGATTATTTCTCCTTCTCGCGTAAGTGTGACGATGGCGTGGTGCGCCACTACATCAAAATCTACAACGTGGCCCGCACTGCAACCGTCTACAAGAAAGTAGAGTAGGGGTAACCATTTGATGATATAAAGTTCAGCGTCTAATGTCGGACGTTGAGAAAAGATATATACTGATTATGAAAAGGCTTGGGTTAGTGATGTGTGCGCTCTTGGTGTCGGTGACGCTGTGGGCGCAGAGCGATGCCTACAAGGAGTTTGGCAAGAGGTACGACCGTAAGGGCTACGAGGTTAGCACCGTGGGGCGTACGGCCATACGAATGGCGGCATTGGCGGGTGACAAGGAGAGTAGGGAGATTATGCGTAAGTTCGACCTATTGGTGAGTATCAAGCGCGAGGGTGGTGAGGATGAGGTGCTTCACGAGGATTTTGAGCGCTTGGTTGATGGCTACGAGTGTGTGGGTGATTATAGCGCGGAGAGTAGCCGAGCGTGGCTCTATATGAACTCCGCCCGCACGGGTTTTGCGATGTATATGACCACTCCCGAGGAGCAGTCAGTGTTGCTACTCTCTGGCAAGGAGTTGAATTTGGATGACCTACTGCCTCCGCAGATGCAGGAGATTACGAACTAAAAAAGGCGCACCAATCATTGGTGCGCCTTAACTTTTCAAAAACAATAATATTAATTGTTCGCCGCCTCCATCTCTTTGTTGAAGCAGTGGCGGCAGATGGGCTCATAGGTATCCTTCTCACCCAAAACCACGAGTTTGTCGTTCTTGGTCAGACGGTGGGAGTGGTGGGCAATGTTGCCACAGCGCACGCAGATGGCGTGTACCTTATCCACCAACTCGGCCCTGGCCATCAGTTGGGGCATAGGACCAAAGGGTTTGCCGAGGTAGTCCATATCCAGACCTGCCACAATAACCCTCACACCACGGTTGGCAAGTTGCATACAAACATCCACGATGCCCTCGTCGAAGAACTGTGCCTCATCGATGCCGACAACATCCACATCGGTGGCCATCAGCAGAATCTGCGATGACGATTCAACGGGGGTGGAGGGAATGGCATTGGCGTTGTGCGACACCACCTCATCTACCGAGTAGCGTACATCTACTTGGGGTTTGAAAATCTCAACTCGCTGATTTGCAAATAGTGCGCGACGCATACGACGAATAAGTTCCTCGGTTTTGCCCGAGAACATCGAGCCACAAATTACCTCAATCCAGCCTGGTTTGCTTGCCTCTAAAAACATATTTTTACTATTGGTTTAGTAGTTCAACTTGATGCAACAAAAGTAGTGAATAAATTCAAAATTCAAAATTCAAAATTCAAAATTATTCGGGCTCGGAGATGAGTTTTCCGAGCCCGAAAAAAAATTGACATTAGAGATTGTCGGTTGTGCCAAACTCAAAGATGATGTGACGCTCATATCTTTCGCCCTTGCGCAAGACCTGCGATGGGAAGTGGGGCTTGTTGGGTGCATCGGGGAATCCCTGGCACTCAATGGCCACACCCGAGTAGTCCTCGTAGCGCACACCTCCCTTGCCCATAGGGGAGCCCGAGAGCCAGTTGCCGGTGTAGATTTGCACGCCAGGTTGGTCGGTCAGCACGCGCAGAGTTCGGCCTGTGGTGGGCTCCGAGAGTAGGGCTGCTTCGGTCACAACACCCTCTTTGTAGCCCTCAATAGCCCAGCAGTTGTCGTAGCCCTTGCCGTAGATGAGCGCGGGGAAGTCGGCCGTGAGGTCTTGTCCGAGGGGTTTTGGGGTGCGGAAGTCCATAGGCGTGCCCTCCACATTGTCGAATGCACCCGTAGGCACGAGTGTCTGGTCGGTGGGGAGGTATTTTGTGGCGTTCAGGCGGAGCGAGTGGGCTTTGATGTCGCCATTGCCTGCACCCGCAAGGTTGAAGTATGCGTGGTTGGTGAGGTTTATGACGGTTGCCCCATTTGTCTGCGCCAAGAGGGTGAGCTCCAAACGGTTGTCGTCGTCCCAATCATAGACGGCCTCCACATAGAGGTCGGAGGGGTAGCCCTCGTGTCCGTCGGGCGAGTCGATGGCAAAGACCACACGGTTCTCCTCCACGCGGCCCTCCCAAAGCGAGTTGTGGAAGCCTGTGGGGCCTCCGTGTAGGGCATTGGGGCCATTATTGACAGCAAGGCGATACTCCTTGCCGTCGAGTTCGAAGCATCCTTTGGCAATGCGGTTGGCGTAGCGACCGGGGACTTTACCCATACAGGGGCCCTCGTTGATGTAATCCATACGGTTTTCGTAGCCGAGCACCACATCGCTCACCTTGCCCTCTTTGTCGGGCACCCTGACACCAACAATTGCGGCACCCATATTGCAGAGTTCCACCTCGTAGCCCTTCGAGTTGCGCATTGTGTAGACAACCACTGCGTCACCTTCGGCGGTGAATCCCGCCACTCTCTGTTCGATATCCATAGAATCTTGAAAAATTTATCGGTTTGGGAAATTGTTTGCGAAGTTAGCACAAAAATTCGTAACTTTGGAGAAAATAGTAAGAGTTTATGCAAACAAGAGTAGATAAATGGCTGTGGGCGGTGAGGATTTTCAAAACCCGCAGCGATGCGGCAGAGGCTTGCCGTACAGGTAAGGTGACAATCAATGGCTCGGAGGCCAAACCCTCCAAGGAGGTCAAGGAGGGCGACGTGCTCACGGTCAAGAAGGTGCCCGTTATGCGTTTTACATATAAGGTGTTGGGCATTGTGGAACGTCGCTTGCCCGCAAAGGATGTGCCCACCTACTGCCTCGATATGACACCCCCCGAGGAGATGGAAAAACTCAATCCACCGAAGGAGACAATCTTCATTTCGCGCGATAGGGGCACGGGACGTCCCACCAAGAAGGAGCGCAGGGATTTGGATGCACTGATGGATATGTTTTAGGAGGAAAGATTATGATTGTTAGAACGAAAATTCAACAGCGGTTTGCTGATGCCGACTCGCTCGGCCATATCAACAATATCCACTTGCAGGAGTATTTCGACCTTGGCAAAATGGAACTTTACTCGCAGATTTTGGGCCAAAGGATAGATTGGCGCGGTATAAATCTGGTGCTTGTGAGTATCAAGACCGATATGATGCGCCAAACTCGCTTGGGGACCGAAATAGAGGTCCAGACGTGGGTAGAGAGCCTCGGAAATAAGAGTATGAGGGTGCACCAGAGGCTCATAGAGTGCTCCGATGGGCTCCCCAATGCCGAGTGTAGTACTGTTGTGGTATGCTTCGACTACGCCACCCAGAGTGCTGTGCCTTTCCCCGACGAGTGGCGCAAGCTCATAGAGGAGGCTATGTAGATTATCTTTGCTGACGGTTGTCGTGTGGCGTTAGTTCTCCGAGAAGCAACAAAAAGGGGTGTCGAATTTCGACACCCCTTTTTGTTGCTATTTTCGTGTGCGATTAGCGCGCGATTTTCTGTACATTCCTTTTGCTGAAAAGTTTTGTGCGAGTAGTAGCCACGGGTTTCTTCGCAGCTTTTGCGGGAGCAACCATCGAAGCGGTGCCATAGAGATCCGCAGCGTTGAGGGTACCTGCAATTACATTACCGCAGTCATCCACGCAGTCAAGAGTGATTACCAGATTGCTGCCCTCGCCAGCCTCAATCGAGATAGAACCATCAGCAATGGGACCCATTAAATAGTTGGTCATATCCATAACAATGGAGCCTACTGCATAAGTCTCACCATCTTGCTCCAAGAGGCTACCAGGAAGGAATACATTGGTAAGGCTGTAACCGTCGAATGCAGTGTAGTCACCCAAGCAGTCGGTGGTATTCAAGCCACTTGCGAAGAGTTCGAGTGCAAGATATGCACCGGTGGGCTCACCAAGTTCCATATCTACACCCTGATAGATGTGTACCATATAGTTATCTACACCCATCTCATAGTAGTCACCATAGGGCTCAATTGCATAGTATGCAGCGTCGGAATTTACATCCATATCGCCCAAGAGCTGGCTCCAACCGGTAACCTCCTCCTCGGTTGCATTGGAGAATGCGAGCGAACCCTCATAAACGATGTGGTGAACCTCGCCATTGTCGAGGGTGAGGGTAGCCTCAATCTTGTTCTCACTAATCACAACGGTACCAGCGGTGTAGCCGTACTCTACATCCTCGCTACCATCCTCTGCTGCACCGCACATAAGTGCATAGCCATAGGTACCCATAGTGCCGGGCTCCATAGTATCCAACTCGTCGAGGGTGTAGGTGCCTGCGGGAATTGTACCTTCGTTACCCTCTGTTGCAATCTCCGAGTAGAGATCCAAAACGTAGTTTTTGCTGTTGCTTACAACGTAACCATCCTCATCAAGGCCAATGTCGGAGAGTGTAAGGTAGTAGTTGTAGCCGGGACCACCAAACATATCGCCATAGTAGTTGCAATATACTTCAATTGCAGTAACCTCTACCATCTCGGGCTCTGGCTCGGGTTCGGGTTCGGGCTCGGGAAGAGTGTCGCCAGGTTTGTAGCCATCGGGCATTACATAGATGGTCATAGGCTCAACGGTGAAGTAGAAGTCATACTTCGCGCCAACCTCGCCATTTACAAATACGTTGCTGCCACCATTGAGAGCAATAGCTACACCAAGGTCGAAGGTGCTACCATCGGCACCGTAGCTAACATCCCACGAAGCATTCTTGCGAACCTTGAAAGCAAGGCCCTCGTTGTTGGCATTTGCGAAAACAACATCCTGTGCTACCAAGTAGTCGCCTTCCTCAACCAGAGGAATGTCGGTAGTCCAGTTGTTATTCTCGAAGTCACCCATCAGGCCATAAGTATCAGCAGTAGGTTCGGGCTCGGGTTCGGGTTCGGGTTCGGGTTCGGGATTCTCGGTACCGGGGCCATCACCAGGATTAGGTTCGGGTTCGGGAGTGGGAACGGGATCGCAGGCAAGCATCAACGCAGCCGCCATCATAAGCGAAAATTGTAAAAGTTTTTTCATAACGCAATTATTTTTGTTAAACTTGGAAAATTATTTGCAATTTGAAAATGTAATCACTACAAAATTAAGCAAAAAAATTTAATTATCCAACATTTTTCGAGAAAAAATAGCGTTTTTGTATGGTTTTGCTACGGGTTACCTCAAAATTTTGAACTCGCCATCCTCCTTAATCATCATTATTGAGGAGGCCTTGCGGGTGGGTTTGCCCTCAAAGGTGGGGTTGATGACCATATCGACTCCCTCCTTTATGCCCTCCACAATCTCCGCAAAGCGGGTGGGAGTAGCCTCGCCCGAAAAGTTGGCCGAGGTCGACACCAAAGGCCTACCAAGTCGCCCCACCAACCTACGGCAAAATTCGTGGTCGGGAACCCTCACAGCCAGCGCCCCCTCCTCGGGGATGAGGTTCTCGGCAACGCCCACAGCCCCATCGAGAATGAGAGTCAGGGGTTTGTCGGTAAGCTCCATCAGGTCGTAGGCCACCTCGGGCACTCGGCGAATATATCTGCCCACATTGGCGGGAGTGTCCAAAAGAACAATCATACCCTTTTTATTTACGGAGCCTTTCAGAGAGTAAATCCTCTGCACGGCTTCGGGGTTTGTGGCATCGCAACCGATACCCCACACTGTGTCGGTGGGGTAGAGGATTATACCCCCGCGACGTAACACTTCAACAGCTTTCGAAATCTCTTCCTGCATAGTCATAATATATTATATTGGTACAAAGTTACGATTTTTTGAATTCAAAATGCAAAATTCAAAATTCAAAATTTAGTGAGGTTGGGGAGTTTTGAGATAATTTTCAATTCTCAATTTTCAATTCTCAATTTTAATACTTACTTTTGCGCCACTTGATAAAACGTAAAAAATAAAATAAAAAACATCCAGACTATGGGAAGGGCATTTGAGTATCGCAAAGCGCGTAAAATGAAACGCTGGGGCAATATGGCTCGCACGTTTACTAAAATTGGTAAAGAGATTGAAATCGCTGTTAAGGCAGGTGGTCCCGACCCCTCGGGTAACACCCGTCTGCGTGTCCTCTTGCAGAACGCAAAGGCAGAGAATATGCCCAAAGAGAACGTGGAGAGGGCTATCAAACGCGCAATCTCCAAAGATACTACCGACTACAAAGAGATGGTTTATGAGGGCTACGGCCCCCACGGTATCGCTGTCCTCGTGGAGACCGCAACCGACAACACCACCCGTACAGTTGCCAACGTGCGTAGCTACTTCAACAAATGTGGCGGTACCCTCGGCACCAGCGGTAGTGTGACCTTTATGTTCGACCACCTCTGCGTATTCAAAACCGCAATGAAGGAGGGTATTGATATCGACGAGCTCGAATTGGAGCTTATCGACCTCGATATGACCGAGCTCTTTGTGGATGACGAGAACATCATCAACATCTACGCTAAATACGAGGCCTTTGGTGCTATCCAGTCCTACCTCGATGAGCACAATATGGAGATTGTTAGCGGTGAGTTTGTGCGCATCCCCACCGACACCAAAGATGTTACTCCCGACCAGCGTGAGGCACTCAACAAACTCATCGAGAAGCTCGAAGAGGATGACGATGTGACTAATGTTTATACCACGATGTCGCCCGAAGAAGAGTAAAAACTCATATAGCGGGTAAATTTTGTACCGCTCTGCGATAGGCGAGTTCCTCATTTGCGATAAGCAAACTGCGGACTCGCCTTCTTGTTTGGCACAAAATTTCCTCCGCTCTATGCGTTTTTTGAATTTCTGTCGAAACTTTCGGGAGCACCACCAGCACAAAAGTGCCGTTACGCCTCTGCCTTGCATCCATCGCGTTCTCTGCGTTTTTTATTTATTAAGGTCTTTAAGGCCCCTATCAAAAATAATTTTGAATTTTGCATTTTGCATTTTGCATTCTCACAACAGTCCCGCCTCGTAGAGGATGATTATCTGTTCGATGAGTTTGTCTTCGCCCTGTGTGGGGTCGTACTCTTGTTTGAGGTTGGCGCGGAAGATTCGCGCAATGGTGTTCCAGAATTTCGCCGCAAATTTGCCCCTGAACTCCTCCAAAAGCTGATAGGAGGTGCGCTCCGTTTCGCGGTCTATGAGTCGTATGAGGATTTTGCCTTGCGAGTAGGTCATCTTTTCGAGCACAGGGGTGTAGCGCTTGATAATCTCTTTTTCGAGCTCTTTGGTTATACGCTCGCGCTCCTTGGTAGTGGTTATGGTGTCGAGCTGTGCGGTAAGAGCCTCGAAATACTTGCGAGCATCGAGGGCGTAGGGGTATACCGCTTTTACGTTGCGGATGAGCCTTTTGTAGCGTTTAATCTCGCCAATGGAGCGAAAGGCAATCACATCAGACAGTTGCACGACGTAGGCAGTGTCGCCCGTTATGGCATCCACCTCTGTGCCTGCCATATAGCCCCCACCATAACGAGAGTAGGGGACACTGCGCCAGGTGCGTGAGCGCTGCGCCGAGCCCTCCGCCACCACACACACAAGCAGTGCGACTATTAACAAAAACCTTTTCATCTGCGCAAATATAACGATTTTTTGGAGTATATATTTTCTCCCCGCATCGATAAATGACGAAAAGGGGGTGGAAGAGGAAAAATTGCACCAAAATTATTAAAAAATTTGAAAAATGTTTGTACCTTTGTCTGCCCTATGGGTGTAAACCGGTGGGGTGTGGTTAGAACAGGTTAAAACACTAAACATAAATTTCTATGAAACAAGCAATTGCAATTCTTACAGGTGGCGGTCCTGCTCCCGGTATGAACACCGTTGTGGGCTCGGTAGCCAAAACTTTCATTACCAAAGGTTTCCGCGTGATTGGTCTTCACGAGGGTTATAGCGGTCTTTTCAAGGAGAATGCTCGCCACGAGGATATCGACTTCCGTCGTGCTGACGACATCTTCAATCAGGGTGGTTCCTACCTCCAAATGAGCCGTTTCAAACCCACCGATGCAGATTTTGAGAACAACTTCAACCTCAAATTCTTCCAGGAGAACAACATCAAACTCCTCGTAACCGTAGGTGGTGACGATACCGCTTCGACCGCAAACCGTATTGCTAAATTCCTCGAAGCAAAGAAATACCCCATCGCTAACATCCACGTTCCCAAAACCATCGACAACGACCTTCCTCTTCCCGCAGGTGCTCCCACCTTCGGCTATGAGTCGGCTATGGATAAGGGTGCAGTGATTGGTCGCGCCGTTTATTCGGATGCTCGCACCAGCGGTAACTGGTTCATCATTGCTGCTATGGGTCGCTCGGCAGGTCACCTCGCTTGCGGTATTGGTGCTGCTTGCCACTATCCTATGATTGTTATTCCCGAGATGTTCAACAAAACCGAGATTACCATCGACAAGATTGTAAACCTCGTTATCTCCTCCATCATCAAACGCAAACTTATGGGTATGGACTACGGTGCTGCTATGGTATCGGAGGGCGTATTCCACAGCCTCTCGGATGAGGAGATTAAGAATGCAGGTGTGAACTTCTCCTACGATGAGCACGGTCACCCCGAGCTCGGTAAAGTGTCGAAGGCTCACGTCTTCAATGAGATTCTCGAAAACAAACTCAAAGCGCTGAAAATTAAAGTTAAATCGCGTCCCGTAGAGATTGGTTACGAGGTACGTTGCCAGACTCCCGTTGCAAGTGACCTCTTGTATTGCACCACTCTCGGTATGGGCGTTTACAAACTTTTCAGCGAGGGTAAGACCGGCTGTATGGTATATGTTGCACAGGACGGCCAGATTAGCCAGCTCTACCTCAAAGATCTCCAAGATCCTACCACCGGTAAGATTCCTCCCCGTCTGGTTAATCCCGATGGCGACCAGTTCCAGGGCCTTGTAAACAACATCCTTTGCTACATCACCCCCGAGGATTACGAGGCAGCGAAGGCTTATGTTGCTAATCCCGAGGATTACGACTTCAAGCGCATCCTCAACTGGTAAAAACGCATATAATCGGCGATTTCGTCGTTGCACTGCGATAAGCGGGCTCCTCATTTACGTTTAGTAAACTGCGGAGCCCGCTTTCTTGTGCGCCTAAAACTCGCTCGATTCTATGCGTTTTACTTCAATGGTAAACTGCGGACTCGCTCCTTTATTTGGCACAAAAATCCCTCCATTCTCTGCGTTTTTTTGTCTAACGTCCAACGTCGCAAATGCGAGTAAGCGAGGGCAGAGGCTGCTTGCAGACTATGCCGAGCGTGAGCATTTTAGAGCAGACGCAGCCTGGTCAGACGTCGCGGGCCCGCCGATGCGAGCCCAAAAAAATATAACCCTCGCCTAGGTTAGGGG
>JAZORC010000025.1:0-26059 GCA_045656405.1 Tidjanibacter sp.
GGTCTCGCCCTTCTCGTTGGTGTTTGCCGAGCAGTGCATCGAAGCAATACCCTTCAAAGGAAGGAGGTAGTTCATATAGGAGAACATACCCTTCTTCATCTCACCACCATACCAAGTGTTGATGATAACCTGCATCTTCTCGGTGAGGTTGAATACAACGGCGGTCTCGCTGTTGAGGCCGAGCTCTTTGTAGTTCTCAACTTTTGCTTTCGAAGCGTTGAGTACTACGAAATCGGGCTCGCCGTAGTTTGCCAACTCCTCCTCGGTGGGACGGATGAACATATTTTTCACGAAGTGAGCCTGCCAAGCAACCTCCATAATGAAACGGATTTTCAGACGGGTGTTCTCGTTAGCACCGCAGAAGGTATCCATAACGTAGAGTTTCTTGCCATTGAGCTGGTCGGTAGCAATCTTTTTGAGCTCTTTCCAAGCCTCGGGAGTTACGGGTTTGTTGTCGTTTTTGTACTCCTCGCTGGTCCACCATACGGTGTTCTCGCTGGTCTCGTCCTTTACAAAGAATTTATCTTTGGGCGAGCGGCCGGTGTAGATACCGGTCATTACGTTTACTGCACCAGTCTCGGTGAGTTGTCCTTTTTCGAAGCCGGTGAGTGCGGGGTTGGTCTCATCCTCGAAGAGCTGCTCGTAGGAGGGGTTGTAGATAATCTCGGCGCCCTCAATGCCGTACTTTTTCAAATCCAAAGTAGCCATAGAAATACTGCTTTTTTATTGTTGATGTTTATGTGTGTTTGATTTGTTTCTAACTAACCGCGTGCAAAGGTAATACCTTTTTCCTATTTAGGCGCGAGGGGTGTGTGAAATTTACATTAAATTTCCCTGTGAGATATTTTGTCTAACGTCCAACGTCCAACGTCTAATGTCGCGGGCTCGGCAGATTTGCCGAGCTCGAAAATTTTTGGGATTTTTGGGATTTCTGGGAGTTTCCTTAATCTCCCTAAATTCCCTAACCTCCCTAACCTCCCACCCCGCCCTGAACACAAAAATTTTGAATTTTGAATTTTGAATTTTGAATTTCTTTGCAGACTTTTGTGCCAATGAACTCATCACTCTACATACACATTCCCTTCTGCAAGAAGCTCTGCGGATACTGCGATTTCTTCAAGACTATGTCGCTTGCCAAGAAGTCGGAGGTGCTTGCGCGTATTGCCGAGGAGATGCGCGAAAGAGCCCCAATGTTGGATGGTACGGTGCTGAAAACCATCTATTTCGGTGGTGGTACGCCCACGGTGTGTTCCCCCGAAGAGTTGGGCGCTTTGCTGGCGTGTGCGAGGGATGTTTTCGACTGTTCGGAGGTCGAGGAGGTGACCGTTGAGGCCAACCCCGATGACCTCACTGCGGACTATCTTGCGGGTTTGAGGGCCTCGGGAGTGAATCGTTTGAGCATCGGAATCCAGTCGTTCCGCGATGAGGATTTGAGGATGATGAATCGCCGCCACAACGCTGCCGAGGCAATCGAGGCTGTGCGTAGGGCGCGCGAGGCGGGGTTTGACAATATCTCCATTGACCTTATTTATGGCCTGCCAACAGCAACTCTCGAAGATTGGAGAGAGAATGTGCGTCAAGCGGTGGCCCTCGGTGTGGAGCACATCTCTGCCTACCACCTCACCATTGAGGAAAATACGCTCTTCGGCAAAAAAGGGGTGATGACCGCCCCCGAGGAGCTCTCCGATAGGGAGTATGAGGTGCTTTGTGAGGAGCTGCATAGGGCGGGTTATGAGCACTATGAAATCTCCAATTTCGCACTCCCCGAAAGGCGCTCCCAGCACAACTCTGCCTATTGGCGTGGCACCCCCTATTTGGGCCTCGGGCCTGGTGCTCATTCATTCGACGGAAAGAACACCCGAAGTTGGAATCTATCGTCGCTCAAAACCTATCTTGATGGAGCCTCTGCTGAATGTGAAACACTTTCTGCATTAGAGCGTTACGAAGAGGTTGTGATGGTGTCGCTACGAACTGCCGAGGGTGTTGATTTGAGAGGTCTTGAAGCCCTGTTTGGCCCTGAAAAAAGAGTCTATTTTACCCACCGCGCAGCGCCATTTTTGGAGCGTGGAATCCTGATTCAAAGGGGCGAAAACATCGCCTTCAAAGAGGAGTCTTGGCTCATCTCCGATAGCGTTATTGCCGACCTTTTCTGATGTAAATTTCAATGTGGATTTTGATGCGAAATTTTGCGAAATTTCGCATTGTTCCCATTGGCCTCCCAAGGCCACCATTCACTCCGCGAATCTTGCCGTTCATCTTACCAAATTGTTAATTATTAAAAAAATTTAATAACTCCCTAAATAATATATTGGTAAGTTCAGAAAAAAGTGTTACATTTGTGACGTTATTTTGGCGTGTAGTGTCAAAATGCAACATAAAAACGAAAAACAAATCTATAAAACACAAAAAATAAGCATTATTGGTTGGGCAGTTGTCCCGCTTGCCGAGAGAGAAAAGAGCTAAGAATAAACAGGTTAGGTAGTATTGAGGCAATGGGCGATGTTCGACAATCAAAAAAACAGTTATGAAAAACGAAACAGTACAAAAACCAGATTACTTATTTGAGGTTAGTTGGGAGGTCTGCAACAAGATTGGTGGCATCCACACTGTGGTGTCGACCAAGGCGCAGACTATGACACGCGAATTGGGTGATAAGTATATGCTTATCGGTCCCGATGTGAATCGCGAGGGTGCAAACCCCGAATTTAAGGAGGATTACAATATGCTTCGTGAGTGGAAGCAGGCGCTCTACTCGCAGGGCTATCGTGTGAGGATTGGTCGCTGGAACATCGAGGGTGAGCCTATCGTTGTTTTGGTGGACTTCTCGTCGCTCATTAGCAAGAAAGACGATATCTTGAAATTCCTCTGGGAGAACTACAAAGTTGATAGCATTAGTGGCCAGTGGGACTATGTAGAGCCCGTTATCTTTGGCTATGCAGCAGGTAAGGTTATCGAGAGCTACGTCAATACCTTCTGCTCCTCGACCGAGCGCACCGTTGCTCACTTCCACGAGTGGATGACCGCGAGTGGTGGTCTTTACCTCCGCTACTCTTCGCCCTACGTTGCAACCGTATTCACCACCCACTCGACCGTTATGGGCCGTTGCATTGCGGGTAACAATCTTCCCCTTTATAGCGGTTTGGGCTCGTTTGGTGCCGATGATTATGCACGCCAGTTCAATGCTGTTGCAAAACACTCGCTCGAAAAGGTGGCTGCTCGCAACCACGACGCATTCTGCACCGTTAGCCGCATCACTGCCAAGGAGTGTAAATATTTGCTCGGTACCGAGGTGGATGTTGTGACTCCCGATGGCTTTGAGGATGATTTTGTGTGGAAAGGCGAGGAGGCAGAGAGCCGTCGCAAAGAGGCTCGTAAGGCTCTCATCAGCGTGGCCGAGGCTTGCTATGGTAGCAAATTTAAGAAGGAGCCTCTGATTGTGGGCACTTCGGGCCGCTATGAGTTCAAGAATAAGGGCTTGGATGTTCTGTTGGAGGGTTTGAAGAAGGTGGCAAGTCGCTTGCCCGAGGGCCGCGAGGTGTTGGCTATTATCACTGTGCCCGCAAGCAACGAGGGTCCCCGTCGTGATTTGATGGCTCACCTGGCAGACAAGAAGAACCCCATCGACCCCGCACAGCTTCGCTACACTACCCACGAGTTGACCAACCCCGCAAATGACCCCATCGTGAAGAGCATTTCGGGTAGCATTCTCGATAGCGCCGACTCGAAAGTTAAGGTGCTCTTTGTTCCCTCCTACTTGCAGGGTGTAGATGGCATCTTCTCGATGAACTACTACGAGTGCTTGGCGGGTATGGATTTGACCGTCTTCGCTTCCTACTACGAGCCTTGGGGCTATACTCCCCTCGAAAGCGTTGCCTTCTCAATTCCTACCGTTACCACCTCGCTTGCAGGCTTTGGTAAATGGGTTGAGGACTTGGCAGGTGGTCACAAGGGTGTGACCGTTATCACTCGTAACGACTCCAACGATGCCTCGGTAGTTGAGGCTATCGCCGATGTTGTGGAGCGCTATGTTGAGATGGGTGCCAAGGAGTACAAAGAGGCTCGCAAGTCGGCATACGCTGTTTCGCAGTCGGCTTTGTGGAAGAACTTTGTGAATAACTACACCGAGGCTTATGGTGTAGCTTTGGATAGGGTTGTAACTCGCACCAATAAGGTTGTCTATGATGGTGGTAATGCCTCCGAGCAGGTGAACTTTGTGCGCCAGCAGTTGGTTAGCAGTCAGCCTTCGTGGAGCCGCCTGATGGTGGAGAAGAGCCTCCCCGAGCGCTTGCGCGCGTTGGAGATTCTCTCGAAGAACCTCTGGTGGAGCTGGACTCTGGGTGCTCACGAGCTCTTTGAGTCGATTGATGCCGAGTTGTGGGCTGCTACCGCCAAGAACCCCATCGCTCTTTTGGATAAACTCGCTTATGCAAGGGTTAAAGAGTTGGAGCAGGATAAGAAATTCCTTGCCAAACTCGACGAAGTATATGCACAGTATTGCGCCTATATGGCGAAGAAGGCCGAGGCAAAGGGTCCCCGTATCGCATATTTCAGTATGGAGTACGGTTTGCACTCCTCGTTGAAGATTTACTCGGGTGGTCTTGGTATCCTCGCGGGTGACTACATCAAGGAGGCTTCGGATAAGAACGTACCTATGGCAGCTGTTGGTCTGCTCTATCGCTACGGTTACTTCACCCAGAAACTCTCCGCACAGGGTGCGCAGGAGGCTGCTTATGAGGCACAGAACTTCCAGAAACTCCCCATCTCGCCCGCACGCGATGAGATGGGCAACTGGTGCTCGATTCAGGTGGCACTTCCCGGTCGTACCGTAACTGCTCGCATCTGGAAATGCGAGGTTGGTCGCACCGACCTCTACCTCCTCGATACCGACCACGAACTCAACATTGAGGAGGATAGGAGCATCACCCACCACCTCTATGGCGGTGACTTGGAGAATCGTTTGAAACAGGAGCTCTTGTTGGGCGTTGGTGGTATCCGCGCTTTGAACGCTCTTGGTATCAAGTCGGATATCTACCACTGCAACGAGGGCCACGCTGCATTCATCGGCTTGGAGAGGATTCACAACTATGTGAAGGGTAAGAGCCTCTCGTTCAGTGAGGCATTGGAGGTTGTACGCTCGTCGTCGCTCTACACCACCCACACCCCCGTGCCCGCAGGTCACGATGCATTCCCCGAGCAGATGATTCGCCAGTATATGTCGCACTATCCCGATAGGCTCGGCATCACTTGGGAGCAGTTCATCAACCTCGGTAAGACTCGTCCCAACGACCCCACCGAGAAGTTCTCGATGAGCTTCCTTGCTTGCAACCTGTCGCAGGAGGTCAATGGTGTGAGCTGGTTGCACGGTGAGGTGAGCAAGGATATCTTGGGCGATATGTGGCCTGGCTACTTCAAAGATGAGTTGCACATTGGCTACGTTACCAATGGTGTTCACTTCCCCACTTGGACCGCATCGGTGCTCCGTAGGCTCTATGCAAAATACTTTGCCGAGGGCTTCAATAAGGAGCAGTACAATATTCCCGCTTGGCAGAAGGCCAACGACATTCCCGACAAAGAGCTCTGGGATGCTCGTATGATGCTCAAACAGCGCCTCTTCAAGACCGTAGGCAAGATTATGAGCGACAAGTCGAAGTCGGCAATCGCTTCGCCTCGCCAGATGGTGGCTGTGAAGGAGAACTTCAAGGCCGACGTTCTGACCATTGGTTTTGCTCGTAGGTTTGCGACCTACAAACGTGCTCACCTGCTGTTCACCAACCTCGAAAGGTTGTCGGCACTCGTGAATAACCCCGAGCGCCCCGTACAGTTTGTATTTGCAGGTAAGGCACACCCCCAGGATATTCCCGGTCAGGAGTTGATTAAACGCATTGTGGCTGTTTCGCAGATGCCCGAGTTTGCAGGTAAGATTCTCTTCTTGCCCAACTACGATATGGATATCTCGCGCAAGATGGTACAGGGCGTGGATATCTGGCTCAACACCCCCACCCGTCCTTTGGAGGCTTCGGGTACCAGCGGTGAGAAGGCTGTTATGAACGGTGTTATGCAGTTCTCCGTGCTCGATGGCTGGTGGGTTGAAGGCTACAAGGAGGGTGCAGGTTGGATGCTTCCTATGGAGCGCACCTATGCCGACCAGAACCACCAGAATGAGTTGGTTGCCGAGATGATCTACCGCACCATTGAGGAGGAGATTGTCCCCCTCTACTACACCCGCGATGAGGAGGGTATGCCCCGCGGTTGGATTAAGAGTATGAAGAGCTGTATTGCCGACATCGCGTCGAACTTCACCACCAACCGTATGATTACCGACTACGAGGAGCGCTTCTACAACCCCCTCTATGCTCGCCACCGCGAGATTGTTAAGGGTGACTTCCTTATGGCACGCGAAATTGCCGCTTGGAAACGTAGGGTGAGTGCAGCTTGGGACAAGGTAAGGGTTGTAAGCACCAAACAGGCAGATATGACCAAACAGCCTATGGTTGTTGGTGGCAAATACCGCTTCGAGGCAACCATCGATGTTGATGGCCTCCGTCCCGAGGACATTGGCGTTGAGCTCTTGCTGGCAAGCCAGATTGAGAGCGGTCACGACGTGAAGATTGCCAAGAAGGTAGATTTGGAGGTAGTGAGCGTAAATGGCTCGGAGGTGGTTTATGCAGTGGATGCACTGATGGAGCACACCGGTTCGTATGACGCAGCGTTGAGGGTTTATCCCAAGAACGATAAGTTGCCCCATCGTATGGATTTTGCCCTCGTTAAGTGGGCTTAAAAGTTCGTTTGGCGGGCTATTGTGGCGTCTGCCTCGTTCTCGGAATCCTCATTTGCGTCAGCAAACTGCGGTTCCTCGAACTTCGAGCAGCCTCAAAATAGCCTCGCCAACCAGAACTTTTACAAGAAACGAGAGGTGTGGTAGTCACACCCGAAGAGGTGGGGGTAAAATAGCCTCGCCAACCAGAACTTTTACAGAGGGTGTAGGGTGAGAGATTGTCGCACCCGAAGAGAGAGGGTGTGGGCAAGTGCCCCCCCCCGAATAAAAAAGCGCTTTGAGGAGTTTGGAGAAGTTGGGGACTTCGAGGGAGTTTGGTGTTGCTAAATTCCCAATACTCCCTAAATTCTCTAAACTCACATCAAAGCAACAACCGAAGACCGAAAACTAACAAAATAACCTAATTGTTGAACCAGACCTCAAAAATCTAAACACACAAGTTAAAGAAGGAGAGAGATATGGCAGTACTTACATTCGACAAGAACAGCCTGGGCAACCTCGAATACGCTTTGCAGCGTGAGATGCTTTCGACCAACAGAACGGGTGGCTATATGAGTACCACTATCGTATGTTGCAACACAAGGAAGTATCACGGATTGATGGTGTGCCCCATTAAGGAGGGTGATGACAAGAGCTATGTGCTTCTTTCGTCGCTCGACGAGACCGTCATTCAGCACGGCCAGCCATTCAACCTTGCTCTGCACAGATTCCCCGGAATCTATGAGCCTCGTGGTCACAAATACATTGTGGACTTCGAGTATAACCCTACGCCCACCATCACCTATCGTGTGGGTGGCGTGCTCCTGAAAAAGGAGATTCTTTGGCGTCAGCACACCTCACACTCTCGCCTCTTTATCCGCTACACCCTTCTGGACGCAAGGAGTGAGACCACACTCCGTCTGCGCCCCTTCTTGGCTTTCAGGGAGAAGCACTCTTTGAGCAAGGCCAATATGTATGCCAACGGTCACTCGTGGGATGTAAAGGGTGGTGTTAAGTGCCGTCTGTATGAGGAGTTCCCCTACCTCTATATGCAGTGCTCCGACCCTATGGCGGAGTTTGTGGCAGCCCCCGATTGGTACTACGACTTCGAGTATGCCGAGGAGGCAAAACGTGGCTACGAGAATCACGAGGATTTGATGACTACGGGCTACTTTGAGGTGAAACTCGAAAAGAACAAACCCCTAATCTTCTCCGCATCGTTGGAGGAGATTGACCCCGAGATGTTGGAGGCAGCCTTTGAGAAAGAGCTCTCGGAGCGCAACTCGAAGATTGACTTCATCTCGCTTCTGAAACACTCGGCACACCAATTTGTGATTCGCTCGGGTGGTCGTAGCGAGGTTGTTGCTGGCTATCCTTGGTTTGGTCGCTGGGGCCACGATACCTTTGTGTCGCTTCCTGGTATCACACTCGCACAGGGCGATGTTCAGGCTTGCCAAGATGTCCTCGACACCATTACACGAGAGATGAAGGATGGTTTGTTCCCCAATGTGGGCAGCGCCTACAACTCGGTGGATGCACCTCTCTGGTTTGTTTGGACTCTCCAACAGCTCGAAGAGCACATTGGTCGTAAGGCTGTGTGGGAAAAGTACGGCAAATATGTCAAAGATATTCTCAATGCCTACCGTAATGGTATCGACGGAGTTGTGGCACTCCATACCAATGGCCTTGTGTGGGCTTCGCACCCCCAGTATGCAATCACTTGGATGGATGCGGTTGTGGATGGCAAACCCGTGACAGGTAGGGATGGCTACCAGGTGGAGGTCAATGCACTTTGGTACAACGCTCTCTGCTATGCACTCGACTGCGCAGCGGAGGCCAAAGATATGAAATTTGTTGAGGAGTGGAAGGGTGTTCCCGCCACCACCAAGGAGTCGTTCTTGAAACTCTTCTGGTTGGAGGATGGTAACTACCTGGCCGACTATGTGGGCGCAGAGGGTGCCAATACCTTCATCCGCCCCAACCAGATTATCGCTTGCTCAATGAACTACAAGATGCTCTCGCTCGTGCAGCAGGAGGCGGTGTCGGATGTGGTAAAACGCCACCTTCTGACTCCTCGCGGTCTGCGCACACTCTCGCCCCGCAATCCCCAATATAAGGGCCGCTATGGTGGCAACCAGAGGGAGAGGGACGAGGCCTACCATCAGGGCACCGTTTGGGTATGGCCCTTGGAGCACTATGTGAAGGCGAAGTTCGATGTTCAGGGTAAAGGCTTCCTCTATAAGGCCGAGGAGATTCTCGAAGGCTTCGAGGAGGAGATGAACATTGGTGGCATCGGCTCCATTTCAGAGATTTACGAGGCAGATCCACCACACGACGCTCGCGGCTCAATTTCGCAGGCGTGGAGTGTTGGTGCAGTACTGCGCATTTATCAGATGATTGAGAAATACAAAAAATAGGTCACTATGAGAGTATTAATGTTCGGATGGGAGTTCCCGCCTCATATTGCCGGCGGTTTGGGTACGGCTTGCTATGGTCTTACCCGTGGCTTGGCACGCAATGGCGT
This sequence comes from Tidjanibacter sp., assembly GCA_045656405.1. GTDB lineage: Bacteria > Bacteroidota > Bacteroidia > Bacteroidales > Rikenellaceae > Tidjanibacter. Next base: position 9,279 of record JAZORC010000025.1, read on the forward strand.
GGAGGTAATTTTTGTAGTCCCCAAGGCGTATGGCGATGAGGACCAGCGATTCATCAGGGTTGTCAATGCCAGCGATGTAGATGCCGTCTATCGTAGTGGCGAGGCAGATAGCGAGATTTGGCGCAATGTGAAGTTTATGGAGATAAACTCCAATATGGTGCCCTACATCTCGCCAGAGCAGTTCGAGGCGGAGAGGAGTCGAAGCGAGAAGGTCGGCACCATCCACCACGAAGGCGACGTTTGGCGCGAGAGGTATAACTTCTCGGGTAAGTATGGTGCCAACCTGATGGAGGAGGTTGCAAGGTATGCCCTTGTAGCTCGTCAGGTGGCCATCGAGTTGGAGGGTCAGTTCGACGTGATTCACGCCCACGACTGGCTCACCTACTATGCAGGTATTGCTGCCAAGGAGGTGTCTGGCAAACCCCTTGTTGTCCATATGCACGCTACGGAGTATGACCGCAGTGGTGAGAATATCAACACCCAGACCTACGCCATTGAGCGTGGCGGTATGGAGGCGGCCGACTTGGTTATGGCAGTGAGCAACCTCACGCGCAATATTATTATAGATAAGTATGGCATTCCTGCCGAGAAGGTCATCACCGTTCACAATGCTGTGCGCTTTGCCGACAACAACGAGGTGGAGGAGCGCGGTGTGAAGGATAAGATTGTCACCTTCCTCGGTCGTATCACCTATCAGAAGGGCCCCGACTATTTTGTGGAGGCCGCAGCCAAGGTGCTCAAACGCACACCCAATGTGAGGTTTGTGATGGCGGGTAGTGGCGATATGATGAACCACGTTATCCGCCGTGTGGCAAGGCTCGGTATTGCCGACCGATTCCACTTCACGGGCTTCCTTCGCGGTGCCGATGTGCAGAAGATGTTTGCACTCAGCGATGTCTATGTAATGCCTTCGGTGAGTGAGCCTTTTGGTATCTCGCCTTTGGAGGCTATGAGGTCCAATGTGCCCACCATTATCTCCAAGCAGTCGGGTGTTGCCGAGGTCTTGGACTACGCGGTGAAGGTAGACTATTGGGATGTGGATGCTATGGCAGACGCAATCTATGGTCTTGTGACCTATCCTGCCCTTGGCGAGCTCTTTGCGCGCAAAGGCTTGGAGGAGGTAAATGGTCTGAAATGGAACAACGCTGCGGCTAAAATCAAGGCTGGCTATGAGCGTGTTATTAACGAGCAAAAGTAAGGGTTGTTCTATAAATTAGTAAATAAGTAATTAATTAAAAGGAAGAGTTCTGTTTCGGTCGCTTTTGAATTTATTTCGGCATACATCTCATCTTCGCTCGGTTACAATACCCGCATTGCGCCCTCGCGAGAGGATGAGATATCTGACTCGAAATAAAATTCAAAATCAACTCGACCTAATTTATAGAACCTCCCTATAAAAAATAACTAACCGATATGAAAACAGTTTGTCTATACTTTCAGGTTCACCAGCCTTTGAGGCTCAAAACCTACCGCTTCTTCAATATGGGTAAGGACCACAACTACCTCGACGTGAGTGCCAACCGCTCGATTATGCAGCGTGTGGCTGCCGAGTGCTACTTGCCTATGAACAACCTCTTGTTGCGCCTCATCAAGGAGAATGAGGGCGCTTTTAAGGTTACCTTCTCCATCTCGGGCTTGGCTATTGAGCAGTTCCGTAGCTACACCCCCGAGGTGTTGGATAGCTTCCGTGAGTTGGCAAAGACCGGCTGTGTGGAGTTCCTTGCCGAGAGCTACTCCCACTCGCTCTCGTCGCTCATCTCGCCCGAGGAGTTCAAGAGGGAGGTCGATGCGCACGTTGAGTTGATGAAGAGTGAGTTTGACTACACCCCCACCTCGTTCCGCAATACGGAGCTTATCTACTCCGACCAGATTGGTGAGCAGGTGGCAGCTATGGGCTTCAAGGCTATGTTGGCCGAGGGTGCTCGCCACGTCCTCGGTTGGAAGAGCCCCAACTTTGTCTATGCCAACGCTTTGGATCAGAAACTTCGCGTTCTGTTGCGCAACTATAAACTCTCCGACGATATTGCTTTCCGCTTCTCGAATCAGGGTTGGGGCGAGTATCCTCTCACCGCAGAGAAGTATGCAGGTTGGATTGCCGATGAGAATACCACAGGTGAGGTTGTGAACCTCTTTATGGACTATGAGACCTTTGGTGAGCACCAGAAGTCTTCGTGTGGTATCTTCGACTTTATGGCAGCCCTTCCCAAGGCTATGCTCGCAACGGGAGCTTTGAAGTTTGGTACCGTGACCGAGACTGCTGCCAACAACCAGCCCACAGGCGTTCTCTACTGCACACACGCAATGTCGTGGGCAGACGAGGAGAGGGATGTGACTGCTTGGCTTGGCAACGAGTTGCAGAATGAGGCCTTTGGCAAACTCTATGGTTTGCAGGAGAAGGTTCACGCCCTCAATAATGAGGATTTCAACTATGTTTGGAACTTTATGAAGGCTTCGGACCACTTCTACTATATGGCAACCAAGTGGTTCTCGGACGGCGACGTACATAGCTACTTCAACCCCTACGATTCGGCCTACAATGCTTTCATTAATTATATGAATGTATTGTCTGATTTCGATAATGAGTTAACACTGGCAAGCGAATAATCCGAGCACATATTGTGGGCGATTTCTTCGTTACGCTCAAAAATTACCCCCTCATTTACGTTTAGTAAACTGCGGGGGTAATTTTTTTCGCAAGCCTTGAACTCGCCTCACACTATGCACTCGGAGTGGGGAGAACCACCTTCACAAAAGTGCCGTTACGGCACCTCATTTGCGCCAAGCAAACTGCGGAGCCACTTTTTTATTTCGCACAAAATTTCCTCCGAGATATTCAATTGCAGGTGGTGGTAGAGTGTGGGGAGGAATCCCCTCACAAAAGTGCCGTTACGGCACCTCTTTGACTATCTTTTATATCTCAAAGGAGGTTAGGAAATTGTAGCCGTACTTCTGATTCCAGTTGTCCTTGTTGAGCAGACGGATGGAGAAGAGTGGATTCTCGGCAATGTTTGGGTGTCCGTCGGGCAGGTTGAGGTAGAGCCTACACTCACCCGCGGGCAGGTTGTTGGGTAGGGTGATGGTGGTATCAATGGTTGTGAGTGTGCCCTCAAACCAGAAGCGTGGGTCGCTATCGATTTTGTAGATATGCCTCTCGCCATTGGAGTCCAACAACACGAGCTCCACACCTCGGGGGTTCATTGGGGCGGCCCAACCATCGTTGAGGATATTGAGCACCACACGGTAGTCCTCACCAGCCTTGGCCTTCCTATTGGGGGTAAAATAGGAGGTTTGGAGCACAAAGCGGTAGCCCATACGGGCGGAAATCTCCGCAAAGCACCCGTTGTTTTTCCACCCACCTATAACATCGCTGTGGTAGTTGATATTCAGGTAGCTCCAATGTTGCTCCTGCATTCGGGCAATGGCGTTGTCGCAGTGGTGGAGTCCCGCGCCTGTGCCACACGTTTCGCCACCCATAATGGTGTAGCGAGTCTCGGCATCCCAGAAGCGCCAATCACCCTTACCTCGTTTATCGCCAAAGGTGCCATAGTCGCTTGTTGATGCGAGGAAGCAGTCGTTGTGACCTCCCACACGCGCAAGGTCGCTACCATTGTGGGCAGTGGCAAGGGTTAGGGTATCTTTCAGTGCGAGGCCATACATTGCCATCTTCTGCTTGGGGGTGCGGACTTGCACCTGTCGCTCTTTGGGCAGAGCACCCAAAAGCCCATCAATAACAACCCTCTTGGCATCGGCATAACCCTGCTCGGTGCCCATCGCAAAGTTGGAGGAGGTGTGCCATTCGCCCCACGCGCCAATGAATCCCGCCTGCACAACAAATATCACATCGGCATTCTTCATAAGGATGGGTTTCACCTGCTCAATATGGCGAGCCACCAACTCTTGGGTGGCGTCGAAAGGCGCATACGAAGCGTCCATATCACTCTTATATCCAAATCTAACAATCGCCTTGCCACCCCTCTTTCGGAGGTTGTCGAAGGTCTCCTGCATCTTGGCCAGATAGTCGGGAGCAATATCGCCATCAATATAATCGGTCAGGTAGAAGAATATCAGATGGAGGGTGCGACCGAGCACTCGGCTCTGATAGACAGATGCCTCCACAAGCCTATCGGGCTTAACAAAAGTGGTCTGGGCGTAGAATCCGCGCTCGGGATTGCATATTCGTGGGTTGTGCGCCAACTCCTCCTCGTAGGTGTAGGGGGTATAGACCACCTCTTTGAGTGTAGGATAAGGCGAATCGGGGTTGATATTATCCGAAGTGTTGCAAGCCACCATCAATAAGGTGGCGAGGGCGGAGAAAAGCGCGGTCTGGAATCTCATTACAAAGGTGTTTTGGGGTTTTGTCTATCTTACCTCCTCACCAAAGAGTGTTGCGGAGGAGCAGTCGGTGATGCGCACAGTGGCATAGGAACCAGCACCCAATCCCTCACGAGCATCGAATACGACCATCTTGTTCTGCGAAGTCCTACCGCAGAGTTGCTTATCGCTACGCTTGGAGAAGCCCTCCACCAACACCTCGAAGGTCTTGCCCACATCGCGGCGGTTGGAGGCGATGGAGAGTTCGTTTTGGAGGTTGATAATCTCCGTCAGTCGGCGAGTCTTCTCCTCCTCGCTCACGTCGTCGGTCATATGGCGGTAGGCATAGGTGCCAGGGCGCATCGAGAACTTGAACATAAAGGCGCTCTCGTAGCCCACCTCGCGCATCAGCGAGAGGGTGTCGGCGTGGTCTTCGAGAGTCTCGGTGCAGAAACCTGCGATGAGGTCGGTGGTGATTGCGCAATCGGGCATTGCGGCGCGGATGGCGGCAATGCGTCCGAGGTACCACTCGCGGGTATATTTGCGGTTCATAATCTGCAACATACGGGTGCTACCACTCTGTGCGGGCAGGTGAATAGCCTTGCAGATGTTGTGGCGCGAAGCCATCACCTCAATGAGCCTGTCGCTCAAATCTTTGGGGTGGGAGGTCGCAAACCTTACGCGCAGGTCGGGAGCCACATCGGCAGCCATCTCCATAAGGCGGGGGAAATCGACCACCACCTCACCCTGCTCGTTTTTCCAACGGTAGGAGTTCACATTCTGACCGAGGAGTGTCACCTCGCGGTACCCTGCGTCGTAGATTTCGTGGAGCTCGCGGATGATGGTCTGGGGGTCGCGACTGCGCTCAATGCCTCGGGTGTAGGGCACCACGCAGTAGGCGCACATATTGATACATCCGCGCATAATGCTCACAAAGGCACTCACTCCGTTGCTGTCGAGCCTTACGGGGCGAATGTCGCCATAGGTTTCTTCCTGCGAGAGGGCGGTATTGACACCCTTACCACCTGCCGAGGCGGCATCCACCAAACGGGGCATATCGCGGTAGGCATCGGGGCCTGCTACGATATCCACAATGGGCTCGCGCTCCAAGAGCTGCTCTTTGAGCCTTTCGGCCATACAGCCCACAATGCCGATGATGAGGGAGCGTTTGGCACGTTTGTAACGCTGGAACTCTTTGAGTCGGCCCCAGATGCGCTGTTCGGCATTGTCGCGGATGGAGCAGGTGTTCACGAGGATGATGTCGGCCTCTTCGATGTTGCGCGTGTAGAGGTAGCCCTCGGCTTGCATAATGGAGAGTATAATCTCGCTGTCGCCAACATTCATCTGGCAACCGTAGGTCTCGATGTAGAGTTTTCGTCCGCCACCCGTTGTGGCTCTTGCAATTTTCATCTATCTTTTGTTCTTTATGTTTTTCTCTGTTTTTTGCTTGGCGACAAAGATACCACTTTTAGTGGAAAGTGGAAAGTTAAGAGTTGAAAGTTTTTTGGCGGGGCTACTGAAAAAGCAGTGGCGCACCCAATCGGTGCGCCACTGCTTTTTACTTATGCGTTGGTATTCTCGTCGGCATCGAACTTCTTGAAGCCGTCGCCGTAGGTCTCGTGGGCATCGACAACCACCACAAACGACTGTTCGTCAATCTCGTGGATTCTCTTCTTCACAGCGGCAATCTCCTTGCGGCTCACAACAAGGAAGACCATATCCTTGTCGTTGCCGGTGTACATACCGCTCGACTTGATATAGGTGCCACCCCTGCCCAACTCTTCGAGGATGTAGTGTTTGATTTCATCTTTCTTATCCGAGATGACAAAGAGCAATTTCTCGTAGGTTGCACCATCCAACACAAAGTCCACAGCCTTACTACTGATGTAGATGCTGATGAGCGAGTAGAGGGGCAACTGCCAATCTTGGAACCTCAACATACCGATGACCACAATGGTGCTCTCCACCATAACCATAGCGGTAGAGAACTTCATCTTGCAGAACTTGCTGATAATCATCGACACAATATCCGTACCGCCCGAGGTCGCACCACCGCGAATGATGATACCCACACCCGCACCAATCAGCAAACCACCAAAGATGGAGGCCATCAAGGGGTCGGCCGCAAAGTTGAAGTAGTTGGTAATCCAGCCATTGTCGTAGTAGGGACCCTCACCCACAAGCGACGTAAGACCATTCATCACAAGGGGTGAAATGAGGGCTGCATAGATGGTTTTGGCACCAAAACTGCCACCAAATACCAGCAGACCGATAATCATCAGGGGCACATCGAACATAAAACCAAAGGTACCCGTCTGGATGCTGGGGAAGATGTCGTGCAAGACGCGACCAAGACCATAGACACCACCAGGGATGATTTTGTATGGGTTGGTGAAAAGGGCAAAACCTGCCGACATCACTACAACACCAATGGTTACAACCAACCACGAGAGGAGGTTTTTGGGGGTGAAGAACAATTTTACTCTTGTCCCGAAATCAATTTTTGCGCTCATAAAAATTTGAGTAGTATTAGTTAGTTATGTGTTTGTCATTGTGGTCAAATTCCCAATACTTTGCATATTTTTCTCTATGCCTTGTTGTATTCCGCAACCAAATGGGCTCTCTTTGGGGCACAAGGCCAAGAATAACTGACAAATATAGGGATTTTTGTTAAAGATGAAAACGAGAGGTAGCGTTTTTTGTTTTTTATTTTACAAGGCTGTGGCATACAATTGGAGGAGAGAGTGCCCAATGGGAGGTTTTTAATCACTCCACATAAGGCGTTGGGCGTCGTAGCAAATTTGCCTAAATGGGTGCCGAAAGGCAATGGTGGGAGGGGGATGTGGAAAATTCCCGAAAAAGTTGTATCTTTGTCTTTGTTAAACGGAACTACCCAGCCAAATAACTCGGAGGAGTGGTGGTTGTGAGTGGTGGTTGAAATAGTAGAATAGAGAGAAATATATATGAATTGGATTGTTATTTTGCTGACTTTGCTGGGGGGCTACTTGTTGGGCTCCATTCCGAGTGCAGTGTGGATTGGCAAAGCCTTCTATGGCGTTGATGTGCGCACACAGGGAAGTGGCAATGCGGGAACTACAAACGTGCTCCGCGTGTTGGGTGCCAAGGCTGCCTTACCTGTCTTTGCAATAGATATTTTGAAGGGCTATGCGGCGGTTATATTGGTGGGTTTCAGTGGTTTTGAGGCTCATTCTTCTGCGTGGCTTTACCTCAAAATGGGGCTTTGTGCAATGGTCGTTTTGGGCCATATGTATCCCATTTTTGCGGGCTTTCGAGGAGGTAAAGGTGTTGCCACCCTGGTGGGTTGTATGTTCGCCTTCTCGACGGGTGGTATTCTGCTTGCGTTGGCAACCTTCCTGGTGATTGTGGCCTCAACCCACTATGTGTCGGTGGGCTCGATGGTGGGCGGTCTGTTGCTACCATTTTACTCGGCTTTGTGTGGCGATGGTGAGTGGCAATTGATGCTCTTTATGGGGGCTGTCTCGCTCCTGCTTTTCTACACCCACCGCACCAATATTGGCCGATTGTTGCACGGAACAGAGAACAAAACATACCTCTTTGGGCGTAGTAAAGAGCACTCCAAGGAGTAGGGTGAAGGTTTGTAGGTTTAGAGGTTGGGCTTATCTTTGCGCCACGAACCACAAGTACGATAAAAATGTAATAAGCAATATAGAAGTATGTTACAAGAGAACTTAATCAGGATTTACGAACAGAGTTTTCGCGACAACCGCGAACTCCCTGCGCTGACCGACTATTTCAAGAAAGAGACCTTTTCGTACTACGAGCTGGCAAAGGAGATTGCAAAGCTCCATATGCTCTTTGAGCAGTGTGGGATTGAAAAGGGCGACAAGATTGCTCTGATTGGTCGCAACAACCCTCGTTGGGTAATCACCTACATTGCAACCATTACCTATGGTGCCGTTATTGTCCCCATTTTGCAGGACTTCAACCCCAATGATATCAACCACATCATCAACCACTCGGAGTCGAAACTCCTCTTCTTGGGCGACTCCTTCTGGGATGTTATTGATGAGGACAGGATTCCTGCCATCAAGGCAGTCTTTTCGCTCACCGACTTCCGCTGTATTTTTGAGCGCGAGGGCGATGATGTGACCTCCTTCCAGAAGAACATTGTTAAACACTACCGCATCCGCTACCCTCGTGGCTTCTCGGCCGAGGATATCCGCTATCCCGAGGTGGGTAACGACGAGGTCTGCTTGTTGAGCTACACGAGTGGCTCCACCGGTTTCTCAAAGGGTGTGATGCTTACCGTTAACAACCTTACGGCACAATTGTGCTATGTTCTGCCCAAGAAGTACCACTTCCGCGGCTCGCGTGTGTTGTGCTTCCTGCCTTTGGCCCACGCCTTTGGTGCGGCAATTGATATGCTCTGCTCGTTGGGTGCAGGTACCCACGTTACCCTGTTGGGTAGGATTCCTGCGGCCAAAATCTTGATTGAGGCTATGGCCGAGGTGCGTCCCCACGTCATCTGCTCGGTGCCTATGATTATCGAAAAGGTTGTCAAGAAGCAGATTTTCCCCATCCTCGGTAGTGGTTTGATGAAGACGGCGCTCTCTATACCTCTGATTGATAGTGTTGTTTATGCCCAGATTCGCAAGAAACTTGTGGCAACCCTCGGAGGTGAGTTCTATGAATTTATTGTGGGCGGTGCTGCGCTCAATGCCGAGGTTGAGGAGTTCCTCCACCGCATCAAATTCCCCATCACCGTGGGCTATGGTATGACCGAGTGTGGTCCCCTCATCAGCCACCGACTCTACACCGATGGCTACATCCCCACTTCGGCAGGTCGCATCCTGACCGACTTCTGTGAGTGCCGTGTGCTCTCGCCCGACCCTGCACATATCCCTGGTGAGATTCTCATCCGCGGTGAGCAGGTTATGAAGGGATACTACAAGAATCCCGAGGCTACGGCACAGGCAATTGATGAGGATGGCTGGCTCCATACGGGCGATATGGGTACTGTTGATGCCGACCACAACATCTTCCTGCGCGGTAGGAGTAAGACTATGATTCTTATGTCGGGTGGCCAGAATGTCTATCCCGAGGAGATTGAGGCAAAACTCAACAACCTTGCCTACGTTTTGGAGAGCCTTATCGTTGAGAGAGAGGGCAAACTTGTGGCCATTGTAGTGCCCGACTATGAGCAGTTGGATGCCGCCAATATTCCCCACTCACAGTTGCAGAGCCTGATGGATGAAACCCTTAAAGAGCTCAACACTCTTGTGGCCTCCTACGAGAAGGTCGCCTCCATAGAGTTGCGTCCCACCGAGTTTGAGAAGACGCCCAAGAAGTCAATCAAACGCTTCCTATACAGATAGTACATCTCGCGGGCGATTACTGCGTTATACTTCGATAAGCGGAGTTCCTCATTTGCGTTCAGCAAACTGCGGACTCCGCTTTCTCGTATGCCTTGTACTCACCTCGCGATATGCACTATCTGGGGTGGGGTGTCGAAATGTTTTATTTGGCGCGAATGTTGTTGTGGGTAGGGTGACAAGTTTCACTTAACACACAATGATTATGAAAGACGAAAAATGTGGTACCAAGACCTCGGGTTGCGACACCAAGGATGAGAAAAAGGCGGGTGGCAGTTGTTCCACCTCCAAACCCCACGAAGAGAAAAAAGGGGGATGCGGCTGTGGCACCAAAAAGTAGTGAGCAGAAGAGGGTACTCCCCCCCCCTGCTGACAATGGTAGTCATCACCCCACGGTGGCCAAAGCCTGCATCTGGCGTTGGCTCCACAAAAAGGGCTGAACTCTTTGTAGTTCAGCCCTTGTAGTTTGATGGCGAAAAATAAATCCCACCGAAATTCGGTGGGATTTATCGCTGTGCAACGCCAAAGGCGACAGATTTGGATATCCAAGGGATATAAGAACGACTCCTTGATTGCCAAAAACGGAAATAAGAAGATGCAGATAAGTGAGCGGATTTTAGGCGCACAAGAAAATCCCCTCCGCAGTTTACTTGGCGTAAATGAGGAGGGGATTTATCGCTGTGCAACGCCAAAGGCGCCACTTATATGCTACTCTTCTTCCTGGCGGTGCAACTGCTCTACATATACAGCGTGCTGCATTTTCTCGCGTTTTGCCCAGCTGGGTTTGATGAAGTACTGACGTGCGCGGAGCTCTTTGAGGACGCCGGTGCGCTCGTATTTACGTTTGAATTTTTTAAGAGCGCGCTCAATGTTCTCGCCCTCTTTTACAGGCATAATAATCATAGTTGTATAAATTTTTTAGTTTTTTGTATTCGTTTGTTTTGTTTGTGGGCTCTTCGGTGCGCCTTGGGACTCTCCCTTGCGCTCCACCCTTGCCTTGTGGGTTTTTGTGTGTGATGGTTCTGCTACTCTATCTCGACGGAGGTAAACCGGAAGTAGGGGGCGAGTTTTTCTCTCACCTCTTTCTCGAATATGTCGTCATTCAAAAATTCTTCCAGCCCTTTCCAGCCTCCTTTCGTTTGTCGTGTTATGAGTATGCGTCTTAACCTTGGGGTTGTTATGTACGGATGTTCCGCCAACTCCTTTGGGGGTGCAAAGTTAATATCAATTTTTCTAATTTTGCAACTGTCGCACCAAAATTCTTCCTTGAAGAGCTCATAATTCTCTTTTGTAACCACCCGAAGGTCCCGCAGTTGGCTCACAGAGTAGTAGCCACCGAGCCTTTGGCGGTAGCGTAGGATGTCGGAGGCGGTGCGAGGTCCGATGCCTACAACGCCAACGAGTGTGAGCGAGTCGGCACTATTGAGGTCGATGAGTTTGCGAGGGATGGGCGAGAGTTGTAGGTATGCCTTTGTCTGTTCCCAGATGGTGCTGTCGATGAGGTAGCAATCCCGCCACTCCAACTCGCTGCGGAATCCACCCCTGCGTGTGCGATACTCCACAAGGGCCTCGGCCTGACGTGCCGAAAAACAGCCCAATTCGTAGAACCCCTCGGCCGTGAGGGTGTTGGGGTCGAAGGTGATGTTGCGGAAGGTGCGACTGCGGGGCTGACCGACTGCTTGGGGCTTGATGGTCAGAGTTATGTAGGGCTTCATCTGGGCAAATAGTGTGCTGTCGATGAGGTAACAATCGGCAAACTCCAAGAGGGAGCGGAAGCCACCTATGCGGTCACGATACTCCACGAGGGCCTCGGCCTGACGTGCCGAAAAACAGCCCAATTCGTAGAACCCTTCGGCGGTGAGTGTGTTGGGGTCAAAGGGGGTGTTGCGGAAGGTGCGCTTGGGAGTGGGGGTGGTATTTGCGGGGTAGGTCTTGGGTTTTATTCGATACTCGGGTGCGATGCGGATGTAGGGTTTGAGGGTGGCGTAGAGCGAGTCGCTGATGCCGTAGATTATGGCCACATCCTCGGGTATAGCGTAGGTGCGCCCTCCCTCACGATACTTCACAATTCCGCGTGCGACGTACTTTTCGATGCCCATAGCTCGCAACTCCTCGTAGGTCACAGTGTTGGGGTCGAAGGGGGCGAGGGTTGGCGTGGGTGATTCGGTGACGTTGGGCTCTTCTTCGGGCGTGGAGGGCTCTTTTGTTGTGAGTGCTCCGATGAGTAGCCAGACCGCCACTACCACTATTGGGAATAGTAGTGCTATGCCACGAATTTCCTGCTTTGTGAATATGTGCGCCATCGGTTTTGGGTGTTTGTTCTCACAAAAGTAGGAAACATTCTCCGAAAAATGTAACATCGTATTCATAAAATTGTTATATTTGCGCACTTATGTGCATATAGCAACGAAAACAACATCTAACAACTAACTATAAACTCACAACATTAACAAAAAGTTATGGCAAACAACAAGTACGAAAGGTTGTTCGACGAGTTCCCCGCAGTCTCGACAGAGGCGTGGGAGGCTGTCATCGCATCCGACCTCAAAGGCGCCGACTACCAGAAAAAATTGGTATGGCGCACAGCAGAGGGCTTCAATGTCCGCCCCTACTACCGTGCAGAGGATTTGGCAGCTGTTAATTTCCTCGGTGCTTCGGCAGGCGAGTTCCCCTATGTTCGCGGTGTGAAAAACTGCAACAAGTGGAAAGTCTTCCAGACCATCTATGTAGAGTGCCCCGCAGAGGCCAACAAAAAGGCACTCCACGCACTCGATTGTGGCGCAGAGAGCATCGCTTTCGAGATTTGCAAAGAGGTGGACAAAGAGTTCGTTGAGGCTCTGACCGCAGGTATCGACCCCACCAAGAATGAGGTTGTATTCTACATCTGCACCTCCAACACCACCATCGTAGAGCCCGTTATGGAGTGGGCTGCTGGCTTCGACAAAGAGGCTGTACGCATCGCATTCGACTTCGATCCCATTATGTGGGGCCTTACCCGTTTCGGCAAATTCTGCTGTGGCAAAGAGCGTGGCGAGGAGTGCTTCGACAAGATTGCAGGCTACATCAAAAACTACAAAGAGTTCAAACACGTTCGCTTTGCAGGCATTGATGGCTCAATCTTCGGCAATAGCGGCTCGACCATCGTTGAGGAGCTCGGCTATATGATGGCCGCAGGTCACGAGATGCTCGTGGAGCTCGTAGAGAGGGGTGTGAGCGTAACCGATGCAGCAAAGAGCATCCGCTTCACCACTTCGATTACCTCCAACTACTTTATGGAGATTGCAAAACTCCGCGCTGCACGCCTCTTGTGGGCTAACATCACCAAGGCCTACGAGCCCGAGTGCAAATGTGCAGAGAAAATCTACCTCCACGCTGTTACTTCGAGCTGGAACCAGACCGTCTATGACTCGTATGTAAATATGCTTCGCGGTACTACCGAGGCTATGAGTGCTGCTATTGGTGGCGTTCACTCGTTGGAGGTTTTGCCCTTCAATGCTGTGACTACCAAGAACGATGAGTTCGCAGAGCGCATCGCTCGCAACGTACAGCTCCTTTTGAAGAACGAGGCTCACTTCGACAACGTAGTTGACCCCGCAGGTGGCTCCTACTACATCGAGAACCTCACCGCTTCCATCGCCGAGGAGGCTTGGAAACTCTTCAAAGAGGTTGAGGCAGAGGGTGGCTACATCGCTGCATTCAACAATGGCACCATCAGTGCAAAGGTTAAGGCTTCGGCAGAGAAGAAGAACAAAGAGGTTGCTACCCGCCGTATCACCCTCCTCGGTACCAACCAGTACCCCAACTTCGGTGAGGTTTTGGAGGCACAGAAGGCAGAGTGCGCTTGTGGTTGCACTTGCGAGGTGAGCGACAAGGCACTTGTTCCCTACCGTGGTGGCGAGCAGTTTGAGGCTATGCGTCAGGCTGTGGATGCAAGTGGCAAGGCTCCCAAGGCATTTATGCTCACTTGTGGTAGCTTGGCTATGGCTCGTGCAAGGGCACAGTTCAGCTGCAACTTCTTCGCTTGCGCAGGCATCAAGGTTCAGGACAACACCTTCTTCGCTTCGGTTGAGGAGGGCGTGAAGGCTGCCAAAGAGGCCAAGGCCGACATCGTTGTTGTATGTTCGTCGGATGACGACTACGCAGCACTCGCTCCCGAGGTTGCAAAACTCATCGGTGAGGATGCTATCGTTGTTGTTGCAGGTGCTCCCGCTTGTGCCGAGGAGCTCAAAGCACAGGGTATCACCCACTTCATCAGCGTAAGGGACAACGTACTCGAAACGCTCAAAGCTTATCTTAAAGAGTTGGGTATTTAATCGGAGGAGAAAAGAATTATGAGAGCACAATTTACAGATATGAAATTCGCTGGCGCAGCCGAGGGTTGCTGCCAGAGCAAGTGCGCTGCTTCGGAGAAAGAGTGGATGACTGCCGAGCAGATTTCCGTTAAGGGTCTTTACAGCGCCGAGGATTTGGAGGGTATGGAGCACCTTAACTATGCAGCAGGTGTGGCTCCCTTCCTTCGTGGTCCTTACAGTACTATGTACGTTATGCGTCCCTGGACCATTCGCCAGTATGCAGGTTTCTCGACCGCAGAGGAGAGTAATGCCTTCTACCGTCGTAACTTGGCTTCGGGCCAGAAAGGTCTGTCGGTTGCATTCGACCTTGCAACTCACCGTGGCTACGATGCCGACCACCCCAGGGTTGTTGGTGACGTAGGTAAAGCAGGTGTGAGCATCTGCTCGGTTGAGGATATGAAGGTGTTGTTCGATGGTATTCCATTGAACCAGATGTCGGTTTCGATGACTATGAACGGTGCGGTACTTCCCGTATTGGCGTTCTACATCGTAGCAGGTTTGGAGCAGGGCTGCACCCTCGACCAGTTGGCTGGTACCATCCAGAACGATATCTTGAAAGAGTTTATGGTGCGTAACACCTACATCTACCCACCAGAATTCTCGATGCGTATTATCGCCGACATCTTTGAGTACACCTCGAAGAATATGCCCAAATTCAACTCGATTTCTATCTCGGGTTACCATATGCAGGAGGCTGGTGCAACTGCTGACATCGAGTTGGCATACACCTTGGCCGACGGTTTGGAGTACCTCCGCGCTGGTGTGAACGCAGGTATGAGCATCGACCAATTTGCTCCCCGCTTGTCGTTCTTCTGGGCTATCGGTATGAACCACTTTATGGAGATTGCCAAGATGAGGGCTGCTCGTCTGTTGTGGGCAAAAATCGTAAAACAGTTCAACCCCAAGAACCCCAAATCGCTCGCATTGCGTACCCACTCGCAGACTTCGGGTTGGTCGCTCACCGAGCAGGATCCTTTCAACAACGTAGGCCGTACCGCAATTGAGGCTATGGGCGCAGCACTTGGTCACACCCAGTCGCTCCACACCAACGCACTCGATGAGGCTATTGCACTTCCTACCGACTTCTCGGCTCGTATTGCTCGTAATACCCAGATTTACATCCAGGAGGAGACCAACGTTTGCCGCTCGGTTGACCCCTGGGCTGGTTCGTACTATGTTGAGAGCCTCACCAACGAGATTGCTCACAAGGCTTGGGAGCACATCCAGGAGATTGAGAAACTCGGTGGTATGGCAAAAGCTATTGAGACCGGTCTTCCCAAAATGCGTATCGAGGAGGCTTCGGCTCGCAAACAGGCTTGGATTGACTCCGGTGATGAGGTTATCGTTGGTTTGAACCGCTACCGCTTGGAGAAAGAGGCCCCCATTGACATCCTCGCTGTGGATAACACCGCAGTTCGTGAGAGTCAGGTTAAACGCCTCAAAGAGCTTCGCGCTAACCGTGATGAGGCTGCCGTACAGAAGGCATTGGCTGCTATCACTGAGGCTGTGAGGACCAAGACCGGCAACCTCTTGGAGCTTGCTGTTGAGGCTGCGAAAGTTCGCGCATCGTTGGGTGAGATTTCCGACGCTTGCGAGGTTGTTGTAGGTCGCTACAAAGCAGTTATTCGTTCAATCTCTGGTGTATATTCGAGTGCTATGAAGAATGATGCAGATTTCGCCAAGGCGAAAGAGATGGTTGAGGAGTTCGCAAAACGCGAGGGTCGTCAGCCCCGTATTATGATTGCCAAACTTGGTCAGGATGGTCACGACCGTGGTGCAAAAGTTGTTGCTACTGGTTATGCCGACCTCGGCTTCGACGTGGATATGGGCCCCTTGTTCCAGACTCCCGAGGAGGCTGCAAAACAGGCTGTCGAGAACGATGTACACGTTGTAGGTGTTTCGTCGCTCGCTGCGGGTCACCTCACTCTCGTTCCCCAGATTATTGCAGAGTTGAAGAAACTCGGTCGTGAGGACATCGTTGTTGTGGTTGGTGGTGTAATCCCCGCACAGGACTACGACCAGCTCTACAAAGATGGCGCTGCTGCAATCTTCGGTCCTGGTACTCCTGTGGCTACTGCGGCTATTAGGATGCTTGAAATCCTCGCATAAGGCACATCTTGCCGGTGTTTTTTGCACCAAATTCGAGAGGCGACCTTCCTCATTTGCGTCAAGCAAACTGCGGAGGTCGCCCTCTTTTTTGGCACAAAAATCCCTCGGCAATCTGTGCCTTCTGTTTTTTTGGGGTGCGTGCGCCTAAAATTCGCTCGCCTCTATGCACTTTTGCCTTTCAAAGAGCCACTCTCACAAAAGTGCCGTTACGGCACCTTTTTGCACCAAATTCGAGAGGCGACCTTCCTCATTTGCGTCAAGCAAACTGCGGAGGTCGCCCTCTTTTTTGGCACAAAAATCACTCAGCAATCTGCGCCTTCTGTTTCTGTTTTTTTGCGCCTTTGGCGCCCAACTGCGATAAACCACCTCCTCATTTACGAGAGTAAACTGCGGAGGTGGTTTTCTTGTGCGCCTAAAATTCGCTCGCCTCTATGCGTTTTTTGTCTAACGTCTAACGTCGCAAATGCGAGTAAGCGAGGGCAGAGACTGCTTGCAGGCTATGCCGAGCGTGAGCATTTTAGAGCAGACGCAGTCTGGTCAAACGTCGCAAATGCGAGTAAGCGAGGGCAGAGACTGCTTGCAGGCTATGCCGAGCGTGAGCATTTTAGAACAGACGTAGTCTGGTCAAACGTCGCGGGCTCGCGGTTGCGAGCCC
>JAZORC010000026.1:0-164778 GCA_045656405.1 Tidjanibacter sp.
AGGGTTATCTTTTTGCGGGCCCGCAAATTTGCGAGCCGTCAGTCGGCTGACGGTTAAACTATTATAAGGCGAGTGGTAAGCACACAAGAAAACCACCTCCGCAGTTTACTCTCGTAAATGAGGAGGTGGTTTATCGCAATATAACGAAGCAATCGCTCGCGTTATGCTTTCTTCGATGCGCCGGTCTTAACAGCTTTCACCTTAGCACCCGAAGTCTTCGCTGCTGCTTTGGGAGCAACGGGCTTCTTGGTTGCGGGCTTCTTCTCAGCCTTAGGTGCCTCTGCTACTGCCTCACCCTCAGCTACAACCTCAGCGTCTTGTGCCTTTTTAGCACGGCTACGACGGGTTTTAGGTGCAGCTGCTTTGGGTGCTACGCCCTCTACATAGGTCTCGTTGAAGTCTACCAGCTCGATGATACACATCTCTGCTGCGTCACCTACACGGAAACCGGTGTGGAGAATACGGGTGTAACCACCGGGACGGTCAGCGATCTTAGGAGCAACGGTGCGGAACAACTCTGCGGTTGCAAATTTGTCTTTCAGGTAGCTGAAAACAACACGACGCTGGTGGGTGGTGTCCTCTTTCGATTTGGTAATGATGGGCTCAACAAATTTTTTCAGAGCCTTTGCTTTTGCCACAGTGGTCTCGATGCGCTTGTGGAGAATAAGGCTTGCAGCCATATTCGACATCAGTGCTTTGCGGTGCGATGCCTGACGACCAAGGTGGTTTACTTTCTTATTGTGTCTCATAGATTAATGTTTCTTTTTTGTGGGTTATTCCTTATCCAACTTGTAGGGCGAAACGTCCATACCAAAGTGGAGGTTCAACGATGCCAAAAGGTCATCCAACTCGGTGAGCGACTTCTTACCAAAGTTACGGAACTTCAACAAATCGTTGCGGTTGTAACGTACCAAGTCACCGATGGTGTCTACCTCGGCAGCCTTCAAGCAGTTGAGGGCGCGAACAGACAAATCCTGATCGGAGAGTTTGGTCTTCAAGAGCTGACGCATATGCAATACGCTCTCGTCGAACTCCTCGGTGGGCGAAGTCTCCTCCATATTGATGGTAATCTTCTCGTCCGAGAAGAGCATCAAGTGGTGGATAAGAATCTTGGCTGCCTCTTTCAAAGCCTCCTTGGGGTGGATCGAACCGTCGGTAGTAACCTCAATGTTGAGCTTGTCGTAGTCGGTCTTCTGCTCAACACGGTAGGGCTCTACCGAGTACTTAACATTGATGATAGGGGTGTGAATCGAGTCGATAGGCAACAGACCAAACTCTGCATCTGCGGGGCGGTTCTCCTCTGCGGGAACATAACCGCGACCTTTACCGATGGTCAAGTCGATGGTCAATTTGGTATCGGGGGTGAGGTGGCAGATAACCAACTCGGGATTCAACACTTTGAAGTTCGAAAGGAAATTCGAGATATAGCCTGCGGTGAGCTCGGTCTGGCCAGCCACGTTGATGGTAACCTTCTCCGACTCAGCGGTCTCAATAGTACGGATGAAACGTACCTGTTTGAGGTTGAGGACAATATCAATCATTCCTTCCATAACTCCGGGGATGGCGGCAAACTCGTGATCGACCCCGGCAATCTTCACGGTGGTGATTGCATAACCCTCCAACGAGGAGAGCAACACCCTACGCAAAGCATTACCAATGGTCATACCGAAACCGGGCTCCAAAGGACGGAATTCGAATTTTCCGAATGTGGAGGTGGATTCGAGCATAATCACCTTCTCGGGTTTCTGGAATGCTAAAATTGCCATAATTGTGTAATCAATTATTTTGTTAAGTACTATTTCGAGTACAACTCGACGATTAACTGCTCCTTGATGTTCTCGGGGATATCCTCGCGCTCGGGACGCTGCAAGAACTTACCGCTCAAAGTCTCGCCGTTCCACTCCAACCAAGCGTACTGGTTTGCGCGACGACCTGCGAGGCTCTCGGTGATGGTTTCGAGAGTTTTCGATTTCTCACGAACTGCTACAACATCACCAGCTTTGAGGCTGTACGAAGGAATATTAACCACGTTACCGTTCACGGTGATGTGACGGTGCGATACCAACTGGCGTGCAGCTGCACGGGTGGGAGCAATACCAAGACGGTATACTACGTTGTCCAAACGGCTCTCGAGAAGTTTCAAAAGGTTCTCACCGGTGATACCGCCCATAGCGGCAGCCTTCTCGAATGCGTTGTGGAACTGACGCTCCAACAAACCATAGGTATATTTTGCTTTCTGTTTCTCGTTCAGCTGGGTACCGTACTCCGAAACTTTTTTGCGTTTGCGGTTCAGACCGTGCTGACCGGCAGGATAGTTCTTCTTGTCGAGAACCTTGTCTGCACCAAAAATAGGCTCGCCAAACTTACGAGCGATTTTACTTTTTGGACCTGTATATCTAGCCATTGTTCTTCTTGTTTTACTTGTGTTGAAACTAAATGTTTACTCTCCTTTTTCTCGACCGAAGGATTATACGCGACGGCGGTTAGGAGCACGGCAACCGTTGTGGGGAAGTGGAGTAACGTCGATAATCTCCATTACGGTGATACCTGCACCGTCGATGGTACGGATTGCCGACTCACGACCCTGACCGGGACCTTTTACATAAACTTTTACTTTACGCAAGCCCAAGTCGTATGCAACTTTTGCACAGTCTGCGGCAGCGGTCTGTGCTGCGTAGGGAGTGTTCTTCTTCGAACCACGGAAGCCCATCTTACCTGCCGAACTCCAACTGATAACCTCACCTGCACCGTTGGTGATAGTGATGATTACGTTGTTGAAAGTCGAGTGTACGAAAGCCATACCGACTGCGTCTACTTTAACTACGCGCTTCTTAACTGATACTGGTTTCTTTGCCATAACTCTCTACTTTTATTTAGTTGCTTTTTTCTTGTTTGCTACGGTCTTCTTCTTACCCTTGCGAGTACGAGCGTTGTTCTTGGTGCTCTGACCACGAACGGGAAGACCAAGACGGTGACGGATACCACGGTAGCAACCGATGTCCATCAATCGTTTGATGTTGAGCTGTACGAGCGAACGGCACTCACCCTCAACTTTGATACCGCTCTCGGCGATAGCGTTACGGATTGCACCTACCTGCTCATCGGTCCAGTCGTCTACTTTGGTGTTGTAGTCGATACCGGCCATATCAAGAATCATTCGTGCGGTGCTGCGACCGATACCATATACATAGGTCAAGCCGATCTCGCCGCGTTTATTTTTAGGTAAATCTACACCTACTATACGTGCCATAAATCTTTTCTTCTCTTTTTAGTTAATTACTTTTGGCGCATTTTGAATTTAGGATTCTTTTTGCAAATAACATAAAGGTGGTTACCACGCTTTACAATTTTGCAATCCTCGCTTCTTTTCTTAATTGATGCTCTAACTTTCATCTTTGAAAAGTTTTTAATTTAGTTTGTTTTTGTGGCATAATCTCTTCGCCGAAAGGTTTAACCAAAAGTAGCGACTGTCACTTCTCTCTTCTTTTTCGGGAACCACAACCACACTCTCTTTGTGGCCCTGCTTCCTCCTCATCGACGCGAGGCTCATTACGCCTCTCCGTCTTTGCTCCGCACCCCCAATACGCCTTGCGCCTTGTTGATGCTCATTGCTCCGCATCCCCAATACGCCTTGCGCCTTGTCGATGCTCTTTGCTCCGCACCCCAATACACCTTGTGCCTTGTCGATGCTCTTGTGACACTCTGTACTCCTAGCCCCTTTGTCCTCGGCGGGGAGGTTATTTGTAACGGAAGGAGATGCGACCTTTGGTCAAGTCATAGGGCGACATCTCTACCTTTACTTTGTCACCGGGAAGAATCTTGATGTAGTGCATCCTCATCTTACCCGAAATGTGGGCGGTGATAACGTGGCCATTGTCCAACTCTACGCGAAACATTGCGTTCGAGAGGGCCTCCACGATGGTTCCGTCCTTTTCAATAGCAGCTTGCTTTGCCATAAGATGTTCTTAAATTTTTGTTTGTTTTACGAAATTCCTTTCTGTTTAGCGCGCAAAGATAACAATTTTCTTTGGATTACCAAATTTTCAATCAGTTACGCTTTGCCGAGGGCCTCTTCGATGATACCAAAGTCGGTCAAAACATCCGCCTTCTCATTGCGTATTGCCACCGCAAATTCGAAGTGAGCCGAGGGTTTCCTATCTTTGGTGCGAACAGTCCAGCCGTCGCGCTCAAAAACCACATTCTTGGAACCCATATTAATCATCGGCTCGATGCAGATGACCATTCCCTCTTTCAACAGAGGGCCGGTACCACGTCTGCCATAGTTGGGAACCTCGGGGGACTCGTGCATCTTTCGGCCCAAGCCGTGCCCCACAAGTTCGCGGACAACCCCGTAGCCATACCTCTCGGCGTGTGCCTGTACGGCTGCCGAAATATCACCCACGCGATTACCCGCCACTGCCTGCTCAACACCTTTGAGGAGCGACTCCTTGGTAACCCTCAACAACTGCTCCACCTCGGGAGCAATCTCGCCAACACCAAAGGTGTAGGCCGAGTCACCATAGAAGCCCTTCATTATGGTGCCGCAATCCACCGAAACAATATCACCCTCTTTGAGTGCATAGTTCGAAGGAATACCGTGAACCACGTTCTCATTCACCGACACACACAAGGTGTTGGGAAATCCTCCGTAGCCGAGGAAGCCCGGAACTGCTCCGTGAGAACGGATAAACTCCTCTGCAATCCTATCCAACTCCAAGGTTGTCACCCCAGGTTTGATATGCTTGCCAACCTCCGCAAGCGTTGCGCTCACAAGAAGGTTATTCTCACGCAGCAGTTCGACCTCTTCCTCTGTTTTGAGATATATCATTATAGATTCTCTCCTTTTTTAAGAACTCTTACCGTAAGTAAGCCCGAGTTGAAAGATTAGTGGCGACCTTTAATCCTACCGGTCTTCATCAGACCGTCGTAGTGACGAAGGAGCAAGTAACTTTCAACCTGTTTGAGAGTGTCGAGAACTACACCCACCAAAATCAGCAGCGAAGTACCTCCGAAGAAGAGCGCAAACTGACGGTTGATACCAATCATCTCGGCAAAAGCGGGCAGAATAGCCACGATAGCCAAGAAAATCGAACCAGGAAGGGTGATTCTCGTCATAATGGTGTCGATGTAATTTTTGGTCTCCTTACCGGGTTTAACACCAGGAATGAAGCCACCATTACGTTTCAAATCGTCAGCCATCATTTGGGGATTCACAATAATTGCTGTGTAGAAGTAGGTAAACGCGAACACCAAGATTGCAAAGGTGAAGTTATACCAGAATCCGGTGTAGTTGTTGAACGCAGCAGCGAAGCCACGAGTTGCCTCCCACCTGCCGAAGAGCATAGGGATGAACATCAAGGCCTGTGCGAAGATGATAGGCATCACATTCGCAGCATTCACCTTCAAGGGGATGTACTGGCGTACACCACCGTACTGCTTGTTACCAACAATGCGTTTTGCATACTGTACGGGAATCTTGCGGGTTGCCTGCACAAGTGCAATAGCAGCCATAAAGATGAAGTACAGCAACACAAACTCTACAACCAACATTACCCAGCCACCGGTTGCGGCATTGGTCCTTGCATCCAACTCTGCCAACAGAGCGTGGGGCAAGCGAGCAACGATACCCACCATAATGATGAGCGAAATACCGTTACCAATACCCTTGTCGGTAATCTTCTCACCCAACCACATTACGAACATAGTACCGGCAATAAGTACCACGAGTGCGGTGAAGATGAAGAAGGCGTTGTACTCCATAACGAAAGCGCCAGGAGCCTGGGCGTGAAGGTTAGCAAGATAAGCGGGACCTTGTAGGCAGAGCACCACAATGGTCAAATATCTTGTAATTTGGTTCATCTTGCGGTGACCACTCTCACCCTCTTTCTGCAACCTCTGGAAGTAGGGAACTACAATACCCAGAAGCTGTACGATAATCGAGGCCGAGATGTAGGGCATTACACCAAGCGCAAAAATCGACGCATTGGAGAACGCACCACCCGAGAAGATATCCAACAGACCCATAAGACCATCTGCCGTCTGGGCACTCATTGCGCTCAATGCGTTGGGGTTGATACCGGGAATCACCACAAAACTTCCGAACCTATATATAAGAAGAAGGCCAAGCGTATAAAGAATCTTTGTACGCAACTCCTCGATCTTAAATATATTCTTAATGGTTTCGACAAGTTTCATCGCTTAACTTTGTTTGTCTGGTTGTGAATTAGAGTTTCTCGATTTTGCCGCCTTTTGCCTCAATAGCTGCAACAGCAGTCTGGCTGAAAGCGTGAGCGGTTACGTTGAGTGCTTTGGTAAGCTCACCTTTACCGAGGATTTTCACCTTGTGGTTCTTCGAAATAAAACCAGCCTCGATGAGAGTCTCGATGTTGATGTCGGTGATGTTCTTGTTGGCAGCCAACTGTTCGAGGGTGTCCAAGTTGATGGGTTTGTACTCAACACGTTTGATGTTGGTGAAACCAAACTTGGGCATACGACGCTGCAAAGGCATCTGACCGCCCTCAAAGCCCAGCTTGTGGCTGTAACCCGAACGCGACTGTGCACCCTTGTGACCACGTGTAGAGGTACCACCGTGACCCGAACCCTGACCGCGACCAATTCGTTTCTCGTGGTGAGTCGAACCTGCTGCGGGTTTAAGATTGCTTAAATTCATCGTTATCTTCTTTTTTTACTTTTTTACTTCTGTGAACTTTACTCTTTAACGGTCTCAACCTTAACCAGATGTTTAACCTTGTTAATCATACCGAGGATGATGGCCGAATCCTCGTGCTCAACGGTCTGGTTTACTTTGTGCAGACCAAGTGCGTCGAGGTTGCTGCACTGGTTTTTGGTCTGACCAATGCGGCTCTTTACCTGAGTGATTTTCAATCTTGCCATAATTTCTTCCTTTCTCGATTAGCCGTTAAATACTTGATTCATAGAGATACCGCGCAACTGGGCTACACTTGCAGCATCGCGAAGCTCCATAAGAGCACCAACGGTTGCTTTCACCAAGTTGTGGGGGTTCGACGAACCTTTGCTTTTTGCGAGTACGTTGTGGATACCCACGCTCTCAAATACTACACGCATCGCACCACCTGCCTTAACACCAGTACCAGGAGCTGCGGGGCGCATAAGCACCTGCGAACCACCAAAGCGGAACTCCTGCGAGTGGGGAATTGTGCCGTTGATTACGGGAATCTTCACGAGGTTTTTCTTTGCATCCTCTACACCTTTCGCGATTGCCGACTGAACCTCGCTAGCCTTGCCAAGACCGTAGCCTACAACACCAGCCTCGTTACCAACAACTACGATTGCAGAGAAACTCATTGTGCGACCACCCTTGGTAGTTTTCGATACCCTCTGGATTGCTACGAGCCTGTCTTTCAACTCGAGGTCGCTTGTTTTAACTTTGATATTACTGTTTGCCATAGTTGCTCATTAGAATTTAAGTCCGCCTTCACGAGCGGCATCTGCCAACATTTTTACTCTTCCGTGGTAGAGGTAGCCGTTACGGTCGTACGATACAGCCTCGATGCCTTTTGCAAGGGCAATCTCTGCGATACGTTTGCCAACCATTTTAGCCTGCTCAATACCATTTACCTTCTGTGCTGCCTCGGCAATCTCTTTGTCCAACGACGAAGCTGCTGCCAAAGTTACACCCTTGGTATCGTCAATCAACTGTACATAAATCTGCTTGTTGCTGCGGAATACAGTCATACGAGGCCTTGCTGCGGTACCCTCAACTACTTTGCGGATACGCATTTTAATCCTCTCTCTTCTTTCGATCTTATTCAATGCCATATTTACGCGATTTTACTATTTAGCGTTAGCAGACTTACCAGCCTTACGACGCAAGGTTTCACCAATAAATTTAATACCTTTACCTTTGTAGGGCTCGGGTTTGCGGAACGAGCGAATCTTTGCTGCAACCTGACCAACAAGTTGTTTGTCGATGCTCTTGAGAGTGAGAATAGGGTTGCCCTTCTTCTCCTGCTGTACCTCTGCCTTAACCTCGGCGGGCAACATCAGGAAAATATCGTGAGAATAACCCAAAGAGAGTTTCAAAAGTTGACCATCAACCTCTGCTTTGAAACCAACACCTACGAGCTCCTGTTTAATCTCGTAGCCTTTCGAAACGCCCACTACCATATTGTTGATGAGTGCGCGGTACAAGCCGTGCATCGAGCGGTGGCGTGGCTGGTTCGTAGGACGAGTAACTGTCAATACGTTACCCTCTACGGTTACGGTGATGTCAGAGTCTACTTTCTGGCTCAACGCACCAAGAGGTCCTTTCACGCTTACCACATTGTTAGCAGCAACCTCTACGGTTACGCCTGCGGGCAAGTTTACAGGTAATTTACCAATTCTTGACATTGTTTTGTTTGTTTTTGTAAAGTTAATACTAGTAGATGTAGCAGAGAACCTCGCCACCTACGTTTTCCTGACGTGCTTTCTTGTCGGTCATGATACCTTTGGGGGTCGAAACGATGGCAATACCCAAACCGTTCTGAACCTTGGGCATATCAGCAGCCGACGAGTAGCGACGAAGACCGGGACGCGACACGCGCTCCAAACCTTTGATAGCGCACTGCTTTGTCTGGGGGTGATACTTCAACGCAATTTTGATGGTCGAAAAGCCCTTCTCGTTCTTGTCAAATTTGTAGGCGAGGATGTAACCCTGTTCGTAGAGAATCTTGGTCATCTCTTCCTTCATTTTTGAACCGGGAGCTTCAACCGTTTTGTGGTTGGCTTTCGCCGCGTTTCTAATCCTCGTGAGGAAATCCGCAATAGGATCTGTCATAGTTGTAATGGATTAAAAGTTAAAAATGTAGTTAATTATTTAGCACCTCAATTGCCGACCACCCCAATTCGGGATAGTCGGCAATGTTGGTGTTTTTTTGTTTTTCGCTTTTTAAGCCGCCAAAGATAGGAACTTTTTGTGGATAAATTGCAAACTTCGGAGCAGAATTTCAATATTTTACGATTTCTTAACCCTCAAATATCTTCTCCCCTCTCTTGGGTAGCACCCTGCGGGCCTCCCTCAATCGGCAAAAACTTGCGCTCCAAACTCTGTCGAGTGCCCCTCTGCGCGATGGGCTCCCACCACCTTTGGCCCCCTCTTTGGCTACGCTACTACCACGAAGCTTTCTTCACACCGGGGATAAGACCGTTGGAAGCCATCTCGCGGAACTGAATACGGCTCAAACCAAACTGGCGAATGTAGCCTTTGGGACGACCGGTAATCTGGCAGCGGTTGTGCTGGCGGATGGGGTTCGAGTTGCGGGGCAGTTTCGAAAGAGCCTGCCAAGCCTCCATCTCGTTCATCTCACCTGCCTTAACAGCGGCAGCGATAGCCTCACGCTTTGCAGCATAGCGCTGTGCGAGTTTAACACGTTTAACCTCGCGTGCTTTCATTGATTCTTTTGCCATACCTTATGCTTTTTTAGCGTTTTTAAAAGGAAGACCAAACTCACGGAGGAGAGCATAGCCCTCTTCGTCGGTATTTGCGGTAGTTACAAAGCAAATCTCCATACCGAGGATCTTGGTGATCTTGTCAATGTCGATCTCGGGGAAGATAATCTGCTCCTTAATACCGAGGGTGTAGTTACCCTGACCATCGAATTTCTCGTTGATGCCTTTGAAGTCGCGGATACGGGGAAGCGCAACTGCGATAAGCCTCTCCAAGAACTCGTACATACGGTCGCCACGGAGGGTTACGCGAACACCAATGGGCATACCTTTACGGAGTTTGAAGTTCGAAATATCCTTACGCGAGCGAGTCTGAACTGCTTTCTGACCAGCGATAATCGAGAGCTCCTCCTGGGCAATCTCGATGAGCTTCTTGTCAGCAACAGCCTCACCAACACCCTCGTTGAGGACGATTTTCTGCAATTTGGGTACCTGCATAATGCTCTTGTAGCCAAATTCTTTCATAAGGGCAGGAACGATCTGCTCCTTATAAGTCGTTTTGAGTGTAGGAATGTAAGCCATTATTTAATCTCCTCTCCTGATTTTTTAGCGTAACGTACAAGTTTACCATTCTCACCCTCTTTGCGACCTACGCGGGTAGGTTTGCCGGTTTTGGGGTCGGCAAGCATAAGGTTGGAAATGTGAATAGGAGCCTCCTGCTCAACGATTCCACCCTGGGTGTTCTTGGCGCTGGGTTTGGTGTGTTTTTTGATGATGTTGAAACCCTCAACGATTGCGCGCTGGTTCTTTACATCTACCTCCAAAACACGACCGGTTTTCTCTTTGCTTTTGCTACCGCCCGAAATAACGTAAACGGTATCACCTTTTTTGATATGTAATTTCATACTTCTTATCGGTATTTAAGATTACAATACTTCGGGTGCAAGCGAGATGATTTTCATATACTGGTCACGCAACTCACGTGCAACGGGACCAAAGATACGAGTACCACGCATCTCACCCTGGCCATTCAGAAGTACAACGGCGTTGTCATCGAAACGAATGTACGAACCGTTAGCACGACGAATCTCCTTCTTTGTTCTAACTACAACCGCTTTCGATACGGTACCCTTCTTGATGTCGCCAGAAGGGGTTGCGCTCTTAACGGTCACAACGATTTTGTCGCCAATCGAGGCATACTTCTTCTTGGTACCGCCCAAAACGCGGATGCAGAGAACCTCTTTTGCACCGCTGTTGTCAGCTACTACCAATCTGCTTTCCTGTTGTATCATGACTATTTAGCTCTTTCAATAATTTCTACTAATCTCCAACGCTTCGTCTTGCTCAAAGGACGAGTCTCCATAATCTTTACGGTGTCGCCCTCGTTGCACTGGTTCTGCTCGTCCTCTGCCACAAAGCGAGTGGTCTTGTTTACGAACTTACCATAGATAGGGTGTTTTACCTTACGGTGAACTGCAACTACAATGGATTTCTCCATCTTATTGCTGACTACCACACCGATTCTCTCTTTTCTAAGATTTCTTTCCATAGCCTCAATTAACATTTAGTGTTTTTCTGGTGCAGTACAGTCTTCATACGAGCGATGTCTCTGCGAGCTTTCTTAATAACGGAGGTATCCTCCACAGGAGATACGGCGTGATTTACCTTCAAAGTGGCAAGTTTTGCCTGCTCAGCCTCGATGCGCTCTACCATATCGGCTACTGCCATCTCTTTCAATTCTGCTGTCTTCATAACTTTTCTTGTCTGCTTTTAAGGTTAACTATTCAACGTAATCTCTGCGTACAACGAGTTTGGTCTCGATGGGCAACTTCTGTGCACCAAGGCGGAGTGCCTCTTTGGCAATCTCGAAGGGTACGCCCTCAATCTCAAACATAATACGACCAGGAGTAACAGGTGCTACAAAGCCCTCGGGTGCACCTTTACCTTTACCCATACGAACCTCGGCGGGTTTCTTGGTGATGGGCTTATCGGGGAAGATTCGGATCCAAATCTGACCCTCACGTTTCATATAACGTACGATAGCCTGACGAGCTGCCTCAATCTGACGACCGGTGATCCAAATCGAATCCATCGCTTTCAAGCCGAAAGAACCAAACGCAAGCTGGTTGCCCCTCTGGGCAAGACCTTTCATGCGTCCTTTCTGCATTCTTCTAAATTTTGTCCTTTTTGGTTGTAACATTGTCTTATCTTATTTAGAAGTGTTCCTTATTTGTTGTTATTGTTTCTCCTGCGTTTGCGGTCACCGCGGGGTTTGCCACCACCACGCTGCTCGCTCTGTGCAGGACCTGCTACCGACGAAGCACCAGCAATCTCGAAGAGGTCGCGTTTGCCATATACCTCACCTACGCAGATCCATACCTTAACACCGAGGATACCAACTTTGGTAAGAGCCTCTGCAAGGCAGTAATCTACATCGGCACGGAAGGTGTGCAGAGGAATACGACCCTCTTTGTAGGTCTCGCTACGAGCCATCTCGGCGCCACCAATACGGCCGCTAATCTGAATCTTGATACCCTCGGCACCCATACGCATAGTCGATGCGATAGTGGTCTTGATTGCGCGACGGTACGATACACGACCCTCCAACTGGCGAGCCAACTGATTAGCAACGATTACAGCGTCAATCTCGGGGCGCTTAACCTCAAAGATGTTGATCTGAACCTCCTTACCGGTAATCTTTTTGAGCTCCTCTTTGAGTTTGTCAACCTCCTGACCACCTTTACCGATAATCAAACCGGGACGAGCGGTGCTGATGGTTACAGTCACCAATTTGAGGGTACGCTCAATGATAATTTTCGAAATGCTAGCCTTTGCAAGACGGGCATTGAGGTAGGTACGAATTTTCGAGTCCTCAACCAAGCGGGTTGAAAAATCTTTGCCGCCATACCAGTTGGAGTCCCAACCACGGATGATACCAAGGCGGTTTGCAATTGGATTAACTTTCTGTCCCATCTTCTTACTCAGCTGATTTAGTTTCTACTACCATTTTGTCTACAATAATCGTAACGTGGTTGGAACGCTTACGAATGCGATGAGCACGACCCTGGGGTGCGGGCTGAATGCGTTTGAGCATACGGCCACCGTCTACCTTAATCTCTTTTACGCAGAGTTTGGTATCCTCCAAGCGCTCATTGGGGTTCTTTGCCTCCCAGTTGGCGATAGCCGAGCGGAGAAGTTTCTCCAACCTCACCGAAGCCTCTTTCTTCGAGTAGCGAAGAAGTGCCAACGCTTTATTTACCTCTACGCCGCGAACAGTGTCGGCAACGATACGCATCTTGCGGGGCGAGGTAGGGCAATCACGCAGCGAGGCAACAGCCACCTGCTTCTTTGCGGCCTTCATTTTCTCGGCCATTTGATATTTTCTTGCTCCCATATCCTACTTTATTTTTTTCTGTTACCGGCGTGACCGCGGAAGGTGCGTGTGGGGGCGAACTCTCCGAGTTTGTGGCCTACCATATTTTCAGTTACATAAACGGGTATAAACTTGTTACCGTTGTGTACAGCAATTGTCTGACCTACGAAGTCGGGCGAAATCATACTAGCCCTCGACCAAGTTTTGATTACGGTCTTCTGATTGCTCTCGTTCTGGGCGATTACTCGCTGCTCGAGCCTGGGCTCAATGAACGGACCTTTTTTAAGTGAACGACTCATTATGCTACTATTTTTTTATTTTGTTTTCTTGGAGATAATGAATTTGCTGGTGGTCTTTTTGGGGTTACGAGTCTTGTAACCTTTTGCCAACAGACCTTTACGCGAACGGGGGTGACCACCGCTTGAACGACCTTCACCACCACCCATGGGGTGATCAACAGGGTTCATAGTCACACCACGGTTGTGAGGCCTGCGACCCAACCAACGTTTCCTACCGGCTTTACCGTGCTGTTCGAGGCTGTGGTCGGGGTTCGATACAGCACCGACAGTTGCGCGGCAAGTGCAGAGAACCATACGGGTCTCTCCCGAAGGAAGTTTAATAATAGCATATTTACCCTCGCGAGCCAAGAGCTGTGCGTAGGTACCAGCCGAACGTGCCAAAACAGCACCCTGACCGGGGTAGAGCTCAATTGCGTGGATAATGGTACCAAGGGGAATGTTTGCAAGAAGCAAAGTGTTACCAACCTCGGGTGCAACGCCCTCGCCGCTCAATACAGTCTGACCTACTTTCAAGCCGTTGGGAGCCAAAATGTAGCTCTTCGAGCCATCTGCGTATACAATCAGAGCGATACGAGCCGAACGGTTGGGATCGTACTCGATGGTTGCAACAGTTGCAGCCATACCATCTTTTGCACGTTTGAAGTCAATTACACGGTACATCTGTTTGTGACCACCACCGATGTAACGAACGGTCATCTTACCGGCGTGGTTACGACCACCGCTGCTCTTCTTGGGTTCGAGCAACGATTTCTCAGGCACCGAGCAGGTAATGTCAGTGAAGGTACCTGCTACTTTATGTCTTGTACCCGGAGTTACGGGATTAAACTTTTTTACTGCCATCTCTCAATTAGATATTACTGTAGAAATCAATAGTATCGCCCTCTTTCAAGGTTACGATTGCTTTTTTCACTGCATTGGTGCGACCAACCAAGTAGCCAGCTTTGGTGTAGCGAGCTTTGAGCTTACCTTTGGTGTTGATGGTATTTACGCTCTCAACTACTACGTTGTACATCTGCTCTACGGCTGCGCGAATCTCCAATTTGTTAGCCCTACGGTCAACGATAAAACCATACTGACCGAGTTTCTCGCCCTGACCTGCCATTTTCTCGGTCAAGATGGGTTTGATAATTACATTCATTGTCTGTTCGGTTTTTTAGTGATTAGAAATTCTCGTTTACCATTGCCAATGCGCTCTCGGTGAACAACATAACACCAGCGTTCATAACATCGTAGGTGTTCAAGTTGGCTGCCTGCATTACCTTCACTTTGGGAAGGTTGCGTACCGAAAGGCAAATGTTGTGGTCGGTCTCTGCTACTACGAGCAATACCTTCTTACCTGCCAAGTTCAAAGCCTCTGCCATTGCAACCATCGATTTGGTCTTGGGAGTCTCCATTACGAAGTCCTCAACAACGGTAACAGCCTCTGCCTGGGCTTTGAGAGAGAGTGCGCTGCGGCGTGCAAGCGATTTGAGCTTCTTGTTCAATTTGAAGCTGTAATCGCGGGGCACGGGACCGAAAATACGGCCGCCGCCGGGGAACAAAGGCGAAAGGATGCTACCTGCACGAGCACCGCCTGTGCCTTTCTGACGTTTGAGTTTGCGGGTCGAACCTGCCACCTCATTACGCTGTTTTGCTTTGTGGGTACCCTGACGCTGGTCAGCCAAGTACTGCTTAACAGCCAAGTAGATAGCGTGAGTGTTGGGCTCGATGCCGAAGACCTCCTGCGAAAGAACTGCTTTCTTCGAGGTCTGGGTTCCTGTGGTGGTGTAAATTGTAAGTTCCATCTCCTCTCTCCTACTTTTCAATGATTACATAAGTACCTTTTGCACCGGGAATCGAACCTTTTACCAAGAGAAGGTTGTTCTCGGCAATAACTTTGAGGACTTTAAGGTTCTGAACCTTAACCCTCTCACCGCCAGTCTGACCAGGCAAGCGTTTGCCCTTGAAGACGCGCGAAGGATAGGAAGATGCACCAAGCGAACCGGGCTTACGCTGACGGTTGTGCTGACCGTGGGTCTGACCACCTACACCGGCAAAGCCGTGACGTTTCACAACGCCCTGGTAGCCTTTACCTTTCGATACACCCACTACGTCTACCCAGTCACCCTCAACGAAGGTGTCGGCAACGGTGAGTACCTGACCCAGAGTCACCTCGGTGAACTCTTTGAACTCCACCAATTTGGCTTTGGGGGTAACACCCGATTTGCCAAAGTGACCTAACAAGCTTTTGCTGGTGTGCTTTTCACTCTTCTCGCCATAGGCAATCTGAACTGCGGAGTAGCCATCCTTCTCCTCGTTCTTGATTTGCGTAACTACACAGGGACCAGCCTCAATAACAGTGCATGGTATATTTTTACCCTCGGCACTGAAAACGGAAGTCATTCCGATTTTTTTTCCAATAAGTCCTGACATTTTAACCTGTCTTTAATTACTTGTTGTTATTAATAAAAAAGTGTGTTTTGTAAAGTTTCTCCTTACGGTTTTTCACCCCTCCGAAGTGCTCCTCGCCATACCTATATATTATATACGCGCGAGGAACTCTTCGTTGTGAGTGGTGCGCCTTTTATCAGACTTTGATGTTTACCTCAACACCCGAGGGCAACTCCAACTTCATCAGAGCGTCGATAGTTTTGGGGGTCGAGGAGTAAATATCAAGAATCCTCTTGAAGGTGCAGAGCTGGAACTGCTCGCGTGCTTTCTTGTTAACGAAAGTCGAACGGTTCACAGTGAAGATCTTTTTCTGGGTAGGAAGTGGAATAGGACCGCTTACTACTGCGCCTGTGCTTTTCACAGTTTTTACGATCTTCTCGGCAGATTTATCTACCAAGTTGTGGTCGTAAGATTCGAGTTTGATTCTAATTTTCTGTCTCATTGTTATTTATTCTTTTATTCCAATTCTTGTTTCTTGCCACCGCATTTCTCGATAACATCTTTTGCTACGTTTGCGGGAACCTCGTCGTAGTGCGAGAACTCCATAGTCGAAGTTGCGCGACCCGAAGAGAGGGTACGGAGTACGGTTACATAGCCGAACATACCCGACAGGGGCACTTTCGCCTTGATAGCCGTAGCAACACCTTTGCTCTCGGTGCCTTCAATCTGACCGCGGCGTTTGTTCAAGTCGCCGATGATGTCACCCATATACTCCTCGGGAGTAACAACCTCCACTTTCATAATGGGCTCCTTCAATACGGGCGAACACTTGGGTGTAGCCTCGCGGAAACCGTTGCGGGCGCAAATCTCAAACGAAAGAGCATCCGAGTCTACGGGGTGGAACGAACCATCTTTCAAGGTAACCTTCATCGAATCGATGCCGAAGCCTGCCAAAGGACCATTTGCCATTGCCGACTCGAAACCTTTCTGTACGGAAGGAATGAACTCTTTGGGTACATTACCGCCCTTAACCTCGTCGATGAACTGCAAGCCCTGAACGCCCTCGTCTGCGGGACCAATCTCGAAGATGATGTCTGCAAACTTACCGCGACCACCAGACTGCTTCTTGAATACCTCACGCATCTGGAAGGTACCATTGAGAGCCTCTTTGTACGATACCTGGGGTGCACCTACGTTAATCTCGATACCAAACTCCCTGCGGAGACGGTCGATAATGATATCCAAGTGCAACTCACCCATACCGCTGATGATGGTCTGACCACTATCCTGGTCGGTCTTAACGGTGAAGGTGGGGTCCTCCTCTGCCAATTTACCGAGTGCGATGCCGAGTTTATCCAAATCCTTCTGGGTTTTGGGCTCAACAGCGATACCAATAACGGGCTCGGGGAAGGTCATCGACTCCAAGGTAATCTGCTTATCCTCTACACAGAGGGTATCACCGGTACGAACATCCTTGAAACCTACCACTGCGCAGATGTCGCCTGCACCAATAGTGTCCATAGGATTCTGTTTGTTGGCGTGCATCTGGTAGATACGGCTGATACGCTCCTTCTTGCCCGAACGGGTGTTGAATACATAGGTACCAGCATCGAGCTTACCCGAGTAGATACGGATGAATGCCAAACGACCTACATAGGGGTCGGTAGCAATCTTGAATGCCAATGCGCAGAAGGGATCCTCCTCGGTGGGGTAACGCTTAACAGCGCTCTCATTGCGGGGATCAACACCATCAATCGCCTCAATGTCGAGGGGCGAAGGCAAGAACATCATAATCGAGTCCAACAGAAGCTGAACACCTTTGTTCTTGAACGACGAGCCACACAACATAGGAATAATCTGCATACCGATGGTTGCCTTGCGAATAGCAGCGATAAGTTCGTCGGGAGTAATCGAATCGGGATCCTCAAAGAATTTCTCCATCAGAGCCATATCAACAGTAGCAACCTCCTCAACGAGGTGTGCCCTTGCCTCCTCAACCTCTGCTTTCATATCCTCGGGAACCTCCTCATAGGTGTAGTTCACGAGTTGATCTTTCTTTGCATCGTCGTAGATGAGAGCCCTATTATAAATAAGGTCTACTACGCCACGGAACGACTGCTCGCTACCGATGGGCAAAACCACGGGGACTGCGTTGGCACCAAGGCGCTCTTTTACCTGCGCGCATACATTCATAAAGTCGGCGCCGGTACGGTCCATTTTATTAACGTAACCAATACGAGGTACGTTGTACTTGTCTGCCTGGCGCCATACGGTCTCACTCTGGGGCTCAACGCCACCAACAGCACAGAAAGTAGCAACCGCACCGTCCAAAACACGCAACGAACGCTCTACCTCTACGGTAAAGTCAACGTGTCCAGGAGTGTCGATAAGGTTAATCTGATACTGTTTGCCTTTGTAATTCCAGAAAGCGGTAGTAGCAGCCGAAGTAATGGTGATACCACGCTCCTGCTCCTGAACCATCCAGTCCATAGTAGCCGAACCGTCGTGAGTCTCACCAATCTTGTGGGTCTTACCGGTGTAGAACAAGATTCGCTCGGAAGTAGTAGTCTTACCAGCATCAATGTGCGCCATGATGCCGATATTACGAGTATATGTTAAATCTCTTCCCATCGAACCTGCTATTAGAATCTAAAGTGTGCGAATGCTTTATTTGCCTCTGCCATACGGTGCATCTCCTCTTTACGTTTGAAGGCAGCACCCTCGTTGTTGTAGGCAGCCATAATCTCACCGCAGAGTTTCTCTGCCATCGATTTACCTGCGCGCTTACGAGAATAAAGGACCAAGTTTTTCATCGAAATCGAAATCTTGCGCTCAGGACGAACCTCCATAGGTACCTGGAAGGTTGCACCACCAATACGGCGCGACTTAACCTCAACTTGGGGAGTAATATTCTCCAAGGCCTGCTTCCATACCTCCAGAGGAGCCTTGTCTGCATCCTTCATCTTCTCGCCCACCATATCCAACGCATCGTAGAAAATGGTGTATGCAATACTCTTCTTACCATCCAGCATCAAATTGTTTACAAAGCGGGTAACCATAACGTCACCGAATTTGGGATCTGGAAGTAGAATGTGCTTTTTAGGCTTTGCTTTTCTCATTTTTTCTTAAATCTTTAATGTGTTCTTACTTTTGTTGAGAGATTACTTTTTGGCTGCTTTGGGACGTTTAGCACCGTATTTCGAACGACGCTGACGTCGACCGTCTACACCTGCGCTATCCAATGCACCACGAACCAAGTGGTAACGTACACCGGGGAGGTCTTTTACACGACCACCGCGCACCAAAACGATAGAGTGCTCCTGCAAGTTGTGACCTTCACCAGGGATGTAGGCATTCACCTCTTTCTGGTTGGTGAGTTTCACACGTGCAACTTTACGCATTGCCGAGTTAGGCTTCTTGGGGGTGGTGGTGTAAACACGCACGCACACGCCGCGCCTCTGGGGACAAGCGTCAAGGGCGGGAGATTTACTCTTCATCTCCAACTGAACCCTGCCTTTTCTTACTAACTGTTGAATAGTTGGCATTTTACTGTTTTTTAGTCCTTTGTTTTGTTAAACATTAATTCTCGTTTCCCGTAGGGAATGTCTCATTTCCCCATTTTCGGGCCTGCAAAGATACGGCATTTTTTCTTATCTACAATATATATGGCAATTTTTTCGCTCGTTTTTGGCCGATTTTTCAGCATTTTAGCCCCTTTTTTACCCAATGTGCGATTCTTTTTTCTTATCGTTTTTCAAAATCAATTTGTTTTGCCTATTGCTTTTGACAAACCCTTGTTGTATTTACCCACAAATCAACATCTTACAAAAAATTTTGAAAAGGCTTGCAATTTCCCCCGCAAATATGTTTATCTTTGTGCCTTAAAGGGTTTGGCGAAAACCAAAAAAATCGAAAGAAAATTCAAAACTTAACCATACTTACAATGGAATACAACTTCAAAGACCTCGAAGCCAAGTGGCAACAGAAGTGGCAGCAGGAGCAGACCTACCGTGTGGAGGTAGATGGCTCAAAGCCAAAATTTTATGTTCTCGATATGTTCCCCTACCCTTCGGGTGCGGGACTCCACGTTGGTCACCCTCTGGGCTACATCGCTTCGGACATCTATTCGCGCTATAAACGCTCGTGTGGCTTCAATGTGCTCCACCCTATGGGTTACGATGCATTTGGTCTGCCCGCAGAGCAGTATGCAATTCAGACCGGCCAACACCCCGCAGTAACCACCGAGCAGAACGTTAATCGCTATCGCTCGCAGCTCGACAAGATTGGTTTTTCCTACGATTGGTCGCGCGAGGTACGCACTTGTGAACCAGAGTATTACAAATGGACACAGTGGGCCTTCCTCGAAATGTTCTCGCACTACTACGACAACACTTCGAACAAGGCAGAGAAAATCGAAAAACTCGTAGAGCACTTTGCAACAAAGGGCACCGAGGGGTTGGATGTTGCTTGTTCGGAAAATCTCTCTTTCACCGCCGAGGAGTGGAACTCGTGGGATGAGCAGAAGAGGGAGGAGGTTCTCCAAAACTACCGCCTTGCCTTCCGCGCCGACACTATGGTGAACTGGTGCGCCGAGTTGGGCACCGTACTCGCCAACGACGAGGTGAAGGATGGCCTTTCGGTGCGTGGTGGCTTCCCCGTTGTTCAGCGCAGGATGAAGCAGTGGTTGCTCCGCGTTACCGCCTATGCTCCCCGCCTCTTGGAGGGTTTGGATAAGTTGGAGTGGAGTGAGTCGCTCAAAGAGATTCAGCGCAACTGGATTGGCAAGAGCACAGGTGCGCAGGTCTTCTTCGACATTGAGGGTAGCGACAAGAAACTCGAAATTTTCACCACCCGCCCCGACACCATTTTCGGTGTAACCTTTATGGTTATTGCCCCCGAGCACGAGTGGGTTAAGGAGCTTACCTGCTCCGATGCCCAAAATGATGTAGAGGCATACTTGGAGGCGACCAAGAAGCGTTCCGAGAGGGAGCGTATCGCCGAGACCAAGCGTGTGAGCGGTGTATTCACCGGCTCCTACGCCATCAACCCCTTCACCGGCAAACGTATTCCTATCTATGTGAGTGACTATGTTTTGGCAGGCTACGGAACAGGTGCAATTATGGCAGTTCCAGCCCACGACTCGCGTGACTGGGCCTTTGCAAAACACTTCGGCTTGGAGATTATTCCCGTTGTTGAGGGTGGCAATGTAGAGGAGGCTTCCTACGATGCCAAAGAGGGCAAACTCATCAACTCCGACTTCATCAACGGCCTCGATGTGAAGGTTGCCATTGAGCGTATGTGGGACGAGATTGAGGCTCGTGGCTTGGGCAAACGCAAGGTGAATTACCGCCTTCGTGACGCCATTTTCAGCCGTCAGCGCTATTGGGGCGAGCCCTTCCCCATCTACTACAAAGATGACGTAGCACACCCCCTCTCGTTGGAGCAACTGCCACTCGAATTGCCCGAGGTTGAGAAGTTCACCCCCACTGCCGAGGGTGAGCCCCCATTGGCCCGCTCGGAGAAGTGGTACAATGCCGAGGGATACCCCTACGAGACCAGCACAATGCCTGGTTTTGCGGGCTCTTCGGCCTACTACTTGCGCTATATGGATCCCCGCAATAACGACGCTCTTGTGAGCCGCGAGGCAAACGAGTATTGGCGCAACGTGGATTTGTATATCGGTGGTATTGAGCACGCTACTGGCCATCTTATCTACTCGCGTTTCTGGAATAAATTCCTCTTCGACCTGGGTGTGATTTGCGAGGATGAGCCCTTCAAGAAACTCGTGAACCAGGGTATGATTCAGGGCCGCTCCAACTTTGTGTATCGCGTGGTGGGCACCAACAAGTTTGTGTCGCTCGGCTTGCGCAAGGAGTATGAGACACAGGAGATTCACGTCGATGTAAATATCGTCAAGAACGACATCCTCGACCTCGATGCTTTCCGCGCTTGGAGGCCCGAGTTTGCCAATGCAGAGTTCATCTTGGAGGATGGCAAATATGTTTGCGGCTGGGCTATTGAGAAGATGAGTAAGAGTATGTTCAACGTGGTGAATCCCGACTATATCGTGGATAACTACGGTGCCGACACGCTGCGTATGTATGAGATGTTCCTCGGCCCCTTGGAGCAGAGCAAACCCTGGGATACCAACGGTATTGATGGTGTGCACAAGTTCCTGCGTCGTTTTTGGAGCAAATTCTTCGACAAGGATGGCAACTTTGCGGTGAGCAACGAGGAGCCCACACCTGCCGAACTCAAAACCCTCCACAAGACCATCAAGAAGGTGAGGGAGGATATTGAGAACTTCTCGTTCAACACCTCGATTGCCGCATTTATGATCTGCCTCAATGAGCTTGGTCAGTGCAATAAGCGCGCGATTTTGGAACCCTTCGCGGTGCTCCTCTCACCCTTCACTCCCCACATCTCGGAGGAGCTCTGGCACCTGTTGGGCAATGAGGGCTCGGTGTGCGATGCGCAGTATCCCGAGTACAACCCCGACTTGTTGGTTGAGAACTCGTTTGAGTACCCCGTGTCGTTCAATGGCAAGATGAGGTTCAAAAAATCGCTGCCTCTGGGTATCCCCACCGAGGAGATTCAGTCGCTGATTTTGGCCGACGAGCAGACCCTCAAATACACCGAGGGCAAGAGCCCCAAGAAGGTCATCATCGTCCCCGGCAAGATTATCAATATCGTATTGTAAGATAGAGTGTTCGGTGGGTTTTAGGGCCCACCGAACTTGCTTTAATAGGAACCTAATCCAAAGGAGAAACAATGGATTTTTTGACGCTGTTTTTGATTGCCGTGGGGCTCTCGATGGATGCCTTTTCGGTGGCGATTTGCAAGGGACTTGCAATGCGTAGGGCCTCGGTTGGCAAGTGCGCCATTGTGGGCTTGTGGTTTGGTGGTTTTCAGGCTCTTATGCCCATTGTTGGCTACTTTGTGGGTGTCAATTTCCGCGAGGCGATTGAGAGTTTCGACCATTGGATAGCCTTCGGCCTATTGGCGCTCATCGGCATCAATATGATTCGCGAGGCTCTCGGCAAGGAGGATGATGCAGATGAGTGCGAAGGCTGCGAAAAGGAGGCTCTCTCGGCTCGCAAAATGTTCCCTATGGCGGTCGCCACAAGCATCGATGCACTCGCCGTGGGCGTGTCGTTTGCCTTCCTCAATGTAGATATTTGGACTTCGGCCCTTGCCATTGGTATCACCACCTTCGTGTTTTCGTTTGGGGGTGTAAAGATTGGCAACCTTTTCGGTGCACGCCACAAATCCAAAGCCGAACTCGCAGGTGGTATCATCCTAATCCTCATCGGCCTAAAAATCCTCCTCGAACACCTCTTGGCGTAGCCACGGTAGAGAGTTGAATATTGAGTTTTGCGCCCCCTGATGGGGCGCTTTTTTGTAAAAAGAAGCAAATATTTTATCAATTTTCAACTCTCAATTCTCAATTCTCAATTTTAATAGGTATCTTTGTGAGGTTATACCTCACAAGAAACAGAGGCAAAAGTAGAGAAATGGAGAATAACTTTATCGTTTCGGCACGAAAGTACCGCCCCCAGACCTTCGAGTCGGTGGTGGGACAAAGCCACGTCACAACCACACTCATAAACGCTATCGCACGCAAGCAGCTGGCACACGCCTACCTCTTCTGCGGCCCCCGCGGTGTGGGCAAAACAACCTGTGCGCGTATCTTCGCCAAGACCATCAACTGCCTGAATCCCACAGCCGAGGGCGATGCGTGTGGAATGTGCGAATCGTGCAGGAGCTTCGACGAGGGCAGGAGCTTCTCGATTCATGAGCTCGATGCCGCCTCCAACAACTCGGTGGAGAATATCCGCGATTTGACCGACCAAGTGAGGGTTCCTCCCCAAGTGGGCGAATATAGCGTCTATATCATTGACGAGGTTCATATGCTCTCGCAAGCGGCCTTCAACGCCTTCCTCAAAACCCTCGAAGAGCCCCCACACCACGCCATCTTCATTCTCGCAACTACCGAGAAACACAAAATCATACCCACCATCCTCTCCCGCTGTCAAATCTATGATTTCCAGCGCATAAGGATTGAAGACACCGTGGGATACCTCAAACTTATCGCCTCGCGTGAGGGTGTTGTTGCCGACGACGAGTCGTTGCACCTGATTGCCCGCAAGGCCGATGGTGGTATGAGGGACGCTCTCTCGATGTTCGACAAGGCGGTGTCGTTCTGTGGTGGCAACTTGGAGTACAAGCAGGTGGCTGCAACGCTCAATGTGCTCGACTACGACACCTATTTCGGTATCACCGACGCACTCTTGGATGGCGACTACAAACGCGCCCTTCTGACCTTCGATGAGGTGCTCAAAAAGGGCTTCTCGGGACAGAGTTTTGCCTCGGGACTCGCAGGCCATTTGAGGGATTTGCTGATGTGTAAAGAGCCCCAAACACTCCCCTTGTTGGAGATTAGTGGCTCGCTCCTCGACCGCTATAAGGAGCAGTGTGCACGTTGCGACATAGGCTTCCTATTCAGCTCCATCGCTCTGCTCGGTGAGGTGGATGGAGGTTTCCGCACCGCCACCAACCAGAGGTTGCACGTTGAGCTCGGTTTGATGAAGCTCGCATCGGGGGGTCAAAAAAAAACTCTTGACCTCACCACTCCCACCCTCCCACAACTAATCAAGGAGGAGAGCACACCCACCCCACAACCAACAGTGGCACAGGTTGTTAGAACCATAGCGCAACCCACACCAACGTCGCAACCCGCACCACAACCTGCTCCACAGCCCGTTGTGACTCCCGCGCAGACTGCGCCTCAACCAACCCCCGCGCCTACACCAACAACCTCTTCGGTGCAACCCACGCCCGTGGCTCCCAAGCCTATGGCAAAGAGGAGCGGTCTGTTTGGTGGCTCGATAAGCGACATTATGAGTGGCAAGGCTCGTGAGGAGGATGACGAAAAGGCGATATACTACGACCCCTACTCGCAGCAGAAAATCACCGGCAAATGGGAGGCCTTCATTGAGCGTATGATGGCGGAGCACCCCCGTATGGGCCACGCGCTGAAAAAGACCATCGTCAATGGCCACACCCTCAATGTGGAGGTCAATACGGAGATTATCCGCGATGAGCTCTTGCGCAACCAGGGTGAGATTACATCCATTTTGCAGGAGTGCTGTGGCTTGGAGGGTAGCATTGTTCTGAACGTCACCGTGGGCGCAACAAAGGAGAGTTCGCTCCCCCACCGCACCGTAGATAAGGTGAGGTTTCTGACGGAGCAGAACCCCGAGCTGAACACCCTGATTCAGGACTTGGCGCTCGACGTAGAGTAGAGTGGTCCAACGTCGCAAATGCGATTAAGCAATAGCGAAACAGAGTTTCGCACAAAAGTTTTTGGGGCGACTTTTTGTAACGACACTCTTGTGTAGGGATTCCGAAGCAAGACAGCGGGTAGAAATCGTAACGGTTGGCTGCACTAAAAGTTTTTGGTAGCACCTTTTTACAAAAAGGTGCGAAAAGGAAAAAAAGAACAAACAACATAAAAAAAGGAAAGAAATGGCAAATTTTGTAGAAGAACTCAAATGGAGGGGTATGATTCAGGATATGATGCCTGGCACCGAGGAGCAGCTCGCCAAGGAGATGACGACTGCCTATCTCGGCATTGACCCCACGGCAGACTCGTTGCACATTGGTCACTTGGTGGGCGTTATGATTCTCAAACACCTCCAAAGGTGTGGCCACAAACCCATTGCGTTGGTGGGTGGTGCCACAGGTATGATTGGTGACCCCTCGGGCAAGTCGCAGGAGAGAAACCTCTTGGACGAGGCCACCTTGCGTCACAATCAGGAGGCCATCAAGGCACAACTCGCACGCCTTATCGACTTCGATAGCGATGCACCCAATGCGGCAATTTTGGTGAATAACTACGACTGGATGAAGGAGTTTTCCTTCCTCGATTTCATCAGGGATGTGGGCAAACACATCACCGTGAATTATATGATGGCGAAGGACTCGGTGAAGAAGCGTTTCAATGGCGAGGGTGATGGTATGTCCTTTACGGAGTTCACCTACCAGCTCGTTCAGGGTTACGATTTCTACCACCTCTATGAGGCCTATGGTTGCAAACTCCAACTTGGCGGTAGCGACCAGTGGGGTAACATCACCACAGGTACGGAGCTTATCCGTCGCAAAAAGGGTATGACCGATGCCTATGCACTCACCTGCCCCCTGATTAAGAAGGCAGACGGCACCAAGTTTGGCAAGACCGAGAGCGGTAATATCTGGCTCGACGCGCGCTACACTTCGCCCTATAAGTTCTACCAATTCTGGCTCAACGTGAGCGATGAGGATGCCAAGAGCTACATCCGCATCTTCACCTTCCTCGACAAGGCAACCATCGACAACCTTATTGCCGAGCACGAGGTTGCTCCCCACGAGCGCAAGTTGCAGAAACGCTTGGCAGAGGAGATTACCGTGATGATTCACTCGCGCGAGGAGTATGAGAAGGCGGTGGCTGCAAGTGGCATTCTCTTTGGTGCCAATGCAGGCGAGGCACTGAAAACCATCGACGAGCAGACCTTCTTGCAGGTGTTCGAGGGCGTACCTCAATACAAGGTTTCGGCCGACGAACTTGCCGAGGGTGTCGATTTCCTCTCGCTGTGTGTGGAGAAGGCCCCCGTGTTCCCCTCGAAGGGCGAGCTCCGCAAACTCATTCAGGGCGGTGGTGTTTCGATGAACAAGGAGAAAGTCGCTGACCCCTATATGGTTGTAAATAAGGATAACCTCATTGCAGGTAAATATATTCTGGTTCAGAAGGGCAAGAAGAATAACTACATCATCATTGCAGAGTAGATGAAGAGGTTGGTTTTGGCATTAGCGACACTTTGGGTGTC
The DNA here is from genome assembly GCA_045656405.1 of Tidjanibacter sp. GTDB lineage: Bacteria > Bacteroidota > Bacteroidia > Bacteroidales > Rikenellaceae > Tidjanibacter. Next base: position 26,316 of record JAZORC010000026.1, read on the forward strand.
GCTAATGTCATTATATGGAAATCCCACCGAGGAGGTCGGACCACGCCTTAAAGCCCACATCGAATTCCTCACAAGCAAGGAGTTGGCGGGCCGCAAGGCGGGTAGCGCAGAGGGCTACATTGCGGGTGAATACATCCACAATGAGTTCGCTGTGTTGGGCTTGAAGACCTTCGAGCGTGCGGAGTTCTACCACCCCTTCTCTGTTGCGTTCCACGATGGCGTTTTTCGCAATGTTGTGGCACGCATTGAGGGCCGAAACCCTCGCTCCTACATTGTTATTGGTGCCCATTACGACCACCTTGGGGTCAATCGCAAGGGTGAGGTTTTTGTGGGGGCCGATGATAACGCTTCGGGCGTGGCTGTACTCTTGGAGGTGGCGCGCCTCTTTTCGATGATGAACTATAAACCCGCCAATACGCTCATCTTTGCCGCCTTCGACGCCGAGGAGATTGGGTTGCTTGGCTCCCAAGACCTTGCCGCGAGATTCCCAGAGGGGAGTGTTAAGGCGATGATCAATATGGATATGGTGGGCCGACTGAACGATGGCGAGCTCCAAGTGGAGGGGGTGGCCACCCTGCTGGGAGCCGAAGAGTTGGTTGCCGAGTTGGCACAAATCCACAACCTTGCTGTTGATGGGCGCAAGTTTGAGTGGATGCCGTTGGTCGCTACCGACACAGACGCCTTTGCCAAACGCGGAGGCGCTACACTCTCGCTCACTACGGGACTGCACAAGGAGTACCACAAGCCCGAAGATAGAGCCGAGAAGATTGATTATGAGGGTTTGGAGCGAATAACCCTCTTCACCACCGACCTCATCCGTGCCATCGACCAACGAGAGGATGTTGTGGCCTCGGGTAGGCGGGCAAGGAAACACCGCACAGGTGTCAATAGCCTCGAAGTGGGACTCTCCTACGCCTTTGGCAACACCCTCACCCTCAATACCGAGAGTGGCATTGAGAGCACCCGGCAGTGGGCGTGGAGTGTTGGTGTAAATCTACTCTACTCGCTCCGCAACGTAGGATTGCGCAGTGGTATGCACTACACCGATGGGGCGCTAATGGTCCCCTTGGATGTGATGGTCAAGACCGAGGGTAGGGTTTGTGGTTTTGCCACCGTTGGTGGCTATTGGAGCCATCAGCTCACCACACCGAGCTCCCCCGAGCTACTGCGTAACGAGTGGGGCCTCTCGTGGAGCCTGGGAGGCAAACTTGGCGACCTATCCATTGAGGCGACCTACCGCTATGCCCTCACCCCCGAGGAGGCACACACACCACACACCCTCCGCCGTACAACCCTCTGCACCCTGGGATGGTGGTTTTAGGAGGAGTGGTTGTGTGATGAAAAAATTTTGGTGTTTAAGAAAAAAAATAACTTTGTGTTTTGAAAAACTACCCAGGTGGTTTTTTGACCTTGCAAACCCCAATATACCTATTATATAAAATACAACCTGATGAGAACTTTTCCCAAACTACTGATTATTCTTGCGACGTTACTCACATCGATGTCGCTTGTGGCACAAAGGCGCTACACAATCAGTGGCTCCGTTATGGACTCCGTAAGCCACGAGAGGCTCCTCGGTGCCACCCTCTACGACTCCGAATCATCGCTCGGAACAGCCACCAATGAGTATGGCTTCTACTCGCTCACCCTCCCCGAAGGTAGGGTACGATTGGAGATTACCTATGTGGGCTATGCTCCGATGATTAGGGAGTTTGACTTGAAAGGCGATATGACGCAGAACTTCTTGCTCGAATCCGCTGTGGGCATTGAGCAGGTGGTGGTCTATGGCGATAGGCGCCATAGTGGCGCGTTAAGTGCCCAGATGGGAGCCATTGAGATTCCCATTGCACAGATTCAATCCACCCCCACCCTCTTTGGTGAGCAGGATGTGCTCAAATCGTTACAACTCCTACCTGGTGTGCAGGCTGGCTCCGAAGGCTCGGCAGGCGTCTATGTGAGGGGAGGTGGCCAAGATGAGAACCTGATGTTGCTCGATGGTGTGCCCATCTACAACGTGAATCATATGATGGGTTTCTTCTCCGCCTTCAACCCCGACGCAATCAAGAGTGTAACGCTCTTCAAGGGTAGCTTCCCCGCGAGGTTTAGCAGTCGCCTTTCGTCGGTGATTGACGTGAGGACCAAGGATGGCGACCTCTACTCCTATCACGGCAATGTGAGTGTGGGTGTGATAAGCTCCAAAATCAACCTCGAAGGCCCCCTTTGGAAGGGTAAGACCGCCTTCAATATCTCCTACCGCAGGACATATAGCGACCTGCTAACCACCCCCCTGATTATGGGGCTCACCAACGAGATGTTGGATGATGGCAGAGCCTACGGTGGTTACTACTTCTACGACCTGAACGCCAAAATTACCCACACCTTTTCCGACCGCGACCGACTCTATTTGAGTTTCTACTCGGGCGACGATGCCATCTACATCAATATGCGCGAGAAGTATACCCATAGGGATGACTACTCGGAGGAGACAAGGCTCAAAATGGATTGGAAGTGGGGCAATATGGTCGCCTCGGCCAGGTGGAACCACGTTTGGTCGCCCCGATTGTTTATGGACGCATCGGTGACCTACACCCGCTATCGCAACAACCTCGGAGCAGGTACCGATATGTTGTATAAGGACAAATACGGCTCCGAGAGTATGGAGGTCTATCTGGGTGCCAACTCTGGAATTGGCGATGTGACCGCCAAGGTGGATATGAGTTGGATGCCCTCCACGGAGCACAATGTGCGCTTTGGAGCCTCCTACGTCAATCACCAATTCAACCCCGACGTGACGGTTGCCCGCACCTCAATTGGGACTAATATGACTGACCCCGAGACGGGAGAGAAGGTCGATACACTCTTTACCCACGATGAAATGCTGGGCGACAAGGTGATTCGTGCCCACGAGATGGTGGCATACGTTGAGGATGAGCTCTCGCTCGGCGAGCGTTTCCACGCCAATGTGGGCCTCAACTACTCGGGCTTTTTGGTGGGTGGCGAGTTCTACCACTCGCTGCAACCCCGCGTGAGTGCCCGAATGCTTCTTGCCGACAACCTCTCCGTCAAGGCGGGATATGCCTATATGACGCAGTATGTCCACCTGCTCTCTAATAACTCTATTTCGCTCCCCAGCGACCTCTGGGTGCCCGTTACGGAGCGTATCAAACCTATGAACTCCTCGCAGGTGTCGGCAGGTGTGTTCTACGATATTCCTGGCTTGTTCGACATCTCGGTGGAGGGATACTACAAGACGATGGACAACCTCTTGGAGTACAAGGATGGCGCATCGTTGATGACCACCACCTCGGGTTGGGAGGATAAGGTTTGTATGGGCCGCGGATGGGCCTATGGTGTGGAGGTGCTCTTGCAGAGGAGCGTTGGTCGCACCACGGGCTGGATTGGCTACACCTGGGCAAAGGCTATGCGTCTGTTTGACCGCCCCGGACAGACACTCAATGGCGGTCGCCCCTTCCCCGCGAAGTATGACCGACGCCACGATGTTAGCATAACCCTCTCTCACCAACTGACCGACAACATTGACCTCTCGGCAACGTGGGTATATAATACGGGCAACTGTGCAACCCTTGCGTTGCAAAACTACCCCTCGATGCCCGAGGAGTTCTACTTCCCAGGCTCCTATTACTACCAAACCCAGATGGGACACATCCCCTCGCGCAACAACTACCGCTACGATGCCTACCATCGCTTGGATTTGAGCGTCAGTTTCCACAAGAAGAAAAAGTATGGCACAAGGACGTGGAACATCAGTGTCTACAATGCCTACAATAGTATGAACCCATTCCTGATGTATCCGAGCGAGGATGTGGAGTATACGACCGATGAGATGGGCGGTCTTGTGGTAAAATCGGTCAAAGTCTTCAAGAAGGTCACAATCTTCCCCATCATCCCAAGTCTAACCTACTCCTATAAATTCTAATTGATTATGAAAAACACTTTTATAAAAATAACTCTTTTCCTCTTTGCCGCCCTCTCGTTCGTGGGTTGCGAAACAGTTGTGGAATTCAAGGGAGAATATACCGAGCCCCAATTGGTGCTCTACTCGGTTGTGACCGCGGGCAAGCCTGTGGTTGTCCATTTGAGCAATAGCGTCTTCATTCTCGACGAGGCCACCTCCTCCAAGCAGACGGGTGCCGAGGTGGAACTCTATGTGGATGGAGAGTTTGTGGAGCGACTCACAGAGGTGGACTATGATGAGGTTATCACCGAGGAGTATGGCGACTATGTTTACACCAACACCATCAACCACCACTACTACGAGAGTAATCACACCTGCTCTTCGGGCGATGAGGTGGAAATTAGGGCCCGACACAAAGACTTTGAGGGAGTGGTGAGTGGCAAAACCACAATCCCACAAGAGCCCATCCTCGGTGAGCTCTCGGCAACCATTACCCCCTCGGAAGATGATGAGTATAGTAGTAGCAACACCAAGGGTAACGTCTATTGTCCCCTCACGAATGAGGCTGGGGTGGCCAACTACTATTGGTTGCGCGGATGTGTGGTGGCAAAATATGCCTACGAGGACTACGATACGGGCGAAATTAGGGAGTACTACTACGAAAATGGCTTCGGTTTCGAGAACGACATTGTATTTACTGGCGTAGATACGGGTGGCTTCTTCGACGACCTACTTGGAGGCTCGTCGGGTTTGGAAAAACACGTCTTCTTCGATGACTCGCTGATTGATGGCAAAGAGGAGTATCCCCTGACTATGAACTACGGATTCTTGGCGGAGGCGTGTGTTGAGGAGCCTATTTTCCGTGTGGAGTGCTGGCAGATAGATGACAACCTCTACAAATACCTCCGCTCGATGGAGTTGGCCAATAGCGACAACTTCCTCTCGGAGCCTGTACAAATCCACAGCAACATCGAAGGAGGCATTGGACTCGTGGGGTCGCGCTCGACACTGATAGTCCGCACCCTCCCCTTTTCGGAGGCTAAAAGGTAATTTGGGCACCCCTTTTGCGATTGGTTCAAAAAAAATTACTACCTTTGAGAACCTTTCGAAAGGAGATTAATGTAACCAATAAAGATAAACCCCTATGGAGTATAGTAAATTACTTGCCGAGTACGGCCCCGCAATGAGCGAGGAGGAGGTGGCAAAGGTTGTTGCCGACTGCCGCGAGAAATCCGCTCGTAACCAAAATGCAGAGGTTTATAAGCTCTGTTACAGCACCATAGACCTTACCACCCTCACCGAGAAAGACTCGGTACAGTCGGTGGGTAGGTTTGTAAAGAAGGCTGTGGAGTTCCAAAACCACTACCCCGAGATTCCCAATGTGGCATCCATCTGCGTATTCCCCTCGTTTGTGGATGTTGTAGGCTTGGGCGTGGAGGGTACCGACATTGCGGTGACCAGCGTGGCTGGTGGCTTCCCCGCATCGCAGACCTTTATGGAGGTAAAGATGTTGGAGGTGTCGATGGCTGTGGAGAATGGTGCCGATGAGATTGATGTGGTAATCAATGTGGGCCAGATGCTCGAAGGAGACATTGAGCCTATGACCAACGAAATAGCTATGCTCCGCGAGGAGGCTGGCGAGGATACCGTCTTCAAGGTAATCATCGAGAGTGGCGCACTCCAAACCCCCGAACTCATCCGTAAGGCTTCGCTCCTTGCGATGTTTGCAGGTGCCGACTTCGTGAAGACCTCCACCGGTAAGATTCCCGTTGCAGCAACCCCCGAGGCAGCCGTTGTGATGTGTACCGCCATCCGCGACTACTACCAGAAGACTGGCCGTAAGGTGGGCTTCAAGGCAGCAGGTGGAATCCGCTCGGCAGAGGAGGCCGCCCTCTTCTACACCATCGTCGAGGAGATTTTGGGCAAAGAGTGGTGCTCACCCACCCTCTGGCGTATTGGCGCAAGTTCTCTCGCCAATGGCCTGATTTCGGCAATCGCAGGCGAGGAGGTTAAGTACTTCTAACGTCCGCAAGAGATACTCGCAACACGCAAGTGACACACAAAACACCGCCATCCACAAATTGTGGGTGGCGGTTATGTTTTATCCATCCCCCACACTATCTGGTAATGATGATAATGATGCCATCACCACCCTCCTGTTACCCATACGAAAACACAAAAACGGCCTCCGCAACATTGCGGAAGCCGTTTTCCATCGTAGCGTCAAAGACGCCACACATATCGTCCGATTAGAGAGCTGCGTTCTCCAACAACTCTACGAACTCGATATCGTTCTGTGCCTGTGCTTTCAACTCGGGTTTAGCAGCAACAGCGCTCTTCAAGTAAGCCAAAGCCTTCTCTGCATCACCCTCGCGGTTTGCGATGATAGCGCGAACATAGTCAGCGTCAGCACCCTTAACCTCTGCGATAGCTGCTTTTGCACCCTCTACGTTGTTGTCGCAGAGCTCTGCAATTGCAAGGTTGTAGCCATTGAGTTTGGTTTTAGCCTCCTGGTAGTTACCCTCTGCGAGTGCAAGTGCGCCCTCGGTTGCTTTCACAGCCTCTGCCTCTGCACCAGCAAGGTATTTTTTAGCATTTTCGAGGTCACCCATTGCAAGCGATACAGCTGCGAGGTTACCAGCAACAGTAGGCTCTGCACCAGCTTTCTCGAATGCTGCTTTTGCACCAGCGTAGTCACCAGCGTATGCTTTGCAAACACCAAGGTTGTTGTATGCGCGAGTGTCACCATATTTATCAGCAGCAGTCTGGTAGATAACGCTCTTGCTTGCCAAGCTGTTGGTAAGGGTTGCTGCATACAAGAGGTGCTCTACATCGAGACCCTCGCCACCCATCTTGGCAGCTGCGAGAATCTCCTCGTCGGTAAGACCAGCATAGGTAGCCTCAACTGCGAAGCGAGTGCGACGCAACTGGGGAAGAATCTCCTCTGCCAATACTTTGAATACTGCGCTCATATTCTTGATCTCCTGATCGCGCTCAACGGGCGACGAGTACATTTGGAGAACATTGAGAATGAGGTCTTTGTCCTCGATGTCGGAGTTCTCAACCAAAGTCTTGAAGCCATCCCAGTCCTCGCCATAGGAAGCGATCTCGTAGTTCAAGCCCTCAACACCTTTGAGTTGTTTCTTCATAGCGGTAGTACCGGTCTTGCTACGCTGCTCGGAGAGTTTGTTGTTGAGTTTCTCGGGACCATCGGGCGAAGCGTAACCCGAAGCGTATACGTTACCGAGGGTAGTGCGCTCTGCTACGCTGTTAGCAGCAACGAACTCTTTGAAGAGTTTAACCTGCTCTGCGGTAAGCTGGTTCTTGCGAACATTCGACGAATTGATGAGGTATTTAATCTCTGCCTCTGCGCTCTTAACCGAAGCACGCTCGAAGTTGGGCTCTGCGAAGGTGTAGTGACCACCAACTTTGCCCTCTACAACCTCAACCTCCACATTCTCGGGGATAGCGGGAGTTGCGGTGGCAGCCTGCTCACCAGTAGCAACCTGCTCGTTAGTAGCAGCCTGCTTGCCAGCAGTTGCAGCAGCAACAGCACCTACGCCCTGTGCCAAAGCCTGGGTTGCACGGATACCTTTGGCAGCTGCGATGGTTGCCCAAGGTGCGAAATCGGGAGTCTCTTTGCACTCGTCGAAGCATTTAGCCTCAACACGCAACTCCAAAGTACCAACAACAGCCCTGTCGAAGGGGAAGGAGATGTGCTGGGTGTAGGAACCACCCTCGAAACGGCTGATGGCGGTGTAGTTGCCTACAACATCCTCGCCCTGAACATACTTGGGAGCGCAAGCGATCTCCTCGTTGCCGTATACGAATACGGGGGTGATTTTCAAGATGGTCTCCTCGTTGAAGAACATCTCGGGGAACGAAACGGTAATGTCAGCCTCTACGGTCGAACCTTTGAGGGTAAGAACGTCGGGGGTGCAGGTTACCTGAATCTGATCCTGCTTTGTCTGCATTTTCTCATAGCACTCACCGCAGCCAACCAACATAGTTGCCACCATCGAGAGTACCAGACTTACAGTAGCCAATCTTTTCATAATTCTTTGTTTTACTGATGTTTATTGTTGTTATTATTAAAATCTTTCAATCGCTTTATCTTGTTATGCCGATAGTGGTTTAGCCCAGCCAAAGCCGTTCTACACCACTACGACTAACAAAGGTAAATCTTTTTTTCGAAAAAAATACTTTTTCTAACGAAAAAACAGCATTTTAGCACTATTTTTTCTCCCTGCGCTCGTGGCGGTGACCACCCTTGCGGTCGCCCGAGTGCTCACCTTTGGGGCGTGCGGGGCGCTCGGCAGGCTCCACATAGCCCTCGGGTTTGGGCAAAAGCACCTTACGCGAGAGTTTGAGTTTGCCGGTTTTGGGGTCGCTACCAATGAGTTTAACCTCAATCATATCGCCCTCATTAAGACCGGTCTCCTCCATTGTCTCGAAGCGTTTGTAGTCAATCTCCGAGATATGCAAGAGAGCATCCTTGCCAGGAAGAATCTCAACAAATGCACCAAATGCAACAATCGAGCGAATCTTACCGTTATAAACCTCGCCAATCTCGGGAACTGCTACGATGCCTTTGATGCGTGCCAAAGCTGCATCCATACCCTCTTTGTCGTTACCGAAGATATCAACAATACCCTTGTTGTCCTCCTCGGTGATGGTGATGGTGGTACCGGTAGTCTTCTGAATATCCTGAATAACCTTGCCACCAGGGCCGATAACAGCACCAATGAAGTCCTGGGGGATGGTAATCTGTACGATGCGGGGAACGAAGGGACGGAAGTCCTCCCTGGGCTCTGCGATGCACTCGGTGAGCTTACCGAGGATGTGCATACGGCCCTGACGAGCCTGCTCCAAAGCCTTTGCCAACACCTCATACGAAAGGCCATCAACCTTGATGTCCATCTGGGTTGCGGTGATACCATCGGCTGTACCGGTAACCTTGAAGTCCATATCGCCCAAGTGGTCCTCATCGCCCAAGATGTCCGACAAGATTGCATACCTATCGCCCTCCGAGATAAGGCCCATAGCGATACCCGAAACGGGTTTCTTCATCTTCAAGCCCGAATCCATAAGTGCCAAAGTACCAGCACATACGGTTGCCATCGACGACGAACCATTGGACTCCAAGATGTCGCTCACTACGCGAACAGCATAGGGGTTCTCCTCACCCACGGGAACCATAGGTTTGAGTGCCCTCCAAGCCAAGTTGCCGTGACCAATCTCACGACGCGAAAGGCTACGCGCAGGCCTTGCCTCGCCTGTCGAGAAGGGAGGGAAGTTATAGTGGAGAACAAACTGCTCACTACCCTGTGCAAGCACCTCGTCAATCATCTTCTCATCGAGCTTGGTACCGAGAGTTACGGTCGAGAGCGACTGGGTCTCACCACGGGTGAAGACTGCCGAACCGTGAGCGCAAGGAAGAACGCCAACCTCGCACCAGATGGGGCGAATCTCGTCGGTCTTACGGCCATCCAAACGCTTACCCTCGTCGAGAATCATATTCCTCATTGCCTTCTTCATAACCTCATCGTGGAAGTAGCGGTGAATCATACCTTTCTTCTCCTCCAACTCCTCCTCGGTAAACTGCTCGCAGAACTCTGCCTCCAAAGCCTCAAAGGCCTCGCTACGCTCGTGTTTAGCGCTACCAGCGGTTGCGATTGCGTATGCTTTATCGTAGGTCTCGGCAACAACTTTTGCCTTCAACTCCTCGTCATTTACCTCGTGGCAGTACTCCCTCTTAACATCCTTGCCAAGCTCTTTTGCAAGCTCAATCTGTGCCAAGCACTGGGGTTTGATTGCCTCGTGAGCAAACTTGATAGCCTCCAACATATCTGCCTCGCTAACCTCTTTCATCTCACCCTCAACCATAAGGATGTTGTCGTAGGTTGCACCAACCATAAGGTCGATATCGGCATCTTTGTTCTGCTCAAATGTAGGGTTGATGATAAGCTCACCATTCACCCTTGCAACCCTCACCTCGGAGATGGGGCACTCGAAGGGAATGTCCGACACTGCAAGTGCGGCCGAAGCGGCAAGACCTGCAAGTGCGTCGGGCTGAATATCTTTTGCAGCCGAAATGAGGTTTACGGTAACAAACACCTCTGCGTGGTAGTTCGAGGGGAACAAGGGGCGCAATGCGCGGTCGATGAGCCTTGCTACCAGAATCTCGCTATCCGAGGGGCGAGCCTCACGTTTGAGGAAGCCACCGGGGAAGCGGCCAGCTGCTGCATATTTCTCGCGGTACTCTACCGAAAGAGGCATAAAGTCGCAATCATCCTTTGCGTCTTTTGCTGCTACTACGGTAGCGAGCAACATTGTGTCACCCTGCTGAACGATTACCGAACCGTCAGCCTGTTTGGCATACTTGCCAGTCGAAATGGTAATCTCACGCTCTGCATCGAGCTTAATTACCTTCTTGATTTCATTGTAAAGCATCTTGTTTTCGTCTAATATTTTTGCATCCAAAAATGTAATTTCCAAACACAAAGCAAAGGCAAGTGCCGAATTTGGAACATTGCCTTTGCTATTGCATCTCTCCTTGTGTGCAGATTATTTACGGATACCGAGAGCTTTGATGATAGCCCTGTAACGCTCAATGTCTACACGTTTGAGATAGTCGAGCAACTGACGACGTTTACCTACAAGACGAAGCAATGCACGCTGGGTGCCGTAGTCGTGACGGTTCTGTTTCATGTGCTCGGTAAGGTGGTTGATACGGTAGGTAAAAAGTGCCACCTGGCTCTCGGGCGAACCAGTGTCAACTTTCGAAGCGCCGTACTGACCGAAAAGCTCCTGCTTTTTCTCTGCGTTCAAATAACTCATTTTGTTTGTTAAATTTAGTTATGTTCCACTTTACGACGAATCCGCCTTATTCCGAATATCGCCAAAGCGTGGCGCAAAAGTACGCAAAAAATTCAAAATTCAAAATTCAGAATTCAAAATTTTTTGATTTTTAGTGATTTAGTGTACTTTTCGATGGCGACCACAAGGGAAATTCTCAATTCTCGCAAATACGAGTAAGCGAGGGCAGTCGCTGCGTGCAGGTAATGCCGAGCAAGAGTATTTTAGACAAAAAAATTTTTGTCAATTTTCAATTCTCGATTCTCAATTCTATCTTTGCAAAATGAAACGAACAAGCTACTTCATACCACTCCTTCTTGTCGCACTCATCGTTGGGCTCATTGTGATGGATTGTCGTCGCAAGCCCGCCAACAAAGAGGTGCAACCATCTGTAACACTGCGAGGTGAGGCCCTTGGCACCATCTATCAAATAACGGCCATCGGCTCTCTACCCGACAATTTTGGTGTGCGACTCGACTCACTTTTCACCCTCGCCAACAGCTCGATGAGTATCTTCGACCAAGGCTCGTTACTATCGCGCATCAATCGCGGGGAGACCAACGTGGCCGACGACCATATTGTTCATTGCATTGAGATTGCGCAAAATGTGAGCCAACTATCCGATGGTGCCTACGACATCACCATCAAGCCCCTTGTGGAGGCCTTTGGCTTTGCGGGTAAGAATCCCGACTACACCATCAACACCGACTCTCTGCTCAACTTTGTGGGCTACGAAAAACTATCTATCGAGGGCAACATCATCCACAAGAGTGACCCTCGCGTGAAAATCGACCTCAACTCCATAGCAAAGGGCTACGTTGTGGATTTGGCCGCCCAATTGGTGGAGAGCACTGGGTGTGAGAACTACTTGGTGGATATTGGTGGTGAAATCTACTGTCGAGGCACCAATCCTCGTGGCGAGAGGTGGGGTGTGGGTGTCGAAACACCCTTTGAAGGCAACTTTTCGCTCACGGGCGAGCACATCACAACCATTGTCAGAGTGTCGGAGGTGGGTATGGCCACAAGTGGTAACTATCGCAACTTCCGCACCGACTCCGAGGGAAACAAATACACACACATCATAGACCCGCGCACGGGCGAGAGCACCACATCCTCTCTCCTCTCTGCCACGGTTTTGGCGGAGAGCTGTGCGCTGGCCGATGCCTACGGCACAATGTTCATAGCCCTCGGCTTGGAGCGCTCTCGTGAGGTTGCCGAAGAGGCGGGCATTGCCGCCCTTTTCATCTACGACGATGGTGGCAAAATGAAGGTGCATAAAAGCAAGGCTTTTGAATTCAAAATTCAAAATTCAAAATTCAAAATTGAGAGATAGCGATGACTAACGAGGAGATAAAGATATTACAAGGACTCAACCCTGCACAGGAGGCGGCGGTGAGGGAGTACAACACACCTTCGCTCATTGTGGCGGGTGCTGGCTCGGGCAAGACGAGGGTGCTAACCTGCCGCATTGCGTGGATGATTTCGCAAGGCATCGCACCCTATAATATTATGGCCCTAACCTTCACCAACAAGGCGGCCAGGGAGATGAGAGAGCGTATAACCACAATGGTGGGTGAGGAGCGCAGTCGCTACATCTGGATGGGGACTTTCCACTCCATATTCTTGCGCATACTCCACAATGAGGTGGATAGAACCGACTTCCAGCCCAACTTCACAATCTACGATACGGGACAGAGCGAAACCCTCATCAAAAACATCATCAAGGAGATGCAACTCAGCGACGAGGTCTACAAACCTCGCGATGTTCGCTCGCGCATATCGCTCGCCAAGAACAACCTTGTAACACCCGCAGCCTACGAGGCGAGTGCCCAACTGATGGAGGAGGACAAGAAGCGTCGCCAGCCACAATTCTGGCAACTCTACAAAAACTACTGCCAGCGTTGTCGCCAAAATAACTCTATGGACTTCGACGACCTGCTGCTCCTGACCAACATCCTCTTCCGCGACCACCCCGATGTGTTGGAGAAGTATCGCAAGCGATTCACCCACATCCTTGTGGATGAGTATCAGGATACCAACTATGCACAATACTTCATTGTGCGCAACCTCGCGGCGGGCTCGGCTAACATCTGTGTGGTGGGCGATGATGCACAGAGCATCTACTCCTTCCGAGGTGCGAAGATTGAAAACATCTTCCGCTTCCAGAAGGATTTCCCCAACGCAAAACTCTTCAAACTCGAACAAAATTACCGCTCGACGCAGACCATTGTGGATGCCGCCAACAGCATAATTGAGCACAACCAACACCGCATCAAAAAGCGTGTATTCTCGGAGAACAACCGAGGTGAGAAGATAAAAATCTTCCGTGCCTACACCGAGGGCGAGGAGGCACAGATGGTGGCAAATGGCATTCGCGGTGCCCACATAGCCGATGGTGGTAGCGATTGGAGCAACATTGCCGTTCTCTACCGCACCAACGCACAGTCGCGCGCCATTGAGGAGGCCCTGCGCAAGCGCAACATCCCCTATCGCATCTATGGCGGCCACTCCTTCTACGACCGCAAGGAGGTTAAGGATGTGATGGCATACTTCAAAACCATTGTCAATCCCAGGGATGACGAGTCGCTCCTGCGCATCATCAACTTCCCCGCACGAGGCATTGGCGATGTGACTATCGGCAAGATTCGCACCCTTGCACAAAGCAAAGGTGTGAGTATGTGGGAGGTCTTGAAAAACGCCACACCCGAGGAGCAGACAATGATGGGCAAGAAGGTGATGGAGTTCTACACTCTCATCTCTTCGCTCTCACTCTCGCGTGGCGAAAAAACGCTCTACGAGTTCGGCTTGGAGGTCGCAACCCGCAGCGGTATCCTCTCGCTCTACAAGCTCAACCCCTCGCCCGACAACGAGAGTGCGCTCCAAAACATTGAGGAGCTACTCAACTCTATGCAGAACTTCCGCCACGAGATGATTGAGGTGGCGGGGCAGGAGGAGATTTCGGAGCCCACCTTGGAGGTGTGGTTGCAAAATGTGTCGCTCCTTACGGATATGGACGAAGGCGAGGATGAGAAGCGTAATTGGGTGACCCTTCTTACGGTTCACTCCTCGAAGGGTTTGGAGTTCGACCACATCTTCATCACGGGTATGGAGGAGAACCTCTTCCCGAGTGTCATATCGCTCACCTCCCCCGATCAAATTGAGGAGGAGCGCCGATTGTTCTACGTTGCGCTCACCCGTGCAAAGCTCGATGCGACCATAACCTTTGCAGCCTCGCGCTTCAAGTGGGGAAGTATGGAGTTTAGTCGCCCGAGTCGCTTTTTGAAGGAGATAGATCCACGATATGTGGATGCCAAATACGATGACGAAGAGGAGGAGCAAGAGGAGCGCACACAGCGTCGCGGTCAGATAGACGAACTTCGTCGTCGCTTCGACCAGCGCCAAGGCCGTACCGTTGTTGAGCGTAGGGAGTTCCAGAGTAGCCGACAGATTCCCACCGCGACACCTCGTCCCGCAACCCCCTCACGCCCCGACCTCTCGAAGTTTAGGAGTGTTGGTGTGCGCACAGAGGCGGAGAGCGCGAAGGTGGAGAGCGCAGGTGCCTATGCTGTGGGGCAGAGGGTTAGCCACGCACGCTTCGGCCGAGGTCGCATTGAGGCCATCGAGCAACTCACCTCCGATATGAAGATTACGGTGCTCTTCGACAGCCCCGAACACGGACGCAAATCACTCTTGGCAAAGTATGCCAAATTACAAATTGAGAGATGAGAAAAGAGGAGAGATACAAAGGCATAATCGACTATTTCAGCGTTGCAATGCCTGTGGCGGAGAGCGAGTTGGAGTTTCGCTCGCCCTACGAGTTGGTGGTTGCTGTTATGCTCTCGGCACAATGTACCGACAAGAGAGTTAATCTAACAACTCCTACATTTTTTGAGCGTTTCCCCTCTCCCGAGGAGTTGGCAAAAGCCACCCCCGAGGAGATTTATCCCTACATCCGCAGTATCTCCTACCCCAACAATAAGGCCAAAAACCTCTCAAAAATGGCTCGTATGCTGGTTGAGGAGTTTGGTGGTGTGGTGCCCGACACGGTTGCCGAATTGGAGCGTCTGCCAGGTGTGGGACGCAAAACCGCCAATGTCGTTGCATCGGTACTCTTTGGCAGGGAGGTGATGCCCGTAGATACCCACGTTTTCAGGGTGTCGCGCCGCATTGGGCTCACCATTGGGGCAAAAAATCCGCTCCAAGCCGAGGCGCAGCTCGAAAAGGGATTCCCCAGCCACCTGCTACCCATCGCCCACCATTGGCTCATACTCCACGGTCGCTACGTCTGCACTGCTCGTAAGCCCAAATGCGAGGAGTGTGGCATCCGCGAGTGGTGCAAGTCGGCCCCCAAAGAGTAACCCCCTTATGAAACAATACAAAGCGCGAGGCGTTGTCCTCAACACCCTCAAATATGGCGAGTCGTCGATGGTTGCCCACATCCTCACCGATGTGGCAGGTAGGCGTGGCTATATGGTTCAGGGGCTTGGCAAGGGCAAGAGTGGCTCGCGTGGCAAGGGTGCCCTCTTCCAGCCGATGTTTCTTGTGGAGTTTGTGGGTTTGGAGGGGAGCAAGATGCAACTCGACAGGATGAAGGAGGTGACCCTCGCGGAGCCCTTGCAGAGCATCCCCTTTGACGTGTGCAAGAGCACCATTTCACTCTTTATGGCGGAGGTGCTCTACAAACTTGTGCGCGAGGTGGAGCCCAATTCACCTCTCTTTGAGTTTGTCTACAACTCGGTGGTGGCACTCGATAGGATGGAGGCGGGAGTCTATAATTTCCATCTATGGTTTATGGTCGGGTTGAGCCGCCACTTGGGATTCTACCCTTCGGGCGAGTGGCAGGAGGGGGCGATTTTCGACATCGAGGCGGGAGGTTTCAGCCTCCAACACCCCACCAGCGGACTCTTCATTGGCGAGGAGAACACGCGCCTATTGCACGAACTTATGGAGGTGGAGCCCACCGAACTTGCCACCATCACCCTTTCGAGGGTGCAACGCAAGGAGTTTTTGAACTCTCTACTCGCCTATTTTGGCTACCATTTGGATACTATTCACTCCATCCAATCGCTCCGAATTCTTTCCGAGGTTTTTTAGTGGAAAAATAATGCACGTCTTCGGATGTAGCAAACTATCCAACAACGACATACCGAAACAACTCCAATTGTAGTTTTCAGAACAAAAATAAGGTACGTTTGGGCCTCCAAACGTACCTTATTTTCATATCCCCCTGCACCCTACTGCAAGTGAATCTCATCAATGCTCACAAGTTTATTCACAATGGCATAAATCGTAAGACCTGCGGGGGTGTGAATTTGGAGTTTTCCGGTGATATTTCGGCGGTGGGTAGTCACCGTATGCACCGAGAGGCACAACCTATCGGCAATCTCCTTGCTCGTCATACCCTTGGCAATGCAGGCGATAATCTCCTTCTCGCGCTGCGAAAGCGACTCCGAGCCACCCTCCGAGGTGTCAATGAGCTCCTCATCGTAACCAGCACCCGTACTCTTGGCCATCTCCTCGGCCCTCTTCACCGCAGGAACGAAGAGCGAGTCTTCCACCGAACAGTGGAGCGCAAGGTCGTTCTCGCAATTGATAATATCGAACAGCACCGAGTGGAGTGTGTCGCTATTCATATCCTGTGGATAGTAGCGAATGATTACATTTTTCAGGTCGGCAAGCTTATCTGCCAAGCGCGAATCGCGGTTGGAGTGCATTGCCGCAAAGGTTTCGATGGTGTATTCCCTATTGAGGTAGCCCTTCATCAGCGAATCGACATAGGCGAAGACGGTGGAGTTTTCGTGGCCCATATGAGCCCTCACCTCCGTCACAAAATCGTCGTAGAACTTCAAAATCAGGAGCGCAACCTCATCCTTACCCGAGCAATCTATCGCCTCAATGAGTTTGCGACGAATGGCTGGGAGGTTGAACTCCAAAAACCAGATGTGAGCCTTGCGCAGGTACTCCATAAGTTGAGCGAGAGATATTTGAGCGTCATCAAACTCCCTATCACTCACAAAGTTGGCAACCGCCAAAAAAGTGGCCGCATCCACCCCTTTGGCTTCACACACCTCCGCAACACTCTTCTCACCAAAGCCCAGAGGAATACCAAAGCGACTGATAACAAAGAGCAGTCCACTATTGTCGTCAATCAGTTTGCGCATAGAGTCGGTTGCGCGATAGGGCGAGTGTGATGTGTGTGTGGTCATAGGAGTAATCTTTTGTTTTTCGGCACAAAGGTACTCTTTTTTGTACAAAATCCACTACCCAAAAGTAGTGATTTTAGCCAGAGCAAAGAGCCGAAACATTGGGTAGGGGGCAAAAAAAGGTGGGAGGCAAACGCCTCCCACCCAAGTCGAACATCCAAACAAGGATTACTGAATAGTTGCAGTACCTGCGTTGAAGTTATAAGTGATAGTCTGACCAGCAGTTACCTCAACAGCGGTAGTAGCGTCAAAGTCGCCTGCATTGCCACGGTAAACAATCTTACCGTCGAGAACCGAGAACTCCGACTTCCAAGCATCTACACCCTCGATTTTTGCAAACGAGCGGAGGAGACCAGCAGCAGTAGCGGTAATCGAAGCGGTACCATCTGCATTTACAGTAGCTGCAACCTGACCAGCGTTGGTATTGTCCCAACCACCGAACGCATCGCCCAAACCGCAGATCTGTGCGGGAGCTACCGATACGCTGTCGTTGTTGAGGTCAACGATGATGGTGTAAAGACCATCAGCCTCAACCATATTGTTGCCAGGAGTTACGAAACCGCTGTTGTTTACAAGACCGGTGAAGTCACCGTTCCACTCGCGGAGTGCGCAGAACTTGAACTCGGTAGTGGTGGTCATATAGCGAACTGCCCAGAACTGACCAGGAACGCCGTGAACGGGAACCATAGAAACAACGCTTTCTGCATTCCAATCCCAGTTACCAAAGTCGTTACCGATGATGTACATAGTCTCGGGCATCGAGCTCTCCTGGGTGCACTCCTGGGTGTAAGCAAATGCGTCAGCAACGCCACCCGAAGCAGGTTTCCAAGTAAGAGTCAAGGTGTAAAGACCAGCAGCCTCAACTTTGAGGTTGTCCTGTGCTGCGTTGTGCAATTTACCCTCGGTCAAGCCCAACGATACCTCTGCTTTAACGAGGCCATCAACGTCGAGGTTGATTTTCCAGCCGTGGCACGAAGCCCATTTGTACTCACCGTTCTTTGCAAGGTTCTGCTCGGTGAGGGTGTAGGTAACGCTACCATCAGCGTTAACGGTCTCCTCGGCCTCGGTGAAGCCCCAACCGTTCATACCACCACGAACACCCCATTTAGCGCGCTGGATAATGATCTGGGGATACTCCAAGTCACCCATAGCGTTGTTGTCGAGTACGATGTGGTACATACCGCTCTCTTTAACCTGCATAGCAGCTGCCTCCTCGCCTACGATCATCTGACCAGCAAGAATCTTCATATTTGGGTTGTCTGCGAAGTTCTTGCAGTCGGGGTCAGCCTCATCGTAACCGTAGTTAACCTCTGCCAAAGTTGCGCTGTAATACTTCTTATTACCAGCCATGTTCTCAACGAGCGAGAAATCTTTGTTAGCCTCCAACCAGATGTATTTCTCATACATACCGGTACGGATTGCTTTCTCTACCTCATTCGAACCAGCAGCCATCTGGTTTACTGCGAGGAACTCCTGGGTACCTACTGCATCACCATAGATGTAGAAACCATCCAATACGATGTTGATGGGACCATCACCAGGCTCATCATTGTTGTCGGGACCGCAAGCGGTGAAACCGAACATCAGTGCCATAGCACCGAACAAATAAATAAGTTTTTTCATAATTTTTTTGTGTTGTTAAAAAAGGGTTTATAAAAAAGTTGTGTGTTATCTTCTTTGAACATCTGCTGTGCGGGTGCCCCCGCTCATCACAAGAGCACCTGCCCAACAGATTTCACTATTTGATATCCTCGTAGCCCTCGTTCTGGGTCCAGAAACGTTTGCCATCCTCGCCGATGAGCGATTTCTCCAATACCGAGCGGGGGATGGGGAACCATTTGAGGTAGTCGTTCTTCTTGGTAACGTACTGGATGTCATCGAACTGTTCGTAGCGGATAAGGTCCCTACGGCGAACCATCTCCCAGGTGAACTCCCTACCACGCTCATCGAGAATACCCTGCTCGGTAAGCGAAGTCGAAGCCTCGGGATATGCAGCCTTGAAGGCATCAACCGAGCCCATAGCACGTTTGAAGTAGGTCTCAAAGTCGGCTTTGCTAACACCATTGATACCGCTCGCACCAGCGCCACCACGCAAGATAGCCTCCTCCTTCATCCAGAGTACATCGGCATAGCGCATCAGCACAAAGTCGTTCTCGCAGTATTTGTAGGTACCGGTCTTATCCAACTCCCACTTGTTCAAGCGAGCACCGTCGAAGTTGTGACCATTGGTGATACTCGAAATCTCCGAGTGGATGATGGTAGGCTCATCGTTGTCCTCATCGATATACATAGCGGTGGTATCGCGAGCTGCAATCTGCTCTGCGGTAGCCGAAGCCTTATAAACGGGACCAACAAACCAACCCCACTCCTTCTTGTCGCCAGTACCGTTACGCTCGCTCTCTACACCCATACCGCGAACATCGCTGGTGTTGTAGAGTTTGAGGAAGTCGGGACGTGCGCAGAAGCCGTTCCAAGTGTCGAGAACCATACCGAATGCCTGCTGAACACCATAGTGGTGGGTGTTCATAGTGATACGGAGCTTGTTCGACATCGAGCCATTGCTACGCTCGTCGAAGTCTGCCTGACCGTTGTCTACAATCGAAAGGATGTTCTCCTTGCTGGTCTCGTTGAAGATGCGGAAGTTGGCGAAGTAGTTGCTCTCGATAGAGTACGAACCCGAGTTGATAACCATATCGCAGCAGCGTACGCAGTTGTCGTAGAACGAACCCTGGAACTGCGCGGGTTTCTCAACCTTCTTGAACACATTCTCGGGGGTACAGCCATACGACTCGGCGTTCAGGTAGAGGCGAGCCAAAAGACCGTAGGCAAAACCCTGGGTGGTACGACCGTAGTTTGCGGCACGGTTGCCATCATCTACAATAGCCATATTGGGGGCGTTGCGCTCCAAAACTGCAACCAAGTTCGACCAAGTCTCCCAAGGCTCGTTCATAGGACCAACAACCTCCTCGTATTTCTCGGTGTAGGGAACGCGACCAAAGCACTCGAAGAGGAGGTAGAAGTAGTAGCTACGCAATACCTCAACCTCACCAACGTACTGTGCATATACCTCCTCGCTCATATTCTCCTTACCCAAATTGAGGGTTTGGAGCACGAGGTTACACGACACAGCACCCGAGATGGTACTATTCCATACGTTCTTGATAGCGTCACCACGGAAGTCCCAAGTGTGGGTGTTCTGTTTGAGCCAGTAGCCACCGTCGTTCCAGTCGTTACCGCCGTTACGGGGGATACAGATACCCTCATCAGCCACAATAGTAGTCAAACCCCAGTAGCCCCAGTGGTCGTGAATCCATTTGAGGTCGGCATAGCACTGGCCTACAAGCAAAATCACATTGTGCTCGTCGGTCACCATATCATCAACGGTGGGGTTGCCATAGTTCTGCTCATCAAGCAGACCATCGAGGTCTGTACACGATGTCATCGAACCAACAAGAGTGGCAGTAGCTGCCAACATTAAAAGAAATTTTTTCATAATTCGCAGCATTTTTTATTAGTTAAACGTCAAGTTAAGACCGAACAACACAGTTGCAACGGTGGGATAGAAGTCACAATAGTCAATACCTGCACTCCATACGCTGTTGGTATCAACCTCGGGGTCAAGACCGCTATACTTGGTGATGGTCAAGAGGTTCTGACCGGTCACATATACGCGAACCGACTGAACAGCCGAGCCCTCGGGGAGTTTGTGGGTATAACCCAAAGTGATGTTGTCGAGTTTCACATAGGAGCCATCCTCCAAGTAGTAGTCCGAGAAGCAAGCCTTGTTGGTATAAACCACATCTTTGCCCTTCACGTCAAACATAAAGAGGTTGTCTGCCTGGGTAGGACGGGGACCGTATGCCCAGCGGGTGAGGTTCAGCACGTCGTTGCCATAAACGCCACGGAAGAAGATGGTGGCATCGAAGTTCTTAACACGGAAGGTGTTGTTCCAACCGAAGGTGAACAAAGGCTGTGCGTTACCGATAACCTGGCGATATGCGTCGGCGAGAGTGTTCTCATCAACAACACCACCTGCGGGGGTCTCATAGTACCACTTACCGGTCTGTTTGAAGTACTGCTCGTGGAGCTTGTAGCCATAGAACGCACCTACCGACTGACCCTCAATAAGAATCTGGGTCGAGGTGTTCATAATACCGTTCTCACCAACCCAACCCGACGAAGTCTCCTTATAGTTGAAGCCCTTGCTGGGGTCGGAGAGTTTGGTGATGTAGTTGCGGTTGAACGAGATGGTGGGAGTGGTGGTCCAAGTGATATTCTTGGTGCGAATAACATCTGCATTGAGAACCATCTCTACACCAAAGCTATCCATCTGACCTGCGTTTGCAAGCAAGGTGGGGAACTGGTAGGGAGGAGTGGGCACCTCGTAGTCCCACAACAGGTCGCGGGTCTGACGATAGTATACATCCAAGCTACCATAGAAGCGGTTGTCGCTCAAAGCGTAGTCCAAACCGAGGTTGTACTTATATTTCTTCTCCCAACGGAGGTCGGGGTTCACATTCTGGCTCACACCATAGGTGTAAACATACTGGCCATTGTACCAGAAGGTACCACCATTCGAAAGCATAGCCACCGAGCGGAGGTCGCTATTGAGGTTGTTACCGGTAACACCCCAACCCAAACGGAGTTTGAGGTCGTTAACATACTCGTTGCCCATCATAAAGTCCTCCTGGTTGATACGCCAACCGAGCGAAACTGCGGGGAACCAACCCCACTTATTGTTGGCACCAAACCTCGACGAACCCTCCCTACGGAGCGATGCCGACAAGAGGTATTTGCCATCGAACGAGTAGTTTACACGACCGAAAGCTGCTGCCAAGCTGTTGGAGTTGCGATAGGACGATGCGGTGAGGTAGGTCTTCTCGGCATCACCATTACCAATCTGGTAGTACTTCATACCAGGGGTGGGGAAACCCTTATTCGACACACTCATACCATCGTACATAAAGTTCTGGTACGAAACACCAGCCACTGCGGTCACGCTGTGACCACCCGACGACCAAGCATAATCAAGGGTTGCCTCGAAGAGTTTGTTACGGCTCTTATCGGCGCTGCGACCAGCCTTGCCCGAGCCCTCAATGTCGGTGTTGATAACACCGTTGTACCAGTAGGAGGTGTTGTCACCATCCTCCATTGCCGCAAAAGCACTCAACTTCAAGCCCTCAAAGAGTTTGAGCGAAGCCTTAATCGAACCACGGAAGAAGTTACCATCCTGATAGCTCTCCTTATTGGTCATATTCTCCACGGGGTTGGTAAGACCTGTACCCTGGGGCAAATAGAAACCATTCTCCTGGCTCTCGTCATAGATGGGATAGGTGGGGTTCAAGATTGCTGCCTGCTTGAAATCGCCACAGAAGAAGTCGTTGCGATAGTCCATATAGGAGAGGTCATACTGCAACTCCAACCTACCACCAAGAGCCTTCTGCGAAGCGGCAATTTTAGCAATCAACTCCTCACGGTTGGAGGTTTTTGCAATACCCTGTGCATCCTTGTATGCAACCGAAGCACGATAGTTGAAGTTGCTTGCCGAGCCGGTGATAGCCACATTGTGGTTCTGGGTCATTGCCACATCGCGGCAAAGTGCGCTCATCCAGTCGGTCTGCTCATACTCGCCTTCGGCATTCTTAATCAAAGTGGGCTTAATAAGGCCACCTGTGCTCTCTTCGAGGTTGATAAACTCCTCGGGAGTAGCCATACCCATACTACCATTGCGTACCGATGCCGAAACATAGCCCGAGTACTCAACTGCGGTTTGAGCCTCTTTCGAGAAGTTCTCGCCACGTTTGGTGGTGATGATAATCACACCATTGGTACCACGAGTACCATAGATAGCCGCTGCCGAACCATCTTTCAACACGTCCATCGAAGCAATCTCATCGTTGGAGATGTTGTCGATGCTGCTCACGGGCACACCATCCACAATGAACAAAGGCGAGGTACCCGCACCCTTGTCGAGGGTCGAGAAACCACGAATCTGCATACTATAACCAGTACTGGTGGGATCCGAAGTGGTCTTAATGATGTTAAGACCCGCAACCTTACCCTGCAACATACCAACGGGGTTGGTCTTTACACCCTGGTTGAAGTCCTCGGATTTAAGACTTGCCACCGAACCAGTTACCTCTTTCTTCTTCTGCGAGCCGTAACCCACCATCACAATCTCCTCAATCTGCTGTGCGCTCTCTTCGAGGGTGATGTCAATGGTTGTGCGACCTGCAACAATCTCGTAAGCGTCGGTAAAACCAACGTAGCTAACACAGAGTGTGGCATTTTTGTCCACATTGATAGTGTACGAGCCATCGTAGCTTGTAATGGTACCCAAACCTGTGGCAACATCCACAACGGTAGCACCAATTACGGGCTCGCCTTTGGCATCCTTCACAACACCCGAAACAGCACCCTTCTGTGCAAACGACGATGCGCCGAATACAAAGAGTACTGCCACGAGGGAAAGTGCCTTCCTAAAACGTAGTAACTGTTTTAACATAAGCGATTTGTTTATTAAGTAGTTTTTTGTCTATCTTTTTATTTGCCAATTTGCAGATTGGCAAAAATACTATTTTATTTTTATTATAGGTATATCGTAGGGACAATCTGCCATTTTGGGGGGACAAACCGCCCGTTTTTGGGCGACGGGCGGAGTGCCCCCTGTGGCATATTTTACCTACCCGAAGCGGCAATCATTCCCTTAATCTTCTGGTTGAGTTCTTCCTCTTTGAGGAGTTGCTCAACTGTCAGGTGCATCCTATAACGCCAGTAGTGGTTGGCGATAGCGGGGATGTTGATACGCTCGCTATCCACATCTGCCTTGCGTACCCTCTCGTCCATCGAGAGCCAATCCTGCAAGGGAAGAATGGTGAGTGCCGAAGGCGACATCAGGTGGTTGTTCACGATTGTGTGGCAGGTCTCACCACCAGCATCCTCGGGTGCGATGCCCTGTTTCCAGAGAATCTCATTGTAGTATGCCTGGGTGGTTGCCCTATCCTCACGCCACCAGCCACGAATGGTACTTGTGTCGTGCGAACCCGTGGTACAAACCGATGCATAGGGGTAGCGGTTGGTGAAGCCAAACTTATCTTTGGGGTCCTTGGGCATCCTCTGAACCTCCAACGAGAGGATTCCGAGGTTCTGCATAACGGGACCTACACAAGCAGGCACCATACCGAGGTCCTCACCACAACACATCATATTGGTTGCATCCACCAATGCGGGGAGTTTCTCCATAGCCAAAGCGCCCCAGAAGTCGTTGTGGCGGTGGTAGAAGAAGTCGTTATAGAGGTCGTTGAATCTCTCTTTCTCCCACTGCGAGAGCCACTGGTAGCTCTTGGTGTGCTGTGCCGAGATACGGGGGTGGAAGTGGCCGGGTTTGCGGGGATCCTCAATAAAGAGAACCTCACCTGTCAGGCCATAGAGTGCATTCTTCGCCTTCTCATTCTTACCGCCCAAGGCCTCCAAAATCTGGCGCTGGGTGCGGTACTCGGCCTTGAGCGAGAAGTAACCATTATCTTTTGCATCGAGGTAGGGAGTCCAATCCTCATCGCCAAAGAACTCGTGGAGGTAGTCCCAGTGAATCTGGGGCTCAACATACCTGTCGCGGTTCATAGGCATACCCCTCTGTGCCAGCTCGTCGTAGCTGTAAGGCATTGCGGGGTTGAAGTAGCCCAAAAGACCAACAACCGAGTCCATAGGAATCTCCCAGATGCGGAAGAAGCCGAGGATGTGGTCAATACGATACAAATCGAAGTAGTCGGCCATCTTCTCGAAGCGGCGTTTCCACCAAGCATAGCCATCCTGTGCCATAACCTCCCAATTGTAGGTGGGGAAGCCCCAGTTCTGACCATCGGCCGAGAAATCATCTGGTGGAGCACCCGCCTGGCAGTTCATATTGAACAAGCGAGCATCGCTCCAAGCCTCCACCGAGTCACGCGAGATACCAATTGGAATGTCGCCTTTGAGCACCACGCCAATCGAACGGCAGTAGGCCACACTCTCTTTGAGCTGACGGTCGAGCTGATACTGCAACCAATAGTAGAGTGCCACCTTATTGTACTCCTTGAACTCGGGGTTGCAGAGTTTCTCAACGAGTTTGGTGGTGTAGTTTGCCTCCTTGCCCCAAGCGTGGAAGTTGGCGGTACCCTTCTTATCCCTCAAATAGCAGAAGGCTGCATAGTTGTCGAGCCAATCCTTATTTGCCTCATAGAATTTGGCAAAGGCTTTGGTGCCGAGGGTGCGTTTGCCACTCTTGTCAAAGGTCTTGCGGATGAAGTCGAACTTCATCTTCACGACTGCATCATAATCCATCGCTTCGAGAGCGTTGAGCCTATCCATCTCCTGGTCGGTTGCGCCCAACTCACGAATCGAGAGATACATTGGGTTGAGTGCAAAGATGGAGATTGCGCTATAAGGATAGGAGTCCCTCCAAGTGAAGGTCTGGGTGGTGTCGTTGATGGGGAGAATCTGGATGATTTTCTGACCTGTTGCCACAGCCCAGTCGCCCATCTTCTTCAAATCCACAAAGTCACCCACACCCTGGCTCTGCTCGGTACGGATGGAGAATACGGGAATTGCCACACCGGCACCCTTCCAATCGAAGTTGCCACGGAAAGTAGCCTCAATCTGCTCGCTCTCCATCTCGCCACAAACGTAGTAGCGACGGTTGTAGCCATCCTCCCACCAAATGTTGCCGTTCTCCTTGATGAAGAACTTGTACTCAAACTCGTCACCCAACTTCGAGAGGTCGAGCGAGAGTGTCCAATAGGGGTACGATGCGAGGGTGAGAGGAAGTGCTTTCTCTATGTCCCAAGCACCAAGCTCCACGCTGCTACCCGAGATATAGAGTCTCTGCGAGGGGCGGGCAGTGGGGGCATATACCCTCAACGAGAGGGTGTGCTTTGCCCTACATTTTACCTCCTTCTCCGCGGGGAAGAAGGTGGTAAAGGGCGAAGTTTCATAAATGTTTTTCATCTGCTGATATTTAGTGTTTATTTAACAAATTCGATTACCTCGCAACCATAGGCCTCAACCACACCCTCGCCCGAAGCGACGATGTTGCGACCATTGAGGATGCTACGACCAACCATACCCTCGGGAATCACCTCCTCGTAGTCGCTCCAAACCAAATTGCGGCCCTCGGGAGCGAAGTTGGTGATGGTCAGCACAACCTTCTCATCGTTGTGACGTGCAAAGACATAGAGGTTGTCGGTGCGGTAGAATTGGGTGAGTTTGCCACTCTGCACAACGGGCTCCGAGGTGCGGTAACGCAACAGTGTGCGTGTGTGCTCAAAAGCCTCCTGCTCCTCGGCGGTGCGGCCCTCTGTGGTGAACTTATCGTTCTTGTCGCCCTTCCAGCCACCCTCGAACTCCTTACGCGAACCTCCGTGGCCCATACTCATATCGCTCGAACGCATCATAATCTCGGTACCATAGAGCACCTGGGGAACACCACGGGTAGTAGCGATAATGGCCATACCGATTTTGTACTTCCTCAAATCGCCCTCAATCGAATCGGCAAAGCGCTCGGTGTCGTGGTTATCGAGGAATGTGAGGATGGTATTGGGATTACCATAGAGGAAGTCCTGCATAATCGAGGCATAGACACCGTGACCGCCACACATCCAGCCGTCGGGCTGTTTCGAAAGGCCCAGCGAAATCTTCTCCTGCAAGGGGAAGTCCATCACCGAAGGCAGACCACTCGAATAGCCATCGCGGTTATTCGACGCGCCCTCCCAATAGGCACAGATTGCAGGAACAGAGTTCCAGCACTCACCCACGATGTTCAGGTTGGGATACTCGTTGAGAATCGAGCGAGTCCAGCGAGCCATACTCCACTTCTCGTTGTAGGGGAAGGTATCAACCCTCAAACCATCCAAGTCGGCCCACTCAATCCACCAGCAGTAGAGTTGGCGGAAGTAGTTGAAAACCAAAGGATTCTCCAAGTTCATATCGGGCATCGAGTAGTCAAACCAGCCCTGCTCCATCATCTTGTGGTCGCGAGTGGAGCGATTCACAGGGTCGGCCTGCATCATCCAACCGTGGTTGGTGATGAGGGGTTTGTCGCCATTGTGTACCCAATCGCTCGAAGGGAAGTCGCCAGCCCACCAGTGTGCCGTACCGCAGTGGTTGGTCACAACATCGAAGATGAACTTAATGCCCCTCTTGTGTGCCTCGGCAACCATCTGTTTGTAGAGCTCATTGCTACCATAGCGGGGGTCAATGTGGTAGTAATCCGAGCAGGAGTAGCCGTGGTACGATGCGAAGCCCTCGTTGTCGAGAGTCATAGGGGTGCTCCAAATGGCCGTTACACCCAAATCTGCAAGGTAATCGAGGTGGTCGATAACACCCTGAATGTCACCACCGTGACGACCAAAAGGCTCATTACGGTTGCAACCCTCGGCGCACTCGGCAACGGTGTCGTTCGACTCATCACCATTGGCAAACCTATCGGGCATAATCAAATATACAACATCCTTCGAACTAAAACTCTCCCTCTCGGCAGAGCCCTCCCTACGGTTGTCGATGTGGTATGCAAAGGTGTGTTTCTTACGGCCCTTGGTGAGGGTAATGTTCCAATCACCCGCCTTCTTCACATCCAAATCGAGGAAGAGGTAGTTGGGGTTATCGGTACGAATGATGCCCTTCAAATAGAGGCCCTGCTCATCAACCGACACCTCCGAACCTGCAATCTCCTCACCGTGGAGCATAAGTTGCAGAGGGGTTTTCATATCGGTGAACCACGAAAGGGGCTCAACCCTATCCACCTTCTGCGCGCTCAAAGAGAGTGCGCAGAGGGCGGTGATAAGTGTCACAAAAAGTCGTTTCATTATTGTGCGAAATTTTTGTGGTTATTAGTTCACCCTACCGAGAACAATGTACTCGTGGGCATTGAGAGTTACGCTATAACTCGACGAGAGGGTAACCTTCTCACCGGTAATAATATTGGTCCAAACACCTGTCTGGGGTACGCTCACAGTGGTGGTTGCCTTCGACGAAGACTGGTTGGCCACAACGATAACGCCACCGTGGGTATTGCTCAACACGAGGGTCTTACCACCCATCGAGCTATCGCCTACATTCCAAGCCTTACGCTCGGTGTCACCCGAATCGGAGGAGAAAATCTTGGTATTATCGGTGCGGAACGAGATTATCTTCGAGAGGTTGTCGTAGAGCGACTTACGGTAGGTGTTGGTGAAGTAGCCAAGCTCCCAAGGAATGGGTTTCTCGCCTGTTCGGCCATTCTCCTCAATCGAGTAGTCGTATGCCAACTCACCAAACTGCCAAATCATCTTGGTGTAGGGCGAGAGGTATTCGAGGGCGTACATACCGGTAAGCTGATTTACAGCTGCGGTCGAAGTGACGCTCTTCAAGTCGCCACTGCCATACATCTTCATCTTGTAGGCAACCCTCTCCTCGTCGTGGCTCTCTGCAAAGCCCACACGGCCGTAGGCGCTGATGCCCGAGAAGTTGCTCTTGTCGTTACCGGTCCAACCCATAGCGCTCTCGCACGATGCGCTATTGATATTGCGCCAGAGCATAATATCCTTATAGGCAGCAAGTTCGTTCTCCTCCCTATTGTCACAGAAGTGCTCGAAGATGATATATGCATCATCCTCAACCTCGCGGATAGCATCGGCATAACCTTTCAACCAACCGATACGCTCTGCCGAGTAGCCACCTGCATCGTAGTTCGAGGGGTTCTGAACGATACCCTTGGTGAGGTCGAAGCGGTAACCATCAATGTTGTACTCTTCGAGCCAGAACTGCAATACCTCCTTGAAGTAGGAGCGAGTCTTGGCGTAGGAGTGGTTGAAGTCGTGATATACGTTGAAGTTGTGTTTTGCCACCTCGTTGAAGAATGGGTTGTCGGCTGCGGTGCAGTTCTTCGAACTATTCCACCACATCTTCGCCCAGGGGAACTGACCTGTTGCGTGGTTGAACACAACGTCCAAAATCACAGCAATACCCCTCTTGTGGCACTCGTCAATAAACTCCTTATAGTCGGTCTTGGTACCGTAGGCCTTATCGGCTGCAAAGTAGAAGCAAGGGTTATAGCCCCACGAGTTGTTACCATCGAACTCCTGGATGGGGAGCAACTCAATGGCGTTCACACCGAGGTCTTCGAGGTAGTCGAGTTTCTCGGTAACAGCATCAATCGAACCCTCATCGGTAAAGTCGCGGATAAGCAACTCATAAATCACCAGCGAGTGGCGGTTGGGACGCTTAAAGTCGGTAACCTTCCAAGTGTACTGCTCGGGAGTGGTCTCAAATACCGAAACAACTTCGGTGCTATTTGCAGGATACTCCTTCAAGTTGGGATAGATTTCGTAGTGCTCGTTAATCCACTTGTCGTTCCAGGGGTCGAGAACCTTCTCGCAGTAGGGGTCACCCACCCTCACAGAACCATCAACCAAGAATTGGTATGCATACTCGGTGTTGGGCTGCAAACCGCTAACGGTAGTCCAGAAGTAGTCACCATCCTTGTACATCATATACTCATTCGAAGGAGCAAAGCCATTGAAGTCGCCAAGCAAAACAACCTGTTTCTTACCAGGGGCAAAGAGCACAACGGTTGCCTCCGAACCCTCAACGGTTACACCCTCTTTGGCACCTGCGGGGCGAGCCATCGACTGGGTATCTCCAAGGGCTGCAACGGTAACCTCCTCGGTTGCGGTCATACCCTCGGTGTCGGTAGCAATTGCTTTGAACTTCATATCACCCACCTCCGAAACGGTGTGCTCATAGGTAATCTCGCGCTTGCCGGTGGCAACCTCCGACTCGTTGAGCAGCAACGATACGCTCTCGGCATTCTGGGTTACAACCTTCACGCTTACAACATCACCAACGCTCACAATCTCACCGTGTGCGGGCGACACAAACGATACAACCAAATCGTTGGCATCAACAAGGTCTACATAGATATCCTGACCATTGTTCTTAACCTCTTTGGTACCGCCACTTGTGCGGAACACAAATGCCAGCTGTTTCAACTCCTCGCCTGCGGGAACGCCATAGAAAGCACGGGGACCACCAGGCAACAAGAGTGCGTAGATGGTGCCACCAACGTGGGTGAGGCAGCAATCGGCTGCATCCACAGCCCAATCGTGTTTCACATATTTCCAGTCACCACCGCCATTGCTCAAATTGGTGATAACACCTGTGTGGGCGTAGAGTTTCTCGCCAGGAGTTACGCCACTATCGGCAACATTCACTACAATCACACAATCCTCGGCCATATCGGGCGAGATGAGCGAAGGAAGGGTTGCAATCAAAGGCCACTCGATGGTGGGATCCACATCCTCAATGCCGTAGCTCTCCTCAATAATGAAGTCGTTCTCAACCTTCTCGAAGACCATATTGTTGTTCTCCGCAATCCAGTCGGTAACGGTTACGGTAAACTGTGTCTTGAAATTCTCCTTGTCGAGCACAAGGGTGCTGGTGTATGCCTTACCCGACTCCAATTTGAGGCCTTCGGCATCGAACAAGAAGGTCTTGCCCGAAGTGGTGGTCACCACAATCTCGGGGTTGTTGCTCTGGGGCACAGCCAAGAATACCCAAGCATCCTTACCATCAACCGAAACCTTTGCGGGGGTGATGTCGGCCTGCGAGTCAACAGCAGTCACCTTACCCTCACGGAGCTCGTAGTTGGTCTTAACATCCAAGCCCGAAACGGTGACGGTCTTGATGGTCTCGCCCTTGGGGTCAATCGAGAGAGTTACTTTCGAGAGAACGTGGTTGAAGGTGAGAGCCACAGCCTTATCGGTGGGTTTCGAAGTGGTGCGAGCAACCATAAAGTCCGATGCTTTATACTTTTTATCGGTGCTCTGGTCGGTACCAACCTCAACATTGTAGCCTCTCTTGGTGTAGAGGGCATTTGCATTGTAGGGGTAGTAACCCACAACGGTAGCCTCCACCTCGGCATCCTCATACCAATAGTTCTCCTGGGCAGCCTTGAACTTACCCTTGGTATTGGTAAACTGTGCGTTGTTCAAGAAGGTCAAATCGGTGAGGATGTGCAGACCAATCTTGTCGCCCTCCTCAAACGATGAGTCTGTTGCCTTGGTGTAGTTCTCGATGGTTGCGCTAACACTAACCACCTTCTTGCCGTTGGGATTGATAGGTTCGGGCTCGTCCTTGCAAGAGGTTACGAGCGAAACCGAGGCCAACAGCACAAGGCTCATAATCTTCATTGTGCTGAAAAAAGTCTTTTTCATTGTAATTGGCGTTTTTATGTTTTATCTAATTTTTCTTCCTTGCAACTATTTATTAGCCTTGCGGGTTTTGATACCAAACACCGCGATGGCTGCCAAAACAAGCGAGATGCCAGCAATCAAAAGCATCACCGCCTGACCACTCTGAACCATTGCGCCATTTTCGAGAGTCACCATAGCGCCACCGAAGGTCTTGAAGAGGAAGCCACCAACGAGTGCTGCCACAATCTGGGGCAAGCAGATGGTGCAGTTGAACAGACCGAGGTAGGTACCCATTGCCTTACCCGAAAGCGAGTTGGTAAGCATCGCAAAGGGCATTGCGAGCATTGCAGCCCAAGCGCAACCAATCAGCAAGAACGATACGAACAAAAGATACTGGTCGTGGATGAAGAAGGTCGAAATGAAACCTGCGGCACCCAACAACAAGCTCA
Organism: Tidjanibacter sp.; assembly: GCA_045656405.1. Lineage (GTDB taxonomy): Bacteria > Bacteroidota > Bacteroidia > Bacteroidales > Rikenellaceae > Tidjanibacter. Next base: position 57,946 of record JAZORC010000026.1, read on the forward strand.
CCGAGTAGCCCACCTTCTCGTTGCGGAACAGGGGCAAAACCAAAGCCCAGAGAATCGAACCCACTGCCTGAACAGCAAACAATACACCTGTCCAGTCACCTGCGGCCTGGAAGGCTGCCGACTTGGCATCAACAGTACCCCAAACATTCTCGGCAATAGCACCGGTGGTGTTGTTCCACATATAGAGGAACGCAAACCAGCAGAAGAACTGAACAAGACCAATCTGCCAGAAAGCCTTGGGTGCGTTCACAAGAAGTTTCACAATGTTGGCCTTCTCGCCTTTTTCCTCCTTCTCCTCGGGTTTGATGCCGTGGAACTCGGCATACTCCTCGGGATTCATCTCTTTAACCTTCACACCGGTGAAGAGAACACAGATAATGAGGATTGCGGCGCCAACATAGAACGACCAAGTTACCGAAGGGGGAATCATACCCTCGGGTGCGGTGTTCTTCACACCAATCCAAGTGAAGAAGTAGGGGAAGAGGTAGCCCACAAGCGAACCTGCGTTGCAAAGCAGACTCTGAATCGAGTAGGCCTTGGTCTTCTGCTCCTCATTGACCATATCGCCCACCATCATTTTGAAGGGCTGCATTGCCATATTGATTGAGGTGTCGAGCAACATCAGCATCACAGCACCAAAGGCGAGAGCCGCCTTAACTGTGAGGCTAAAACTTCCCGAGTTGGGCAGCAGAGCCATAACAATCACTGCCACAATGGAACCTACATAGAGGTAGGGTTTGCGGCGGCCCAAACGGCACCAAGTCTTGTCGCTCATAGCACCCACGATGGGCTGAACAATCATACCCATAAGAGGGGGCAACACCCAGAAGAAGCTCAAAGTGTGGGGGTCTGCACCCAGGGTTGCAAAAATGCGGCTGATGTTGGCACTCTGCAATGCGTAGGCAATCTGCACTCCGAAGAATCCGAAGCTCAAATTCCACATCTGCCAGAAGGAAAGATTTCTTTTGTTACTCATAGTTTTTTGTGTGTTTATTGTTTTGTTGTTTTGTCTTTCTGTTCGCTCTTTTTACGCTCTGCCACCAAGCCGTTTTGGGGCCCAAATTTACCCCCCCTCACGCCCGCGCGAGCACCTATTTCTATAAATAAAGTTTTGCAAAATACATATTTTTGTTGAAACAACCATAAAAATTTGACGAATGGCGGATTTTTCGTGACGAGGGCGGAGAAAAAATCTCCCCAAAATAGTTGGTTTCCCACAAAAAATCACTACCTTTGAAAACCTAAAACCTTCATTAACCACTAAAAATGGACGCAAAACTGACCAAATGTAGTTGGGTTATCCATCTTTTTGCCATTGCGCACCTTGTTGCCTCTTGGGCGATGAATGCGTGTGGGCTGAATGACGAGATTCTGCTATCGCTGCTGACCATCTCGATGATTGTTTTGGTAACTCACGCCTATGGACTCCCCCTCGAAGTCTCCGCTGCACTTGCTGTTTTGAGTTGCTTTGCGGGCTTCTACTTGGGCACCCTCGGAGGCGAGTGGCTCACCGCTTCGGGGGTTGATTTCCTTATCAAATATTCGAGCGAAATCACCACCTTTATCGTCACCGAAATTCTCGGTTGGGCGACCATCATCATCGCTTCAAGGCGCAAATAATCAGGCATTTGTATGAACAAAGACCTTTTGCGCATAGTTGCCGTTATTATTGCTATTCTGCTTCTGCGAATTGGGCTTGTAAACATCTACGAACACTTCGGAGTTCGGGGCGGAATGGAGCTGTTTAGCGCAATCGGCATCATCATCTACGACCCCCTTAATGTGGCCATAACCCTCTCCTCCACCCTACTTCTCGGTTGGCTTATCAATCGCGTGGAGTGGTTGCGCAATAACACCCTTTTGAGGGGTGTTTCGTGGATTGTGGTGGTGGCTGGATGTGCCCTTTTGGCAACGGTAATTGCCGCGCGCAGTGAGTCTATTGTAGCGTGGGGTGCCGAGTGGTGTTCGATACTCTTCTCGGCCCTTATTCTTTGCTCCATAGCACTTGTAACGCTCTATTTGTGGCTCTGGTTTCGCTCCTCGCGCAAGTATGTATCGAAGGTGTTGGCAAAGAGCGAGCGCACACAATACCAATACTCCCAGCTCAAACGACAACTCAACCCCCACTTCCTCTTCAACAGCCTCTCCATCCTCGACTACCTTGTACAGGAGCAGCAGACCGAGAGGGCGAGCGACTACATCCGCAAACTTGCAAACATCTACCGCTACCTACTCAAACAGGAGGAGTACGACACCATAGAACTCGCCAAGGAGCTCGATTTCCTACACCTCTATATAGATATTATGAGGGAACGATTCTTGGATGGCTTCGAGGTGGAGATTAACATTCCCCAGCGCAATATGGGAAACAAAGTTATCCCTTGTGCCTTGCAAGTTTTGGTGGAAAATGCCTTCAAACACAACACCGCAACCCCAGCCAACCGCCTCCACATCCGCATTTGGGTGGAGGGTGGTAAGGTGGTGGTTAGCAATAATATAAACCACAAACAAATCGCCCCCGATTCCAACGGTTTCGGACTTCGCAACCTCCGCACACAATACCGTGTGTTGGCAGACAAAGAGGTCGAAGTCGTGGAAGAGGGTGCAAACTTTACAGTTAAAGTACCCCTATTATGAGAGTAGTTATAATTGAAGACGAGGTACCTTCGAGACTCAACCTCCAACGTGCCATCACAACCATCGCCCCCGACCTCGAAGTTGTGGCAATGATGGGCTCCGTAGCCGAGGCTGTGGAGTGGTTTGGTGCACACCCCAATGGTGCCGACGTCATCTTTCTGGATGTGCAGTTGAGCGATGGACTTGGGTTCGACATCTTCAAGAGTGCGGAGGTTTCTGGCAAAGTGATAATCACCACAGCCTACGACAATTACGCACTTGATGCGTTCAAAATTCACTCGGTGGATTACTTGCTCAAACCCGTAGATCGCAACGCTCTGCGTAGCGCTATTGACCACTGCCGAACACTCACCCAAAAGAGTGGTGAGGCCCCCTTCGACTACAATAAACTCGCGGAACTTTTTGCCCCCAAAACAACCCCATACAAAGACCGTTTTTTGGTGAAGGTGGGCGACAAAATCATTCTTGTGAGGGTGGAAAATATCGCCTTTTTCTACTCCGAAAACAAGACCACATTTCTGGTTACCGACGAGAATCGCGAATATATTGTCGATGACTCCCTCGATGCTATTGAGGCCAAGCTCAACCCCGAGCACTTCTTCCGCATTGGTCGCTCGTTCATTGTGGCACTTCCTTACATTCAGGTGGTTACCAAACACTTTGGCTCGCGCTTGAAGGTGCAACTTCGCACCACCCGCCGCGATGACTTTTTTGTGTCGCGTGCCCGCACCGCCGAGTTCCTCGAATGGCTCAACGGCAATTAAGAGTCTAACGTCGAAAGTCTAACCTCTAACGTCGCGGGCAAGCCAGTCGGCTTGCCCGAAACTATAAAAACAGGCCCTAACTATGAAACGAATCTTTGCAATCCTACAATTCATCCTTCTGGCAACCCTCGCCACCTCGTGCGGAACCGAGTATTTCAAAATTTGTGCTATCCCCTGCTCCGAAGACCTAAACCCCAAAGTCATCCCCACAGAGGGGTATGAGGGGTGGTTCTACCTTGTAGAATATATGCGAGATGAGTCCGTGCCCACACGAACACAAATGGGCGAAGAGTGTCAATGCTATCGTTATCGACTTATCATTGAGGATGAAGTCGGGCCACAATCCGACGATTGTAATGGTTATGGGGTTTGGGTGTGCATCCCGAGAAACCAAACGGGCAGAGAGAGGGAACTCGCAATAGAGGTGATGCTGGCGAAGAATTACCACGATTCGGACAGGTTTGATACCTACTGCAACGACCCAAACAACAAATTCACCGAGTGGATGGTCGCTTGGAGGGGTATTCAAGAGTATGTCCCAGAGTCGGAGGATGACAAGGAGGAAGAGGGCGATGATGGGTTGATAATAGTTCCCTTCCCGCCCCAAAAATAGGCCTTCCGGATTGGCTACGCTATGCACACCCCTGCAATGAGGCCTTATCCACCCTTCGACATCTATACCCCACCCCTTCCTCATCATTGTCAGTCGCCCCCTTGTTCACGGGTATTAAAAAAGATACCCGTAAGTATGACGGTAGGGGTGAGCGTGGGGCGCGAGCTCGCGAGTGTGAATCCGAGGCTATTGATGTTGGTGGTTGTGGCAAAATCCGAGCGTTGGTCGTGAAAATTTGTCGATTCATCGGAAAGCGTGTGCTCTTTTGAGAAAAAATCGCTACCTTGCGCTGTGCGCAAGAGAAAACAGCCGACGAAATAACAAAATAAAATAATAATGAAAACTCTACTTAAACTTGCCGCAATCGTATGTGGCGTGATGACTATGGCTTGCAAAACCCAAACAACCGTAGGCGACTATGCGACCTACCCCGAGTACAAGAAAAATGACCTCGGACTCACCTACACCCCCGAAAAATCCACCCTCCGCTTGTGGGCTCCCAGCGCAGAGAGTGTAACCCTTCGTATCTATGCCGAGGGTGATGGGGGCGAGGCGCTCGAAACCGTCGCTATGAAAAAGAGCACCAAGGGTACTTGGGTGGCAACCCTCGAAGGCGACCGCAAAGGTCAGTTCTATACCTATCAGGTAACCACCAATGGCAAAACACTCGACGAGACCCCAGGTGTGTGGAACAAGGCTGTGGGTGTAAATGGTATGCGTGCCGCAATCATTGATATGGCCGAGACAAATCCCGAGGGTTGGGCAGAGGACAAACAGATTGAGGTTGAGAACTATACCGACATCGTAATCTACGAGATGCACCACCGCGACTTCTCGATTGCCGACAATAGTGGCGTCACCAACAAGGGCAAATTCCTCGCCTTGACCGAGGAGGGCACCCTCACCCCCGAGGGCTTAAAGAGCGGTATTGACCACCTCAAAGAGTTGGGCATCACCCACGTTCACATCCTCCCCTCCTACGACTACGGCTCGGTAAATGAGGCTCGCTTGGAGGACAATACCTACAACTGGGGATATGACCCCAAGAACTATAATGCCCCCGAGGGTGGCTATTCGACCGACCCCTATACCCCCGAGGTTCGCATCCGCGAGATGAAGCAGATGGTACAGGCACTCCACAAGGCTGGCATTGGCGTGATTATGGACGTTGTGTATAACCACACCTTTGTGAACGACGGCTCCAACTTCTCGCTCACCGTTCCCGGCTACTACTACCGCCAGACCGAGAGTGGCGACTACTCCAACGCTTCGGGCTGTGGCAACGAGACCGCTTCGGAGCGTCCTATGGTACGCCGCTACATCACCGAGTCGGTGAAATATTGGGCCAACGAATTCCACATTGATGGCTTCCGTTTCGACCTGATGGCCATCCACGATATTGAGACTATGAACCTCATTCGCAGCGAGTTGGATAAAATTTCTCCCTCCATCTTCGTCTATGGCGAGGGTTGGATGGCAAGTAGCACTCCCCTGCCCGCAGAGATGCAGGCCTCGAAACACAACGGCCCCAAATTCCCCCGCATTGCTGTGTTCAGCGACGACATCCGCGATGGCTTGCGTGGTGAGTGGATGAGCGCAGGTGAGGGTGGCTTTGCAACGGGTAAGGTTACCAACCGCCAGAAGGAGAGCATCAAGTTTGGCGTTGTGGGCGCAACCCAGCACCCCCAGGTGAACTACGCAGAGGTGAACTACTCTTCGGCACCCTATGCAAACGACCCCATTGAGGTTATCAACTACGTTTCGTGCCACGACGACGAGTGCTTGCGTGACAAGATTGATGCTGTGGCAAAAGATGCCACCCCCGAGCAGAAAAAACGTATGGATTTGCTCGCACAGACCATCGTTGTAACCTCGCAGGGTGTACCCTTCATCTTCTGTGGCGAGGAGCTCTACCGCACCAAACAGCACATCCGCAACACCTACAACCAGCCCGACGAAATCAACCGTATAGATTGGAGCCACAAGGCAAAATATGCCGACGTGTTCAACTACTATAAGGAGCTCATCCGTATGCGTCGCACCCACCCCGCATTCCGTATGGCTACCAATGAGCAGGTTGTTGAGAATCTGAACTTTATCGACTCGCCCGAGGGCACCATTATGTACACCCTCAATGGTAAGGCTGTGGGCGACGAGTGGAGCGAGATTTTGGTTATCTACAACGGCAATCGTGGCGGTGTGGATATGGTCTTCCCCGAGGGCGATTGGAAGATTGTTTGCGAGGACGCAAAGATGCAGCTCGACGCCCCCCGCTCGTTCAAAGGAGGCGCGTTCTATATTCACGGCACCAGCGCTATTGTAGCATACAAATAATTTGACTTTGGTCGAATAATTCAGGGCTCACCCTATTGGGGATGGGCCCTTTTTCTTTGTGTGATGCAATACCTCCTCGTGAGTGTTGTTCGTTTTGTGAAATTTTTGTTACATTTGTGGCGTCTATGGGCGCTTTGCTCGTGGGCGGACATATTTTAATGAAAGTGTTTTCGCAGTTCTAAATAGAAAATCTGACAGTTTTCAAAGACAACAGGACAGACGAACAGCACTCATATCTTGTGTAGTTATGTGGCTTATGTACGTTGTGCATACCTCCCCATACTATTCAAGTGTGGGGTATTGCATCGTTTATTGTTGTCGGGTTTTGTCAGAGCCTCTATTTAGTAAACGGATATCAACTCCACACTTTCTGTTTTAATTAGTTACCCATTTTTGCCATAGTGGAGTTGTATGGTGTTATGTTTGAGCACAACACTTAAACACATTTACATACACTTTAACAAACTTTTATCTATGAGGAAATTATCTATTTTCTTGATGTCGGTGATGGTTCTTTCACTGACAGGATGTTCCGAGTTGGCCGACTGGGTAACCGTTCTCGACCGCCTCGAAGACCTCGAAGGTCGCGTGGAGACTCTCGAAGAGCAGTGCAATCAGACCAACACCAACATTGAGGCGCTCCAAACCCTCGTGTCTGCAATGCAGGGCCACGACAGCATCACCGCAATCACCCCCATCAAGGAGGGCGACACCATCGTGGGCTACACCATCACCTTCACCAATGCCGAGCCTATCACCATCTACAATGGCACCAATGGCGCCAACGGTAGCGATGGCGAGGATGGCTACACCCCCGTTATTGGTGTTAAGCAGGACACCGACGGCAATTACTACTGGACCCTTGATGGCGAGTGGCTGCTCGACGATGCAGGCAACAAAATCAAGGCCAACGGCACCGACGGTAAAGATGGCGAAGATGGCAAAGATGGCGAGGATGGTAAAGACGGCGAGGATGGTAAGGATGGTACTACACCTTTCTTGAAGATTGAGAATGGTGCTTGGTGGATCTCCTTCGACGAGGGCGCGACTTGGACCAAACTTGGCGACACCAACAATAGTGGCAACGGCACCGAGGGTGGCAATACTTCGGGCGAGGGCACCACTGGTGGCGAAGGCTACACCCCCACAATTGGCGTTGCACGCTACTCGGATGGCGTACTCTACTGGACCGTCGATGGCGAGTGGATTTTGGACGAGAACGGCAACAAGATTAAGGCCGAGGGCCAGGATGGTGAGGATGGTAAAGATGGTGCAGATGGCAAAGACGGCATCACCCCCGAGCTGAAAATCGAAAATGGTTTCTGGTATATCTCCTACGACGGTGGCGCAACTTGGAAACAGTTGGGCGAGGCTACGGGCGATGGCTCCACCTCGGGTGGCGATTCGCTCTTCACAAGCGTCACTTGGGATGATGAATACGCCTACTTCACCCTCTCGGATGGCACCGTGCTCACCATTCCCCTCAACAAACAGGGTGGCAACGATGGTGGCGACGACAATACCGGCAACGAGGATGGCGGCGACGACAACACCGGTGACGATGATGACGACCAAGACCTCGTTCTTCCTCCCAACAACCAGATTTGGTACACCACCACCGATAGTTTGGCCGTTACCACATCTGCTACTTGGGCGGCCATCATCTCCTCCAATGTCTACGAGAACGGCAAGGGCGTTATTACCTTCTCCGACGACATCTACAACATCCCCGCAGAGGCATTCAAGAGCAAAAAGAACCTCAAAACCATCACTCTTCCCGAGACTATTCTCTCCATTGGAAACTATGCTTTCTACCAGAACTCGGCTCTGACAACCATCAACATCCCCAGCAGCTGCCTCTCCATTGGCAATTATGCATTTGAGGATGCAACCTCCCTACGCGAGATAATTCTCCCCGATGGGCTTATCACCATTGGCGATTATGCATTCCGCCGTTGCAAAAACATGAGCACTGTCTCTATTCCCCAAAGTGTTACATCTATTGGATATTCTGCATTTTTGACCTGCTCTGGACACCTGATTCTCAACTGCGACACGGCCGACAAATCTTCTTCTTCTGGCGCCTTCTGGGATGCAGACTTCAACAGAGTGACCTTCGGTGAGTCGGTAACAAAGATTGGTTCCCATGCATTCCAAGCCTGCACCTACTTAACCCTTATTGACATTCCCGACAATGTTACGACTATTGGCAGTTATGCATTCTATTCTTGTAGCAATCTGACAAGGGTGAATATTGGTAGCGGTATAACATCGATAGGAAGCAACGCTTTCTCATCTACCAATGTGTCTGTAATCTACATCAAGGCCACTACTCCACCCACTATTAACACAACTAACCCATCTATTCCCTCGACTTGTGCCCGCATCTATGTTCCCACCGAGAGTGTGGAGACCTACAAGGCGGCAGAGGGCTGGAAGAACTACGCAAGCAAGATTGTAGGCTACGATTTCGGCACAACAGAAACAGAGGGCGAGGAGTAAAAACATCCCTCCCCACAATTAGAAAAAAATTACCTTTTTTTGTTCGCGGGTATCGAAAAAGATACCCGCGATTTTTTTAGTGCCCCCTTTTTGTGCCGAAATAAACTTTTTTTACTATCTTCGCACTAAACACTCCGAGGAGTGTGACACCATAGCTATACCCTAAAAACAAGAGAACTATGAACTATGTTGAGCTGAATATCCCCTGCAACGATGAGTTGGCGGAGATTCTGATTGCCGAATTGGCGGACTACCCCTTTGATAGCTTCGCAACCGAGCCCGACCTTCTGAAAGCCTACATCCCACAGGAGAAAATGGGGGATTGCTACGACCGTGTGGAGGCTCTCCTTGCACGCTATGGCGTAGGCGAACATCGCTACATCGTTATTGAGGCACAGAATTGGAACGCGCTGTGGGAGAGCAACTTTCCACCCGTAGAGGTCGATGAATTGGTGGCAATCCGAGCCCCCTTCCACGCACCATATCCCCACTTCCGCTTCGACGTCGTCATCACGCCCAAGATGTCCTTCGGCACGGGTCATCACGCCACCACCTACCTAATGAGTCGTGCGGTGGCCTCTCGTGACTTTACGGGCAAGCGTGTGCTCGATATGGGTAGCGGTACGGGAGTGCTGGCAATCATTGCCGCAATGTGTAATGCCGAGAGTGTGGATGCGGTAGATATCGACGAGTGGGCATACGAAAACTGTGTTGAGAACTGTGCCGAAAATGGTGTGGCAGAGAAAGTTACGGCACATTTAGGCGATGTGAGCACCATTCGTGGCAAGAGGTACGACACCATCTTGGCGAACATCAACCGCAACATCTTGTTGGGCGATATGCCCCACTATGTGGAGGCGCTTAATGAGGGTGGCGAACTCATTATGAGTGGCATCTTGGAGGGTGATATTGAGGTTATCCGTGCGCGTGCGGAGGAACTTGGACTGACCTATAAGGGGTGTGATTTGAAGGATGGCTGGGTGGCTGTTGTAACCTGCAAAGAGTAGGACGAGGTGGCGCTCGAAGGTGGTCATCTTACACCTCGGCATAGGGGTTGATGTGCCATAGAAAATCGGCAAAAATCATTTTTTTTGATTTTCGCCTTTTGATTTTAGTTTTTTTAGTTATCTTTGCACACTCAAAGGTCCGAAATACCGATGAGAACCGATTGGAGAGATGCCGGAGTGGTCGATCGGGGCGGTCTCGAAAACCGTTATACCTTCGGGTATCCAGGGTTCGAATCCCTGTCTCTCCGCAAAGAACAAAATTAGTTGTAGGGCTTCGATATAATCGAAGCCCTTTGTTTTTTCTGCAAACCGCACAAACTTGTTTGTAAGCGGTTTGCAGAAAACAAAATGTGGCCCCAAGGGGCCTACAACTAATTTTGTTTTTGCAGGGACGCTCGCGCAGCGTTGGGATCACGGAGCGCAGCGACGTAATCCCTTTTTTCGCCCCCCCTACAAAGCCATTGGCAAAAAAAGAACCTAATAATCGCCCCAAACACCTCTGCCGTATGGGCTAATTTTCATTGTGGGTTGCTCATTAGCAAAACATTGCATACCTTTGTAGTGACGCAGTTGCGCGTGTCGCAACGCCAACAAGAATCAGGATATAAACTTAACAAAATAAAGAAAAAATGAAGAAAAGAGTGATTTTTGCAATTCTCGCACTGTTTGGCGTTGCCATTCAGTCCCACGGTACGATTGTGACAACCTATCGTGCAGATAGTGAGCAGATTCGCTGGGTGGGGCGCGTGGATGTAACCCCCGAAGGTGAGGTGAGATTCGATTGGAGTGGCACCTATGCCGAAATGGTATTTTGTGGCACAAAACTCGAAATGAAGGTTGCAGACAGTGGCCTAAACTACTTCAATGTTATTGTCGATGGACAGCAGTATGCTATTGTAAAGACCGAAGGTAAAGAGCCCCATAGCGTTGTTCTGTTTGAGGGCGAGGAGAGTACATATCACATTCGTCTGCAACGTCGCACCGAGGGTTTCAATGGTCTTACCACCGTCTATTCGTTCTGGGCCGATGGAGAGTTGCTGTCGGGACAGAATTTGGCCAAAGGTCGCCACATAGAGTTCATTGGCGACTCGCTCACAGCAGGCTACGGCACAGATTCGGCAAGTGGCTCGGAGCCCTACACTGCCGAAACCCAAAACTGTAATCTGGCCTATGGTTGCTACATTGCCCGTTATTTCGATGCCGACTATAACTTGGTGGCCCACTCGGGACAGGGTATGGTACGCAACTATGGCGACGAAAATCCCACCTCGGAGTATACAATGCTACAACGCTACGGCCTTCTCTTCGACGAGGCCGACAAGGAGCGTAGCTACAATTTCCGCTGCCAGAGTTACATTCCCGACTTGGTGGTTATCTTCCTCGGCACCAACGACTTCTCAACCAAACCTTGGCCCACCTTCGAGCAGTTCTCGGAGGGATATGCAAAGATGGTTGAGCAGGTGAGGGCGGCACACGGTCCGGAGGTCCCCATTTTGTGTGTGTCGAGCTATGTTTTTGAGCCCACCTTCGACTATGTGTGGCGCATTGCGCAGAGTGATGAGAATCTCCACTTTGCCTGCATCCTTCCCGAGTCGTTTGCCTACCCCAAAGAGTTGGGTGCCTCGGAGCACCCCAACCGTGTGGGACAGCAGAAGATGGCAATGGCTTTGATTCCCTACGTTTCGACCATTACGGGTTGGGATGTACGCCACGATATGTAGGCCTCTGGTGGTGGGAGCACAGACCAGCAGTCTAAAAACAAAGAGGTGAGCACACAAAACAGCCCAAGAAATGAAGACAAAGAGCAAACGATTACTATCTCTTGATGCCTTGCGAGGCTTCGATATGTTTTTTATTATGGGGTTTGCGTGGGTGCTCATCGCTCTCGGAGAGGCCTTGCCGAACTGTGGCGTTGTGCAGTGGCTCGCCACACAGATGCAACACGTTGAGTGGGATGGCCTCGCCCATCACGACACCATATTCCCACTCTTCTTGTTCATTGCTGGCATCTCCTTCCCCTTCTCCCTCGCCAAACAGCGCGAAGAGGGGCTCTCCACGGGGCGCATCTGCCTACGCATTATAAAGCGTGCTCTTGTGCTCTTTTTGCTGGGCCTATGCTACAACGGCCTCTTCAATCTCGACTTTGCAACCCTGCGCCTGCCGAGTGTTCTGGGACGCATTGGTGTGGCTTGGATGTTCGCTGCGTTGATGAGTGTCTTTCTTGGATGGCGCACAAGAGCAATCCTCTCGGTAATCATTCTTGTGGGCTACTCGCTCCTGCTGACTCTGCCAGCACCCGATATTTCCTCGGGAGTGGAGGTGTGGAGTCGTGAGGGCAATATTGCGGGCTACATCGACCGTATACTCATCCCCAACCATATCTATTGGCGCGGAGTGATGGACCCCGAGGGTGTATTGAGCACCCTCCCTGCCATTGTTACAGCAATGCTTGGCATCTTCACTGGCGAGTGGGTGCAACAAAAAGGTATTTCGGGTGGGCGCAAGAGCGTCACGATGGCAGTTGTGGCCCTGATTATGCTCATCTGTGGATTGGTGTGGGGTGAGCTCCAACCCATCAACAAAACCCTCTGGACAAGTGCCTTTGTGTTGTGTGTGGGTGGCTATTCTTTGGGGATGTTTGCACTCTTCTACTACATTATCGACGTGCGCGGGTGGAGTCGCTGGGCAGGATTCTTCCGCATCATCGGTGTGAACTCCATCACCATATATTTGGCAGGGCAAATCATAGATTTTACCCACATCTCCCGCTTCTTTCTCGGAGGTTTTGCCGACCTATTGCCAGCAGAATGGGGCGCGGTAGTGATTTCGGTGGGGTATTTGGCGGCAAGTTGGCTCTTGCTCTACATCCTTGACCGCTGTAAGATATATTTGAAAGTTTAGCGACAAAAACGAGGGGAGGCCGAATACGACCTCCCCTTGTTTGCTTATTATAAGAGGGTTATTTTGCTCTCTTGATGGCTGTTTGGAGAGTGTTCCACCAATCGTGCGACACGATGTGGCACAAATCGAAGAGCATCATACCACCCGAGCTACTCTCAATAGCCTGCGTTACGGCACGACCGAAGCGCTCCTCGTCACCCATATACTGCTCCACATAGATGGAGCCTACCACGGGCACTACGCCACAGGTAATCTTCTGCGCCAGCTCTGCTGCGCCCTCCACGCAGTACCAATAGTTCCTCGCCTCGGCATCCATACCAGCCTCCATACGCTGACCGATATCGGGGAAGTTGGTATCAACCTCGTGTTTGGTGATGGGGGTGTAGTAGAGTCCCGTCATATAGACATCCAGCAGGTCGGCATAGCCTGTTTTGTAGTAGTTCTCCGAGGCCCACTCAAACTCCTCCGCAGGGTTATACTTTTCGCTTGCCCAGTTTACGCCCACATAGTAGTAGGTGGGGTACCACGCGCCTGTGTAGTCACCCAAGATGAGGTTGGGATTGATGGCTTTGATACGCTCGTGGGCCTCCACAACGAAGCTCTTGATGACATTTGCGCGGTACTCCATCCAGAGGAGGAAGTGCTCCTCGGGTTTGTGGCGCCATTTGCCCTTTTCGTCTTGATACCAGGTCATAATCTCCTCGGGCTTGGGTGCCTTGTCGAGGCCTGCATAGGTGGCGAAATCATTGAGCGAGAGGGGGCTGAAATCGGCCCAAATATCGTCATAGCGCACGCGGTCGAAGATAAGACCGTCGATGGTGGGATACTTGCGCGCGAACTCCTCCAAGATGGCGAGCTGATACTCCCTCACCTCGGGGTTTGCAGGATTGACCATACCGTTGTAGTTGAAGTCCATCTCATTGACGGGCACGAGCTTGTTGTGCCACCAGCCGATGCTCTGCCACTCGGGGTGCTCATTGTAGATAATACCACGTTTAACGAAGTTGTGTCCACCGCAGAAAACATTGAGCGATGCATAGCATCCGAGGCCATATTTACGACAGGCGGCCTCCACCTCGGCGAGCATATCGTAGTCGATGCTACGCACCGTACCGTGCCACTCGCCCATATAGGGTGCGATGTCGCTCTTGTAGAGCACCTCACCCATAATACTCTTCACGTCGGCCACCACGTCAGTAAAGCCCAACTCCTTGATACGGCTCATATAGTAGTCGATACTATCGGGGGTGGAGAGTCGCTCGAAGTTGGCCTCACAGTCGAGCCACATATAGAGCCTCTTGGTGGGTTGTGGGTTGTTGCAACCCACAAGGAGCACCAATGCAAAGGCTATGTATAACAGTTTTTTCATCTCTTTGTTTTGTTCTTGATTTTAGGGGTTAAAAAGTTACTCTTGCAGGGAGATTACCACTGCGGTGGGTACGCGCCTTTGTGCGCCATCGGAGGGGCTATTGAGGGCCACGCCATCCTTGCCCACCATCACCGACGAGCCACCACCATCGAGATTTATGGCCCACACTGCGCCCAAGCCTTTCAGGATGTCGGCCAACTCGGGGAGTTTGTAGCCCCAACTGCCGTTCATCTCGCGACCGTCACACACAATGAGGATGATTTTACCATCCTCGGTGTAACCAATTGCCGTGCGGGGCTGATAGTCGAGCGCACCCGTGCCACCACTGTGCAGAACCTCCTTCCAATAGCTACTCTCGGCCACATTTTTGCCATCTTTCAGCAACATAGGACCGCCACCAATGGCCTCTTCGGGAGTCCAGAGGGTACCATCCGACGACTTGTGGGGCGTGCTGGTGAATACACCCACCTTCTCGTTGTTGCCCTTGGGGGAGGAGAAGGAGTATGGGTTGTTGTTGTCATCGGGGCAGTTGTACACCCAAGTGGCCTCCATACGACCGTCGGCGTGGACACCAAATGCCGCCCTGATGGGGCAAGCGGTGTAGGTCTGTCCCTCAAACGAGGGCCAAGTGTACTGCGCAGCGATGCTCTTCACCTCGCCACCCGATATGAGCAACGAGAGCGACTCGCCATCCCAGAAATATCCGCCATTGGTGGCCAAAATTGGTGTGCCACCCTCAAATGAGGCGAAGATGTCGGAGGGGGTTGCATCCTGCTCCACATAGACTGCGTTGAATTTCAGTTTGGGGTTCTTCTTCACATCCACAATGGCGAAGTAACCGGTGCAGAAGTCGTCGGTGCCATCCTCATAGAAGTTCTTGAAGTAGTACACCCCAACGCCCTCGGGATAGCCCTCCTGCTTTGTGAGCTCATTGCGCCCCATAGGTTGTGGTTCGGGGTTAGGCTCGGGCTCGGGTTCGGGCTCGGGTTCGGGATTTTCGGGTGTTTCGGGCCCGCTTGGCTGTGGGTCGGGCGTGGGGCCACACGCCACCACGAGCGACACACAGAGGCACAGTGCCACCACTATTGTATATAGACGCTTCATTTTAGTTGAAAGTTGTTTTTGGGGGTTATGGGAGGTCTATGAGTTTAGGGAATTTAGGGAGTTTAGGGAAAACCGCCCCAACCTCTCTAACCTCCTTAAATTCCTTAACTTCCCTACACTCCCTATCTCCATCGGGCGCAACGCGACCGCGACGTTAGACCAATCAATAGAAGAAGGGCAGGACAGCAACCTGCCCTGCCCTTTTCAATCACTATTCTATAGTCGAATCTGCTACTAACTACGAATTAGAGAGCTACGAAGAAGCCCTCGATCGAGTTAGCATTGTTGTTGATATAGTAAACCATAGCACCACCCTCGGTTGCCTCGATAGCCACATCGGAAGTAGGCGATACACCATCCCAGAAAGTTGCGCCATCCTCGGTTGCATAGTTAACAGTGGTAGGCTGAGCGATCAACTCCTGTGTGCTAACATTGAATACCAATACAATGGGAGCCTCACCATAGTTGGGGAAGTGGCTACCAGCTGCCATAGCAGCAACGGGAGTAGAACCAATTGTGCGAATCATCATACTGTTAAGAGCGAAGTTGCCACCAACGGGGTCGTCAACAACTTTAGTCGCTGCGAAGGTGGTACCGTCGATGTGGTAGATCGCGTTCTCCTCATATACAGCAAACAAAGCGCCATCTGCAATATTCTCGCTAATGAGAGCGAATGCGGGGAAGTTGCCAGGAGCGCAGTTCCAAGCACCAGCACTCCAAGTACCAACATAACCCGAAGGCTGAATCTGAATAGGCTCGGCAACAACACCAGCAGCAACCTGCCATACCTCCATTTGCACTGCCATAGTAACACCGGGGATACCCTCATAAGGAGCAATGATGATAGCATTATTAGTCACATCACCACGAACCTCAAGACCTGCACCAATAGGACCATATTTAGCGCCATTAATCAACTGAACGGGAGTAGCGGTTGCCGAAGTCATGTAGTAGAGCTGGAAATCAGCAGTCCACCAATAAGTTGTGGTGTCATACAGGTTACGATTGCAAAGAATAAGGTTACCTGCATCATCATTTGCAACAAAGTGAGCAACGAAATCACCAGTGTTCAAAGTACCCTCAACAGCACCGGTTGCTTTATTGATGAGTTTGGAAGCCTGACCATCACCAGGACATACAACCAATTGGTCACCCAAGATTGCGAGAGAGGTTACAGCGCTACCGGTCATAGGACCACTAACAAACGACGAAACACGGTCACCAAGAACTTCAACAACGGTGGTGCTGAACACATTACCTTTCTGTACGAGGTAAACCTCTGCCTCAAAGCCCTCTGCCTCAACCAAGAGAGTAGCAGTACGCTCTGCACCGGTACCGTTCTTTGCTACATTGATAACGGTTTTCGAAGTGGTAAGTGCGCGGGTGCCACCTACAACTGCCCACTCTGCGTCGGAAGTAACGGTGTACTCGATGTTGTGGTTTACGGGGAGCTCAACCTCGCCACCCTCGTAGCCAATATAAAGAATGGTTGCGTCGCCAACGTTCATCTCGTCGGTCTGAACCTGGTTAACAGCGATCTCGGCAACTTTCTCGCCAGCGGTGATGGTCACCTTACCTGCACGGTTGTCGAAAGTCTCGTTCTTTGCAACAACGATAGTGAGTTCAAGTGCAGTACCTGCAACGCCCTCTGCGGGAGTAACAGTAATCCACTCTGCGTCAGCAGCAGCGGTCCAAGCTGCGTTGGTCGAGAAAGCAACAACTTTCTGGCCACCGTCGGTAGCAATGTTCAAAGTAGCATCAGCCTCGTTGTCGAGCGAGAGAGTTGTCTCGGGCACAGGCTCCTCGCAAGCGAAAAGCATAGCCGCAACTGCAAAAAGTGCGAAAAATTTTTTCATAGGTAAAAAGAATGTTTAGTTAGTAAAATGAATTTGGTTGTTTGTTGTCCTATTATTTTGCTTCGGGCGGCCGCACCTAACACACTGATGTTTTGATGCAAAACCCACCTTTTTAGCATTTCAAAAGTAAAACTCCTCAAAGTGAAAACAAAATTAAATTCATTAAAAATACCGCTTTTATTATATTATTTTTGTTTTTACACACTACCGCGCTAATATTCAACAATATAGCAGTATGAAAATTCCCTCCAATTACTAAAATATTTTAAGCCAACAACCACCAAAGTGGCATTGATTAGTAAAACAATTTATTAATTACCTCTTTCTCTCCACCACACGCACTACCCACGCCCCCAACTCATAGAGCATCCAGATGGGTACTCCAACAAGCATAAGGGTGAATGGGTCGCCCGTGGGGGTAATCACCGCAGCCACCACAAGAGCTATGACAATCGCATAGCGACGAGCCCCAACCATCTGGCTGTGTCGCAACACTCCAAGGCGTGCAAAAAGGCCACATATCACAGGAATTTCAAAGAGTGCGCCCATAACAATCGTCATACCCAGCAGGGTGGAGATATACGATTCGAGCGAAATCATATTGGGCACCAAGCCACTCACCTGATAGCCCGACAAAAAGCGGAATGTGAAGGGAAAAATCACAAAGTAGTTGAGCGCACAGCCCAGAAGGAACATCACATAGCCCCCCGCCACATATCTTCTTGTGTGGCGACGTTCATTGTCGTAGAGGGCAGGAGAGATAAACCGAAAAAGCGAGTAAATCACATAGGGAAGAGCCGCCAAAATACCCACATAAAGAGCCACACGCAGGTGGGTGATAAACTGCGCAGCAAGCCCCGTATTGATGAGTTGCACAAAGCCTTCGCCATCGACAGGCAGTGTCGCCAGATGCAACCGCTCCATAAATCGGTAGGTCACAAAGTCGCCACCCACGGGGGCCAACACCACATCGAACAGCACCCCCTTAAAACCAAAAGCCGCCGCAGTAAATAGCACCACGACAGCTATGATGCGCACAATATGCCCCTTTAATTCATCGAGGTGGGCCCAAAAGCTCTTCGCCTGGTCGGACATAACAATCGCTCTCGATTATTTATCCTCCTCTATCTTCTCAACCTCATCTTTGGCCTCGTTCAGACCATCCTTAAAAGAGCGCACGCCCTTGCCCAAGCCACGCATCAGTTCGGGAATCTTCTTGCCACCAAAGAGAAGCAAAACAACGAGCGCAATAATAATGAGTTCGCCCGCACCCAAACCACCTATAAGCAACATTTTTGTCATAGCCGAATTGTTTTAGTTAGATAGGCAAAGATAGTAATATTTCGGGGATTTATCAACAACCTCTGTTTTTAGTTTCCTTTTCCCATATAAATCGCTATATTTGTGTGCATAAATGACTAACCACAATTAAAATCAAGCAATGATGAACAAATCTCTCCTCTTGGCAGTGGCTTTTCTCGCCACACTCGGCACGCAGAGTTGCAACAAACCCCACCAGGCTGTAAGCAACTACGACGTGATTCCACAGCCCCAAAGTGTCGAAATTCTCGACCAACAAGCCCCCTTTGTGCTCGACAAAAACACCCAAGTGTTCTACACACCCGATGTGGATATTCGCGATGCGGAATTCTTGGTGGAGTACATAGACGAGGCAACATCCATCCGCCTCTCGCGCCCCACCCTCTATGGTGGCACCGTGGCAAATCCCGCCATTGTTCTCTCCATTGAGGAGAACGCCACCCATCCCGAGGGCTACACCATAAGTGTGGATAGTTGCAAGGTGAGCATCACGGGTGGCTCGGCCGATGGTCTGTTCTATGGTATTCAGACTCTCCGCAAGGCGTTGCCCGTAGGTAGATTGGGCTCGGTGGAGTTACCAGCAGCCGAGGTGGTGGATTATCCCCGCTTTGGCTACCGAGGTATGCACCTCGACATCGCCCGCCACTTCCAAGATGTCGATTTCATCAAGAAGTACATCGACATTTTGGCTCTGCACAACATCAACACCTTCCATTGGCACTTGGTGGATGACCAGGGTTGGAGAGTCGAAATCAAGAAATATCCCCTCCTGACAACCATCAGCACCACTCGCAAGGAGACCGTTATTGGTCGCAACAGCGGCGTGTGGGATGGCAAGCCCTACGGCAAGGGTATGTACTACACCCAAGAGCAACTTCGCGAGGTGGTGGCCTACGCTGCCGAGCGTCACATCGACATCATTCCCGAGATTGATATGCCAGGCCATATGGTGGCTGTTTTGGCTGCCTACCCAGAGTTGGGTTGTACGGGTGGCCCCTACGACGTGTGGACAATTTGGGGTGTTTCGGAGGATTTGCTCTGTGCCGGTAACGACAAGGCGGTGCAGTTCTGCAAAGACGTTCTCGATGAGATTGTGGAGATTTTCCCATACGAGTATATACATATGGGTGGCGACGAGTGCCCCAAAGTGCGCTGGGAGGCGTGTCCCAAGTGTCAGGCCCGCATTGAGGCCGAGCACCTCCACAACACATCCGCCAAGTCGCCCGAAGAGGCTCTGCAAGGTTGGTTTATGCGCCAGATGAGCGACCACTTGGCTACCTATGGCAAGACCGTAATCGGCTGGGATGAGATTCTCGATGGCGAGAATATTGGCGACAATGTGGTGATTATGTCGTGGCGTGGTGAGGCTGGTGGTATTAAGGCTGCCAAACGTGGTGTGCCCGCTATAATGGTGCCCAACGACGTACTCTACTTCGACTACTACCAGACCAAAGAGGTCGATAGGGAGCCCTTCGCCATTGGTGGCTACAACCCCATCGAAAAGGTCTATGCCTATAACCCAACAGCCAAGATTCCTGCCGAGGCGCACAAATACATTATTGGTGTGCAGGCCAACATCTGGACCGAGTATATCCACACCTCCGACCACATTGAGCATATGGCTCTGCCTCGTATGTCGGCTCTGGCAGAGGTGCAGTGGAGCAACCCCGAGCAGAAGGACTACGACCGTTTCCTCTGTCGCCTACAACCTATGCTCGACAGATACAAACACCTCGGCTACAACTACGCGCCCTATGTATTGGATGTGGTGGCAGAGATAAAACCCGCCAAGGGAGAGCGAGCTCTCAAAGCCCTCCTCACAACCCTCGATGGTGCCCCCATACACTACACCACCGATGGTTCTACACCCACCCATCGCTCACCCCTCTACACCTCCGAGGGTGTCACCATCGACCACACTCTAACCTTGAATGCTTCGGCACACCGAGATAGTCGTATGAGTCAGCCTATGGAGGTTGTTGTGGAGTTTTCCGAATCAACCCTCTGCCCCATAACCCTCCTCACCTCGCCCGCAGCAAGCTACACCTTTGGAGGTGCAACAACGCTGGTGGATGGAATGGTGGGCAACAAGAACTACCGCACTGGTCGTTGGTTGGGTTTCTACAACACCCCCTGTGTGGCCACCATTGATTTGGGAGAGCAGAAGACAACAAGCAAGGTAAGGTACAATGTATGTGTCAATAAGGATGATGGATGTATGGACTCTCGTGGCACCAAAGTGTGGCTCTCGAATGACGGCACCAATTGGCAAGCCGTTGTCAATGAGGAGTATGCACCTATGACCCTCGAAGACGACCACGGCCTCTATCACCACACTGTGGAATACGCCCCCACCTCGGCACGCTACATCAAGATGGAGATTGCCTGTGAGCACAGCATCCCCGCTTGGCACGCATATTTCCCTGGTGCGCAAGGTTTCCTATTCATCGACGAGATTGCGGTGGAGTAGGTCATTCTCCACAAAAAAGAAAGGAGCTCGGTGAGAGCTCCTTTCTTTTTTTATGTTCGCCAGAACCACTTTTGGCGCGTGGTGAGCATTGTTATCAGGATGGTGACGGTTGTTAGAATCACACCGTGCAACGCTCCTAACCAAGGCGAAGAGTGGAGAGGCCACAAAAGTGCCACACCTCCCGTAATATTCAAGAGAGGATAGACCACCAAGTCGCAAGCAACATAGGCCACCATAGGATTCTGGCCACTCTGCCACAAAAATGCCGAAGCTTTGCGACATCCAAAGTAATCCACCACCACACTCAATGCCACCAGAGCCACAACTGCCAAACCGGCCGTAGTGAAGAGGTAGCCAAGTGTTGCAGGGTCTTTTTTGATACCCCCCTGCAAAGGCTCGGCCACAACACCCAGAGCCATCAATACCACTGCAAGAAGAGTTAAGCGTTGCCAGAGGGTGCCCATAGAGCCACTCACCCTACTCGACGCCACGCCCATAACCAACAGAGTAGCGAGGCTCACTATGGCCCAAAGGCCTATCTGGTGATTCTGCACAGTACCAAGGGTTGCAACAATAAGCACCAATGAAGCCGCAGCCAGCACCACAGCCCACCCATCGTTCTTCTTGCCACGCTCTGTTGCCACCGCCGACTCCTTCATCGACTCACGCAACATCTCTCCTGCCTCCATTGCGGGCAGAAGGATGAGCAGATAGCGCAGGTAGTCCATTCTCAACAACCACCATAGGGGTGAATAGTGCATAACATCACCTGCCCAGCTTCCCTCCACATCGGCTCCGAGAACCAAGAGTGCAAGAGCCACAAAGAGCACCGCACGAACCATTCGTCCTTTGCCGTTGAGCCATTTTGCCGAGGTCGCCAGATAGACAACTCCCGCAAAGAGGGACACATTGGAGAGAATCAAGATGATGATATTGCTAAATTCGGGCGAGAATTTGGGCACCAGGGCGAAATCGGTCGTCAGGAGCATCACTACCGCCACTCCGTATGCCACCACTTTTATGACCACACGCCCCCACATTGGCACTTTCTCGAAGCGCATAAACATCGGGAAGAGCACCGCAAAGGCGGCTATTGCCAACAACCAACTCCTCAAATCCTGTGGCGAGGAGAGAACATAGGGGTAGAAGTGCTGTATGAAAATGGCGAAAAAGGCAAGCTGCAAGAAGCGCAATACCACATCGGTGGCAATCCTCCACCACTTATGGCCACGCTCCAAACGCCCACCTATGGAGAAAGGAAGAGCCGCACCCATTGCAAACAAGAAGAATGGGAAGACCAAATCCACCCACGTTAGGCCCGAGATTTCGGGCATATAGGCGTGTGTTGGGGGTGGTGTTTGGGCGTGATACATCCACTCGGGGAGTATGCCCGCCACCACCGTAGCCGAGAGCACCATCGTTATGATGGCATAGCCCCTCAATGCGTCCAATGCGTATGCTCTTTTCATTGCGTAGAGTTTGTTTAGTCCAAGTTTACTCCAACGAGGCGATGTAGGTGCGACCAAAGCGGTCGGTTGCCCTCACCTCAATTTTTGCATTAGGATTTTTGGGCTCGGCCCAGAAGAGGTGCGAAGTAGGCACGGGCGAAATCCACGCATAGACAACCTTTTCTTTGTCGGAGCAGAGTTCGTATGCCGCCCTATCGTAGCCCTCAAACTGCGTCATATCGGCCGTCTTTTTGCCATCCTCATAGAGTTCCACGCTCCACTTGCTGTCGTAGTTCCACACATTGGCCACCACAGCCGAGGGTTGGTCGGCCTTGCTACCAGGCTTATAGGCACGCAGCTGATACTCCTTCTCGCGCCCCGAGGCTTTATAGTACCAACTCACATCGGTGCCATCCACCTCATAGACACCATAACCCATAGGGGTGCCGTCCAAACAGATATCTCCCCTCCACCAAGTGCCACAAACCGAGCCCGAGTTGTGCTCCATTGGGCCCTCAACGTGTTCGAGGTTGAGGTTGTAGTGCATATGTCCCGAGATGATGTGGCTCTTTTTGTGTCCTTTCAGGAGCTCAAACAGCGCACCCGCATTTGTTGTCTGCTCGGCAATAACAAAGCCGTTGTATTCGAAGGGTGCCTGCTCGGGCGACAAGCGTGCGGGGATGTGCTGAATGACAAACACAAGCCCGTCCTCGGGCACATAACTCAAATCCTTTTCGAGCCACTCCAACAGAGCCTCCGTATAGTAGCCCATATAGAAATACTCGCGACCAACATAAAAATTGTTATTCAGGAAGATGTAGTGCGCCTTGCCCCTATTCATCGAGTAGTAGTTGGGGGCAAAGATATCCTCAAAGGTTTTGTAGGATGTCTCGAAACACTTGCCATAGTAGTTCATATCGTGGTTTCCGAGGATGCGCCACACGGGAATACCCACCGCATCGGCCACCTCCAAATAGTGGGGGTAGAGCCAGGGGGAATCACCCACAATATCACCACAATCCACACTGAAATAGTCACCACCGACACTCTTGGCCAAAGCACCCATATCCTCGGCAATGGTGGCATAGCGTGCGATATCCTCCTTGGAGGTCACCTGCACATCGGCCGTAGCAAAGAAGGTGTGACGGGTGTCGTCGTTGGGATTCTCGGTGAGTGTAAAGTCGTAGCTCTCTGTGGAGTCGCTCACGGGGAGGAAGAACTGTGGAATACTTCCCTTGTTCTCCACCAGATAACCCGAGGGGGTGGAGATGTAGATATGGCGTGCTCGCCTATCGACCTCAATGGTGAAGTTACCCTGCTGGTCGGTCTGCGCGAAGTTGTAACCATCGGTAACAACCACACCCTCTATGCCGTTGCCCTCTGTTGTGCACACCGAGCCCTTCACCTCGACCGCGAGGGCCAAGGTGATAGTGCCCAGCAAAGCCACTGCGAGCAATATTACTCGTTTGATATTCATAGTTTTACCTTTTACTGATTGGCCTGAATGTAGGCGTCAATACCCTTTTTGAGGGCATCCCAATAGTTGTAGTTCTTAACGTGGATGAGGTCGAAGAGGAAGTAACCGTCACAAGCGTTTATGGCTGCATCAACCGTGCGTGTTGCCGCATCGGGTTGGTTGCCATTGGTCCAACCTGTGCCATTTCCCACATCGGGGCCACCAATAACCACACAGTCACCCATCACCTTATTGTGGGCCAACTTGCAGAAGCCCTGAACAGTCCACTCGCTACCACCATAGATGCTCGATGTACCAGCATAGGCACCAATAACGAGCAAATCGAGGTGGTCGGCATAGCCGTAGTTCTTATACTCTGCACTTGCCCACTTGGGATAGGCACCTGCGGTGTTGTAGGAGGGGCTTGCCCAATTGACACCCATATCGTAGTAGCTCGAATACCAACCACCAACATAGGCACCAAAGGAGATGTCGGGATTGACACTCTTCACAGCATCCCTCGCCTTAACAATGAAGTCGTGGATGGTCTTGGCCCTAAACTCCAACCATTTGTACTGCACGGTTCCCATCATTGGGGGCAAGGTTTTGGAACCTGGGCTCATAACATCACCGGGCCAATTGGCGATGGTGCTACCGATGTACTCTTCGAACTTGGTGCGGGTCTCATCCGAGAAGTCACACATCAAATCGTCATAGCGACAACGATCCAGCACAATGCCATCCAAATCCTCATAGGCAGCCAAATCTTTAAGAAGGTTGCACACAAAATCCATAGCCTCGTCATTTGCGGGGTTGAGGAACTTGGTGCCATAGCTCTCGACATCCATCATATTCTGCAAGCCATCGGCGGTGTTGAGCACTGTTACCCAATCGCGATACTTATCGTCGCGATAGACCATACCCTGTGCCTCCATACCATAGGTGGGCTCTGCGGCATTGCCTGCCACCATAGTATTGAAACCTGCGTGCACGCGAAGGCCCGCCTTGTGTCCCGCCTCGATGAATGCTTGGAGGTAGTCCCAATCGGCAGTACGCTTCTCCCAATGGTAGCCCTTGCCACCTGCCCACGAGGCGAGTTGTTTCACCTGCTCGGTGTGGTTGGTGCGGAAGAGCACATCGCCCATTGTGGGCCTAATATCCACAATAATATCCGTAAAGCCTGTTTTTGCTACGCGACTCATATCGAACTCCATCTTCTGCTGACTATTGGCGTAGTCGTGGAAGTTGGCAGCCGCATCAATCCAAACATAACGAGGTTTGAGTTTGGTGGGTTCATCCACGGGAGGAGTATCGGGCGTTTCTCCTCCATCATCGGGTTTCTCACCACCATCATCGGGTTTCTCACCCTCATTGGGATTACCCTCGCCCCACTCCCACTCGGGCACATAGGGCTCCTCCTCGGTGCAGGAGTAGGCTGCAAAGGCAACCACTCCCACAACAAGAAGCATCACTATTTTATTAACAAGTTGTTTCATAGCTGTTTCAACTAAACATTACTCCTCCATTGCTTCGCGGTCGATACAATCTACCTGATAACCCACCAATAGGCGGTTATTGTTGTCGATGCAGTAGAGAGCCATATAGTAGCCATCCGACGAGGGAACGAGGATAACATCGCCCGTTGGAGCCACATTACCACCTGTGCCACCACCCTGCTCATAGAAGGTCTCGGGCTGCTGAGCCAACATCAATGCCGAGGTCTCCTCAATCGTACCACTCATACCTGCCAGAGAGGTCATATCGTAGAGGTAGATGTAGGTATTCACTGCCCAAGCAGGCCAAGCACCCGTTGCAAAGAGAGCAACATAGCGAGCATTGTTGAAGTTTTTAGCGCTGATGGAGCGGTTGATGGGAGGGTTGGCCATTGTGGTGTAGCCACCCAAAAGCTGCGAACAAGCGAAAGTGGTGCCATCCACAAGGTAGAGAACATTCTCATCATAGATGCTCAACAGCAGACCATCCTCAATCCTTGTACCCAGAGGAGTGAATGCCAAGGGCGAGTTGTCGACCGTATTCCAGAAGCCTTGCATCCAATTAATACCAACAAAGCCTGTGATAGCCTGAATTGTGGGCTCGCTTATCACGCCACCCGTGATGTGCCAGAAGATGATGTTGTTCTGACCACCACCCACTGCGGTACCCCAGAAGGGAGCAACGATGAGTGCATCGCCATTGATGTCGCCCTGAACCTTGAACGAACCACCCAGAGGATAGCCCATTGTGTTCTCATAGGAGAGCAACAACTCGGGAGTAGCAGCAACGTCGGTTGTCTTCCAGATGCAGAAGGTTGCATCGGTGTGGTTCGAAATCAGCAGATTGCCCGCATCGTCGTTGCAAACATAGCCTGGCACCACACCACCCGAAAGAGTCATAGTCATCTCCTTCTTGCCGGTGTTCTTGTTGAGCAAGATGGGAGCCTCGCCCGTACCTGGGCAAACCACCAAATATTTGCCACAAACAGCCAACGACTGGTTGTTGGTCTCCACACAAGGAATACCAATTCCCTCCATCTCGATATACCACAACTCACTCTCACTACCCGCTGCGTAGCCATACTGCACCTTCTTGGGAGTAGAGTTCTTGGTCTTGATGGTGTAGGTCTGGGTTGTGCCATCGTGTGCTGTCACAACCACCTCTTTGAGGGTAGTGAGATCCACCTTCTCCACACCATCGAGCGAGCAAGTAGCGTGGGGCGAGAGTGTGTACTCCACCTCACACTCACCCAAGAGGGGTTCGGTAGTGTCGGTGTAGGAGATGTTTATCTCCTTCTTACCCTCGTCGATAATGGTAATCAGGCTGGGGTCTGTAACCTGAAAATCAATAATCTGCTTGTAGGGAAGTTTGCGAATCTCACCGCAGATGACAATGTTGTGCACATCGCCACGACCATCGGTGTAGGTAAATTCATTTCTCTTTGTCAGGTCGAGAACGCACAAACCAGGCTCCAAGAAGCAGTTGTAGTCCATATTTGCCGTCACACGCATCTGGGTGATGTCGGTAATCACATTGTCGCTATCCTCGGGGAAGAACCAGGGAATAGGAATCACGATATCCTCCTCCAAAGAGGTGACGGTGGTAGTAAATACCGCCATCTTATTGGTCGACAACTCGCCTTTAAGGAAGGTCGCCGACACGCTATTGATGCCGATGGCTGTGGTGGTGGGAGGCACCTCAACGGGCTCCTGACACGCCACCATTGCCAACGCCACAAGGGCTGCAAAAAGTTTTATATTTCTCTTCATCTTTTTATCTGTCTATGTGTGTATATTATCTCCATTCGGGGTATTGATCCACCTCGCTATTGCCATCCAACTCATCCTGTGGCAGGGGCACGCGGTAGAGTTTTGCGGGGAAGTAGCGATCCTGACCGTCACAGTCGATGTAGGTGTAGGTGAATTTGTCGCCATCCTTATCAACTCTCAAACCGTGTACTCGATAGTTGGAGAACTCCTTCTCGGCCAATTTCAAACGGCGCATATCCCAGTAGTACTGTCCCTCATAGGCCAACTCCACTTTACGCTCGCGGTAGATAGCCTCTTTGAGCTTGTCGCCACTCAAATTCAAAGCCTTCAAGCCGACACGCTCACGCACCTCGTTGAGCGCACCAAGGGCCTCTTTTTTGAGCACTGCGTCGCTACCCTTTGCAGCAGCCTCGGCAAAGTTCAGAAGAACCTCTGCATAGCGAATCGAAATCCAAGGCTGGGTACTGCGCGAGTAGGCCGAAAGGTCGTGGCTCTCATCCACCAATTTACGGAGGAAGTAACCCGTAACGGTCTTACCCTCATTGACGGGCTTCATTTTCCACTCCATATAGCCATCCACACCACCGTCGTAGGGCTCAATGGTGCGGCCTTTCCAAGTGCAGCCGTTGTAGAGGATGGTTGCTGCAAAGCGGGGCTCCAACTTGTCGAAGGGAGGCACATCGCCAACAGGCTTACCTGTGTGCCAAGCATCCCAATCGGGGTAGTCACCTTTGCCACCTGCCAACTCGTAGCTCTCAACCATCTCCTGTGTGGGGTTACCAAGAGCACCCAACACACGACCAGGGTCGCCACCAGGGGTGAAGTTGTCATCGAAGTTGTGGGTTACACCCTCGCGGTTGTACTCATACTCCAAAATCGACTCGGTGTTGCCCTGTGCGCGGGTTTTGCTCCAAGCGGTTTTGTAGTCCTCGGTGAGGGAGAAATTCTTGGAGTCGATAACCCTCTTGGCAGCCGCAGCAGCCACATCCCAACGCTCGGCATAGAGCATAGCCCTCGACAGAAGAGCGTCGGCAGCCTCGGTGCTCACGCGGTAGCCCGATTTGGTGACAGAGGGAAGATATTTGGCCGCATACGAGAGGTCGTCTTCAACCATATCCCAACCCTCTTTCTCGGTACTCAAAGCCTTATCGGCCCTAATGGCGGTCATATCGTAGTCGTAGATGATAATCTCTTTGTAGCGTTTCATCAGCTCAAAGTAGATCCAGCCCCTGAAAAAGCGCACCTCGGCGGAGTAGAGGTTCCACTCCTCTTCGGTGAAGTTCTCCTTATACTCGTGGAGGTTGCTGAGCGCCTGATTCAGCGAGGTCAATTTACCGTAGCACCACGACCAGTTGCCAAGATAGTAACTTGCCGAGTTTGCCGAAGGCGAGGTGAGATAGGCCATCTCATTTGCAAACCACATATGGGTATTCTGTGAGGTCGAGCCATATTTCAGAATGTCGGTCATACCCTCCGAGATACCAACAGCAGTCTGTGCGGTGTCGAACTGACCGAGAGCGTCAATTATGTGGTAGAAGCTATTGACGTTCAGCTCGGCATACTCGGGGTTGCTCCAAACGAGCTTGTCCGATACGGAGCCTGTGGGTGTGGTGTCCAAGAAACTGTCCCAATCGGAGCAGCCTACCAGCGATACACCCAGCAGAACCAATGCTAATTTCATATATTTTTTCATAGTCGTATTCATTATTTACGCGTTGTTATACTCTTTTGTAAAAGCCTTTGCCATTAGAAGGTGATAGATACGCCACCCATAAAGGTCTTCTGCTGTGGGTAGTAACCATTGTTCACACCAGGCGACTCGGGGTCGATACCCTCGGGCAGACCCGAGAGGGTGAAGAGGTTGGCACCCTCAACATATACCCTTACACTGCTTATACCCATACGCTCGCAAGCTCTTTCGGAAAGGGTATAACCCAACTGCAAAGATTTCATACGCAAATATTTACCATCCCTAAACCAGAAAGTCGAAGCCAAACCGTTGTTGTTCGTAGGAGAATCTACGGTCAGACGAGGATAGGTACCACTCTGATTGTCGGGCCTCCAAGCGTTCTCCACCAAATAGACGGGCGAGTTACCACCCTCCTTGAAGGTCTCGGTGAAGATGGTGTTGTCATCCATACCATTGTAGTATGTACCTGTGAGCGAAATATCAAACAGAGCCGCACCGGTAATCAGTGTCGAGAAGTCGAAGTTGCGCCACGACATTGAGATGTTCAGACCAGCGGTGAATTTGGGCCTGTTGCTACGACCTGTAAAGGCCTTGTCCTCATAATCCACGATACCGTTACCCGAGAGGTCCACATACTTAATGTCACCAACCCTGGGGCGCTGCTCCCAAGGCCAGGGTGAGTTGTCAATCTCCTCCTCGCTCTGGTAGAGGCCATCGGCTACCCAACCGAGCATTGCGCCCAACTCCTGACCTGCATAGCACTGGTAGTCGGGGGTGTCAGCCTTATCGGTATATTTAAGCCAACGAGCATAGGCGTAGGTGAGGTTCAGAGCCACGTTGTAGCGCAGAGCATTTTTGCCCTCGCCAATTTTGTTGTTGTGTGTGAGTACCAACTCCATACCGCGGCTATCCTGCTCGCCGAAGTTCTCATAGACGGGATAGTAGCCACCCATCGAAGGGGGATAAGCACCACCCATATAGGTGAGCATATCGTAGGTGTGGGTGTAGAATACGTCGAACTCGAAGCCAAACAAGCCACCCCAGAACGATGCATCCAAACCTGCGTTGAACGAGCGGGTACGAGCCCAAGTGAGGTTCAGGTTGGCAATGGAGGTCACGGCCAGAGTGTTGTAGCGTGTGCCACCCAGATAGACAGGCGAGCCCTGACCGTACTGGTTCAAGAAGCCGTAGGGGCTAACGTTATCAACGCCAACCTCACCAGCCGAGAGCCTCAATTTGAGGTTTTCGAGCCACTCATCGGAGCCATAGAGGAAGTCCTCCTCGCTGATACGCCAACCGAACGACACAGCAGGGAAGAAGCCCCAACGCTTGCCGTCGATATTACCCGCAAATTTGTAGCTACCGTCATAGCGGCCCGTAAATTCGAGCATATACTTATCGGCATAGGCGTAGCGCAAACGGCTCACAAAGCCCATCTGACGTGTGAGGTCGCTCGAACCACTGATGGGGCTATCGGAGGGGGTTGCAAAGCCCAACTCGGGAAGCTCAATAAAGGGAAGCTCTTTACCATAGGCGGCAATGCTGCGAGCCCTATACTGCCTCATCTCGCCCAGAACCATCACATCCAAGTCGTGGTCCTCACCAATGGTGGTAACATACTGCAATTGTGCATTACCGAGGAGCGAAGTTGCGCTATAAATACCCTCACCAAGAGTGTTGTAGGAGGTACCCCTCACATCCTGCACCTCGGAGTAGTTCATCTGGGTAGAACCATCGGTAGGCAGCGATGCCAACATAACTTTGAAGGGGGTTGCAAGAATCTTACTCATTGAGTAGCCGTGGTCGAACGAACCTGCAATACGAGCTGCCAAGCCCTTGATTGTGGGAGATTGGTACTCCAACTCGATGTTGGTCTGCACCTCATAGCCCTCGTTGCGATTGTAACCACTCTGCTCCACAGCTGCGATGGGCGATGAGCCCTGACCAATGTTATTGGGGGTTGCAGTGGGAAGGCCCTGATAAGTTTTGGGCAAGTAGGGGTGCGATGCGATAGCCTGACGAGCAACACTCATCCAAGTACCATCACTCTCACTACCACCGGAGGAGAAACCGGGGTTATTTTTCCTATCGGTACCACCCGCAATAGTCAGTTTCAGGTTAAGGTTGTCGCTAACTTTGGAGTGGATGTTTGCGCGGAGGTTATATTTCTCGTAGGTATAGGCCGAGATGTTACCGTGCTGATTCAAATAGCCCAGCGAGGCAAAATACCTAACCTTATCGTTACCGCCCGAGGTGGAGAGGTTGTGTTTGGTATTCACACCCACGCCAAAGACCTCATCAATCCAGTTGGTGTCGCCCCAGCCATCCGAGTCGTCACCATTGGTCATCAAAGCCACCTGCTCGGCAGTGAAGATGGTGGTCATACCATCCATCTCGCGGCCCTTGTTGTAGTACCACGCAAACTGCTCGGCATTGAGGAATTTGGGGAAGTTGGCATTGACCGACACACCGACCGTTCCGGTGTAGTTCAACTCGGTCTTACCCTCCTTACCGCTCTTGGTGGTCACGATAATAACACCACCTGCACTATTAAGACCATAAACCGAAGCTGCCGCAGCATCTTTAAGTACCGAGATGCTTGCAATATCGTTGGGGTTGATGTCGTCCAATGCACGAGGCACGCCATCCACAATGTAGGTTACGCCATAGTAGGAGCCACGCACCGTCAGCGACGCACCATCCATACCAGGCTCACCCGACTCCTGAACCGATGCAATACCTGCGATACGGCCACCAAGCATACTTGTTACGTTGGTTGCAGGTGCCTTTTGGAGCTCGTCGCCATCAATCGAGGAGATGGAGGCGGTAAGGCTACCTTTGCGCTGTGTACCATAGCCCACAACCACAATGTCGTCGATAACGTCGGCAGCTGTCTTCATCACCACATCAATGCGGGTGCGATTTCCTACAACCTCTGTGTGGTCGTTCATACCGAGGTATTGGAACAACAATTTAGGATTTTTCACATCTTTGGGGATGGTCAGGTGGTAGTTGCCGAGGTAGTCGGTAGAGATACCCACTGTGGTACCCTCCACAAGTACGGTAGCACCAATTACCGGCTCACCTGCATCATCCTTCACCACGCCACGCACCTGTGTCTGTGCCATCAGCGAGGCGGATGTAAATAGCATCAGCGCCAACAGCACTGCTCTATTTACAAACGATTGGGTAAAAAGTTTCATAAGCTTGTTTTTGTTTGTGATTATTAAGTTTTTTAGTTCTATTCGGCAGTCAGTTGGCCAATCATATCAGCAGCCTCAATCAACATACGGGGAACGTGGAAGGGGCCTTTGAAGATGTTGCCTTTGGCGGGTTGTGCCACACTGCCATCGCGGTGCAGGTAGCCATACCACTCGCCCATCTCGTTATCTTTAAGGTGTGCATAAGCCCACTCGTGTGCCATACGGAACTTCTCCAAGTAGCTCTCATCGCCCGTTGCCTCATAGCAGTAGAGCGAGGCGATGATTGCCTCACATTGGGGCCACCAGAACTTCATATCCTGCGAGTAGTCCTGTGGGGGGAAGCCTTTGCAGTCGCGGAAGTTGATGATGCCACCAAACTCTTCGTCCCAACCCCAGGCCCAGGCCCAATCATAGATTTTCAGACCTATGCGGGTGAGCCTCTCATCCCAGCCACGACGTTTTGCCTCGGCGAGGATAAACCACGCGGTTTCGATGCAGTGGCCAGGGTTGATGGTGCGGCCTGCGCAGGTGTCGATGAGCTCACCCTCGGGGCCAACCATCTCCAAGACAGTTTTGTACTCCTCGTTCATAAGGTAGCGCTCAATGTCGTCGATGGAGCTATCAATCTGCTCATCCAACTCGGGTGCATCAATTACGCTCTTCAACACAGCCGCCACATTGATGAGAATCATTGTGATGGAGTGGCCCCTACCCTTAACCGTGGTCTTGGGCTCCAAGAATCCGGGGGTGGAGAGCATACGTTTCATACTCCTGAACACCTCCAAAGCCTTCTCGGCATAGCTCCTGTCGCCCGAAGCCTTGGCATACTCTGCCATTGCGATGGCAGCAAAGCTCTCCGAGAAAACATAGCGACGTTTCTGCACGGGTGCGCCCTCGGCTGTTACCGTGAAGAACATATGGCCATCGGTGTCGATGCAGTGTTTCTCAATGAAATCAATGGCACTCTTGGATGCTTCGAGCCACTCTTTGTTCTGCTCCACACGATTGTAGGCCGCAGCCGCAGTCCAACCCCAGCGTCCCTGGAACCATACCGATTTTGTGGTGTCCATAAGGGTACCATCCCTATCAACACAAGTGTAGATACCGCCATTGACCCTATCCACACCATTCTTCATCCAGAAGGGCATCACATCCTCACAAAGCTCCCTGCGATAGAGCGATGCGCACTCCATTAGATATTGTTTATTATCGTTTGTCATAGTAGTATGAATGAATTTATTTTTTGTCTTGCTTGTTCCAATAGGCCTCAATCTCCTCCAACGAGCGACCCGTTGTCTCGGGTACAAGGCGCCACATAATAAGTATATAAGGTATACACATTACGGCGAAGATGAAGAAGGTGCCCGACTGACTCCAACCCAACAATACGGGGGTGAGCTGACCAATCAGGTAGGTGCCAATCCAAAGTGCAAAACCTGCAATACTCATAGCCCTACCGCGAACACTGTTGGGGTACATCTCGCTCAAAAGCACAAACACGATTGCCGAGATGGAGATTGCGCAGCAGAATACATAGGCGAGGAAGAAGGTGAGCATAAAGCCGTTGCCGAGTCCAAGTTGTGCGCCCCATTGGAAGTAGGTAGCAATGCACACAAGGCAGACAATCATACCCGACACACCCCAATAGATGAGTTGTTTGCGGCCAACCTTGTCAATAATAAAGACAGCCAAGATGGTGGTAACCATATTCACAACACCCACCAACACTGTGGAGAACATTGGATTGTCGAATCCCGCCTCGGAGAAGATTTTGGGGCCGTAGTAGAGTACGGCATTCACACCCATAAATTGGCCCAAAATAGCGATGGCGCTACCAATAAGCACCGCCTTGAAGATTCCTGGTTTGAGAATATCCTTCCAACTACCCTTCGCTTCGCCAGCCATCGACTCCTCGGTGGTGGCAATTTCGGCTTGGGCATCGGCCTCGGTGCGGTAAATCCTGCCGTAAACCTGTGCTGCGCGGGTGAGTTTCTTATTTACAACAAGCCACTTGGGACTCTCGGGGATGAAGAAGATAATCACAAAGAAGAGCAGTGCGGGCAAGGTCTCGCTACCCAGCATACCCCTCCAAGCCTCCGAGTTGAACATCCTCTGCCAGAGCGACAAGTCACCTGTCAATTCGGGGTTGATACCTGCATCAATCACCCAGTTGGCCAAGTAGGCGAGCAAGAAGCCCATCGTTACGGCCAATTGGTAGAGCGACACAAGAGTTCCGCGTACCTTTGCGGGCGAAACCTCCGAGATGTAGATGGGCGACACGATGGATACGATACCGATACCCACGCCACCAATGATTCGGTAGGCCACAAGTTGGTCGAAGTTGCCACACACAGCACAGCCGATAGCCGAGATGCTGAACAGCGCAGCCGAGATGAGCATTGTGAGCTTGCGGCCCAGCTTGTCGCTCATTGCACCAGCCACAGCCACACCGCAGATGGAGCCAATCAGAGCACAGCCAACATACCAACCCTCCCTCATATCCGAGAGTGCAAATTGGCCCTTAACCATCTCGGTCGTTCCCGAGATGACCGCCGTATCGTAGCCGAAGAGTATGCCACCTATGGCCGCAACAATCGCCATAAAGATGACATAACCCATATTCATATTGTTTGTCGATTTTGTCATTGTTTTCTCTCTGTTTTTGTTGTTTGTATTATCCAAAGTTTCGACAGCACCCCACCCTACTTAATTTTGAAGTACTCTTTGTAGCGGTTGTAGAGGTGGCCCGCTTGGAGGTAGGAGGATTGGGGCGAGAGGAAGTGCGAGAACTCAAAGGTGATAGCCTTGTCGTAGCCAGCGCGTTTGGCTGCTTCGAGTTTCATACGCAACTTATCGAACTTGATGGGCAAGAACTTGATGGGCATATCCCTATCGAAAGTCTCGGCATTGGTCCAGCACTTCATACCATAGCGGTCGGCCAATTTCTTATTCACCTCAAAGAAGGCGTCGAGTTCGTGGTAGTCGATGTGGCCATCCTGGAACGCACACGCATCCACAACATCGTGGATACCATCGAAAATCTCATTCCACTCCCTTTCGTGCTCGGCCACACTCACAGCGTCGGCATTGGTGAGGTTGTTGGTGCCCATAATGGCCTTCTTGCCATCAATCCAAGGGGAGATGAAGGTGGGAAGTCCGCCCGACACATCCTTACACTGCTTACCCATAGCGTGGAAAGCGTTGATTGCACCCTTGGTTTTGCGACTAATCTCACCCGAGATATACCAACCGCCAAAGACATCTTTGTATTTCTCGCCGTAGTTCTCCCAAACCTCGTCGATGACATACTTGTTGTCCTCAATCTCCCAGCTCAAATCGCCAGTATCCCAATACTTGCCCGAATCGTAGAGGCCGAAGTAGAACTTCATACCATATTTGCGAGCCAGACGCAAGAACATATCTACCAAATCCACCGAGGGCATATAGCAACCCTTGCCAAGCAGATATTTCGAGGGGTAGGTGATGAATTTGCGGTATCCCGAGCGAATCATAATTACGGTGTCGATACCGATAGCCTTCATATTTGCAAAATCGGCATCCCACTCCTTCTCGCCCCAGTTCTGATGGGGAATATCGTGGGATATCTCATCAAGGAAAGTACCTGTGATGGGAAGACCTGCGGCGGGAGGAACAATCAGGCCACCCTCGCTCTTCTGGAACAACGACGAGCCCAACATCTCATCCACACGCTCTGCACCACGCGCCAACTCGGTGGGTACAATAGCCGCAGCACCCAACGCAGCGGTGGTTTTAAGGAAATCGCGCCTTGTAAACTCTTTCATAAGATTTGCTAATTAGTAGTTATTGTTTTGTTATCGTTTTTGTCTTTGCCGTATATCACGAACGGTGTGCGCACTCGAACGCACCCTACAAAACTATAATTTATCCATTAATTAAACAAACAATAAAAATATAAATAGGTTAATTTATTTTTATTTCCAGATTAATCCACACAAAACACACACAATCAATAAATTAACACCAATATCATCTCCCACCATTCCTAAACCATTTTATAAATACACAAGCCAATTTGGCCAACAATAAAAAAATGTTTAATTTTGTGGGGAGGCAACAGGAATTGTCGCCCGCACCACAAACAACCACAAAACAGACAAAAAACAATGCTAAAACACAACCAGATACCACAAAACGCTTCCACCGCCGAGGCAGATATTATCAAGGATGCCATACTGCGACACTGCATCTACCAGGGCAACCAGATGATTCCCCAAATGGCCGCAAAACTCGGTTACAGCGTTCCCACGGTTGCCAAATATGTGGGTGAGTTGATGAACGAAGGGTACTTTGTTGAGTGTGGTAAGATGGACTCGCACAGGGGCCGCAAACCCATAATCTACGGTGTAAATCCCACAGCGTGCTACTTCGTTGGAGTTGACATTTCGCGTTTTGCTCTCACCCTCGGATTGATGAATCTCACAGGCGAGATTGTGCGGGAGGAGGTGCTCAACGATTTTAGCTTCGAGAACACCCCCGCAACCCTCGATAGGGTTTGTCACTGCGTGGGCGAGTTTTTGTCCCAATCGGGGGTGGATGACAACAAGGTGGCTCTGGTGAACATAAACATTTCGGGGCGAGTAAATTCGCTCTCGGGAGAGAGTTATAGTGTCTTCAATTTCGAGGATAACGACGAGCCCTTGGCGGCCATTTTTAGTGAAAAAATTGGGCTTCCCGTGCGCATCGAAAACGACTCGCGAGCAATGACCTTCGGAGAGCTCTCAATGGGTAATGCACAAGGGTTTAGCAACGCGCTCTTTGTGAATGCGAGTTGGGGACTTGGCCTGGGTATCATTGTGAATGGCGAGCTCTACTATGGCCGTCACGGCTACTCGGGCGAGATTGGACATATGAATGTCTACAACAACGAGATAATGTGCCACTGTGGCAAAAAGGGGTGCTTGGAGACAGAGGTGTCGGGTAGCGCCATACATCGCAAACTTCTGGAACGCATACGCCAAGGGCAGACCTCGGTGCTCTCACCGCTTGTGGCCCACGGACAGACCATCTCCACTTACGATATTGTCTATGCCGCCACGCGCAACGAGGACCCCTTGTGTATAGAACTCATTGAGCAGGCGGGCGCGGAATTGGGTAGGCAGCTGGCCAACCTGATAAACATCTTCAACCCCGAGGCGGTAATTGTGGGCGGCGTTTTGGCTCTGGCAGAGGAGTATTTTCTGCCTCCAATTCGCTCGGCCATCCGCAAATATTCGCTCAAATTGATGTGCAAGGATATTGAAGTATTGGTCTCCGCCAACCCACAAAAGGCGGGTATGATTGGTGCCTGTATGGTCGCACGACAATCCTTCTTCCAACCGCAA
The DNA here is from genome assembly GCA_045656405.1 of Tidjanibacter sp. Classification (GTDB taxonomy): domain Bacteria; phylum Bacteroidota; class Bacteroidia; order Bacteroidales; family Rikenellaceae; genus Tidjanibacter. The sequence goes on from JAZORC010000026.1 coordinate 95,246, forward strand.
TAGAGCCCCCAAACACCTTAAAGGTTGCCCCCCTCGAAGTGGCAACCTTTTTTATTTGTGTCGGAGTGGGCGCACCCAACAATGTGGAGGCGGGGGATTTATCCCTCTCTCTTCGCCCCGAAGGGCATCGTTTTTTATTGCCATACGCTTTTGTGAGCAAGCACCCAAGCAATCATAGGGATTACGTCGCTACGCTCCGTGATCCCTATAACTCCTTAATGCTCAAAGAAAATCAAGAGCAACACCCTCTGCGAGGGGTGTTCGTTTGGTTTATGTCTGGGTTTGTGAGTAAAACTCCCAGCCCAGACATAAAACAAACGACTGCCCATTGGGCAGTCGTTGCTCTTGATTTTCTTCGGGGCGGAGAGAGAGGGATTCGAACCCTCGACACCCTTTTGAGGTGTACGCACTTTCCAGGCGCGCTCCTTAAACCACTCGGTCACCTCTCCATTTTTGACTCTCACACCAGCTTTTGGCGCGAAATCGGGCGCAAGATAAGAATAATTTTTGTTTTTCAAGGAATATGAGGACGATTATTTTTGTCGGCACAACAACAACCCCTCAAAAACGCCCTCTCCACCCCCAGCCACATCGTTTTATACACCCCGCAACGAAAGAGCGGTAGTTGCCAACCGCCTACCATTCGGCAGTCGTGGCAAGACAAAAAAGCGGTGCGCCCGAAAGCACACCGCTTATCATTAAGGCCCTTAAAGTTCCCTAAAACTCATACCCCACAATATCTGCGGCATAGTTGCTCCAATACGCTGTCACCTTGTAGGCCTCTACGCTCTCCGCGGGTACATAAATCTTGCGCCCCGAGGCATTATTGTCAAACATGTCCCAATATCCACTTGGCGGAGTCGTAGGCTTGCAATAGACACTTGTCAGCGAGGTGCAATTATCGAATGCATCATATCCAATCGAAGTAACACTGTCGGGAATGGTGACATTTGTCAGTGATTCACAACAATAGAATACACCATCGCCCATCACGGTGACGCCCTTGGGAATAGTAATGCTTGTCAGCGAGGTGCAATAAGCGAATGCGCCATTTGCAATCGAAGAGACGCTGTTGGGGATAGTGATGCTCGCAAGCCTCTCGCAACCATAGAATGCGTGATATCCGATTGTGGTAACATCTCCATCAAAAATCATTACACCTTTACCATCTTCGTAGTAGTTTGTTATGATGGTTGCGCCAAAAGCTTCGGCATCATTGGGGTACAGCACTTGACCATCGGTTGTGGTGTATTGGATAGTTGTGGTAACGGCTTCGATGTTGTCTTTCTCAAAGTTGTAGCCCTTTATAACGGCAGAATATTCTATCCAATATTGAGCCTGGCGATAGGCTTCCACACTCTCCGCTGGAACGTAGATTTGGCGATAGAGGCCGTTGTTTGCAAACATTCCGTGCCCTCCCACGGGTGGGGTTGTCGCCTTACAATAGACACCAACAAGGTATGTGCAACCCGAGAAAGCATAATTCCCCAAAAAGGTGACACTTGCAGGGATGGTTACATTGTGGAGACCTTTACAATTACAAAAGGCATTGTTCCCAATAGTCACAACACCCTCGGGAAGGGTCACCTCTTTTAGATTTGCGCAATTATAGAAGGCGCCATACTCAATGGTGGTAACTCCTTCGGGGATTGTTATGCTACGAAGAGTTGAGCACTCAAAAAAAGCGGCCTCCCCGATTGTGGTAATATCTATATCGAAGGCTATTTTGCCCTGGCCATCCTTATAGGTATTGGAGATGATGTTGGCATCGAAGGCGTCTGCCTTGGGCACAACAATATTACCATCGGTCGAGGTGTAGTACATAACATACATATCGCTCCTCAATCCGACCTTCACATCATCACAACCCACAAGGGCAACCAGCGACAGCAGGGCAAAAATTGCAAAAAACCTCTTCATATTCTCCCCCTCCACTCTATTTACCTGCCGAACTCGCCACAAATTGACTTTTTGAGCATCTTGGCGCGGGATGCAGGGGTTGTGGCGTGGGCCAAGACATACATCATCTTCGTAACGGCCGCCTCGGTGGTCATATCCCTTCCGCTGATGACGCCTATTCGTTGGAGCGCCACACCCGTTTCGTAGATATCCATATTGACCTCACCATTGCTACACTGGGTAACATTCACAATGCTAACACCCTTGGCAATAGCCTCCTTCAAGGCGTCAATAAACCAATCTTTCGTGGGGGCATTGCCCGCACCGTAGGTTTCGAGCACAACGCCCTTCACACCACTCGCCAACATAGCCCTCAAAACGCTCTCGGTCAAGCCAGGGAATATCTTCACAATGGCCACATCGCGCTCCAATGCGGTGCTAATCGCAAACTCGGCACCCGCCTTGGGACGCTCAATAAACTGCTCGTTGTAGTGGATGCTCACACCCACCTCGGCAAGTGGTGGGTAGTTGTTCGAGGCAAAGGCAGAGAGCTCCTCGGCACTCTGTTTGGTGGTGCGGTTACCGCGGAAGAGGCGATTCTGGAAGTAGAGGCTCACACCTGGCACCGCAGCCCTACCCTTGCTGTCCTTCTCGGCAGCAATCTCAATGGCGGTAATCAGGTTCTCCCTACCATCGGTGCGCAGAACACCAATGGGTATCTGACTACCCGTAAAGACCACAGGTTTGGCAAGGTTGTGGAGCATAAAGCTCAACGCACTCGCACTATACGACATCGTGTCGGTACCGTGAAGCACCACAAAGCCATCGAACCTCTCGTAGTTGTCCCTAATGTTCTCGGCAAGTCTCACCCACAATTCGGGCGAAGCATTCGACGAGTCGATGGGCTCAAAGGGCAAGACCCCAATGTCGGCATCGAGTCTGCGCAGGGCAGGAAATTCCTCATAGATGTGGGTGAAGTCGAAGGGTACAAGAGCCCCACTCTCGGGGTCGGTGTGCATACCAATTGTACCTCCTGTGTAGATAAGCAGTACGGAACTTTTCATCGTTGCGGTCTTTATTTTAGGTTTTTCTCTTCTTGTCTATATGCCCAGCACCCTGCGGGCATTGAGCGTGGTTTGCTCGGCCACATCCTCGGGCGCGCACCCTTTAAGGCGGGCTATCTGCTCACAAATATACACCAAATTTTTGGGTTCGTTGCGTTTTCCCCTCAAAGGTACGGGCGAAAGATAGGGTGAATCGGTTTCGAGCACCATTGCCGAGAGGGGAATCTCGGGTATGCTCTCCAACAAGAGGCTCTTTTTGTAGGTCGAAACACCTCCTATGCCGACCACAAAGCCCCCCAAACGCTCAATCCTCCGATAGACCTCCACACTCTCCGTAAAGGCGTGGAGAATACCCCTCGCGCGCCCCTTATAGCCTTCGAGGATGGAGAGCATATCATCCCACGCATCGCGGGTGTGTATCACCAACGGCAGGTCGTACTCAATGGAGAGCTCCACTTGGCGCACAAAGCACTCCCTTTGTTCCGCCATCCAGTCGCGACTCCAATAGAAGTCCAACCCCACTTCCCCAACGCCATAGAATCGCTCCACGGGGCGCTCCGAACTGCCAACGGGGGCCTCACTCGCACCACCATTGCAAGCCCTCAAAAGCCTCTCTACCTCCAACAGCTCCTCCCTCCAATGGGGGTTGTCATTGACCGACGTGGGGTGGAGTCCCACAAGGGAGTAGCAGTCGTGGCGTGAGCGCGTGAGGGCAAACTGCCTATCGTTGGTCTCGTGGTCGATGGCAGGAAAGACAAAGGCCTCAACCCCCGCCTCCTCGGCACGCGCAAAGACCTCGGCGCGGTCCTCATCGAACTCCGAGCCATAGATGTGGGTATGTGTGTCTATCAATCTCATTGCTATACTATTCGTTCACATTTTCTACCAGGGAGAATCCTCACCGCATCGCACAATTCGAGCGAGGTGAGCAGGGCCACAACCCTCTGGGGTGCAAAACCCGTGCGCTCCACCAAGGCCTCATACTCCACAACCTCACCCGTGTGCATAGCATCCAATAGGGTGCGCTCCTCGTGGGTGATGTTGAGTGTTTCGGTAGGAGCAATGGTGGGAGCAAGCGTCACCTCCTCGGTCTGCACCACATCCCAACCGAGCTCATAGACAACGTCGCCACCCGAGCAGACCATTGCCGCCTTGTTGTGTTTGATTAGCAGATTGGAGCCGTAGGAGTTCTTATCGAAGGCCCTGCCTGGGACTGCCATAACGCTTCGCCCATAGGAGAGTGCGCACTCGGCGGTGATGAGCGAGCCACCCTCGTAGGGCGACTCAACAACCACCGTACCACTCGCCAGCCCCGCAATTATTCGATTGCGCGCAGGGAAGAACTTACCCGTATTTTTGTGCTGCGACGACACCTCGGTGACAATAGCACCCCCAGCCGCAAGTATCCTATCGGCCAACGAGCGGTTACCCGCAGGGGCAACCTCGGGCAGGGCGTTGGCGATGACCGCCACAGTTGTCGCCCCCACTTCGAGGGCCGCACGGTGGGCATTCTCGTCGTTACCAAAGGCCAATCCACTCACTATCGACACGTCGGGCACCCTCTCGTGGAGCTGCTCCACAAGCCTGCGTCCCGCAACCTGACCGTAGGTGGAGATGGTGCGCGTGCCCACAAAGGCTACCGATGGGCGCACCAAAGCCCCAATGTTGCCCTGCACAAAGATGACGTGGGGGCGGTCGTCACACTCCTTCAAGAGGGGTGGATAGACCGAATCGGTGGAGGCAATGGCGAAGATGTGGTGCTTCTCGCAGTAGGCCATCTCGCGCTCGGCAGCTGCAAGAGCTGTGCGGGCGACAATCTCCCTCGCAATCGAGGGGCGCAACCCCGCGCGCGACAACAACACCTCCTCGGGTGCGCGGAATACCGCTTCGGCAGAGCCGAAGGTGTCAATCAGATGATTCACACTCTTTGTTCCGAGGGCGGGTGTGAAGAGTAGGGCGAGGTCGTAAATGGTCATAACGGATGTAAAGTGTCGTTTCGGAGAGGTAAAATTATGCAAAAAATTTGGAGTTTGCGAGAAAATAGTTACTTTTGTGCTCCGAAAGCAACCCACTTGTGGGCCTCATTTATGGGGGTTTAGGTGGTAAGTTGCTGGGAATATGATAGTTGGTGCGATGGCCGAGGGGCTAGGCACAGGTCTGCAAAACCTGCTACAGCGGTTCGATTCCGCTTCGCACCTCAAAAAGTAAAGGCTCGTTTTGCGAGCCTTTCTTTTTTGAGATGCGAATTGTTTCGCATCTATTTTTACATTCCACCCCAAACCCCTCCTTTGACAAAGGAGGGGCTTCTATGTCCTATGGTGGCTTTATTTCGACCTTTGGGTTTTGAGGTGCGTTATCGCACCCATCAACACACAAAATGGGGAGGTTGTGAGCCTCCCCATTTGTATCAATGTAACTTAAAAGGTTATACTTCAACAACTATCCAACTATTTATATTTTATATCAACTGATATTCTATGTGGATTTTCTTCTATGGTTGACAGGTAAATCTCGGCGGTTTTGTAATCGTCAAAACTTGTTGCAACACCATCTTCATCGTAGATAATTACCAGATGCTTGGGTTGGGTATTAGGGAAATCAATGGAGCCCTTTCTTTGAAATTTAGCACACAGACACTTTTTCTCGTTATTTTCTTTTTGCATAGTTTGAATAACAGTTAATAACTCTGCAATAGTACTTGAACCTGAAATGTGAAATTTCTCGTTTTTTTTGCTATTTCCCATTTTTAATAAATTTTGGAGTTGATAATTGGGGTTATTTGAGGTTGGAGGGATTAAGCCACCAACCCATATTTGTTTATATTAGAAATCGTAACCGTAGATATATGATTTGTAGTCGCTCCAATAATTGGCTGTCTTGTATGCATCTACACTTTCGGTGGGTACATAAATCTTGCGCCCCGAATCGTTGTTGAAGAACATATTATCACCTCCTTGGGGTGGTGTTAAGGGCTCGCAATATACACTTGTAAGTCTGTCACAAAGAGCGAATGCTCTATATCCAATCTTAGTAACGCCATTACCAATGGTAACACTTGTTAGCGAATTGCATTGCAAGAATGCTTCCCATCCAATTTTGACGACACTGTTGGGAATGGTGATGCTCGTAAGGCTCGAACAACCATCGAATGCTTGATATCCAATCGAAGTAACACCCTCGGGAATGGTAACACTCGCAAGGCGCGAACAATACCTGAATGCATAATCTCCAATCTCAGTAACGCTGTCGGGAATGGTGATACTCAAAAGGGGCGAATAATCATCATAGAATGCCTTATCTCCAATCGAAGTGACCTCGCCATCAAAGGTAATCACGCCCTCGAGGGTGAGAGAATTCCACTCGTTGGAAACAATGTTTGCGCCAAATGCATCGGTTGTGTATGGTGTTACCTTTGTTGTTGCAGTATACCAAATCTCATTATTAGCAGGTTTGGGTGTTTCCTCGGGCACAACTTCTCCTTTCTCAAAGTCGTATGGCACAATAGCATCCGCATACGCACTCCAATACTGTGCTGTTCTGTATGCTTTTACACTCACCGCAGGTACATATATTTTTCGCTCCGAAGCATTAGCGGAGAACATCGCACCAACTACTGATGGCGGAGTTGTGGGTTTGCAATAAACCTTTTTAAGCCAAGAACAACCATAGAACGCGCTATGTCCGATATTCGCTACGCTGTCGGGAATGGTTACGCTTGTCAGCGATGTGCATTGGTAGAATGCATAACTTCCAAGCGAAATGACACCGTTGGGGATGGTTGCGCTTGTCAGTGATGTACAATTATAGAATGCTTGTTGCCCAATCGAAGTTACACTATTGGGAATGGTGATGCTTTTTAATGAGTCATCATTATAGAATGCACGCTCTCCTATCGAAGTCACCTCTCCATCAAAAGTAATGACACCCGAGTAACCACCCCATTCATTGGAAACATAGTTGGCACCAAAAACGGTTTTGTTATAGGGCTCAATCTTTGATGATGCGGTATAATATATCTTCCAAGTATCGGGGATAGCAAACTCACAACCCAGAGCCTTCATCGGCTGTACATTATTTCGGGTGATGACTACGGGCTTGGTGGTGGTTTTCTCGTACTCTTTGCCCTCGGTGTCGGTTGCGGTGATGGTGATACCACCCTCGAAGGTAATTTCGGGCAGGGCAAACCAAAACTCAATGGCGGTTTCAGCTGTCGTACCAATCGACACACCCTCGCCACAATCAATGGCTACCGATGTAGTGGCTGTATCAGCCATTGCTACCGAGGGAATACCTGCATAGGTTGCAGTGATGGTTGCAGCACCCACAATCTTTTCCTCATTGTTGCCCTCCAAAACCACACTCTTAACGGTTGCACCGCTTTCGTTGTAGAGTTTCACAACAAGGTAGCCACAAGCGTTCTTGAAGAAGAGTTTGTCATCAGTCGCACTCTCGCCAACTGCTACCATAGTGTTTGCGCCTTTGCCAAACGAATTAACTCCATATGATTGGATTGCAGGAAGTGCTACCGAGATAACACCCTCGGTGCTAATGGTGGTATTTGCATTGTATGGATAGACACCATAGGTGGTTGCGATTGCAGTACCTTCGCCCGCCTCTACTGCATTGAACTCGCCCTCTGCATCGCCCGTCTTGCCTGCAAAGGCATATTGGCTGTTGTAGGTGGTTGCATCGAAGAACGAAATCTCATCCCCTTCGTGCCAACGGAGGTGTTTGTAGTTCTCCACATAGGTTTTAGTTTCCTCTTCCTCGTTGTCGAAAGTTGCATAGATTGTACGCCCCTCGACTTTGGTATTGGGGTTGATGGTATCCTCGGTGTTTTGTGCGCAACTGCCGAGCAGTGCCACAACTGCTGCAAGAATAGTAATCTTTTTCATAGCCTTCTCTTCGTTAAATTACCACTCTTGTTCATCATAGACAGTGCCGAGCTGCTCCATATTGGATGCGGCAATGCCATGCTCGACAACAACAAAATTCACCTCAATTTCGGGGGCGAGGTAGCCCACTGTTGCTCTTGTTTCCATAAGCATAAAATATGTTTTTGAGTTCGTAAATAATTTATTGCAACTCAAAACCATACAACTCCTCTATGGTGGGGTATTCACAAAAAGAAAGTGTGGAGTTGATTTCGTTTATTTAGTAGAAGGTTGTGGAAGAACCCAGCAGTAATAAACGATACAATGCCCCACACTTGAATAGTATGGGGTGTATACACGCAAAAGGCGTGCGTAGCCACATAACTACACAAGAAATGAGTGCTATTCGTTGTCCTACTGCTTTGAAAACTTCCACATTTTCTACTTGGACAAAAGCGAAAACACTTTCAAATATGTTCATCCAACGACAATAAATCGTTAGACGCCACAAATATAGAAATAATTTTCGCAAAACGAACAACACTCACGAGAGGGCATTGCATCGGGTGCAAGATTAAGCACCGTTTGCAGAGTTGGGGCGAGGGCGTAAAGGTCGCGCACGAAAAAAGGCAGAGCAATCGCTCTGCCTTATCGTGCCTCAACCTGCCAGACTATCGAACTTTCATAGAGGACTACTTGAAGATTGTGGAGTTCATCGAGTGGTTGAAAGAAAACTACCCCGAAAAAGCAACTTTCCTCACAAAAAAGTCTTGACTTCGTGTGTCTATCCTCTTATATTTTGATAGACACACAGTCTAACTGCGCCGATGGTGTCGGCGTGGTTCTTAATAATTGTAAAAATAAATAGTAAACAATGTCTAAAATTAAAGACAATGGAAAGAACAGTTTTGTTTTTTATGACAGTTTTCTGTCGGCAATGAAGCACCTCGATGATAAGGATTTCCGAGAGTGCTTTATGAAAATTAGGGACTATGCGCTTGAAGGAGTAGAAGAGGAGAGCACAAGTCCAATGGTAAATATCATTCTTGCAATGGCTCGACCCAATCTTGATGCCGCAAAGCGAAGGTATGAAGTATCTGTTGAGAATGGTAAGAAGGGTGCCGAGTATGGTAAACTTGGTGGTGCGCCAAAGGGAAATCAGAACGCCCGCAAAAAACAACCCCAGAAACAACCCCTTGATGTAGATGTAAATGTAGATGTTGAAGAAAATGAGAATGAAGAAGTAGATGTGAATGAGGATGCCCCCGTTGGGGATATTGTCCCTTCTTCTTTTTCTGGTTTTTCTTTGTCGACTAATCCACACAATTACCAAGAACCTCCGAGAGAGGCATCATCACACTCCAGCATTGAGGCGGAGCAAACAAACAAGGGTGAAACCCCACAATACTCCAAGACTAATAGTAGTAGCAACCCTCCCGTTGGCATAGGTTCTGAAAAAGATGCGGAGAGTTTCGCCGCCCGACCACACCGCCGAACTATAAAGGGAGGTGCATACGACCAGGGAGAATACTATCAATTGTGTCTCAACAACTATGTGTTAGACCTTGCAGATATGCGTCTGGGCATACTTCCCAGCGAAGATGGTCTTTTCTGGCAAGCGGTCGACCTCTACAAAGCATTGTACGGGAAAAGCAACGACGAAGCAATCAAAACTATATCCTCAACGGTCAATGAGATAGTTCAACAGAAAAAGTAGGTGTATTCAACCTTCGGGTGTATTCAAAAAAATGGCAGTCACCGCTGAAAGTGACTGCCGTTTCTGTATTCGGGAAATTCAAAGAATTATTTGCTATGCCTGGTTCACGAAGGACTGCTGATAATCGGCGGGAGAGAGAACGGTGTCGTACAGACCGACCGACTCGCCAGCGTGACGGTTGATACCCACATAGTCCAATGAGGAGTCTTCGTAGCGTTTGAACTTATAGATAGCATCGTTCATCAGTGCCGAGTTGAACACATCGAGCGATACGAGCAATTCAAAGTCCTTCACCGACAGGCCAGTCACCTTTTTGAAGAGACCTGGTTCCAACTGCGTGATGACATCCTTCAAACTACGCTCTCGGTAGTCGGTCAGATACATAAAGACGGGAACACGGGTCGCAAACTTGATGAGTTTCTCTTGAATCTGCTTGCGCAGACTCTTGTACTCCTTTTCCTCGTCGGTCAGTTCCTTCTTTTTCTCCTTGGTCATATCTTCATCGGAGGTCTCTTTCTTTGCCTTCTTTACCTTCTCCGACTTGTTGATGATTGTTTCAATGTCTTGGTTGAGGTTTCGGAATCCCTCGATGCTCATCAGTGCTGCCATTGCCTCCTTGTTGCCCATCAATCGGCGCAGAGTTTCATTGTCCACATTGACCAGCAAGGCACTCTCCCAGCGGCGTGCCAGTAGGGTTGCCGATGTGCCGCTCATCGCTATGTCGAGGATGCCAGCAGCATCAATCTGCTTCATTGAACTACCGTCGTAGGCGAGCACGGGCAGGAAGTTGATGAACTCTTCAACCTTCTTTTCGGGGTTGCTCTCCTCAACATTTAGACGGCAACTATAATCGGCAATCTGCCTCAAAGCTCGGTTGGGAGCGAAGTCAAACACATAACACTCCTCCTTCAAGACGTCCACCTTGTTGGGCGAGAGACCATCGGCATTGCGGATTGTCCACGGAGTCTGCACTCGGAACGCTGCCTGGAAGTATGTTTCGGGACTTGATGAGTTGCGTAACATAAAGATTCCCGACCAGGGTTTTACCGATACGCCAGTTGTGAGTTTGCCACACGAGAGCGTAATGCTCTTGGTCTCCATCGGGTTGTCCATTGCCTTCAATACGGGTGGTAGTGCCTCAACGCCGATTCCCGCCTTTGCTCCTGCCGCCAGCACCACATTGTAGTCGTGGTAGAACTTGTTTTGACGCTCGGCGAGCAGATTGCGCATAGCGTAGCACGATGCCACCGAAGGCAAGAACCAAAATGTGTGTGTCAGCGATGCCAGTAACGGTGCGTGAGAGAAGGGCATAGGTGGTTTCTGCTTACCTAATTTGAGGTCGGAAACGATGTTTTCGGTATATGCGCCACGAATGAGGTCCAACCACTTTTGCACCTCATCCTCATATACGAAGCGGGCATTGTCGCCCTCTCCCTCTGCCGAGAAGAAGATGTTGAGGTCGAATTCATCAAACTCACCCTGCGAAGCAACCATTTGTAGTTCATCGGGTAGTTGGTAGGTCATCATCACCATTCGGGGCAGTGCGGCGTATGGGTTTTCGCCCTTGGCATTGTCCCACTCTGACTTTGCTCGTTGCTCGTCGGAGTAGGTCCAGTTGTATATCTGCTCCTCAATAAACTCGCCAGAGTTGATTGCACGGAATGGTGTGCCAGAGAGGTAGAGATATGCGCCCGTGGTGATGGGCATATCGCCCTCGTCGAAGTACTCCATACCCTCACCAGTAGCATAGGTCTGCTCTCGCTTATCCTCGTTCTCAAAGAGGTCTTTGGCGCTGTCTCTCCACGCTCCATAGTGATACTCGTCAAGGATTACGCAGTCCCAATTTATGGCGTGTACCCACTCGTGATGCGCCTTGATACCTCCCGCTTTGCTTTTGCCGAGATAGTCTTGGAATGAACCGAAGCAGACGATTGGACGCTTTTTGTCGGCGGTCTCGTAGGTCAGTTCTGTTGTGCGGGATATGAATTGCCATCCTTCAAAGTCGATGTGTGTGCGGAGGTCATCTTCCCAGGCACTCTGCACGGCGGGTTTGAAGGTCAAGACGAGTATGCGTGTCCACCCCATACTCTTTGCCAACTGATATGCGGCGAAGGTCTTGCCGAAACGCATCTTGCAGTTCCAGAGGAAGTGGGGCGTGCGACCCTTGTTCTCGGCACGATATGCCTTGAAGTAACTGCTTGTTTTGCCGACGGCATCTGCTTGCTCGGGGCGCATACCGAAGGTTTCGGAGCGGTTGAACTCTATCTCGGAGGGGCAACGAACCGCTCGTATTGCCGCCTTCACCTCTTTTACCCCACAACGGAACCACTCACCCTCGGGATTGGCAATGCCCATCCGACGAAGTACACGATGTACTTCGTGGTCGGTGAACGAAGTGCCATCGCCACGCATAGCGGGTTCTTCCAATACGATGCGGTAGGGCAACGCCCCAGGTCGCAAGGTTGGATATTGCTGCGCCACTCGTTTCTGAACATCAACGGCGGTGTATCCTACTTTGAGCAACCCACGATACTGCGGCGCAGTGTCCTCGTAGGCATATATCATCGGGTTCGCCTCTGGTCGGCGAGGAAAGAAGGTGGTTGGCATAAATTATTTTAATCGTATTATTTGTTGCTTATAGTATATGTCTACCAGATATACTCTGTCATATAAGGATTCTATTTCTGGGCAGTCTCCCCAATCGTAAGACACTATAAAATTCTCGGGGAGATACATTACTAACCAGTATTGAGATGGATTATAACCACCTGTTGCAAGTCCTGCGACATAGTTGGGTAGTAGTTTCTCTTTATCCTTTATACACCTATCAACCATTTCAAGCGTTAAATTTTGTGTCGGTAATATACCGTTTAAGTGTATTTGAGGATAGTCGTGTCGAGATGGTAGCATTGACATAAATAAACTTTCTTCACCCGTTGATGCATCACCACTTAAAATAGTTGGCATAATTTCAACATTCATCCAATAGTCGTTGGACTCTTCTTGATGGGTAACAACTGACAACAATGCTCTTACAACCTGCTGCTTGTCGAGAGTTTCTTTCAAATCATATAACTTCGGAGAGCTCGTAATGTTAATTACACGGTTCTTGTATTCTTCATATTTACCCAATTCAATACGACACTCTTTTATTACACTTTCAATAAACCCCCATCGTGCGTATTGATTATTGTTGCGACCTTCTTCATCTAAAATATCGACTCTTCTTACCTCCACAGCAATAGTGTTGCTCGGTAACTCCAAAAGAAAATCTGGTTCCTCCCTTTTGATTACATTGGACACAGTTATATCCTCTGCGGTAATCACAACATCCAAAATTCCAGCTTCTTCTAATGACTGGTGATACTTTCTGTTCTTACCCCTTTCTTGTAACAATAAGGTGTCAAAGTAATTATTTTCTACTACGGTTTGGCAGTCGCGCTTGAATTCGCCAATGGAATCAATAGGTATAATTCTCTTATTCATATCTTGTATTGTTTTTATAGTCAATCACAAAGATACAGAATGGAAAAATGGTTTTACCAACAAACACTTCACATTTTATAAACACCTTACTCCATCGGGCGTATCATTGATTCAATGAAGGCGATTTCTTCGGTGGTTAATTCATATTTAGCGTATAGTTTCTCGTCAGTCCACTCTTGGGTAAAATCTTGAATAGGGACAAGTCGATACGAGTCCTTGGTTATATGGTGGGAGTACATAAATTGAGAAACAAGGAAACGGAAGAATAAGGTTTTCATATAACCAATTAGATTTCTTGCCTCATTTTCGGAATCAAAGGCACCGATAACCAAGTAGGTTTCCGTACAAATAGTTTTTGGGGGTAGTGTATCAATCTTTGAGAACACCTTGCGCTTACCATCTTTGCCAGGACTACCTGCGTGGTCATAACCCACATAAGAGGTTATAACCTTCCATTGGTTTATCATCTCTCTGCCAGTAGTAATTTCTTTGCTATTGTATGGACCTTCTCCATTTTGCCAACGCAGTGTAATGTCCCCAGACTCTTGTGGGCGCACAAAGGTTCTCAGTCCAAAAGGTTTAGAACTTGATACCATTGAAGACATCTTTTTTTCTTTATGTGCAATAACCTTGTGGATGATGTTTACTGCTTCATTGTGTCTTATATATGTTTCAAACTCATTCAGAGAACGCACTGCTTTATATTCTTGTTCATTTCTTACATTGATAGCATTACACAAACCCGCATTGTCTCTATCCCACAAGAAATAGCAAACACCGCCAGCAATATCAACGCCAGGGAAGCACTCCGAAGCATTCTCATAATCAACCAGAGTTCTAATGTGATTATCATTCAACATCGACTTGCGAAACTCCTCCAAACCTTTGCCTCCTCCAAACCATCGAGAGGGGATAATCATCGACAAATATCTGGGTTTTAGTTTTTTTGCTTGTTCCACAAACCTATGGTATAAAGGACTGGCGCTTTTATTAAAACCACCGTCGTTCAATTGGTACGGTGGGTTGCCTATAATGACATCGAATTTCATTTTTGGGAAAAGTTTCTTGGGATTATCGGTGTGAATGAATTTGTATGCGTGGGACTCCAACGCATCGCCTCGGTCGTAGACCTCTTTGCTTGCGCCGCAGTAGAAGCAGCGACCATTTATCCAGGTGTGGGCGGTCGGTTCGTAGCGGATATTACCTTGCTCGTCATCGAAGGCGGTGCAAACCGAGTAGCGACCATTGGCAAACTTGGAGCAATAGACCGAGCGGCGGGACATCAGGGCGGTAAGCTCGGTAATGGCAAGACCGTAGAGTTGCTTGCCGAAGATGTGGTCGGCACGCTCCTGAACATCGGGGATTTGTTCTGCCAGACCATCCATAAGTCGTTTGGCAATCTCACGCAGAAACACGCCCGTCTTGCTCACGGGGTCAAGGAATTTTGCATCTGGGTTGCTCCACAACTCTGCGGGGAGCATATCGAGCATCTTGTTTACGACCGCAGGGGGTGTAAAAACCTCGTCGTTACTCAAATTGGCCAGACAGGTCAGCACATCGGGGTTATAGTTCTGGGTTCTCATCGGCACCAAGTTTTAGGAAGTGAGTTCTGGGGTAGTCCGCTACGGGAGTGGGGATAAATGCCTGGTCTCCCAGGTCGGAAAAGAGGTTGGGACCATCGAGGGGTTGACTCACCAGAAGGTTCGCCATCGTATAGTCACGGCGTTTGAACATACCGCCTCCCGTGTCGCTCCACTCGGCAAAGACTATTGGTTTTTTGCTGTCATCGGGAAGCTCCAAGGTGAGCGCATCGCCCCAAAGGATGTTGAGCGAGAGGATATGGCGCACCGCACGGTGGCACTCCTCCTTCTGGGTCTTGGGAAAGAGTGTGGTGTATTCGGCGGTGAAAATTTCGTTGAGGTTTTGGCGGCACAGTGCCACATTGTCGGCAAGAATATCAATGCCGTAGAGACTGCTCACGGCGAGCGTAGCATAACGCTCCCACTCGTTCTGGACCTTACGGTAACGGGCGGTAACAATGGCAAGTTTGCGGCGCAAAATTTCGACCAGGAAGGCACCTTGACCACACGCTGGTTCCAAGAAGCGGGACTCAATGCGCTCGGTCTCCTGCTTCACCAGGTCGCACATCGCCTTCACCTCCCTCTCGGCGGTAAAGACCTCGCCGTGGTCGGCAACACGCTTGCGTGAGACTATCTGTGATGATTCGGGTTTTGTAGTAGGCATAGACTTCGTGGGTTATCCTCTTTAACAGATGTTCGGATAAATCGCCTATACCTATCAAATACAAAGAATGGGTGTTACCGCCGACTTATCTACTCTGTCGAGGAATCCCCATTCCTATGCACGCAAACAAGTACGAACGGTCCACACCCATAGGATGTGAACCTTCAAAACCTGTTCCTGTGCAATGTTTACTTGGGGATTTTCGACAGACGGAACAAGAGTCAAAGACTCAAATAATTAAAAGTATGTATGTTAAAATTTTATATCTGTTTCTTATAGTGTGTTTTATGTGTTTGTTCCTCCAAAGATACAAATAATATCGTTGGAGTGGTGTTTTGTGTTCAAAAAATTATTCGGCGGAGTTTTCTGACACCGCCTCAACCTCGGCAATAAATCGCTTGACCGCATCGAGCGAATCAACCTTCACGATGCGACCCTCGTACTCCAAATAACCGCTCACCCTCTTCTCGGCAGGGGTGGTCTTGAAGAGTTCTGCAACCTCAACACCGAGGATTTTCGCCACTTCGGCCAGGCGGGATAATGTGGGGTTGCCGTTGAGCGAATTGCTTAAATTCACCCTGCTGATACCGATTTGTTTGGCGATGTCTGCCATCGTCATTCCCTTGGAGTGGGCAATTTCTACTACTCGTAATTCCATAGTGGTAATATATTTTCACCAAAGGTAATAAAATTGAAAATTTAATCCAAATTTTAGTAAATTACCATTACAATAATTTGCATAATTGAAAATATATTACTAATTTTACATCAGAAATAAACAATAAAGCATTACAGATATGGCACAGATGGTAATTGTAAACGGAATGACTGCCCACAGGGCAAATGTAATCGCAAACCGCACTGGTTCGGCGGCGATGGGCGTGGTAAAGGCACAGATGATTGACCTCTTGAAGGCAAAGTTGCAGAGCGGTGTGGCGCACTTCCTCTATATGAAGAAGGATGGCACTCTGCGTGAGGCGTGGGGTACTTGTTCGGGCAATCTGATGCGTGCGACCCAGAACGGTCGTGGTCTTTCGGGCGACGAAGTGAACACGGTCAAATACTACGATGTGATGGTCGGCGGATACCGCTCGTTGAGGTACGAAAATTTGGTTCAGGTCTTTTAGTTGAGGTGGGTATGAAGGCAGTAATTTATGCAAGGGTATCGAGTACTGGCGAGAGGCAATCGACCTCTCGTCAGGTTGCCGACCTGGCCGACTACGCTAATTGTAACGGTTTGGAGATTGTTGAGGTGTATGAAGAACATATCAGCGGAGCAAAGCGTAACGAGGAGCGTGCCGTTTTAACCGAGTGCATCGCCTATGCTGTTGGCAACAAAGTCGATGTGGTGCTCTTCTCGGAACTGTCCCGCTGTGGTCGCGCGGTATGGGAGGTGCTCGATACCATCCGAACATTGAAGGATAACGGTATCAACGCCTATTTCCAGAAGGAGGGATTGTCGTTATTTTCGGCCGATGGAAAAGAGAATCCATATCTTGCGGTGATGGTGTCGGTGCTCGGTGTATGCGCCCAACTCGAAAGGGAGGCGATTTCCTACCGCCTCAACAGTGGTAGAAAGTTGGCGATTGAGAAGGGCGTGAAAATGGGTCGCAAAGTTGGGTCAATCAAGAGTCGTGAGCAGAAGCAGGAGGAATACAGTAAGGTTATCCGTGCGCTCCGAGCGGGCAAGTCGGTTCGTGATACCGCTAAAATTTGCGAGGTCAGCGTAAGCACCGTTCAACGAGACAAAAAGGAGTTTGCCATATAGGGAGGTCGATTTGGGGGGGGCAAAATTTTCTGGAAAAATTTTCAGAACCAACAGCATTTTCATATAAGGCATAATGGTTTGACTTCAAACGAAAGTCGGATAACACTTTTCGAAAAACACTTTTTGCCACCCCCCTCCTCACCCTCGCCCCGACAAAAAATCAATAAAATTTTCAGCGTATTATACACATAAATAAATGTTAGTCAAAGACTAACATTATATAGAAAATTTAGCATTTGGACTAATAATTAAGAAGTTTTTATGATGGCGTTGGATGTAGTATTTTTTGGAATTCTCATTTTTTGTTTGTATATTTGACAAAATCGAGGTTGAATAGTTATTCGTAATCCGTTGTGTCCTTACCGCTTGTCGGAAAAATAAGTCCTTTGGGACATTCAAAAAAACAAAACTTCAAAAAGACATATCCAAGGTAGTGCGCCAGACGCACAAAGGTTTCAGTGTGCCTTGCCGAACAGAAAACCTGCTCAACCCACATTGTCGGACAGCAGGAGGCGAAGCACTGTATAACCCCACTATGTCCATCGGCATTGACGGGGATTGTAACACAATTATAAGGTGTTGAATTACAACGATTTTAATAACTATTTTGAAAAATATAACATCAACAAAGAAGATAGAATAATTCTATTAAACTATTTTGAGGCATTAGCACTCATTGGTATTGAATACCTTAATAATAAAGAGATAAATGATTACCTATATGATTAAAAATTGTTTTATATGGACTCGTGTAAGTACCAAACACCAGGAGGATAATGGCGGCAGTCTTGACGACCAGAAGTGTCGCTGTGAGAAATTTGCAAAGGATAATGGTTACACAATTAAGGGTTACTTTGGAGGTAAGCACGAGAGTGCAAAGACCCCTGGTAAACTCATTAAGGAGATGATTGCTGCAATCAAGAAAGATAAGACCGTAAAGTATATCATTGTAAACCAAGCAGACCGATTTTCTCGCAATGCTGGTCAGGCGATAAACATCATCAACGACCTCAAAGCGCAAGGTGTTACCATTGTTGAGGCATCTACTGGGTCTGATACAAGCACCCCCGAAGGTGTGATGATGATGCAGTTCAAACTCTCATTGGCGCAATGGGATAATACCAATCGCACCAATAAATTTGTGTCTGGTCGTAAGCATTGTATGGAGTCTGGTGTTTGGGTAGGCAAACGCCCCATTGGATATAACAAAGTGGGGAAGAGCATCAACACCGAGTACACAATTAACGAAACGGGCAAACTAATCCGCAAGGCGTTTAAGTGGAAGTTGCAAGGAGTGGACAACTTCCGCATCCTTGACAGACTTTCCTCAATGGGATTACATATCTGCAAACAGAAACTTCATAAGATACTCACCAACCCATTCTATGCTGGTAAAATCAAGAGTTCGTTTACCAACGGTGAGATTATCGACGGCAAACATCCAGCAATCATTTCGTGGGTGGAATTCTTGCAAGTGCAAGATATATTGAGTGGCAGAACGGGCATTTACAAGGTCAAGGCAGAAACGCCCCAATTCCCACTCAAACGCCACATCCGTTGTGCCTATGACGGTCTGCCATTCACTGCCTACACCGCCAAAAAGAAGAACATCGACTACTACAAGTGCAACAAGGCAGGATGCAAGAACAACATATCGGCAAAGAAGGTTCACAAGCTCTACGAGGAGTTGTTGAACTCCTACACAATCCCACCGATACTGATGGATTTGTTCCGAGAGATTGTGGAGCAGATAATTTTATCTAACAACAAGGAGCAGTCAGATGAAATGTCGATATTGAAGAAACAGAAGAGCGAGTTGGAGAATAAGTTGAAAAAATGTAAGGTCAGTCGTGGTATGGGTGATATTGATGAAGATGTTTACACCACCACTATTGAGGTTATCCAAGAAAAACTCGCTAAAATTGAGGTGGAAATCGCAAAGGTCAAAAAGAAATTATCGAACCTTACCGCAACAGCAGATGAAGTAGTGGCAACTTGCTGTAAATTAGGATGTTTGTGGAGTGGTTCGGAGTTAGAATTAAGTCAAAAAATCCAAAATTTACTCTTTCCAAGCGGTATTTTATGGGATAAAGAAATCGGCAATTATCGAACCATAGACGAGAACTATGCTCTCAATATAATTCACAACATATCAATCAGTTATGAAAATAAAAAAGAGGGAGAATCCGAAAATTCTCCCTCAAAAAAAACTTTGTGCGGGGAGTGGGACTCGAACCCACACGGCTCTCGCCACCAGATCCTAAGTCTGGCGCGGCTACCAATTACGCCATCTCCGCCAACATTTACGCCACAAAGGTAAATAAATTTTCCTATTTGACGAACAACCAAACATTTTTTTACATACCTTTGTGGCGATGCGGTTCCCACTATTGGGACTAACAGGGAATGCCGTGAGAATCGGCAACAGTTCCCGCTGCTGTATGCCTCGACACCGCAATGCGCTGTGTTACAGGCTCTCGAACAAATCTACACTACGTCACTGATGGGGTGCACACCATTGGGAAGGCGGTTCGAGAGTGAGGTGAGTCAGAAGACCTGCCACATCGAATTGGGATTGCTCCTGCGGCGAATGGGAGGTTTTTCGTGAATTTCAAGGTGCCCACAAAGGGTTCTCCACAAGACAAAGCACAAAAACACAAACAAGCCGCTCGCAGCAAAAACCGCAAGCGGGAGTACTTGTTTTATTGTTTAACTAATTAACTGCCAAAAAAGATGAAAAAGTTATTTAGTATCCTTTGTGTTTTTACCGCCACCCTTGTGCTCGGTGGTTGCAACCCCGTAGAACGCCCCGAACCCTCGGGCGGAAATACTCTCTTCGAGAAGGGTGTCTATGTCCTCTGCGAAGGGGGATATATGATGGGCAATGCCTCGCTTTGGTTCTATGAGCCCGAGCACCAAACCCTCCTCCCCGACATTTTTTCTGCGGCAAACGACGCATCCCTCGGCGACACAGGGCAGTCTATTGCCATCTTGGGTGAGAAGATGTTTATTGTAATGAATGGTTCCAAGGTGGTGTATGTGGTTGATAGCCACACTTGCGAATACATTGGGCAGATTGCGGGCCTAACCTCGCCTCGCTACATCGCCTTCTCACAAGACGGCACCAAGGGTTACCTCTCCCAGATGTACACCAACCGTATCACCGTTTTCAACCCCGAAACACTCCAAGTGAGCGGAGAGATTGTGCTCGAAGGGGTTGCCGATGTGGAGCAGATGGCCGTGTGTGGCAACAATCTCTTTGCCGCGGCGTGGAGCAATGGTCACAAAGTGGCCGTCATCGACACCACCACCAACACCCAAATCAAAACCATTGAGGTGGGCGTACAACCCTACTCTATTGCGCTCGACAACACCAAAACCTTGTGGGTTGTGTGCGACGGTGGCAACGAGTGGAGTTCGCTCCCCGAGGGGGTAACAATGGAGGCTCCCTCGCTTTGGAGAATCAACGCCACAACTTTCCAGGCCCAGAAGTTCCACACCTTCACAGCCGGTAGCTATTTCCGTTCGCGCTTGGCACTGGACAAAGAGGGTGCAACGCTCTACTTCATCAGCGACGCGCTGTGGGCTATGGATGTCACGAGTTCAACATTCCCCACCACCCCCCTTATGAACGTGGAGGGTTACGGTGTCTATGGTATGGACATTTGCCCCTTCTCGGGCGACATCTACATTGCCGACGCGAAGGATTATGTTTCCAATGGTGTGGTCTATCGTTACTCGCGTGCGGGTGAATTGCTCGATGAATTTGAGGTGGGACTATTACCATCGAAGTTTGCCTTTGTGGGTGAGAAATAAGGTACGTTTTAAGGTACGTTTGGAGCAATGAAAAAGTTGTTTGTCACATTGTTATGCCTATTTGTGAGTCTTGGGGTTTTGTGGGCCCAAGAGGCAGACTCTTTGCGTACCATAGAGGTGGAGGAGATTGTTGTTCGCTCGGAGCGCTCGCTACGCGACATTGGAGTGCAGAAGAGCATTATGAGCGAGGCTGTCTTAAAAGAGAATCTTTCGGCCTCAATGGCGGAAATTTTGGCACAGAACAGCACTGTTTTCATAAAATCTTCGGGCAGAGCAACCCTCTCCACCGCCTCCATACGAGGCACCGCCCCCTCGCACACGAGTGTCACTTGGAATAACATAAACCTCGGCAACCCAATGCTCGGAATGGTCGACTTTTCGATGATTCCCTCCTATTTTGTCGATGGTAGTGAGGTCTTCCACGGAGCCACCTCGGTCAATGTGGGTGGCGGTGGCTTGGGTGGAGCTATTGTTCTCTCCACCGAGCAACAACAAAGACAAGGGCTTGGTATTCAATGCGTTCAGAGCGTTGCGTCGTTTGCCACACACGATGAATACCTGCGCGTGGATTACAACAAGGAGCGCTGGGGTTCATCCACAAGGCTTCTCAACTCTGTATCAAAAAACAACTTCCCCTACATCAATTACGACAAAATCGGCCACCCCCAAGAGGAGAATAAGAATTGCGGATACGCCGACTTTCACCTGATGCAGGAGTTTTACTTGCTCAACAAAAAGGGTGGACGATGGTCGGTGAAGGGGTGGTACACCAACTCCTCTCGCGGAATACCTCGCCTAACGGTAGATTTTGGCGATGACGACCTCACCAAGGCGTGGCAAGACGAGGAGAGTATGCGTGGCGTAGTGGAGTGGAAGCGCTCTTTTGGTGGCCTACGACTCTCGGCCTCTGGGGGTTACAACTATGACAAGATGCACTACACCTATCAATTTTCGCGCGGTGCGGGTTTGGTTAGTCGCGGTGTGGATGCAATAAGCGACACACATCACAACTTCCTAACCTGTGCAGCAGAGTGGAGCATTGGCAACAAATTGATGATTGCCGCCAACCTTGCCGGCAACTATTTTAGTGTTGATAGTGAGGATGTTGCACCATTAACCCCTGTGGGATTTGAGGCCGAGCGCACAGAGGCCTCTGCCTTCGTTTCGGTACGATGGAAACCCACCGATTGGTTGGGCCTGGCCGCCAACTGCCGTGAAGAGTGGCGCGATGGGGTGACCTCACCCATCATCCCCGCGCTCTTTGCCGACATCAACCTGCTTCCACAAATAGGGCTCATCATAAGTGGCTCGGTGGCAAAGAATTACCACGCGCCAACACTCAACGACCTCTACTATGTACCAGGAGGCAATCCCGACCTCAAATCGGAGCAGGGGGTAACCTATGACCTTGGTATTGAGAGCACAATTGAGCGTAGGGGGTGGAGGTTCTTTGGCAAGGTCACGCTCTATCACTCCAACATCACCGATTGGGTTCTTTGGACCCCAACCGTCAAGGGTTTTTGGACTCCACAAAACCTCGCCTCGGTTGTGAGTCGCGGTGTGGAGTCGCGAGCAAACATCTCCTACTCACCCAACAAGGAGTGGCAGGTGGAGCTGAACGCCATTTTTGCCATCACCTCCTCCACCAATGCAACCAAGGGGAGCGAGAACTTTGGCAACCAACTACCCTACATTCCTCTCTACTCCGCATCCTCGGGTATGCGCCTCCAATGGAGAGCTTGGGAGTTGAACTATAAGTGGCGATTTTATAGCGAAAGGATGACCACCTACTCGGGCTCCTCCTATCGTGGAAGTAGCGTTCCTGCCTACCATTTGAGCGACTTGGCTTTCGGCAGAAATTTCGACAGAAATAAGGTACGTTTTAAGGTACGTTTTGAGGTCAACAACCTCTTCGATACATACTATCAATCAGTACTTTCGCGCCCAATGCCCCCAAGGAATTACACAATCTCTTTTGAGTGTAAATTATAGGCGAAAATATGGTACGTTTCAACAAAAAAAGAGGCAATTCCGTTGCCTCTTTTTTTATCTATCCTCTTGCCTCCCTGCTAAAACTTGAAATCATAGAAGAGGCCCACAAAGTTGTTGGTGTTGCTATTGGTGATTATGCCAAACGGTGCGTCAGCAATCTCATAGCTCAAATATTTCGACTGGGTGTGGTCGTAGCGCCAGTAGAGCGAGAGGCTATGGTGGCTATCGAAATGGTACTTCACACCCACATTGCTCCTCACGCGAGGAAGATAGTGGCCAACGGTATAAATCGTGGGGTCGAGAATCTCGTCTGTGGCAGGATTGAGTATAAGGAATGTTTCGATATTGGCAAAGGGCTCCAACCCCTCCAATAGGCGATAGGAGGCACCTATGTGACCTCGTAGCATAAATTCGGGATTCACCTTCACCACACCCATATTCGTCACCTCGGGATAGACAACATCCTGCAATCGGGTGCCACCTCGCAAAGTGAGAGCCAAGCGGTCGATGCGATGGGTATAGATTACGTTCATATCGTAAATCATCGTATGCTTATCATTCACACGGTCGACAATATGCATCACCATTGGCGAGAGTGTTAGGTTGGGCAGAAGGTAGTAATGAATCATCAAGCGTGAGTAGAGCTTCTGAAATTGGCTAATATTGTTACCAAAATAGAACTCCTCTCCCCAATTTAGTCCCCAGCGGTCGTTGATTCTATCCGACACCTGAAAGCCTGTGTGGAGTTGCACATCCTCACTTTCATTCACCTGATAGTACTGCGCCTTGGCAGTAAATGCCGAGCCCATCAGCGCAAAAACCAACACACAAATAAAAATGGCTCTTTTCATAAACAATAAACTATTAGACGGTTAGTAGAATTAGCAATTGAGCAAGTAGCACTCGGAGGAACATCACAACAGGATAGACGGTTGCGTATCCGAGTGCGGGCATATCGTTGCCCGATGTGGCATTGGCATAGCCGAGGGCTGGTGGGTTGGTCATACTACCCGCCAAAAGTCCCATAAGCGTGTAGTAGTTCATTTTCAGTTTGAGGCGGGCAAATAGTCCCACAATCAACACCGGCAAAACGGTAATTATGAATCCATAGCCAACCCAGCGGTAGCCACCATTCACAACAGCATCCACAAAACCATCACCTGCTCCAAGTCCCACACCCGCCAGGAACATCGCCAAGCCTACCTCGCGTAGCATCAAATTGGCACTCATTGTCGTGTAGGTCACCAGATGGAGGTGGGGGCCAAAGCGACCGATAAGAAGCGCCACAACAAGGGGGCCTCCCGCCAAACCCAACTTCACAGGTTGGGGAATATTCATCAGCGGAATGGAGCCAACAAGTACGCCCAGCGCAATGCCGAGAAATATGGTAAGCAGTTGTGGCTCACGCAATTTCTTCAACGAGTTACCCAAAATTCCAGCAACCTGCTCAATGGCCTTCTCGTCACCCACAACCATCACCCTATCGCCCATCTGCAACTCCATACCCTGATAGGGAAGGATGTCTATACCTGCGCGGTTGATGCGTGTAATGTTGATACCATATTTGGTGCGCAGACGCAAGTCGGAGAACTTCTTGCCATTTATCTCGGGTTTGGTGATGACAATGCGGCGCGACACGAGTTGTTTCTGGCTCTCGGGAGTAGCGTTCCACTCCTCTTGGCTCATATCCACCAGACTACCCAAAAATGCCACAACGGCCTCCACATCATCAGGAGAGCAAATCACCCTCAATCGCTCGCCAATTTTCAGCAAACTCGTACCCTCGGCAATGGTTATTGTACCATCGAGGTGCATAATGCGCGATATCACAAACGAGCGATTTATCAACTCGCGGAGGTGGGCAATATTGTGTCCCACAAGTGCCCCATTGGCAAATTCTACGCTGATTCTCACCACATTGGTCTGCTCGGCTCTCATATTCTCCAAAGCCTTATTCTCCTGCTCAAAGCTAACACGAGCAATGAATCGTATGGCAATAAGAGAGAGTATCATACCCACAACACCCAATGGATAGGCAACAGCATAACCCAAGGCGATAGTATCATCGACCACACCCATAGTGTCGGTATAGGCCTGTTGCGCCGCACCAAGACCCGGCGTGTTGGTCACAGCTCCCGACATCACACCCACCATCGTAGTCATCGGTGTACCCGTCACAAGGTGAATCACATAGGTTGCAATGGCTCCCAAAGCAACAACGGCAACAGCACAACCAACCATTTGGAGCCCACCCTTCTTGAAGGAAGAGAAGAAACCGGGACCAACCTGCAAACCAATCGAAAAGACAAACAATATCAATCCAAACTCCTTGATAAAGTGAAGCGTATTGTGGTCCACGGTCATACCGAAGTGTCCTGCGGCAATGCCAACAAAAAGAATCCAGGTGACCCCAATCGAAACACCCGCAATCTTAATCTTGCCCAACATCACACCGATAGCAATAACAAGCGACAACACCAACAATGTGTGGGCAATGCCCTCTCCCAAAAACAGTGATTGCAACAAATCCATACCTATATATATTATATGTGGGCCACATCAACCCACCCCATTTCGTTTCAATACAGACACTCCGTCACCTTGTGCGCCAGAAGTATGCTACAAAGGTAGCACATCACCCTCGAAATACCAAACACCTCTTTGCGCGATGCCACACACACTCAATAAAAGAGGGGTAGAACCATTTGTTCCACCCCTCTTTTGCTAACCATTTGGCCTGCTATTTCAGATTACCAACCGCCCTCGAAGAAGCGTAGCTAATCTTATATGCCTCGGCCTTACGCAACTCCTGTTTGATGTCGGTAATGATACCCATACGAGTGTCCTTATCGGCCTTCAAGCAAACGGTCATCTTGTTGCGGTCTGCCTCATTGAGTGCGTCGCGCTCCGAAGCGATGAACTGACCAATCTGCTCGGGGTTGCTGAAAGAGTTGTTGAGCTGAATCTTCGAAGCCTCACCAAATTTGGCGCGCAACTCGGCGGTTGCGGGGGGGCCTACATAGATGTAGCTCACCAACGACTTGTTCTCCAATTTCTGAATCTCCGTAGCCTGTGGTGCTTTGAACTTAACAACCAACTCGGTCTCCTTCATCGAAGTAGATACCATGAAGAAGAAGAGAATCATAAACACGATGTCGGGGAGCGATGAGGTCGAAATCTGACCAATCTCCTTTTTCTCTTTTTTCCTAATTACTGGCATACTACTTAATGTTTTGAGGCTCTGCCTCCGAGATCTTCATAGGCACAGCTTTGGCAATAGCGTCCTGCTGTGTCTTCTCAAGGTCTGCGAAAACCCTGCCGAAGTGAGCTTTGCTCAACTCGTCACGGATCTCATTGAAGGCACGAGTAAGTTCATTCTGCACTTTGATATACATCTCATAGCTGGTACCACGGTCGTTCTGGAGCGAAATGACGCCCTGACTAACCTCATATGCACCGATGAGATCTATAGTCTCTTTCTTTTTCTCGGGGAGATTTTTGTCGTTCTCGCGGTTGAGAACCCACTCCTTCGCCCTGTCTTTGAGCTGGCTAACGGTAACCATCTCACCCTGCACCGCAATTTGGTCATACTTATTAACGTGAACCAACATAAGGTTACGCTCTTTGATATCGGGAGCCTCGGTCTGCTTCTCACTCCAAGGAGGGAGCACACGGTTCAGACCCGAATCGATGTCCATTGTGGTTGCAACAAGGAAGAAGATAAGGAGCAGGAACGCTACATCCGCCATCGAACTTGCGTTAATCTCCGGTGTCTTTTTTGCCATATTACAATCCTTTTTTTAATATGGTAATAAACTATTTGATAGCGTTGCGAATCTCACCAATGAGAATCGAGAGGATGCTAACACCAGCTACCAAGTAGGTGAGGTAGATTACGGTGTCGGTAAATTTGAGTTCGAAAACGTCCTCAAAGAAACCACCTGCCGAGTTGGGCACGGGAACTGCGCTCGAAAGTGCGTAGCAACCGCCAATCACAGCAGCAGCAACCACAAGACCAACCAAAGCTTTCAAAGCTGCTTTGGGGGTAGTAAACAAGTTCTTAACAGGCGAAGCGAGGGCGGCTACAATGCCGATACCCACGATTCCGTACAACCACCACAAAATCCACTCGCAGTCGGCGTGCATATCGCCCATATGCTGCACCTGGGGCAGGAAGAAGAGCGACGCAAAGCACACGATGGAGATTGCGAAGAGTACATATTCTACATATTTAACCCATTTCATATTCTACAAGGTATTATATTGGTGGGTAACTTATTTCTTGCTGTAAGCGGTCAAGATATCAACCAAGGTGATCGAAGAGTCCTCCAACTCAACAACCGAACCGTCGATGAGGTTGAGGATGTAGTTGTAGAACAACTGAAGAATAACTGCCGAGATAAGACCTGCGAGGGTGGTCAAAAGTGCAACCTTGATACCACCTGCAACGAGGGTAGCCGAAACCTCACCTGCTGCCTGAATCTGGTCGAATGCCTCAATCATACCAACAACGGTACCCATAAAGCCCAACGAAGGCGAAAGTGCGATGAAGAGGTTGATCCAGCTCAAACCGCTCTCCATCAAACCGTTCTGAACCGAGCCGTAGGAAGCAACAGCTTTCTCAACTACGTCCAAGCCCTCATTGTAGCGGAGTGCGCCCTGATAGAAGATACTTGCAACGGGGCCTTTGGTGTTGCGTGCCAACTCTTTGGCAGCCTCAATACCACCCTCGTTGAGAGCAGCCTCAAACTCGGCGATGAACTTCTTGGTGTTGATTTTCGAGAACGAGAGGTAGAGGATACGCTCGATAGCAACTGCCAAACCGATGATCAAGCAGAGCAACACGGGGGTCATCCAGAATACACCACCCTCGATAAATTTCTGTTTGAGTGCCTGGTGGAAGGGAACGCCTGCAACCTCGGTCTCCTCGTCAATTGCGGGAGCTGCGGCCTCCTCTGCAACAGCCTCTTCTGCTGCAACAACTTCCTCGGTAGCGGCAGCCTCGGGCTCCTGTGCGAATACATTAGCAGTTGCAAGGCTCATAACGCCTACAACCGACAAAATCATAAAAAGTTTTTTCATAACTTTGAATTTGTTTGGAATTAATTAAACGTGTTTTGTTTTGTGTATTTTATTCGCTTTTTTGTGTTGCCAATGGCACTCTGCCACACCTCCGAGGTATGCCCACAGTCCGAGCAACGCTACAAAGATAAATATTTTTTTGAAAATACATCCCTCGCGCGCGAAAAGATTTAGAGGTATTGTGAAATTTTTCAAGACGAGGGGTAAATCGAGGGGGTGCGGAACCAAATCCACACCCCCTCCCTTGGGCCCATAACTCCAACGGGCTATTCAACCACCTTGTAGATTATCCAATTTGTATTGTTTATGCTTGGACTTGTGGTCAAGTCAACAGAGGTACTACTTGCCGCCGGCAAGAACCAATACCTTTGATAGTCGCCATCGTATTCACAGTAGATACGCAAATTTTCGCCATCCGCCTCAAACTTCCACCCTGTTGCATTTGCGGAGTTTGTTTCGGAACATTGTAAGTAATACGACCACCTATTAGCACCGGTACCTTGTACTCTTTGTGTATAATCCTGCTCATTGGTACTCATCAGCAGCCAATTATCCGTCGTGCCTGTGATGGTGAAGAATGCCGCATTGGTCAGCGTTTCGGTCAAACCCACATTCGTACCGTTATCGTAGGCATACTTCGTCTCGGCAACCGTATTGACAAACACATACTCTTCGCCTGCCACAATCTCGGCCACATCGGTAATTCGTTTCAAGCCGATACCATTGATGGTTACATCGGGAGTTTCACCTCCGCCACCGCCACCGCCTTGATTAGCAACCACAATGGTGGGTGCGTCTGCGGTAAGGGTTGCTCCCTGTATCGTGAGGGTTACGGTGTTGTTGTCGTAGGTACCCTCGGCGAGGTTGAGAGTGGTACTCCACTTGGTCTTGCTTCTTCGCGACGAGCCCGACGTGTCGTTGTAGCTGTTATCTTTGGTGAGGGTGTATGTTGTGTCGTTGATGCTGATGCTCACACCCGAGGGAGGATCACCACCCCTCACAATGACACTCACGGTGAATGCCGTATTGGGGGTTTTGTCGCCATCCCAACCCTCAAAGACGGGCGTATTGTAGACGTAGCAGGTGTGGTTTTGCGCAGCCGTCTTATCCGCAACATCCGTCACATCCAGAATCACATCGAACACACCGTCGGCATCCTTCGACACATACTCCTCCGAGGTGAATACGAACTGACCATTGGCCGAAGGTGACGCGGGATTGGTGGAGAACACCGTTTGGTTGGTATTATTATAGTCATACCTGATTCTCACATTCGTGAGGTTACCATTGGTCGATTCCGCACCCCAATAGAATGTCATATCATCGGTATCCCAATAGAACCACTTATAACCAGCCCAACCATCACCCGCCTCGGGCCAGAAGGAGTAGTTGGTGATTCCGTTGGCAGTTGCAAATCTTTGGGTGTGGGTTTGAGTAACGACGTGAACATAACCCACATTGTTGGGACAAGTTGCCGACACACTGAACTCTACATTACCGGCATTTGCCACAGAGAAGGTGAACTGATAGGTGTGATTACCATCCACAGAGGAGATTAGGGTGGGATATTTAACCACATTCGCTCCACCATCTGTATAGGTAACCGTCACATCATTGGGTTCATCCTCGGGCTCCGCGGTAGTCACCACAAACTGACGTGTGTACTCCTTGTTGGTGAAGAGCGATGTTTCAGCAATAGTGGCTTCAACATCGGCAACATCAGCCGCCTCCCAAAGAGTGAGATCCATATGGAGGTCATCGGGGTGGTGATAGATGGTAACCTTGTTGGTCTTTCTTGCACCCATATCGTTCTCCACAGTAAAGGCAAAGGTGTAGCTTTCGCTCCAAAACTCGCCACCCGTACTGATAACGTAGTCCTCAACGTGATTCCAAGTGGGAGCGTTGTCTGTGATATTGCCCTCATAGACCCTTCTGGTCACACCCGTATCGTTGCTTGTGACGGTGAGGAGCGCATAGGTAATACAGCTCTCCGCTGCCCTTGCCTCCATCGTGAGTGTGATGTTGTCACCAGGATTGTAGTACATCGTACTGGGGATAAGTCTCAATTCGAGCGAGCCCATAAGATCGTTCTTCACACACCTCACCGAAGCCGCAGTACGGCGGTTGGTGTAGTCGGTGGTGATAGTGGAGTTGTAGGGGAGCTCTGGGGTTTCGTTCCAACTTGACTCCCTCGACAGATATACCCTCGAACGGTGGTATTGGTAGTTACCCGCAGAGGTGGAGCTCGTCGCAGACATATAGTCGCCCTTTTCGCCCACATATTTCCACGCCAGCACAAGCGAGTTAAGACTCTTATCCACACCCTTATAGCCCGCGTAGGGGAACCAGAACTTGGTACCCTCTGCGTCGGTGAGTGTTTGGCCAAACGAGCTGGTATTGACAGCGTCGAAGTTTGAACCGCCACCGCTGGCAAAGATTGTCTCAATCTCATCCAAAGGCACACGATAGCCCCACGGACAGGGGTCGTAGATGGTCTTCGCCATCGTACCCTTATGGGCATCGTAACCCCAGAGGAAGTCGTTACGATTGTAGAGCCAGTCGTAGTTGTAGCCACCCGACTTGGAGGTGGGAAGGATGA
Source organism: Tidjanibacter sp. (assembly GCA_045656405.1). Lineage (GTDB taxonomy): Bacteria > Bacteroidota > Bacteroidia > Bacteroidales > Rikenellaceae > Tidjanibacter. The sequence continues at coordinate 125,787 of JAZORC010000026.1, forward strand.
GGAACATCGGGTTCTCCACACCATCTTTCATCGTTGGCTGTGGCAACATAACCACCTCGGCAGCATTGCGCTCCCTCGAAGAGTAGTCGTAATAGGGTGCCGTTATGAGGTTGATGGGGTAATAGTTGTAAGTCGCAGGGCCCATTGACGGGTCTTTCCTACCCCACTGATAGTAGAGGCCATAGGTGTCGAGAGCATCATTCTCGTCATTCCAAGTTGCCGCCATAGCACCGAGGTTGCGGTCCATTATGATGATGTCGTGCTCACCGTTCTCATAGACTTGGTCTGCGGGCTTGTCGGTAATCCAGATGTGCCAGCTCCACAGGATGTTATCCTCCTCGTCATAGACAGCAATCACAGCATTACCCTTGCGGCTCTTATCCTCGGGAGTTTTGAATCGCACATAGCCATAGAGCAGCTCCACCTGACTAACCAAGCCGAGTTCGCTCTCCCACAGCAGGCGAGCACTATGGGGTTTGATGTCGGCATCTGCGGGATAGAGAGTCTCCGCACCCTGCGAGATGATACCCGCAATACCATTACCAATGGTTGTTGCCGAGAAACAGTAGCCATCGTAGTATTGCTCCACACCCTCTTTATCCAAATAGGTGGTCTGTTGGGGTGAGCAGATGTAGCAGTTGGCATACTTATATGTTTCGAGCACAACATCACCCTCATCCTCGGGACTAACATAGGTTTCGAGCCTTGTGAGGTCGTAGAAGACATCGTCGGCATCTTTTTGCAGCAGAGCCGCGATGGTGCCCGAAGTTTCGAGCGAGAGGTGGATGTTGTAGATGCATCCCGCTTGGAATATCTCGTCGCTATACTCCACTCCACCCTTGGTATAGACATAGGTCTTGGGGATTGTCACCGCATAGACACCCGAGGTGGTGGTGACTTGCACTGTGAGGTCGTGGTTGGGCCGAATGAGTGCATAGCCAAGGTACTGCTCCTCCGAGGAGGATGTACCCTTAATTGACACAGGGAAGGTAACCTCTTCGGGCATATCTCCCGAAGTGTCGTTGTCGCCATAGATGGGGGTGCCTATGGTGCGCATATTTTTGAAGTCATCCCAATCGTAGGCCTCACCCCACACGCCCTCTTCGGAGGGCAACCACACCTTCATTGAGGAGGGTTGATCGGCAACCACCACGCTCTCCAAATCGCCCCACATCGTAAGGTTCTGTTGCGATTGGTTGGCGTAGGCAAAGATTCTCACAGCCGAAAGGTAGTGCTTGAATTGGAAGAAGTTGCGATATTTTATCTCTCTTTGCACTCCCTCAATTCCCTCCTGCTCGAAGTGGCCAAATGGGGGCGCATAGATGCTCTCGCCCGTCATCGCCACGTCGGAGGGCAAGAAGTCACTGCGGTGAACACCATCATTGAAGTGCCAATGCTGGCCCTCCCTCATATCGCTCACCATCACATCGGTCTTGCCATCCAGCCCGCTGAACTTGATGGCCACAACCTCCTCTTCGGTGCCGTCGCCATCGATATCTTTCATTTCGGTGATGCGCACTGCGTCGTAGTAGCTCTCATTGAACTTCACCGTTGCCGCCGTACCCTTATCATTGCGAGGCACCTTGCTATTCATTGGGTGCCAACCCACCATACGGGTGTGGTAGAAGTCGGTGGTATCTTTGAGGATGTTGCCACCACCCAGGTCGGTGGTCTGAACTCGGATGTTGTAGGACTGTACGGGGTCGAGGAAGACCGACCTCAAACGATCCACACTATTGTCGGGTGACGACATCAGGGTTGCCTCCACAAGGTAGGACTGCTCCCAATTCACCGCGCCATCAAAGCGACCATCGCCCGAAGAGAAGGTGTAGAGTCCCCTGCCCTGCTCCGTGGAGGAGCGGTCCTCGTCTATGCGCAAGAAGTTGGCCTGCAACTTTACGGTGCTCTCTTGGTCCACAAGAGAGCGTGTTGCCAACCTACCTGTTGCGTGTTTGGGCAAGACCATATCGGTGCTTGCAACGCTCGGGTTTATATCGGCAGAGAGTGCCACATTGGGTTTCTCGTCCCTATTTATCCCTATTTCATCGCCCATATCGGGTGTGAAGCACCCCGCAAGGAGCACCCCAACGCCAACCAAATAGAGCCATTGTGTGAGTTTTCTCATATCTTTTGTCTTTTCTTACTCTTCATTTTCATTCCAACCCATCTTGCAACGGGATTACTCTTTCATACAGCGCACAGGTTTTGCGTAGGCCGAAGCGTGGGAACTCGCGGTGAGCGATTGTCCCGAATCGCCAGACCATCCGCCGTCGCCACAAATCTGTCGTGACCAAGCACCATCCTTCGAGTAAACAAAGGTTCGGGTATTCTGTGTGTTCATTGGCATACCTGTGTTGAGATAGCCATAACTACCCACACCTGCATATCCTCCCGACATGGGGTATCTCAATCCGGAGTAGGGGAACCACGCCTTCTCGAAGTAGCGTTTCACCGTTACAAAACCATATTCACTATACGACTTCTCATTTGAATCCCAAGAGGTTTGCCCGACACCCGAGTCATCGCCTGCATACATCGACGTGACCTCCCTGTCACACTTCCACACATCGTGGAATGCGGTACGATAGCCTGGGGGGCAGGGGTCATACATTGTCTTCGAGAAGTCCTCACCCTGCACGCTGTAATCTTCCACAGCATAGCCCCACAGAGCCACATTACGCTTGCCATCCGCAAATGTAGAGGAGAACCATTGTGCATCTGAACTTTTTGAGTCTACAACTCCCGCACCCGCATCACTCTTATAGAACACCAGAGGAGCAGCCACCGACTCATTGATATCCACCTGCGACTCACAAGGCATCGTGTCCTTGCGTTCCCAATTGCCCGTAGCATAGCTCTTCACCCAATAGGGCGAGGTCGAGATTGTGGTGCCATCCGTCGTTTCGTCACCACTCGCGCCAATCGGAGTGCCCAAAATGGGGTCCTTCCTACCCCATTGGTAGTAGAAGCCATAGGTTGCCCACAACGCCTCGTTGGAGGTGCTGGGGTTGCCATTGTGGTCGTAGAACACCGCCGTTGCGCCTTCGAGGTTGGGGGCCTGTGTAGCACCCAACGCCCTATCTTGCAGGGTACGCCAACCCGAGTTGATGTCACGAGGTTGCGAGGAGGTGAGCCACAAGTGCCAAGTCCAAAGTATCTCACCCGTAGCGCTATATGCCGCAAGAATCGCATTGCCGGGGTGGAATTTTTCGATGCGGAACATTATATAGCCATCCTTATTGAGCACGCCATCGTACATAATGTTGATACACATCAACTCTGCAATCTCATTGGCATCATCCACAGCCGCCATCTCCGAGAAGTCGCCCTGCCACCAGAGCAAATCGACCTTCGCGGGCTGGATATCCACACTCATACCGTCGCTGATGTCCAACATCTGGGAGCCACCGTAGGGCCACATCTCCTTCACACCATTACCCCTCACATTGGCCTTGAACTTGTAGTAACCGGGGCCATTGACCATATAGCAGTTGGCGGTCTGGCTCTGGCTCAAATCAATCACCACAGGGTCGGTCGCCTCCGAGATACACCTCACGGGGATTGCGTAGTTACCGTGGGAGTTCTCCGAAGATACCTTGGCGTTCTTACTCGACATATATGCCAAGTAGTAGGGTGTGTGGTGATGGTGTCCCTCACCGTCATCGTGTCCCGTATAGTCGATGGTGGAGGTGCGCAGTGCAACACCGTGGAAAGCCGTATTGAGGATACCCTCGTCATTAATCACACCCTGGCAGGGGAGCCAGAAGTTGTTGCTACCCATATTGATTTGCACACCAACGCTCTCTTGGAATGTACCCGGCACCTCATACTCCTCGATACCCTCCCAAAATGCGTGGGGAGTAACAAAATATCCAGGAGGACAGGGGTCGAGAAGTGTCTTGCGGGGTGTCTCAAACGCCACACTCGTATCGCCCCACATATGGTCGTGGTGGGGGTATATCTTACTCTCGGAACTCAACCAACCGTGGCTCTCACTACCAGTACCATAGAGCGTATTGGGGTCGTTCAGGGGGAAGAAATCCTCGAAAGTTAGCATATGGCTATCCGAAATCAAGCCGTGAACGTGGCTACCACCTGCATCCAGATAGTCAATCCTCAAAGGAACGTGGCGGCCCCATTGGTAGTACAAGCCCTCGGCAGGGTCGTTGAGTTCCGCGGTGGGCACAGTGTCTATTGCGCCCAAGTTGCGATCCATCAGCACATAACCACCGCCACAGCCCAAGCCCTGGGGTTTGTCGGTAATCCAGATGTGCCAAGTCCAAAGTAGCCTACCTCCCTCGGCAGGGTTCTTATCGAAGGCGCCAAGCAGCACATTACCCTCAACGGGAAGCTCCTTATTGTCCTTATCCTCATAGCCAAACACATCGAAGAGCACGTTACCCTCCGAGGGGCGGTTACTCTTCAACGCAAAGGTCTCAATCTCGGGTGTCGAAGGGTCGCCATCGTGGTCGAAGGTGGGGATATCCTCCCACACAACCTCCATCCACCCTGGATCGAAATAAATATCGCTCGCATCCAAGCCCAGAAGGTCACCCACGCCATTACCCTTCACCGTACAGTTGAAGGCGTATGCATAGTTTGCCGAGGAGATGGAGTAGCAGTTGGCCGTCTCATAGGCGCTCAAATCGAAATAGACCTCTGCTCCAAACTCTTGGTTGATATCCTCCTCGTAGGTCTGCCACTTACCCACCGACACGTCGGCATTGATGAGGCCGTGGTCCGAGAAACGGAGGATAATATCGTAGGCGTGGCCCGCCTTGAAGTTACGAGCAATCGACACCTCCTGCAATGCGGAGTGGGTGGTTGTCTTCACACCAATGCTCATAATACCACTCGCAGGGGGTGCTGCGATACATTTCGACACCAACACCGCCTCGGAAATACCAATGGGGAGATGCTCGGGGGCCTCAAAGAAGATGTTGTTGCTCTCGTCGTGGAGGTCGATATCCCTACTTCCTGTGTAGTTGAGCGTAAATTCGTCGGGACTTGGGTTGTGGCCACTCCCCTCATCCAAGCAACCGTGAGGCAGAATAAGTTCCACCTGCGAGGGGAGGCTTTCGAGGGTTAGCACCTCAATCTTTCCCCACTGGTCGGCAGTCATTGACCCCTCACCACCAAGATCCACACCGCCCGTCATTGAGTAGGCGTAGATGCGGTAGAGGCAGAGTGCGTGGTCGAACTCCATCACAGGAAAGCCCGTAGAGAGTGTTCCCTCAATCACATTACCATAGAGCACATCCTTGTCACCAGTGATATCGATGGTTACCGAAGTCTTGTAGGTGTCCGAAAAATAGAGGCTTCCATTCTCGTCTTGCCAATAGGTGTTTCCAAATTCGTCCAACATTGGGGTTGGAAGCGCAGGCTCCTCCCAGGGGTACCACGCCACATAGCGCAGAGCATTTTGCGCATCGGGGAAGAACTGTGCCTGATTGTGGAACTCAATGGGGCGGTAGTAGGAATTTGCGGGGTCGGGCTCACCGAGGGTTGCCGCCATAGGAGCACCCAAGCTACGGAAGTCGGGGTAGAGGTCCGAGTCCTCCTTCTTACTCAACCTTGCAACACCAATATCGAGAGCACCATCCCAAGTGGGGTCCAAAATACCGCTCGTTGATGAGGCTGTACCACGAGTGGGGGCCGCATAACTCTTTGATGTTCGTTTAAGACCACCCCACAACTCAACCTCGTTGCTCTGGGGGATTTTATTGTCAAGGTTGTTATTCACACAACTTGTGGCTATCAGCCCAACAAGCAGTGCCAATATGTAGATTCTCTGTTTCATCTTCCGTGTCTGTTGTTATTTCTGTTCTGGCAACACCGTGCCCTCAATGTAATCCACATCAACCCAAGGATTGATGACTCCTCGCAGGCGGATACCCGTATCAACCTCCAAAACGTAGGTTATGCGGTGTCCCGATTGCCAGAAAAGAGGGGTGTAGTCATAGAGTTCAAAAGTTGCCTCGTGGTGCACATAGTTGTCGGGGGAGTATTGGTCGAACTTCTCATTCACCCAAAAACTCACAGTCAGAAGGTTGGTGGCCTCCATCTTTTGGGGAATCGCCACAAACGAGAGCAACACCGACTCGTCCTGCTCCCTCTCTACCAAAGGCACAAGGGGTTCGGCGGCGCCAGCATCTTGTGGGTGTCTGCCCGAGCGAGAATAGGTGGTGTTTTTCTCCGTACCGGCCGTGAAAGATACCTCCCACACGTTGCTCTGCCCAGAGTTGCACACCGCGGGCGATTGGCAGTTCATCGTAGCACTACGCCAGAAGTTCTCAACCCTAACCTCGTCGAGGTAGGCATCGCCAATAGATTCGTGCTTGGCAATTCTCACCTCCACAAGAGCCATTGCGTGTTCCAAGTCGAGTTGCACAACGGGGCGCAACCTACCATCACTCACCGAAAAGGTGTGGGAGTAGAGATAATCGACCATTGTGTTCTGGTTGTAGGTCTCGGGCTGATTTACCCTTATCTGCCTACCGAGCGTCTCAATCGTCAGCGAGCCATTGCTCGTTGCGCCCGTGGGGAGATAGGTGAAGCCATTGAAGGAGTATGTATTGCCCGACTGCCAAGTCTTGATGTTGGATGTGGAGTATGGCAACCACTTGGCCGTCTGTGCATCGCGGGAGATTCTCTCGCCAAACGAAGTGCCATCCACAGGGTAAAGACGCTGTGAACCATTCATAACCGCTGTGACATAGACCGCAAAGCCACTTCCCGTAAGGGCCTCATTATCCACAAGTGCGCGAGTGGAGCGACCCGTAGAGAGGTCTATCATATTTGTGCCGAAGCTTATCGCTCCCAACTCCATAGTGGGTTGCTCGATGGTGTTACAACCCACCATCAAGATTGTTCCAAGAACTATTGTCAAAAATTTTGTTTTCATCGTTGGTCAAGTTTTTACTCCCTACAATAACTCCACCTCGTCGTCCACCCAGTCGAGCACCCTCACATCGAAGGTAATCTCGGTGGTGGTAAGGTAGATGGTGTAGACATATTTGTTTCCGGCCTCCCATTTACCGACCGAGCTCATCTGGCTCAAATCGAAGGTGGAGATTTCGCCTCCCGATATACGAAGGTTGAAGCGTATACCCGCACCCTCAATCAATTGAGGCATCACCACCAGCGCACCCGCATTGTCGAAGAGGTTGTAGCGCTTGGTAAGATCTACGGGGATATTTGTCTGTGTGAGGTTGCCTGTGTAGATTCCCGAGGTGTAGGGCACCCTCTCGTCACTCACGGTGAGCGTCGAGGTGCCATCCTTCGAGCAGGTAAAACCGCCCTTGTAGAGGAGGTTTTCGATGGAGATGTCGTTAATCTTGCTCACCTCGTGCGACGAAGCATTCACAAACCAGAACTCCAACAAGGCACAAGCGTGGTGCATTTCCAGAAGTACGGGGGTTGTGGTGTCGGGCGAGGTTGCAAGATTGCGCGACGAGGCCGCCCACATATAGTCCGTATTGTTTGCCACGCCGAGGGTGATGTTGTTGCGGGTGATGGTCCCTGTTTCCGCATTCCAAGTGTAGTCGGTGGCAGAGTAGGGGTAGATTGCTACAAATTCGTGGTTGGCACCAGGGGTCCAATAGCGAGTGTTGTCATACACCCAATCGGCACCATCAAAGCAGAGGGGCTCGTTGGAGATAATCTCCACTGGGGTTGGGTTGAGTGCATTGCGCACCGTGCCGTAGATACCGATGTGCTCACCCCTTGTTTGACTTGCCTGCTCCAAATCCTGCTGGGTGGAGATTGCTGCACGGGTGATGGTTTGTGTGCCAAAGCGGATGGTGTTATCCACCTCCTCTGTGTTGATTTTGCAAGCGGTGGCAAGAAGGCACACCGTCGCTGCAAAAACCGCCCTAAAAATTATATTTTTAACCTCTCTCATCTTCACTTTTTCTGTTTTTCTTCTCAACTCTGCTACGCAGAGTCGAGACTATCCAACACAAAAGTATAATTTTTCTCTTCAAACCATCTCTCTACGCCCTTATTTTCCCTTTTTAGGTCATATTTTTCCCACCCGATGTGCATTTTGTCCTCCGACAAAAAGAGAAATGCGGGTGGCTGAACACCTCAACCACCCGCATTTTTATGCAAAAAATTTGGTCGCCCCAACACAATATTGGGGCTCTGTTTTTACTTCAAAATTTCGTCCAATTCGTTGTAGATTTCGCGCCTCAACTCATTGACTTTTTTGGCCTTTTTGCGGAGCACAAAAACGTAGCGAGTGTAGGCCAAAACCTGAACGCTCCAACGCATATAGTGACTCGCAAAAACAATCATCAGTGGGAAGAGCACCAAGTAGGCCAAACCCTGCAATAAAAGGCCCTTGCAAAGCATCACAATAACGGGCACCAAACCACACAATGGGTAGGTCACCAACAGCGTCACAGCCAGATTGATAGAGCCCTTAAATTGACGGTCTTTGACAAACAAACGATTGACTACCAATGGGGCTAAAAAGACAAACCAAGTAGCTGCCAACGAGGCTCCAAAAATAGGAAATCCGAGTAGCAACAGGAGCACTCTTCCAAGGACACCAACCCACGAGCGAGGACGCTCAAAGAGCCACTCTCGCACCCTCATTTTACGGATTTTGTGTGCCAATTTTTTGGTCTTTTCAAAGACCTTTTCCATCCTCTCGCCCTGCTCTTCGGTAGCCCTCTTCAAGGCGGCAACAAGGCTCTTATCGGACTCCAATTTTTCGGGCAGATAATCGGGATTGAGCCCCTGTCTGCGGGCCCATTCACGACCATAGCTACTCTCCCTCAAAAAGTCGATTTCGGAGTAATTTTCGAGGTCCTCAACGTGGAGCATAAGGCTCAAAATCTGCCCCCTCACAATGTCGTTGACCTTATTCATTACACCCCTTGGGTCGGTCTTATACTCCTCATAATAAGGCGACAAAGCCACGGGCTCGCCAAAGAGAATCATCATATCCTCCCTCGGCAGACGATAGTGGGAGTAGTGGTTGGCTGTGGGCATAACATAGACCTCGCGTTCGTAGTTTGCCTCTTCGGCAGCGCCAAATGCCATCTTCAAATATGCCTGCGAGAAGGCTCCGAGCCATCGTTTATTTTGGTGTTGTCCCTCGGGGTAGAGCACAACCGTTTCACCGTGCGAAAGCGACTTGGCCACCTCCTCCAAAGTGCCCTTATTCTTCGCCACACCCTTCACGCCATCAACTCTTGCGCGATAGGTGGGAAGTAGGCCAAAAATGGTCAAAATCTTGGCAAAAAATGGATTTTTGAAGACGCTTGCCCTCGCCAAGAATCGGGGTTTGCGGTCCGACAAAATGAAGACCAGGGCCAGCGGGTCAATAAGGCAATTTTGGTGGTTGGACACCAACACCGTTGGGGTGCCATCCTTGGGCATACACTCCCTTCCTGGGGTGTAGATGTGGCGGAAATAGACCGCATTATTCACAAACGACAGATAGCGGCTCAAACTTTGTGTCAGCCACCCTCGGTTTCTGGGTTTAAGCGAGAGGTTTGTCTCGCCCACAATTTGTCTCTCTTGTTCCATATTTCTCCCTGTTTTATAGCTGTTTCAGTGCCTCCTCGACAACATTGGCACACCCCTCAATGCCCAGCACCGAGGAGTTGAGGCAGAGGTCGTAGCTCTCCGCTGCGCCCCAAGTCTTGAAGGTGTAATAGTTATAGTATGATGCTCGTTTTCTTTCGGTTGTGGCAATCAGCCCGCGACACTCCCTCTCGCACCCCACACCAGAGGCGCACAAGCGCGCAACCCTATCCTCCTCCGAGGCCGTCACAAAGACGCTCAACACATCCTTTCTCTCGCGCAACACATAGTCGGCACACCTGCCCACAATGATACACGAACCCCTCTCGGCAAGAGCCTCAATCGTCTGGCTCTGAATGGCAAAGAGTGTGTCGTTGTTGATGTAGCCCGAAGATATCATAGAGCCAAAGCTCCAAATACCCGTACCGAGAGGTCTTACATTGCTGGCGTGTTCATCGGCCCTCTCGAAAAGTTCGGTGGCGATACCACTCTGCTTTGCCGCCTCGTTGATAATCTCGTGGTTATAGACGGGGACTCCGAGCCTGCGGCCCAACTCCTCGGCAAGAGCACATCCACCCGCACCCAACATTCGTCCTATGGTTATCACAAATTTCTTCTCCATAACTGTCGTATATTTTTGTGAAACACTATTTTGCATCCTCACCTACGCCCTTAAAGCCAATCGTTGAGGGCGATTTCTTGAACTTACGCATAAGCCCAGCAATGAGCACCGTGGCAACCACCGTAGCGATAGCATCCGAAATGGGCAGCGCCATCCACACACCCTCTATACCTCGCCACAAGGGCACAACAATGAGGCAGGGAATCAAGAACAACACCTGGCGCGAGAGCGACAAGAAAATCGCCTTGTGAGCCATACCTATGCTCTGGAAGAAGTTGGAGGCCACCATCTGGAAGCCCACAATCGGGAATACCACAACGGCAATGGTGAAGCCCCTTGCGGCAATCTCAATCATTGTGCTCTCGTTGGCAAACAACGACACAGCCAACTTCGGTGCAAAGGTGCCCACAACAAAGCCCAGGGTGGTTGTAATGGTCGCCATAAGCACCGTGAGCCAAAATACCCTCATAACCCTATCGTACTTGCCCGCGCCATAGTTATAACCCGCAATGGGTTGCATACCCTGGGTGAAGCCCATAACCACCATCACAAACAGGAAGATAATTCTATTGACAATACCATAGGCACCGATTGCCAAGTCGCCAACACCCTCGCCCATCTGGTCGCCATACCTGCGCAACTGATTGTTAATAAGCAGCACAACAAAGCACGAAGCCATATTCATAAGGAATGGCGAGAGTCCGATTTTCAGCGACTCCCTTGCAATCTTACCATCGTAGGTGAAGACCTTGCCACCCTCAAAATGAAGCACCTCGCCCTTGTTGGAAAAGATTCTCAACTGCCAAACAAGCGACACCACTTGTGCAATGATTGTTGCAATGGCCGCACCCTTGATGCCCATATCGAAAACAAAGATAAACAATGGGTCCAAAATGGTATTCAGCACCACCGTAAGTATCGTTGCCCACATCGCCACCTTCGGCCTACCCGCAGCCCTCAACACCGCATTGAGGCCCAAATAGAGGTGGGTTATCACATTGCCTATCAAGATGTAGGTCATATACTCCCTTGCGTAGCCAATCGTATTGTCACTCGCGCCAAAGAAGTAGAGGATGGGGTCCAAAAATACCAAGCCAAAGACCATCAGTAGCACACCCAGCACCACATTCATAGTCATAACATTACCCAGCACCCTCCTTGCTACGCCATAGTTCCTCTGGCCCAGAAGCATCGACACCAGGGCCGAAGCACCCACACCCACAAGCGAACCAAAAGCCGCCGAGATGTTCATCAGTGGGAAGGTCACCGCCAAGCCAGAAATCGCCAACGAACCCACACCCTGACCAATGAAGATACTATCGACCATATTATAGAGCGATGTCGCCGTCATCGCAATAATCGCAGGCACCGCATACTTGCGTAGCAGTTTGCCAATACCCTCCTCGCCCAACTCCGTAGGCGCCGCCTTTATGTTTTTATTTTCTTCCATTTCTTCTTCTTGCGACTTTTTGTAAAAAGTCGCCCAAAAACTTTTAGTGTAGCCAACCGCTACAATTCTAACCACCGCCTTACTTCGGAATCCCAGCACAAATGTGCCGTTACGGCACCTTTTAGTGTAACCTATGCTCTACCTCGATCAGGGAATTTAGAGAATTTAGGGCGGTTAGGGACATTAAAGTCCTTAAAGCCCTTAATAAACCTCAGCGCCGGAGGCGCACCTTAATTTTCCATTCTCCATTTTCAATTTTCAATTCCCAGCGAGTGGGTTTTGTGGAGGGCTTTTTGTGCCAATCCGAGCGAGCAAGTCCGCAGTTTACAAGAGGTAAATGAGGAACTTGCGAGCCGAAGGTTGGTGCAAAAAGCACCCACAAGGCACACTCGCTACCCCTCAACTCGCACAACCTCAATACCACTCCTGCGCAAGAGGTCAATGCCGTCGGTATTGTGGTAGAGGTCGCAATAGACAACCCTCTTGATACCCGACTGGATGATGAGTTTCGAGCACTCCATACAGGGTGAGGCGGTAACATAGAGTGTGCTACCATCGCCCGAATTGTTACTCTTGGCGAGTTTGGTGATGGCATTGGCCTCCGCGTGCAACACATAGGGTTTGGTCACACCGCTCTCGTCCTCACAAATGTTCTCAAATCCCGAGGGCGTACCGTTGTAGCCATCCGAGATTATCATCTTATCCTTCACAATGAGCGCACCCACCTGACGGCGAATACAGTAGGAGTTCTCCGCCCACACTCGCGCCATACGCATATAGCGTCCATCGAGTTGCAACTGTTTATCTTCTTTATATCCCATAACTTTCGAGTTGAGAATTGAGAATTGAGGGTTGAGAATTGAGGAAATTAATATTTACAACTCTGTGCCGTAGGCACACCTTAATTTTCAATTCTCCATTTTCAATTTTCAATTATCTCCTAAAATAACTTTTTCTTTGAGGCGGTAACAATAAAATCCTTCAAGTAGAAGGGCTCAAAGTAGGCCACATCCTCGGTTTCGCCCGCCTGCAACTTTCTCTCCGCCTCGGCACACAAACCACGAGCCGAAGGGGCAACATCCACACACTCTGCCCACTCCAAGATTCCGCTACACTTGGGTGCGCCATTGCCGAAAATTACAAGTTTTTTGTTCTCCAACAACACCTCGCTGAAACTCCTATCGTGGACCACCTCCGCCACAACCTCCGATGTGGGGTTGAGTGCGGTGTCGAACAACTCGGCATAGACCTCCATTCTGCGAGCATCAATCATTGGGCAGAGGGCCACCCTCTCCCACTCTTCGATATCCACAATTCCGGCCTCTACCTCCTCCACAAGGCACGCAGCGAGCGAACGCAGGGAGTCGATGGCTATCAGGGGGATACCCAATGCGTAGCACAAACCTTTGGCAAACGACACACCTATACGCAGTCCCGTATAGGAGCCTGGACCTTTACCCACGGCCACCGCGTCGAGCTCTTCGGGCTCAATATTGTTCTCGTGCAGAAGCTCCTGTGTGAAGAGTCCCACCTTGCGGGCGTGGTCTTTACCGAGGTCGCTCTCGCGAAGGGCAATCATCTCGCCATCCTTTGCCAGCGCCACCGAGCAAATGTCGGTACCCGTCTCTATGCATAAAATCAATCCCATTGGAATTCAAAATTCAAAATTCAAAATTCAAAATTCAAAATTAATTTTTGGATTTTGAAGTGATTACTATTTGAGATAATATGTTTGTCAATTCCCGACAGTCATTGAAAATGCTATCAAATTGAGCTTTGGTTATATACTCGTTCGCACTCAACAACTCCAACCAATACTCCGATTCACAAGCCTCTTTCAGCGCAATGTTAAGTTTCGCGATAAAATCTTTGCGAGATTGAGCCCGTTGGGCCTCTCTAACATTTGCGCCGATGCTTGTTCCGCTACGCAACAATTGTTGTGACAAAACCCACTCCTTTTGTTCGGTACAAAGGTATTTGTACAGTCGGACTATCCTATTTGCAAACGCAAAACTTTTCTCCAAAATAACATTATTCTCTTTCATATTTTTCTCCTGAAAATTTTGAATTTTGAATTTTGAATTTTGAATTCAAGAAAAACTATCGTCGATAGTTTTTCTTGATAGCGTCAAGTTCGCGTTTTGTATCTCGTTGTTTAATTGTTTCGCGTTTGTCGTATTCGTGCTTACCACGCGCCAAGCCAATGGCGAGTTTAGCAAAGCCCCTATCGTTGATAAAGACCCTCAAACCCACAATCGTCACACCCTTGTCCTGCGAGGCCCTCTCCAACTTCTCCAACTCGCGTGAAGTCAAGAGGAGTTTGCGATCCCTGCGTGGCGCGTGGTTGTTCAAGTTGCCCCAATCATACTCGGCGATGTTCATACCCCTAACAAACAACTCGTGGTTGGAGAAGTAGCAGTAGCAATCCACAAGCGAGGCCTTACCCAGGCGCAAAGACTTTATCTCGGTGCCCGCAAGTTGGATACCTGCCACAAACTCTTCGAGTATCTCGTAGTTGTAGTACGCCTTTTTGTTGCGGATGTTTATATTCTTATAGTTTCCGTTTCCACTCATAATATATTGCGTGCTGTTTTGTGGGCGATTTTGTTACGCTCGGCATTGAGAGCCGCAATGGCTTCGAGGATGCGGGCCTGCTCCACATCGTCATCCTCGCCGAGTGTTGCCAAGCGCTCGCCCAGGTTGGCAATAATCGCCTCAATAGCCTTCGACTTGTAGAGGATGATGGCTTTGGGGATAATCTTACCAAGCCTCTCCTCTTCGCTCTCGGTGCAAATGTCGTGCTCTTTCCAGATGGAGGACTGCTTGTGGTTGTCGCCCTCGGTGAGGATATCCACCGCTGCCGAACTTGCCTCGGGATTGTCGAGCTCTATAAAATAGTGCTCGGGGACCTTAACCCCCACACCCAACTCTCCACTGTGGGCCTTGTAGCACTCCACCAACGCCTTGTAGCGCCCATCCTGAAAATAGATGCCATCGCCCTCCAACTCGCCAAAGATGGTCTCGGCAACATTGAAGGAGGTTGTAGCCTTACCCTCACGATAGTCGAGCGTCAGGTGGCCATACTTTATGAGGTAGCCAGCAATCTCCCTCTCCAACTCGGTCATACTGCTGCCCGCCTTGTGGTTGCCCAGATTCACTGCCCTCTCAAACTCCTGTTCGGCCCTTTGCTGTTGCGCCTGCTCCCTTTGCACAAAGGTGCGAGCCTCCTGCCCAAAGCTTGTGCCCACACTCTTGCGCACAACCTCATTCACCACAATAGCCTCGTCGATGTCCATAATCTTCGAGCACTCCTTAATGAATACCGAACGTTGAATCTTGCTGGGAATCAGCGCAATGGAATTGACAATGTCGCTAATAAGCTCACCTTTGCGGATGGGGTCTTTGGCCACCTCCGCAGCGTAGAGCGACGATTTGAAGGTGATGAAATCTTTCTGATTGGCGGTGATATACTCGCGGATTTGGTCGGCGGAGTGGCTACGCGCAAAGGAGTCAGGATCCTCGCCCTCGGGCAAGACCACAACCCTCACATTGAGCCCCTCTTTAAGCACCAAATCGACACCCTTAATAGCCGCCTTCACTCCGGCACTATCGCCATCGAAGAGGAGAGTAATGTTGTTTGTGAAACGCGAGATGATTCTCACCTGCTCAATAGTCAAGGCTGTACCCAATGGAGCTACAACATTTTCGATACCCTTCTGGTGGAGTTGTACAACGTCAATATTTCCCTCCACAAGGATACAATGATTTTCGCGAGTTATGGCACCCTTGGCAAAGTAGATGCCGTAGAGATTGTTGCTCTTGGAGTAGACCACACTCTCGGGCGAGTTGAGATACTTGGCCTTATTCTCGCTATTGAGTGCCCTGCCACTAAATGCCGTAACCCTTCCCGAAATGGTGTGAATCGGGAACATAACCCTACCACAAAAGCGGTCGTAATATCCACCCGTTTCGCGCTTAATGGTGAGGCCTGTATCCACAAGGAACTGCTCCTTATAGCCCGCTTTCAGGGCTGCCTGTGTCATTGTGTCCTTATCGCGCGAGGTGCGACTCTCGGGGCAGTATCCAAGGCCGAAGCGTTTGATTGTTGCATCGGTAAGTCCGCGCGAGGCGAAGTATCCACGCGCCACACTCAACCCCTCGTCGGTGTTGTACATCTGCTCCACAAAGTAGTCTGCCGCCCACGCATTGGCAACCATCATACTCTCCCTATCGTCGTTGCGCCTCTTCTCCTCGGGGGTCTCTTCGCGCTCCTCGACAGCGATGCCATACTTCTTGGCAACCCATTTGAGGGCCTCGGCATAGGTCAGCTTCTCGTGCTCCATAACGAAGGTCACAGCATTGCCACCCTTGCCACATCCGAAACACTTGTAGAGTCCCTTGGCGGGCGAAACCACAAACGATGGAGTTTTCTCGTTGTGGAATGGACAACAAGCCATATAGTTCACCCCTTTCTTTTTGAGTGAAACGAAGTCGCTAATGACCTCTACCACATTCGCTGCGGCATATATTTTATCGACTGTTGCCCTGTCTATCATAGAGTTGCAATACTTCACACACCTTTGGTGTGCCCATTTTACGCCAATTTAGCAGGTAAAGGTACAAAATACTTTGTATTTTGCAAAAAACGGTGGTGGGTTGTTCTTGTGAGATGGGGCACAAAAATTAGGCATTGGAACCTCTGAAAGTCCAATGTTTCTGCAAAAGATAACTATAAACGATTGTTATCAAAGATGTTACAATCTGCGCAAGGGGCGCATAAATGCCACACCACTCCACAAAGATTTTCAGGCACACATAGTTGATAGCCAGCGAGCCGAGGGTGGTCACAAGGTAGCGCACCGAACTAACCCTATCACCCAGCGGAGAGCCCGCAAAAGAGATGCGACTCTGTAACCAATAACCCGTCAGGAGCGTGATGGGGAATGTCACCGCCAAAGCGGCAATGTGGCGCGAGATATAAACAAAACCTAAATTGAGGAAGTCAAACCCCAAGACCACATCGTACAACAGTGCATAGATGAGCCAATTGAGCACCAAATTTACACCCCCACATACCGCATAACGAAAGGTCTGCCGAGGCAAAAATCTCCGCACGGGTTTGATGTAGAAAACATCAATAATTTGGGTTATTTTTTCTGCTATCTTCATCTCCTTTTTCTTACGACTTTCTTGCGACTTTTTATAAAAAGTCGCCCAAAAATTTTTAGGCGAAACTGCGTTTCGCTTTTGACTTTGCTCTACCCGATTAGGGAGAGTAGGGAATTTAGGGTGTTTAGGGACAAAGTCCTTAATAAACCTCTGCGCCAAAGGCGCACCCTATTTCTCAATTCTCAACTCTCAATTCTCGGGCACATAATGCCCGTAGTCATCAGACTTTCTTGCCTTGCAACTCATACATACGGTTGCGCCACAAGGCCGCTTGTGCAAAATCCAAGGCCTTGGCCGCCTCCTCCATCCTACGGCGAGCATCGGCAATGGCACTCTCCCTCTCGGAGGCCGAATAGACACCCTTTTTATCGGCAGCAAGCGAGGTTGTTCCACCCAATGGATAAGGCTCCGAAATGTCGGATTGTGCGCCCGAAATTGTGGTACGCGCATAGCGGCGTATCTGCGTGGGCGTTATGCCATTAGCCTCATTATAAGCCATCTGTTTTTCGCGCCTACGTCGGCTCTCATTTATGGTTGCCTGCATAGCATCGGTAATCTTGTCGCCATACATAATCACCCTGCCCTCAACATTCCTCGCGGCACGACCTGCCGTCTGCGTGAGGGCCCTCTCGCTACGCAGAAATCCCTCCTTGTCGGCATCCATAATTGCCACAAGCGCCACCTCTGGCAAATCCAAACCCTCCCTCAAAAGATTGACACCAATGAGCACATCGAAAGAGCCCGCTTTGAGGTCCTCCAAAATCTGTACCCTATCGAAAGTATCCACATCGGAGTGTATGTATCGATTGCGGATACCTATGCGGTCGAAGTATTTGGAGAGCTCCTCTGCCATACGCTTTGTGAGGGTTGTCACAAGCACCCTTTGTCCCTTATGTACAGCCTCCGAAATCTCCTCCAAAAGGTCATCCACTTGGTCGTCCGTAGGTCGCACCTCTATCTCGGGGTCCAACAAACCCGTAGGTCGCACAAGTTGTTCAACAACAGCACCTTCGCTCTTTATCAATTCGTAATCGGCAGGGGTTGCACTACAATAGAGCACCGTATTTCCGAAACTCTCAAATTCGGCAAAGGTGAGTGGGCGGTTGTCGATAGCCGCAGGCAGACGGAAGCCATACTCCACAAGGTTCTCTTTGCGAGCCCTATCGCCACCGAACATTGCCCTCACCTGCGGAATTGTAACGTGGCTCTCGTCGACTACCAGTAAAAAATCTTCTGGGAAGTAGTCGAGCAAACAGAAGGGGCGTTCACCCGGTTTGCGACCATCCATATAGCGCGAGTAGTTCTCAATGCCGGAGCAATATCCAAGCTCCTTTATCATCTCCACATCATACTCCACTCTCTGCTTAATCCTTTGAGCCTCAACGCTTCGTCCCTCCTTCTCAAACTCCGCAATTCTCTCGCCCAAATCGAGTTGAATTTGACGAATAGCCTCCTCGGTACGCTCTTTGGTGGTGACAAAGAGGTTGGCAGGGAAGATATTTACCTCCTGCACACCCTCCATCCTTGCTCCCGTTGTGGGGTCTATTCTCCACAGCGCCTCCACCTCGTCGCCAAACATCGACACTCTCCACGCATCGCTCTCCGAATAGGCGGGCATAATGTCTATGGTGTCGCCCTTCACGCGGAAGGTTGCGGGCTCCAAATAGCGCTCCGTGCGGGTGTAAAGCGCATCCACCAAGCGGTACAAAAGTCGGCGTTGGGGAATAACATCTCCCACTCTAATGGTCAGACTGTTGGCGTGGAAATCCGAGGGGTTGCCAATACCATATAGGCACGACACGCTCGACACCACAATCACATCCCTACGCCCCGAAAGAAGCGAGGCAGTGGTGCGCAATCGCAGTTTTTCAATCTCGTCGTTGATGGCGAGGTCTTTTTCTATATAGGTGTCACTCGCGGGCAGATAGGCCTCGGGCTGGTAGTAGTCATAATACGACACAAAGTACTCCACAGCATTCTCCGGGAAGAAGGCCTTGAACTCGCTATAAAGCTGTGCTGCAAGAGTTTTGTTGTGCGAAAGAACGAGTGTTGGGCGCCCCAATCGCTCCACAACATTGGCAATCGTGAAGGTCTTACCCGAGCCGGTAACACCCAAAAGGGTGTTGTGGGGCTGGCCACCCTCAATCGAGCGCACCAACTCCTCAATGGCCTCGGGCTGGTCACCCGTAGGCTTATAATCCGACACAAGTTTGAAATCCATCTCTACCCTATTGTTTTGAGCCTCTTTGTGACCCCGAGCGGAATCGAACCGCTATCGCAGGAACCGGAATCCTGAATTTTATCCATTAAACTACGGGGCCCAACAATTAACGAAGAAATCTTCTCACTCCGCATTCTATCGTACAAATATCGTGGTTTTATTTGAGAAAACCGCAAAAATTGTGTAGTTTTGCTCTTTGTGGAGGGAAAAGAACTCAACTTGTTATGATTGTTAAACTGACACCAAGAGAGCGCATCGAAAAGGTTGTGTGTTGGGCGGGGCTCAACACAAGCACCTTTGCAACCCACATTGGGCTCTCCTCTCCACAAACACTCTACCAAATCAAGGCTAGCAAACACGACATCTCTCGCGCCATCGCCGAGCGCATCTGTAACCACTATCCCGAGATAGATTTCGTGTGGCTCTTTGCGGGTGAGGGTGAGATGTTACGCCCCCAAGATGCCTCTATCCCCTACTACACCAGCGACTGCACCGAGGTGGCCCTCGGCAAAAACCCCGCCACACCGAGTGGGCGCATCAATATGGTTGGATGTGGCGACTGTGCCTTTGTTGCCCCCTACAACTCCCGCACAATGGAACCGGAAGTAAAGCAGGGTAGTCTGCTTTTCTGCAAGGAGGTGGCAGTGGAGGATTTACAGGTTGGCGCCTTATGCCTACTCTCTACGGGGCGTGTGGCTATGGTACGCAAAGTTGGCGAGATGACCGACACACATATCTTACTCCTTGCAGCCAACCCCAACACTCTACCCACAAAGGTGGAGATAACACTTATTGAGAGGCTCTACATTGTCAAAGCCTCCCTCGAATGGAAAAATATCTAACCTCCAAACTATATGAAAATCAAAACCATAAACACCGCAGCCTTCATTGTGGGCATCATCACAATCCTCTGTGTGACAGTGGGATTGGTTATTGGCCGTTTTGTCAGCACCGACGGGTGGTGGTGGGGCTTCATCTTTGCCGTGGGCAGTGGAGTGATTGTCTTTGTGGGCGACAAGCAGGTTATGAAGAGTTTCTTCATTCAACGCATCAAGCCCCTCTATCGCATTGTGCTCGGTAGGGACATAAAGACCACCGAGCTCACCGCCGAGTTGGAGCAAGCCGACCAACCCGAGAGGTCTGTGAGTGCCGAACTCAACCGCTGGGCAGAACAGAACCAAAAAGAGATTGCGCGCCTAAAAGAGAATGAGCGCTATCGCAAGGAGTTTGTGGGCAACGTGTCGCACGAAATCAAAACCCCCATCTTCAACATTCAGGGCTACATCTCCACCCTTATTGACGGAGGTATGAATGACCCCGTACTTATGCGTCGCTACTTGGAGCGCACCGAGAAGAGCATCGACCGACTGATAAACATCACCAACGACTTGGAGGCCATCTCCAAACTCGAATCGGGCGTTTTGAACCTCAACTATGAGCGTTTCGACATTGTGGCCCTCACACGAGCCATTGTAGATACCATTGAGTTTGAGGCCACCAAGAAGAATATCACCGTAGTTGTGGGCTCCTCACACTCCGTACCCTATCCCCCCGTGTGGGTTAAGGCCGACCAATACTACATCGAGCAGGTGCTCATAAATCTCATCATTAACTCCATCCGCTACGGCAACGAGGGTGGCGAAACATTCATTAAGTTCATTGACCTCTTCGACAAGGTCTTGGTGGAGGTGAGGGACAATGGCCGAGGTATTGCCAAGGAGGATATACCTCGTGTTTTCGAACGATTCTACCGCACCGACAAGGGGCGCTCGCGCGAGCAGGGAGGCACCGGTTTGGGCCTATCGATTGTGAAACACGTCTTGGAGGCCCACGGCGAAACCATCAATCTGCGTAGCGAATTGGGGGTTGGAAGCACTTTTTCCTTCACTTTGAGCAAAAATTAGCGGTTTTTTACTACCTTTACCTGCCACAAATACGAATTAAACTTATTTTTCGATATGAACAGATTTCTTTCGGTAGTGTGGGATGTAAACCCCATTGCCTTTTCGCTCTTCGGCTTGGAGATTCGTTGGTATGGAATCTTCTGGGCATTGGCATTCATCCTCGGCATCTACTTCTTCACAAACTTTGTACGTCGTGAGAAACTGCCCGAGAAGTTGGTGGATTCGCTCTTTTGGTATGCGACCATCCTCGGCATCCTCGGAGCAAGGCTTGGCCACTGCCTCTTCTATGAGCCCGAGGTCTATTTGGCAGAGCCCCTGCGCATCCTCAATATCCGCGAGGGCGGTATGGCCTCACACGGTGCAGCAATTGGCTTCCTTTTGGGACTCCTCCTCTTTGCTTGGCGCAACAAAATGCCCTTCTGGTGGGCAGCAGACCGCATAATGATTCCCGTTGCGATTGGTGGTGCTGGTGTTAGGTTTGGTAACCTTATGAACTCCGAAATCTATGGCGCTGTGACCGACCTCCCCTGGGGCTTCATCTTTGTGCGCAATGGTGAGGTGCTCCCTATGCACCCCACACAGATTTATGAGGCACTCTTCTACATTGCCGTATTTGTGGTATTGGTATTGCTCTACTACAAGGGTGACGTGGGCCGCAAACACCCTGCGCTGATGTTTGGTGTGGGACTTATCGGCATCTTCCTATCGCGCTTCTTCTTGGAGTTCATCAAGAACGACCAGGTGGCTTTCGAGGCCGATATGACACTCAATATGGGCCAACTTTTGAGCATTCCATTTGTAATTGCTGGTATTGTTCTTGTGGTCATCGGCCTGAAAAACAAACCCCAACACATCGCTTGGGCAGAGGAGACTGCAAAACCCAAAGCCAAGAAGGTGGCTCCCCCAAAGGCAAAAAAGTAAATCAAAATAACTCTGCGCTATGAGTAACGTAGTAAACAAACTTATCTTCAACTGCCTTGTGCAGTATGGCAATGTGGCTCTCCCCGAGGTGGGCTCGTTGCGCGTTGAGGGCACCCCCAAGCGAGTGTTCTTCACCGAGAAAATCACCGAACACAACATTCTCATCACGGATATCATCGCCGAGCAAGGCAACATCCCCACCGAGGAGGCACAGGGACTCTACAATGATTGGCTCACCTCGGCTCGTCAGGAGGATGGCACCATCGTTGCCGAGGGCGTGGGAACAATCACCCCTCGCCACTTCGATATCGACGACGAACTGCACCGCGCACTCAATGGTAACGACATTCCCGTAGCCACCCTTCGCAAACGCACTTCGTTTGGTTGGGTTTGGTGGCTGTTGGGAATCCTCGTTGTGGCTGGCGTTGTTATGTTCCTGATGCGCCCTTGTGATGGATGCTGCACCCCCGAGGCGGAGGAGGTTGTTGTGGAGCAATCCACAGTGGAGCCTATGGTGGTTGTGGAAGAGGAGGTTGTGGTTGCCCCTGCACCCAAAGCAAGCGCCCCCGCAACAGGCAAACGCTACAATGTGATGGTGGGCGTCTTCACAATTAAGTATAACGCACGCGCGTGCGCGAAACAAGACCCTCTGGGTATTGGCAAGGATAACTATTTGGTGACACCCTACACCGATGGACGATGGGCAGTGGTGGCCTACTCCACCAATAGCCCTGCCAAGGCAGAAGAGATGCGCCTCAAATACCGCAAGGTCCAAAAGGATGTGTGGGTTTGGAAACGATAAAATCAACAAAAAAACCATCGGGTGATTTCCCGATGGTTTTTTGTTGCATAGCGTAGCAGACGCTCACGCTATGCGTTTTGAAAAAAGGCAGAGAATTCGGCGAGTTATAGGCGCACAAGAAAGCGGGCCCGCAGGTGCCGTAACGGCACTTTTGTGATGGTAGTTCTCCCGAGAGTTAAAAACGTAGAGCGTGGAGGGATTTTTGTGCCAAAAGAAGGAGCGAGTCCGCAGGTGCCGTAACGGCACTTTTGTGATGGTGGTGCTCCCGTAAGTTAAAAACGCAGTGAATTCGGCGAGTTATAGGCGCACAAGAAAACCACCTCCGCAGTTTACTTTAATGTAAATGAGGAGGTGGTTTATCGCAGTGCAACGACTAAATCGCCAATTCTATGCGTTTTTAATAGCGGCTACGCCGGGAAGAGTCTTACCCTCAATAAATTCGAGGAGTGCACCACCACCGGTGGAAACGTAGCTAACCTTGTCGGCAAGACCGAACTTGTTGATGCAAGCAACGCTGTCACCACCACCAATGAGCGAGTATGCGCCCTTGGTCTGGGTAGCCTCGGCGATAGCCTCGGCAACAGCGCGCGAACCGGTGGAGAACTTCTCAATCTCGAATACACCTACGGGGCCATTCCAAAGGATGGTCTTGCAGTCGAGAATCTCCTCGCGGAAGAGTTTTTTACCCTCCGATGCGATATCAACGCCCTCCCAAGCATCCTCAATCTCGCGTACGGGAGCCTCTTTGGTGTTTGCATCGTTCGAGAAGTCGTCTGCAACGAGTGCGTCGGGCGACATCACAAACTTGATACCTTTCTCCTCGGCCTTTTTGAGGATGGCGTGTGCGGTCTCGAACATATCGGGCTCGCAGATGGACTTACCAACCTTGCCACCAAGAGCAGCTGCAAAGGTGTAGGTCATACCACCACCAATGATAATCTTGTCGCACTTCTCCATCAAGGTCTCGATAATCGAAATCTTGGTCGAAACTTTCGAGCCACCAACAATTGCCACGAAGGGACGCTGGGGATTCTCCATAACGCTCTCGATAGCCTTCAACTCACCCTCCATAACATAGCCGAACATCTTGTCATTGGGGAAGTAGTCGGCGATGAGTGCGGTCGAAGCGTGTGCGCGGTGAGCGGTACCAAATGCATCGTTGATGTAGCAGTCTGCGTAGGAAGCGAGCCTCTTAACAAACTCTTTCTGGCTCTCCTTAACAGCTTTCTTTGCCTCTTTCTTCTCCTCGTCGGTGGCATCCTCTGCAAGGCCGCGAGGTTTGCCCTCCTCCTCTGCATAGAAGCGAAGGTTCTCCAAGAGGAGCACCTGGCCGGGTTTGAGAGCAGCAGCCATCTCGGCAGCCTTCTCACCCATACAGTCGCCTGCGAAGAGCACCTCTACACCGAGGCGAGCCTCCACTGCGGAGATGATGTGCGAGAGGGAGTATTTCTCGTCGTTATTTTTCTTGGGACGACCGAGGTGCGACATAAGAATCACGCTACCGCCACCTGCCAATACTTTTTTGATGGTGGGAATTGCGGCACGGATACGGGTGTCGTCGGTCACATTGAACTCTTTGTCGAGGGGCACATTGAAATCTACGCGGATGATGGCGCGTTTGCCCTCAAATTTGTAAGTGTCGATAGTCTGCATAATACTAACCTATTATTGTGTGTTTTATGTTGTTTCGCTCTTCGAGCGACAAAGATACGATTTTGAGCCTAGAGTTGAGAGCTGAGAGTTGAGAATTAAGATAAAGTTAACGTGGAAGGAGGGGCTGTTACCCCTCCCTCTAAACTACCTAAAATACTCCGTTCGACTATCAATGAGTAGTTCGCCATTGCCATCATACTCGAGATGAACGCTGAGGTTGTCGCTCTTCTTGGAGAGGGTTGTTCTGATCACCGCGCCATCCTTGTCATAGACCGTAGATTTCGTGCAACCATCCCCATACTCAAATACCTCCGTACGTTTTAGTCGCCCTTTTTTGCCATACTTAACCCTCTGCACTACTCTGCCGTTCTCATATTGGGTCACAGTGCGCCTCTCCAAGACACCTCCACAATAATCACACTCATCCACGAGATTACCTTCTCGATCATAGAGCTTGCAACTAACCTCCATACCAAATAGGCCACCATACGACACCTCCAAAATGCATTTCCCCCAATCATCGTACTCCTTGCGATTTGTGATTTCCATCGCCCCACTCTCTCGATCATAGCGATACTCCTCGGTGGGAAGGCCGCGAGAGTTGTAGATTGTCAAACGAGTCACGAGAGTGTCTATCTCCGATCCATACTCCATCTTTCTCGTGGGCACACCTTTGGAGTTGTACTCCGTGCGACTTGCAGTCTTCCAAATATTACCCTGCGAAGCACGCCTCTTTTGCTCGGTTGCAATTTTACCCCTGCTGTGATAGGTGGTGCGGGTGCTGATGGTATCATATTGCTCGATAGGCTTCTGTGGGGTTTGGTTCTTATTCCAATAATCGCGCTCAAAGGGGTTTATGTTCCAATCTATGCCATCCATCATATGAATCTTACCCAACTCTTCAATCCAAGAGGATTCGACCACATCTCCGTGACGGTTGTGGGCATAGATGCGCCCCTCTTCCAACACACCATCCGCCCGATAGTTGTACTCCTCGAGCTTCTGCCCCTTGCGATTATAGCGCGTAACCACCTTGCCTTGGAACACACCGTTCTCATATCGCTCCTCCGAAGAGATGTTGCCATAGCGGTCATAGGTGTAGAGATATTTGAGAGGAACATAATTCTCCTCGGGGATATCCTGACTCTCCCACTCCACCACTTGTCCCTTATTATTGTAGGCAAATCGCACCACTTTGCAGAGAGTGTCATTGACATACTCCCGACTCTCCACCAACTCTCCCCTTTCGTTGAAGATATTCTGCTTGTGTGTCTTACTACTCCGCCAAGTATCAGGAAGTGAGTCTTGCGAAGTGATATGCTCAGACAGAGTGTTCTCTCGAAGCACATAGCCTTCGGGGGTGAACACCACACGATCCACCCTCTTGATTATCCTATCACCCCACCTATATGAATCCCTTCGGAATAAAGTGTAATCAACACTATCGGGGACGGAGGTATCGCTCGGCAACAGATACCCATCCCCGCGACTAACTTGAAGCGAAAGAGGTATCTGGGTGATGGGTGCTGCACAGCCAATGAATAGCAGTGCTACAAGAGTGGGCAATATGGAGATAGACTTTCTCATAAAAACAGGCTTTGTGTAGGGGTTGAGTAAATAGTTCTGGTTGATCGTTTGATTTTTATGATGCGACAAGGTAGTGATTTTTTCGCTAAAATACTCTATATTTTGGTGTTGGGGGCAAAAATTTCAACCACCAAGTTTCAACTTTCAACTTTGTTTTCTATCTTTGTAACAAATTGTAATCTAACAAACCTAAAATAACAACAAACTATGTACGGTAAAATCAAAGAACATTTGCAGGCAGAGCTCGCAGGTATCCGCGAGGCTGGTCTTTACAAAGTAGAGCGCATCATCGAATCGCCCCAGAGGGCAGCTATTGAGGTGGGTGGCAAAGAGGTGCTCAACTTCTGTGCCAACAACTATCTCGGTCTTTCGGACAATCCACGACTTATTGAGGCAGCCAAGAGGGCTCTCGACAACCGAGGTTTCGGTATGTCGTCGGTAAGGTTCATCTGTGGTTGTCAGGATATGCACAAAGAGCTCGAAAAGGCTATTGCCGACTACTTCGGCACCGAGGATACCATCCTCTACGCTGCTTGCTTCGATGCCAATGGTGGTGTATTTGAGCCCCTCTTCACCGAGCAGGATGCAATCATCAGCGACTCCTTGAACCACGCATCCATCATTGATGGCGTAAGGCTCTGCAAGGCTGTTCGCTACCGCTACGCCAATGCCGATATGGAGGAGTTGGAGAACTGTCTGAAACTCGCACAGGCACAGCGCTTCCGCATCATCGTAACCGACGGTGTCTTCTCGATGGATGGCAACGTGGCCAAGATGGACGAAATTTTGGCTTTGGCAGAGAAATACGACGCCCTTGTGATGGTTGATGAGTGCCACTCGGCAGGCGTTGTTGGTGCAACCGGTAGGGGTGTAGCCGAACTCTACAACTGTCGTGGTGAGGTGGATATCATCACCGGTACCCTCGGCAAAGCCTTTGGTGGCGCAGTGGGTGGTTTCACCACTGGTCGCAAGGAGATTATCGAGATGCTCCGTCAGCGTTCGCGTCCCTATCTCTTCTCCAACTCGGTACCCCCCGCAGTGGTTGGTGCAAGCATTGAGGTCTTCAAGATGCTCGCCGAGAGCAACGAGATTCACGACAGGTTGGTGGAGAATGTGGAGTACTTCCGCACCAAGATGTTGGAGGCTGGTTTCGACATCAAACCCACCCAGAGTGCAATTTGCGCCGTGATGCTCTATGACGCACCTCTGTCGCAGGTTATGGCTGCCAAGCTCCTCGAAGAGGGTATCTATGTTACCGGCTTCTACTACCCCGTAGTTCCCAAAGGTCAGGCACGCATCCGCGTACAGGTGTCGGCTGGTCACACTCGTGAGCACCTCGACAAATGTATTGCAGCCTTCACCAAGATTGGCAAAGAGCTTGGTGTTCTCAAATAGTCGCTATGGCAAAAGTTACTATCGACAAAATAGATCGTAAGATTCTCCAACTCTTGGTGGGCAATGCGCGTATGCCATTCTTGGAGGTCGCACGCGAGTGTGGCATCTCGGGAGCAGCCATCCACCAGAGGGTTAAAAAGCTCGACGAGCAGGGTGTGATTCGTGGCTCGCGTTTGGAGGTTGAGCCTCGATTGTTGGGCTACGATGTCTGTGCCTTTGTGGGCATTAGGATGCAGGAGCCTGCGCTCGAAAGTGCCGCCATCGACCACCTACGAGAGATTCCCGAGGTTGTCGGTTGTCACCACATTACAGGTAAGGATAACCTGTTGGTGAAAATCTACTGCAAGGACCACGAGCACCTGATGCGCACCCTCTCCGACAAGATTCGCAAAATCCCTGGCGTGGTAGGCACCGAGACCATTTTGAGCCTTGCCGAGGCCTTCTCACGACAGTTTGACGTTAGCCACCTCTGCGATGAAGAGTAACGATTTTAGGCTCACGCGCCTATTCCGATTCGAAATGGCACACGCCCTTGTTGGTTACGACGGGATGTGTAGCCAGATTCACGGCCACTCCTACCGTCTTGAAGTGACGGTAGGAGGGCTCTCGGTGGAGTGTTCCGAGGGTGCAAAGATGGGTATGGCCATCGACTTTGGCACCATCAAGGAGGTTGTGGAGAGGGAGGTTGTCGCCAAATTCGACCACTCTCTCGTTCTTCGCCTTACGCCCGCAACCGAGGAGGTTGTGGAGGTACTCTCGCGTCACTTTGAGCGCATCCACGCCGTGGAGTGGCAGCCCACTTGCGAGAACCTTCTTTCGCACTTTGCGGAGCTCATTGCCCCCACACTCCCCGACGGAGCACGCCTACTCTCCTTGCGCCTCCACGAAACGGAGAACAACTGCGCAGAGTTGGTGTTGTAGCGGTCGGCCGTCGGCTCTCTACACACAAAAAAGGCTTCCCAGATTCGGGAAGCCTTTTTTATGCGGTATATATACCTATTTAATTATTTGGTGCTCCAAGTAGCGGTTGCGCCATCCCAAGAATCAGCGGGAAGAGTGAAGAGGTTTTTACCATCGGTGGGGATTGCAAGGTCGCCGGTCTGGTTCCACTTGTTGTCCCAGTTGTTTGCAGTAGTCGCGGGGTTCATACGGCAGAAGATAACGCTGGTGTAACCACCTACGGGAATATTTACCTCGTAGATACCATCTGCATCGCTGTCGGTCATACTTACCCAAGCCTCGCCATCGCCAAAGAAATAGGCTGCAAAGCGAGCACCGTCGCCCTTCCAGTTTGCATTAGGAGCAAGGTAGAGAACATTCTCGGTAACCTCGGGCTCCTCAACAATAGGCTCCTCGCCATTCTCGGTCTGCTCGGTAGCCTCTGCAATATCGGTACCTGCGGTCATAACATAAACAGCCAAAGTGGTTTTGTTGAAATAGATATCATAGGTACCGGCAGCCTCAACGGTAAAGTTGTTTGCGCTACCATCAACAGCGGTAACATACTTGTTAGCCTTGATGTAGTTGATGTCGCCACGACCATAATTCTCTGCATCCCAACTACCTACGGTGCGGATTTTGAACGAATCGTAAGCGGCAAGCTCAATACCAGCAGCTACGAGCAAGCCCTCCACGGGGGTGGTATAGAGAATCTCATCTGCATTCCAGCCACTTGCTGCGAACGAGCCAACAACGCCAAGACCCGACTCCTCTGCCAAGAAAGGATCCTCAACGTCACCCTCTCCCTCGCCAGGTTTGTTCTCCTCACCGGGATTGAACTCCAAGTCCTCGTTGGTCTCCCAATCGCTAATCTCGGGGGTAAACTCGGTAGCTACGAGGTCTTTGCTGATTGCAAGAGTTGCGGAAGCAACCTTACCTGCTACGAGGTCGGTAGCGGCAACAATGTTGAAGCTAAACTGACGGTTGCTCTCGGTGGTAACAATCATCTTGGGAGTTGCGCCCTCCTGGGGAACAACAATCATAGTCCAACCCTCACCTGCTTTGGCAGCCTTAACGGTGCCAATCTCGCCACTAACGGCAGTAGTGCCTGCTTTGAGGTCGAAAGTAGCAGCGGTATATACGTTTGCTACATATACATCTTTGATAACCTCTTTCGAAGCGTTGTTAATCTTAACGTTGATTTTCGACATTGCGTGACGGAAGGGGAGTTTAACTGCCTCCTCGGTGGGTTTCGAGGTGGTAGCAGCAACCAAGAGGTCCGAAGCAGCGTATGCACCCTCAACGCTCTGGTCTGCCTTAACTGCGAAGTTGTAACCCTCTGCCTTATAGGTAGCATCTGCTGCGTAGGGGTAGTAAGCCAACACGTCGGCAGTTACTGTCTCGTCGTCATACCAATAGTTGGTCTGTGCTGCAACAAGTGCGCCATTGGTGTAGGTATACTTTGCATTGTTGAGGTAGGTGCGGTCGGTTACGATGTGAAGACCAATCTGGTCACCCTCCTCAAAAGCGGTATCTGTTGCCTTTGTGAAGTTGTACATCTGCGCGCTTACGGCAATCTCTTTACCATTGCCAAGCTCGGGAGTTTCGGGCTCCTGGCAAGCGGTAGCGATGGTTGCAATAGCCATCACTGCTGCGAAAAGTTTTGTGAATTTCATTGTGTTTTAGAGTATTTTTTTGGTTTGTACTTATTTTTCGATTACAAGGTGGGGGCGGTCATACCTTCGCTCCTAACCCAAATCTTCGCGTCAGCTTTGATATTGTCGGGGTTGAACCAGAAGTATACATCGTAGGTTCCTGCGGCAATGGTACAGTTGGAGCCACTATTGAAGGTCAATGCCGAAGCGCTTGCGGTATCAACTGCGATGGTTGCGCCACCAAAGTTGGTAGACCACGACTCGTCTGCACGCACCTTGAACTCACCTGCGAGAGTTGCGCTCTTTGCTACATAGAGGCCAATGGTGCCATCCCATACAAGTGGAATATCGGGGGAGCCCCAGTTGTTGTGAACACCAACCAAGCCCCACGACATAGTCGAAGCGTCGGGTGCGGGGCCACTGGTGGTCTGCTCGGTAGCAGCAGTATAGCTCTCACCTGCGGTCATAATGTAGATAACCTTGGTGCCCTCGTTGTAGTAGATGTCGTAGGTGCCAGCCTCAACAACAACGATGTCGTTACCCTTCTCGGTAGCGGTAAAGTATTTGTTGGGGTTGTAGTAATTTACATCTCCGGTACCCATATTCACGTCGGTATCTGCCCAACTGCCGAGGGTGCGAATCTTGAATGCATCGTATGCCCTGAACTCGATACCCTTTGCAACCAAAACATTTGCATCGTCGGTGCCCATAAGAACAACGTCGGTCTCCCAGTTACTTGCGGCAAACGAACCAACAACACCAAGACCCGAAGCAACTGTCGAGTTGTCGAATACATACTCTGCATCGTGCCACTCGCCATTGTCCCACGAGGTGATGTGGAAGTGGTTGTTGGGTGCAGCGCTAATAGTGAGGTCTACGGTCTGGTTCCAGATGCCTGTCTCCCAGCTGAACGAGCTAACTGCGGGGTCCATACGGCAGAACAATACGTTGGTCATACCTGCCGAGAAGGTGCCCTCAAATACACCATCACCATCGTTATCGGTGAGGGTTACATCCTCTGCGGTGCTAGCCTCATCCCAAGCGTGAGCTACAAACCAAGCGCCATCAACGCCCCACATATTGGGGTGGAAGTAGATTGTAGCGCCCTCTTTGTTGTTGTCGTCGTCACCACCAGGGAGGTCGGTGTTGCCACCATCCTCCGACTGGCCAAACTGCAAGTCGTTGTCTGCGGTCCAATCGCTAATGGTGGGGGTGAAGGCGGTGTAGATAGTATCATCCGAGAGGGTGATAGTTGCGGTGCTAACCTTGCCTGCCGAGAAGGTCACCTCGCCCGAAAGCTGGAAAGTGTACTGTTTCTCCGATGCGGTTGTAACAATGAGTTTGGGGCTCACATTCTCCTGGGGAACAAGGATGAGTGCCCAAGCCTGCTCACCACCGGTGGTAACCGAAGCTGTTTTGATGGTGCCCTTGCGACCACTAACTGCGGTGTCACCCGATTTGAGATTTACAGTTGCGGTACCATAAACCTCCGAGAACCACACATTGTCGATGGTCTCCTCCAACTGGTTGTCAATCTTAACAACAACTTTCGAAAGAGCGTGACGGAAGGGGAGTTCAACTGCCTCTGCGGTGGGTTTCGAGGTGGTTGCAGCAACCATCAGGTCGGAAGCGGTGAAGTTACCTGCCTTGCTCTGGTCGGCATTTACGGTGAAGTTGTAGCCACCTTTGCTGTACGAACCGGTCGCCGAGTAGGGGTAGTATGCCAAAACATCTGCCTCAATGCTCTCGTCGGGATACCAGTAGTAGGTCTCATCGCCAACAAGCGCACCGTTGGTGTAGGTGAAGTGTTTGTTGTTGAGGTAGGTGCCCTGGGGAATCACAATGTGAAGACCAATCTGGTCGCCCTCTTCAAAGGCGGTGTCGGTAGCCTTTGTGAAGTTGTCCATAGTGGAGCGAAGGCTGATAATCTTGCCTTGTGCTTCGGGCTCCTCAAAGGGAGTCTCACACGATGTTGCAATGGCTGCAAATGCTGCGATTGCAAGGAAAAGTTTAGTGAATTTCATTGTTTTTGGTTTTTATAGTTTATGAACATAATTTTCCAAATTCCCACAAATATAGCGTTTTTTTCCAATACGCGCGCGCAAAGGGGTCCAAAGGGTGTGATTTCGAGAGGTTTTGGTGGTTTTTGGCGACGAATGGAGCGAAAATAGTGACAAGGGCCGAGAGTTGAAAATTGATAACTCCCTCCGTCGCTCCGCCACCCCTCCCCCAACTTTGGGGAGAGATTAGGATAAGTGGAAATTTGACCAAACATTGAGAGTGCGTATCGCGGAGGGGTTTTTATGCCAAATAAGAAAGTGGCTCCGCAGTTTGCTTGGCGCAAATGAGAAGCCACTTTTGAAATTTGGTGCAAAAAGCACCCGCAAGACACACTCGTTAGGAGCACTTTGACCAGCCGCACGAGTGACAAGTAGGACAGCCATTCTGATATACAAGGCTCTCGCTACCGCAGTTGGGGCATTTTTGTTTGCTCTTGGTGCCGTCTTTGATATACTGTTTCAGAGCGCGAGCAACACCCGCTTTCCAAACATTGATACCATCGCTGGTGAATTGGAGACTATCCACAAGGTTCACAACATCCACAATGGGCATACCGTTGCGCAACACGCCCGAGATGAGTTTTGCATAGTTCCAGAACTCCATATCGAACAGACGCGAGATACCACCTATAACGTGGGGATAACCACCCTTATCGTTGAAGCGGAAGTCGTAGCGTTTGGTGCCATCCTCCTCGCGCACCTTCACAATCCAGCCCTTCTTGATACTCTTGGGGATGTAGAGCTCCTCTTCGTCGAGCTGACCGGTGAAGATTTCGTAGGGTTTGCCATCGTGCATACCCACAAAGGCAATCCACTCCTCCTTACCATTGCGGAAGCGTACCACATCGGCCTCCAACTCTGCGGGGCGTTTGATGGGCGCTTTTGCCTCGGCAGGGGTTTCGGTCTTGCTCTTGGTATCAACAAGCACACCGCTACGCGAGCCATCACGATAGACGGTGATACCCTTACAGCCACACTCCCAAGCGGTCTTATAAACATCGGCTACGAGCTCCTCCGACACATCGTTGGGGAGGTTTACGGTAACCGAAATGGAGTGGTCTACCCACTTCTGGATTGCACCCTGCATCTTAACCTTTGCCACCCAGTCGATATCGTTGGCGGTTGCGTGGTTGTAGGGCGAAGCGGCAACGAGTGTGTCAATCTCGGCATCACTCATCTCATTGAGCCTGCTCACATCGTGGCCCGTAACTTTCAGCCACTCAACAAATTTGTGGTGGAATACATAGTACTCCTCGAAGCAGTCGCCCACATCGTCCTTGTAGGTAATCTTCACATTCTGGTCGGTGGGATTCACCTTCCTACGGCGTTTGTATACGGGGCGGAATACAGGCTCAATACCCGAGGTGGTCTGCGACATCAGCGACACAGTACCGGTG
Organism: Tidjanibacter sp.; assembly: GCA_045656405.1. Lineage (GTDB taxonomy): Bacteria > Bacteroidota > Bacteroidia > Bacteroidales > Rikenellaceae > Tidjanibacter. The sequence goes on from JAZORC010000026.1 coordinate 159,099, forward strand.
GGGGCAATGGTGAGCATTGCGATATTCCTACGACCGTAGCGCACCATATCCTCGTAGAGTGCGGGGTCGGCCTCGCGGATGCGGGCAATCATTGGGTTGCCCTCCTCCTTCAAGTTGTCATACATTGGGAATGCACCACGCTCCTTGGCCAACTTAACCGACGAGCGGTAGGCGTTGAGGCAGAGCTCCTTCTGAACACTCACTGCAAACTCAATAGCCTCCTCCGAGCCATAGGTGAGGCCCAAAGCGGCGAGCATATCGCCCTCGGCGGTGATGCCCAAACCTGTACGACGACCTTTGAGGGCTTTCTCGCGAATCTTCTCCCACAAGGAGAGCTCTACGCGACGAACATCCAACTCTTCGGGGTCTTTGCCGATTTTCTTGTGAATAAGGTCGATTTTCTCCAATTCGAGGTCAATGATGTCGTCCATCATCCTCATTGCCATCTCAATATGTTTGGCAAACTTCTCGTGGTTGAACGACGCCTCGGGGGTAAATGGCTTATCTACATAGCTATAAAGGTTGAGTGCCAACAAACGGCACGAGTCGTAGGGACACAAAGGAATCTCACCACAAGGGTTGGTCGATACAGTGCGGAAGCCCTCCGATGCGTAGCAATCGGGCACGCTCTCACGCAACACAGTATCCCAGAACAAGCAACCAGGCTCGGCACTCTTCCACGCATTGTGGATAATCTTCTGCCAGAGAGCTGTTGCGTCAATCTCTTTGCGATAGAGAGGCTCGGCAGCGTCGATGGGGAACTGCTGAACATACTTCTCGCCACTCATCACACAACGCATAAACTCATCATCCACCTTAATAGATACATTGGCGCCCGTAACTTTACCCTGTACGGTCTTGGCGTCAATGAATCGCTCGGCATCGGGGTGTTTGATGGAAAGGGTAAGCATCAAAGCGCCACGACGGCCATCCTGTGCAACCTCGCGTGTGGAGTTGGAGTAGCGCTCCATAAAAGGAACGATACCCGTGGAGGTCAATGCACTATTCAAAACGGGGGTTCCCGCAGGACGGAGGTGCGAAAGGTCGTGACCAACACCACCCCTACGTTTCATAAGCTGCACCTGCTCCTCATCCATACGGATAATACCACCATAGGAGTCGGCGGGGGTGCGGTGACCAATCACAAAGCAGTTCGAAAGCGAAGCGATTTGAAGATTGTTACCAATACCCGTCATTGGGCCACCCTGGGGGATGATATAGCGGAACTGGTCGAGCAGTCCGAACACATCCTCGTGGCTCATTGGGTTGGGATAATTTTTCTCAATGCGTGCAATCTCCGCAGCAATACGGTGATGCATCTCCTCGGGCGAACCCTCATAAATGCGGTTGAACGAATCCTTCAAGGCATACTTATTCACCCACACCATAGCGGCGAGGTCATCACCCTTGAAATACTCCTTGGTCTTTGCCAACACATCCTCATACTTCAACTCCTTCAAGTCAGAGGACAGACTCCCTTTCTCCATCTTTTCAGACATAGTTTTGCGTTGTTATTATATAATTTCGTATTTTGTACAGACAAAAACAACTGCCCATCAAGCAGTTACCGTTTCGACACAAATAGCGCCGACTTTGGTACAAAGTTGCACCAAATTTTTTGAGTTTGCCCAACAAATTGTCCACACTTTATAAACAAGTTATGAACACTTTTGTAAGGCTCTTATTTTGATAGGATTACGCTCACCTTCTCCACCTTACCTCCAAGTGGTGGTGCAAGTTTAGAAACCTTAATAGTTGAGCTAACTATTTGAGGGAAAGCACTATGAATGCGCTCCAAGATGCGCCAAGCAACATTTTCGAGGATATTGGATGGTTTCTGAATCTCCTCGGCCACTTGTTCATAAACCGACAAGTAGTTGACACTTTTCAACAATTCATCAGTTATTGGTGCATCGTCGATTTCAACATCCATTGTCAAATCTACGTTGTAGCGGTTTCCGACAACCTTTTCGAGGTCGTAGCAACCGTGAGGAGCTCGGAACTCCATCTTTTCGAGTTTGATTGTGGCCCTCATTTTAGAACAGACATTTTTGCAACTTCACATCCTCCACAAGGGTGAAAATCTCACTCCACGCCTCTTCTCCAAAGGTTGTGCCCACCACCTCGATGACCTTACCTGCGGCAATGGCACCAATGGTTCCACACTGACGCAAATCCAAACCCTGGCACAAGCCCGCCATAAAGCCCGCAGCGTAGAAATCACCTGCACCTGTGGTATCAACCCTCTTTGCGGCAGCCATAATGCCAACGTGAAGGCGCTCTGCTCCCTGCTCCTTGATGAGTGCGCCACGAGTACCAATCTTAACAACAGCCAACTCGCAACGCGAGGCGATGAATTCGAGAGCCTTCTCGGGGTCCTCCTCACCACTGAAAGCCGTAGCCTCCTGTTCGTTTGCAAAAATAATGTCTACATATTTATCTACAATATCCAGCAAAAAGGCCCTATTTTCGAGCACCACATTGTAGCTTGCCAAGTCGATAGCAACCTTCAATCCACACGCCTTGGCGGTCTTGATTGCGTGGCGGATAACAGCGTGACTCTGAACCATAAAGCCCTCAATATAGAGGCAGTCATACTCCCCAAACATCTCGGGGGTAATGTCGGCCTCACAGAGTTCAAGGGCGGCACCAAGGTAGGTTACCATAGTCCTCTCACCGTCGGGTGAGACGAGCGACAGACACCTTCCCGAGCGGTTTTTGCCGTGGGTGATGTAGGGGTCAATGCCGAGATTATCAAGCGCCTGCTCATAGAAGTGGCCGGTGGAGTCCCTACCCACCTTGCCGATGTAGCCGACACTCGCACCCAAACGAGCCATACAGCGGATGGTGTTGGCGGCACTACCTCCAAGCGAGAGTGTGTGGGGTAGGTCGGCGGTTTCACCCTGAATCTGTCGCTGAAACTCTGCATCCACCAGATTCATACTACCTTTACCGAGGTTGAGCCTTGTGAGCACATCATCATTGCGGAGATTTACCAAAAAATCTGTCAGAGCATTACCAATACCTATTACTTTTTTAATCTGCATAGACTGTGTTTGTGTGTTTGGGTTTCCAGTGGGCAAAAGTACCTATTAAAGTTGAAAGTTGAAAGTTGAAAGTTGAAAATTATGGAATTATTTATACATTTGCGCCACTATCGCAAAACAACCAAACACTAATAAAATAAAACGATGAAAAAAATTTTGCTTCTTTGTGCAACATCTTTAATGTTGCTCTTGGCTGGTTGCTCACAGTTTGACGCAAGCGGCATTTGGGACGCCATCGAAGACCTCACACAGCGTGTAGAGGATTTGGAGGAGGAGTGCCAGAAGATTAACACCAACATTGAGGCTCTCCAAGCCTTGGTTGGCGCACAGCAGTCGGGTGACACCATCACCTCTATCGCCCCCATCAAACAGGGTGACGAGATTGTTGGTTACACCATCACCTTCTCCCAGTCGGAGCCTATCACTATCTACCACGGTACCGATGGTAAAGACGGAGCCGATGGCGAGGATGGTAAGGATGGTGTCGATGGTGAGGATGGTTACACCCCCACCATTGGCGTAGCACAAGACGAGGATGGTATCTACTATTGGACCCTCGATGGCGAGTGGCTGCTCGATGAGAACGGCAACAAAATCAAAGCCGTAGGTACCGATGGTGAGGATGGTGCAAACGGTAATGACGGCGCAAATGGTGAGAATGGTACCAATGGCCAAGATGGTAAAGATGGTATCACTCCCCAGCTCGAAATCCGTGACGGCTACTGGTACATCTCCTACGATAATGGCGCAACTTGGAAACAGTTGGGCAAAGCTACCGGTGAGGATGGCAAAGATGGTGAGAATGGTACCGACGGTACAAATGGTACCAATGGTAAGGATGGCGACAGCCTCTTCCAGAGCGTAACTTGGGATGAGGAGTATGCATACTTCACCCTTTCGGACGGCACCGTAATCGCAATTCCCCTCTCCTCCGCAACCGAGACTCCCGAGCCCACCCCCGACACCTATGGTCTTATGGGCGACTTCGAGAACAACAATTGGAGCACCGATATTGCTTTGGTTGCCGATGGTGACTACTTGGTAGCACAGGATGTTGTCTTTGCAAACGCAAACAACGAGGGCCTCGCCTTCAAAGTTCGCAAAAACGCAAGTTGGGACACCAGCTTTGGTTCCAATGGTGGCACCTTTGAGATTGGTGCAGAGATTGCTCTTAATGGTACAAGTAATGTGCTTGTAAATGGTGAAGTGGGCGTGAAGTATGACTTCTATTTCACCGTTGAGCCTATGAAGATTTGGGTGATGGCCGATGGCGAAACACCCAACACCACCGAAGAGCCCGAGCCCGAGCCCACTCCCGACACCTACGGTCTGATGGGTGATTTTGAGAACAACAATTGGACTACCGATATTGCTTTGGTTGCCGATGGTGACTACTTGGTAGCACAGGATGTTGTCTTTGCAAACGCAAACAACGAGGGCCTCGCCTTCAAGGTGCGCAAAAATGCAAGTTGGGAGATCAGCTATGGTACCAACGGTGGCACCTTTGAGCTCCACTCGGAGATTGCTTTGGGTGGTGGCGACCAGAACATCGTTATCAACGGTGAGGTTGGCGCAAAATACGACATCTACTTCACCCTCGAGCCTATGAAGATTTGGGTGATGACCGACGGTGCAAAACCCGGTGATGCACTTCCCGAGCCCGAGGAGCCCGAAACTCCCGCAGGTGCTGTTAAGGCTACCGTTGCCGAGTTCTTGGCAGCTGCCGAGGATGAAACCGTTTATGAGCTTACTGGTACTATCAAAGGCACCTACAACACCTACTATGGTAACTTCTATTTGGAGGATGCTACCGGCGAGGTACTCATCTATGGTATCTTGAAGGATGGCGAGAAATGCTATGAGGCTCTCGGTTTGAAGGATGGCGACACACTAACTATTCAGGGTACCCGCGTTTCCTACAACGGCAATGCACAGATGAAGAATGCAGAGTATATCTCACACGTTGCAGGTGAGACTCCCGAGCCCGAGGAGCCCGAGACTCCCGCCGAGATTGCAGAGATCACTGTTGCAGATTTCTTGCAGAAAGAGGTTAATGCAGGCGTTTGGTACAAACTCACTGGTACCGTCACCAACATCGCAAGCACCATCTACGGCAACTTCGACCTCGTGGATGAGACCGGCTCGGTGTATGTTTATGGCTTGACCAAAACCCAGGTTTCGAGCAACGACAAATCCTTCTCGTCGATTGGCTTGAAAGAGGGTGACATCGTAACCCTCATCGGTACCCGCGCAGAGTACAATGGCTCGGCACAGATTGGTGGCCCCGCATACTATGTTTCGCACATTGAGGGTGAGGTGCCCGAACTTCCCGAGAATGTGGCAACCATCTCGTTTGCCGACGTGGCTAACCGCACCTCCTTCTCCGCCACACAGCAGGTTTGGGAGCAGAATGGTATCACCGTAACCAACGACAAAGGCTCTTCGACCAACGATGTTGCTGATTACTCTGGTCCTGCAAGGTTCTACAAGAACTCCAACCTCACCATTGAGGCCGAGAAAGAGATGTCGCAGATTGTGGTTAACACCACTGGTGGCTCGAAATACTACCTCACCTTGAATAGTGGCGAGGGTTACACTGTGGAGGGTTCCGCAACCGCAAACACCACTATCAC